>NZ_CP126242.1:1850560-2467413 GCF_030142045.1 Arthrobacter sp. zg-Y919 | reverse complement strand
CGCTACGTTGCCCGTGCCGGGGACGGACTGACGGTACGGGTGCTCGAAGACGCCGTCACGGCCGTCGTCGGGCTCCAGCAGGCAGTCCGGGCAGGAACCAAGACATCCGCGCTGACCCGGCCGTTGCCCGCCGGGGAACTGGACGCCCGCAATGCCGAGGCTGCCGGTGCAGTGCGGGCCATGCTGCCGGATGTGGGGATCACCGGCTTCCGGATAGCCGATGAGGCCTGGCACCCGCCGGCCCAGTTCGCCACCGTCCTGGAAACAGCGTGTGAACTGTATCCGTGCGACCCCGGCACAGGCGAGCACGGCATGGTCATTGAGGCGGTGCTGGGCGCCACCGCACTGGTGCGGGTGGACGGCGAGGAAACGCTGTTCGCAGCGGACCTTTCCCGGCTGAAGGGCAGAAGGCTGGAGTTCGGTCCCTTCCGGACCGCGGTCCCGGCACTGCAGGCCGCGTTGTTCTAGCCCGGACCCGCACCGCAGGACGGTTCGGGGCGGCCCCGGCCGCCCCTGTATTCTGAAGACATGCTAAATACCCCCTGGGAAACCGGCTCGCCCCTGTACCGGAAACTTGTCGTGAGCGCCCTGGCGATCAGCGGCGCCGGGGTGCTGCTGGTGCTTCTGGGCGCAGTCCTGGACAACCAGGTCCTGATGTACATCGCCCTGCCCCTGATCGTGGTGGGCCTGAGCACGCACCTGAGCGGTATGGTGGTCCGCGCCAGGGACACCCGGCGCCGCATCAAGGGCATGGAGGGCAACAAGTGAGCATTAACCCCGAACTCCTGGGACGTACCTATCCGGCAGGGGAGGCATACTCCGTGGGCCGTGAAAAGATCCGCGAATTCGCCACTGCAGTGAAGGCCACCAACCCGGCCCACTTCGACGTCGCCCACGCCCGGGAACTGGGGTACGCGGACCTCGTGGCGCCGCCCACCTTCGCCATTATCGTGGCCCAGCGGGCCGACGCGCTGCTGGTCGCCGATCCCGACGCCGGCATCGACTTCTCCCGGGTGGTCCACGCCGACCAGCGCTTCACCCACCACCGTCCCATCGTGGCCGGAGACGAACTCGTCGCTGAGCTGCACGTGGACGCTGTCCGGGCCATGGGCGACGGCGCCCTGATCACCACCCGCGCGGAAATCTCCACCACGGAAGGCGAGCAGGTCGCCACCACCCTTTCATCCATCCTCGTCCGCGGAGAGGGGCAGTAGCCGCCATGTCCATTGCATTGAGTGAGCTGTCCAAGGGCGCTGAGATCGGTTCGGCGGCGCTGGAAATCTCCCGCGCCGACCTGGTCCGCTACGCCGGGGCCTCCGGCGACTTCAACCCCATCCACTGGAACGAGCGCTTCGCCCGCGACGTGGAACTGCCCGGCGTCATTGCACACGGCATGTTCACCATGGGCACGGCCGTCCAGCTGGTGAGCGACTGGATCGGGGACCCCGGAGCAGTGATCGACTACCAGACGCGCTTCACCCGGCCCGTCCTGGTGGAGGACGTCGACGGCGCCCCCGGTGCGGTCGTGGAGGTCACCGGCGTGATCGGTGCCCTTGACGCGGACAATTCGACCGCACGCGTTGACCTCACGGTGACATTCAACGGCCAGAAAGTGCTGGTCAAGGCGCAGGCAGTGGTGCGGGTCTGGTGACAGCTTTGACCCGGATGCCGCTGGCGTCCCTGACCACCGCACGCGTGGGCGGCCCCGCCCGCCGCTACCTCGAAGCGGAAACCGAAGACGAACTGATCATTGCCGTCCGTGCCGCGGATGAGGCAGGAGAGCCCCTGCTGATCATCGGCGGCGGCTCAAACCTGTTGATCTCCGACGAAGGGTTCGACGGCGCCGTCATCCACGTTGCGAGCCGAGGTCTGGACCTCCGGGAGACCGGGGACGGAACCGCCGTCCTGCGCGCCGAGGCCGGGCATCCATGGGACGAACTGGTCGCCCACACCCTGGCGGAAGGGTATTCCGGGCTGGAGGCACTCTCCGGCATTCCCGGGCTGGCGGGTGCGACGCCGGTGCAGAACGTGGGTGCCTACGGCGCCGACGTGTCCCAGTCCATCACCTCCGTGCGGGCCTGGGACCGCCGGGAACGCACGGTGGTGGAATTCTCCACTGCAGAGCTGGGATTCGGATACCGGGACTCGGTGCTCAAGCGCAGCACGGTCAACGGCTCGCCCCGGTATGTAGTGCTGACCGTCGAGTTTGCCCTCTCCAAGGGCTCCACCAGCGCTCCGGTCCGTTACGCCGAGCTTGCCGGCGCCCTGGGCGTGGACATCGGCGAACGTGCCGGCGCCGTGGACGTGCGCCGCGAGGTGCTGCGGCTGCGGGCGGGCAAGGGCATGGTCCTGGATGCATCGGACCCGGATACGTACAGCACCGGCTCGTTCTTCACGAACCCCATTGTTGATGAGGCAACGGCAGCCGCATTGCCCCCCGATGCACCCCGCTACCCGGTCGCGGAGCCGGGCAAGGTGAAACTCAGCGCCGCCTGGCTCATCAGCCACGCCGGTTTCCGGAAGGGATTCGGCCTGGCACCCGAGGATGGCACCGGGGGGCGGGCGGCGCTGTCCACCAAGCACACCCTCGCCGTCACCAACCGCGGGGACGCCACCGCCGAAGACCTGCTGGTGGTTGCCCGTGCAGTGGCCTCCGGCGTGGAGAAGGCCTTCGGTATCCGGCTCCACCCCGAGCCCCTCCTGGTGAACTGCACGCTGTAACGATGTAGCCGACGCCGGCGGACCAGCGCTACGAAGCCGGGGCTGCGTCCCCTGCCTCCCACGGTGGATGTGGGGGAGCGTTCGCAGGTCCTTTCCGTGCAGGTCCCTTCCGTGCCTGTGCTGCGGCTGCCCGCGCACTCCGGATAGCGGGGCTGTCCCGGCGCGCGTCCAGCAGGGCGCTGTTGCACAGCCACTGGATGAGCCGCGGCGTCAGGGCTACCTGGGTGCGCCGGTCCTGCAGGTCCGGCAGCAGCCACTCCGGCTCGAGGAAACCACTGAGCGCGTAGGCGAGCTCGTGTGCCCCGAACAGCCGGGCAAAGGCTGCCTCCGGTTCCAGCGACCGTTCAAGCGCCAGCAGTGCTGTGTCCTCCTCGCCTAGGATGCGCGGGCCCTCGGCCTCGAGGTACTGCCGCAGCTGCAGGGCTACGCGGAGGTAGCGTGCCCGGGTGGGCACCTGCTTGCCGGCACAGCTGAAGGCGAAGAAGGTGTTAAGGATCGAATCCACGCTTTGCTGCTCCATGCGCACACCTTGCCATCCGGCACTGACAGTTTTGTCGGACGGAGGTTGAGAGCTCACTTTTAACGCAGTCCGGGTCCGCTCCAGCGGAGCGGACCCGGAGCGGACCCGGGACGGGAACCGAAATCAGAGGTTGCCGGTGGCGATCCGCAGCATCCGGCGCAGCGGTTCGGCGGCGCCCCAGAGCAGCTGGTCGCCGATGGTGAAGGCGCTGATGTACTCCGGGCCCATTTCCAGTTTGCGGATGCGTCCCACCGGGATGTCCAGCGTGCCGGTGACCGCCACCGGGGTCAGCCCCGCCATGGTTGCTTCCTTGGTGTTGGGCACCACCTTGGACCACTCGTTGTCCGCGTCGATGATCTTCTCGATTTCGGCCACGGAGAGGTCTTCGGTCAACTTCAGGGTCAGGGCCTGCGAGTGGGAACGCATGGCACCGATCCGGACACAGAGGCCGTCGAACGGTATCCGGCCGGAGTCGCCGCGGCCCAGGATCTTATTGGTCTCCGCACCGCCCTTCCACTCTTCCTTCGACATGCCGTTGCCCAGATCCGCATCGATCCATGGGATGACGGATCCTGCCAGGGGCACCCCGAACTGGGAGGAGTCCATGGACGGGTTCCGCTGCTGCGCCAGGACGGCGCGGTCAATTTCGAGGATGGCCGACGCCGGATCGGCCAGGTTGGGTGCCACGGCGGCGTTCAACGCACCGAACTGGTTGAGCAGCTCGCGCATGTGCCGGGCTCCGCCGCCGGAGGCTGCCTGGTAGGTCATGGAGGTGCCCCACTCGACCAGGCCGTTGCGGAACAGCCCGCCGAGCCCCATCAGCATGCAGGACACGGTGCAGTTGCCACCGACAAAGTTCTTCACGCCGCGGGCCAGGCCGGCGTCGATCACGTCGCGGTTCACCGGGTCCAACACGATGATCGCGTCGTCCTCCATGCGCAGCGTGGAAGCGGCGTCGATCCAGATGCCGTCCCAGCCGGCCCCGCGCAGCTTGGGGAAGACTTCCGCCGTGTAGTCCCCGCCCTGGGCGGTGACGATGATCGGCAGCTTGGCCAGCGCATCGACGTCGTACGCATCCTGCAGCGGTCCCGCCCCCGCAGCGAAGGAGGGCGCGGCGCCGCCGGCGTTGGAGGTCGAGAAGAACACGGGGTTGATCAGGTCAAAGTCGCCTTCGTCCTGCATGCGCTGCATCAGGACGGAACCAACCATGCCGCGCCAGCCGATGAAGCCTGCAGTGGGAACACCCGCAGAAGAAATGGAGGAAGAAGTCATGGCTTCCACTTTAGGCCAGCGGTGCGCCTGCGTCGTGGTTGTTTCCGTCACCGTCGTCCAGATCACGGTCGCGGGTCCACAGGGCGATCCGGTACTGGGTTCCGTTGGCTGCGGTGTACCAGCCTGCGGCGGGGCTCACACCGGCAAACGTCCAGTCCGTGCCCAGCAGCGGAGCGAAGGTGTCGCCCTGGGTTTCAGTGTTGATGACGGTCACTACCGCTGCATGGGCTAAGGAGACTGCCGCTTCATACAGCTGGGCGCCGCCGATGATCCAGGTTTCCCCGCTGGCGGGGCTGGTGCCCGCCACGGCCAGGGCCTCCGTCAGCGAGCCAACGACGACGGCGCCGGCCTCCGCTGCATCGCCGCGCAGCTGGGCGCTGGAGGACACAATGATGTTCGTCCGGCCGGGGAGCGGACGGTATGCAGCCGGGAAGGACTCCCAGGTGCGGCGGCCCATGATGACCGGGTGTCCCGACGTAGTTGCCTTGAAATGCGCCATGTCTTCGGGCAGGTGCCACGGCATGCCGCCGTCGCGTCCGATTACGCCGTCAACGGTCTGCGCCCACACCATGCCGATGAAGGGTTCACCGGCGGGCACCGTGCCGCGTTCCCGGAGCACCTGGTGCAGGTCCGCACCCTCACCGGTTCCTGCGCCTGCCGGAAAGTAGCGGGTTACTCCGGGCGGAGCAGTAACGGGTGTTTCGGGACGGGAGTCGGTCATTGTGGTCCTCTCACACAGCGATAGGAGCTTTGATACCGGGGTGGTGCCGGTAATCGAGGACCTCGAAGTCCTCCAGGGTGTAATCGAAAATGCTGTCCGGAGTGCGGCGGATGCGCAGCTTCGGGTACGGGTAGGGCTCCCGGCTGAGCTGCTCGCGGACCTGGTCCACATGGTTGTCGTAGATGTGGACGTCGCCGCCGCTCCAGACGAATTCGCCCGGTTCCAGCCCCGTCTGCTGGGCCACCATGAGGGTGAGGAGCGCGTAGGACGCAATGTTGAACGGGACCCCGAGGAAGGTGTCCGCCGACCGCTGGTACAGCTGGCAGGACAGCTTCCCGTCCGCCACGTAGAACTGGAACAGGGCGTGGCACGGCGGCAGGGCCATGTTTTCCACCTCGGCGGGGTTCCAGGCCGTCACGATGTGGCGGCGGGAATCCGGGTTCTTCCGGATACCTTCCACCAGCTTTTCAATCTGGTCGATGTGTCCGCCGTCGGGGGTGGGCCAGGAGCGCCACTGGACGCCGTAGACGGGACCTAGCTCGCCGTCTTCGTCCGCCCATTCGTCCCAGATGCTCACGCCCTGCTCCTGCAGCCAGCGGACGTTGGAGTCACCGCGCAGGAACCAGAGCAGTTCGAGGGCGACGGACTTGAAATGCACCCGCTTGGTGGTGATCAGCGGAAAGGACTCGCTCAGGTCAAAGCGCATCTGGCGGCCGAACACGCTGCGCGTGCCGGTTCCGGTGCGGTCCGACTTCTGCGTGCCGTTGGCCATGACGTCGCGCAGCAGGTCTTCATACGGGGTAGGAATGCTCACGGGGCCAGTCTAGTTCAGGTCGGCCCGGCGGCAGCGGCACTGCGACGCGGGCCACACCGGCCGGCAGGGCGCCGGGGCGGCGCCGCTGGACTGGGGTCAGTCTGGAGTCAGTCGTCGAAGGCCCGGTATTTTTCCAGTGACACGATCCGGCCAATATCTGCGCTGCTGACCTGGCAGATGATCGATTCGCCGGGAGCCAGGTACGGATCCTTGGCGGGCAGCCCGGCGGCCATCTCCGCGGGCATATGGCCGGCCAGCACGTCGAAGACCAAGGGCAGCACCGGACGGTGCGTGCACACCGCAACCGGCTTTGCCTTGTCGAACAGGCCCTCCACAGTGTTGCGGGCCTTGGCGGGCTTGCGCTTGGCACTGTGCTCGGTAAGCGCGTCCACGGTCTTGAACTTCGCGCCTTCGCCCTTCACATAGGGCCGTACGGTCTGCACGCAGCGCACCCAGGGACTGGAGACCACCCGTTTGGGCCGCCACGCCACCAGCAGCCGGGACACGGCCATCGCCTGCCGCAGCCCCGTGGCCACCAACGGCCGTTCGCCCTCGGCCCGCGTCCACGCGGAACGGGGCTTCGCTTTGGCATGCCGCACAATGATCAGCGGCCAAGTCCGCAGCCGCTGTTCGCTGTGGGCCAGGACCAGTTCCTCGAGCGGAAGTTTGTCCGTGGGATTGGTGAGTGCCTCAGCGGCTTCCTCCGGGCTGCACCAGCGCGTCCCGTCCACTTCCTTGCCGTCCGGCCGGGGCTTGTCAGAGTCCACCCGGGACGCCCAGTAATGGACCATCTTGAGGCCCGATGCCACCGGGTAGACCGTTGACGGCAGCGGAATGCCCAGGCTGATCCGGATGCCCACTTCCTCCCGGACTTCACGCACCGCGCACTCCGGCGTGGTTTCGCCTTCGTCGAGCTTGCCCTTGGGCCAGGACCAGTCGTCGTAGCGGGGGCGGTGGATTATCAGGACCTGCAGCTTGCCGTCGCGTTCCCGCCAGCACAACGCCCCTGCAGCGACTACCTTGACGGGGGCGTCCTCCTGCGGCGCTGCGGCGGCAGCCTGGATTGCCTCCATCAGCGGCGGGACACCGAGCGCTGGCGGGAACGGGAGGCCAGCAGCCAGGACTGGACGTCCTGCAGCGGGTTGCCTTCCTCATCCTTGTGGTGGCGGATCCAGGTGCCTTCCGGGTCCAGGTGCCAGCTGGCCGTGCCCGGATCCATGTACCGGTCCATCAAAGCCACCAGATCGGCAATGTCGTCCCGGGAGACCAGCTGCACCAGGGCTTCGACCCTCCGGTCCAGGTTCCGGTGCATCATGTCGGCCGACCCGATGAAGACCACCGGGTCCCCGCCATTGGCAAAGGCGAAGACGCGGGAGTGTTCCAGGAAACGGCCCAGTACCGAGCGTACGGTGATGTTCTCGCTGAGGCCGGGCACGCCGGGACGCACGGAGCAGATGCCGCGCACGATCACGTCCACCTGCACCCCGGCCTGGGAGGCACGGTACAGCGAGTCAATGATTGCCTCATCCACCATCGAGTTGACCTTGATGATCACCCGGGCGTTCAAGCCGGCCTTCTTGTTGGCGATCTCCCGTTCAATCCGGTCAATCAGCCCGGACCGGACGGAACGGGGCGCCACGAGCAGGCGCTTGAACGTGGACTTCGGCGCGTACCCGGACAGCTGGTTGAAGAGCTTCGTGAGGTCTTCACCCACCTGTTCATTGGCCGTCAGCAGGCCCAGGTCCTCGTAGTAGCGGGCAGTACGCGGATGGTAGTTGCCGGTGCCGATGTGGCAGTAGCGGCGCAGGCCGTCCACTTCCTGCCGGACCACCAGGGACAGCTTGCAGTGCGTCTTCAGGCCCACAATGCCGTAGACCACGTGCACGCCGGCCTGCTCGAGCTTGCGCGCCCAGGAGATATTCGCCTGCTCATCGAACCGGGCCTTGATTTCCACCAGGGCCAGGACCTGCTTGCCTGCCTCGGCCGCATCGATCAGTGCGTCCACGATGGGGGAGTCGCCGGAGGTGCGGTACAGGGTCTGCTTGATGGCCTGTACGCGCGGGTCGGCGGCAGCCTGCTCCAGGAATGCCTGCGTGGACGTGGAGAAGGAATCGTACGGGTGGTGCAGCAGGATGTCCCGGCGCCGCATGGCGGCGAACACGTTCGCCGGCTTGGACGTCTCGGATTCCTTCAGGTGCCGGTTCGTGTGCGGCACCTGCTTGGGGTAGTGCAGGTCCGGCCGGTCGATCCTGCTGATGCCGGAGAGGCCGCGCAGGTCCAGCGGTGCGGGCAGGACGTAGACCTCGTCCGATTCCACCCCGAGTTCGCGTTCGAGGAGCTCCCGGATGTTCGGGTTCATTTCCGGGGTGACCTCGAGCCTGACGGGCGGTCCGAACCGGCGGCGCAGCAGCTCCTTTTCCAGGGCCTGCAGGAGGTTCTCGGCGTCGTCCTCCTCCACCTCGAGGTCTTCGTTACGGGTGACGCGGAAGGTGTAATGCTCAATGACATCCATGCCGGGGAAGAGCTGGTCCAGGTGCTGGGCAATCACGTCTTCGAGCGTAATGAACCGTGCGGTGCGGCCGGCGACGTTGCCGGCGCGGGGACCGTCCACGGAAATCAGCCGGGGGAGCTGGTCCGGAACCTTGACGCGGGCAAAGAATTCCTTACCGCTGACCGGGTTCCGCACCACGACGGCGAGGTTGAGGGAAAGCCCGGAAATGTAGGGGAAGGGGTGGGCCGGGTCCACGGCCAGGGGAGTCAGGATGGGGAAGACCTTCGCCGCGAACTGCTTGTGCAGGCTTGCCTTGGCGGCATCGTCGAGCTCGTCCCAGCTGACCAGGTAAATCTGCTCTTCCGCCAGGGCGGGCCGGATCTGGCGGGCGAAGACGTCCGCATGGCGCTGCTGCAGCTGGTAGCCGGCGGCAACGATTTCTTCGAGTTGCTCGATCGGGCTCATGCCCGCGGCGGAGGGCACCGCCAGTCCGGTGGCGATGCGGCGCTTGAGTCCGGCAACCCGGACCATAAAGAACTCATCGAGGTTGGAAGCGAAGATGGACAGGAAGCTCACCCGCTCCAGCAGGTACAGCTCCGGGTCTTCAGCAAGCTCCAGGACCCTGGCATTGAAGTGCAGCCAGCTGATCTCCCGGTCCAGGAACCGTTCCGGGGAAATGTCTCCGCTGGGAACCAACGCCGGACCGAAGTCCGGGATGTCGATGCGGTCCTGCGTGGCCCGAGGCGCCGACATGGCCTCCGCAGACCCAAAGGTCGACCGGGGCTCGGCGTCGGTATCGAAACTCATAGTGTCTCCTGAGGTGCTGGCGGCGGATCAGGGCAGGCGGTACGGGCGGGCCGCCTGGCCCTGCAAACAACATTACAAGCTGCGTACCCTATGCGGGTGCGTACATCACGTCCTGGTCCCAGCGGACGAACCCGAGCCTGCGGTACAGGGCGACGGCGGCGGAATTATCCGCGTCGACGTACAGCATCACCGCGTCAAGACCGGCGCCATGAAGGTGCTCGATGCCGGCGACGGTCAGGGCCTTGCCCAGCCCCTTGCCCTGCGCTTCAGGGCTGACACCCACCACGTAGACCTCGCCGATGCCGGGATGGCCACCGGTGCCGGGGTGGACCTTGGTCCAGTGGAACCCGAGGATCTTCCCCTCTTCATCCACGGCCAGGAGGAAGCCGGCCGGATCAAACCAGTCCTCGGCCATGCGGGCCTGCAGGTCGGAAAGGCTCATGGAGCCCTGTTCCGGGTGGTGGGCGAAAGCGGCGGCATTGACGTCCAGCCAGGCACGCTCGTCACGGCCGGGTTCAAAGGCGCGCAGCGACACGCCGGCGGGGAACTGTGCTTCGGGGAGGGAGGCATTGGACCGGCTGAGGCGCATTTTCCACAGGTCACGGACCGGGCGGTAGCCAAAGCGGGAAGCCAGCTCCACGGCGGCTTCATGGTTGCCGTGCGACCAGGCGGAGGGCCTGCGGGCGCCGTCGGACGGGGACTCCCGAACCGCATCCTGGACAGCTGCGGCGAGGGCGGTGCCCACTCCCTGGCTGCGGTAGTTCGGATGCACTACCAGTTCCAGCACCCCCGGATCCTGCGGAGATGCGGAAACCACGACGGCAACGCCGGCCAGCCACTGCCCGCTGTCGGTGTCAGTGTCATTGGCATACGTGGTGAAGACGGAGAGCATGTCCGGATCAGCATCGGGGGAGCGCAGGTCCACGAGCGTCTGCTCGGACAGGGGCGGATTGCCGTCCGCATCCTGCGCAGCGGAGACCAGTTGCAGGATGTCGGCGAGGGCTGCGGGCTCCGGCGTCCCACGGGTCTCGACTACGGGCCAGGCTGTCTGCGGTTCTTCACTCATTCCGAAAGCCTAGCGCGGCTGGTGCCGCTACGCAGGGCAGGGCGCCGGAAGCAGGTCCGGCGTCAGGCGTCCTGGCCGGCGGGAGCGGTACTTTCGGCACGGGACCTGGTGAACCGGTAGCCGACGTTGCGCACTGTGCCGATGAGCGTCTCGTGGTCCGGCCCCAGCTTGGCCCGCAGCCGCCGCACGTGCACGTCCACGGTCCGGGTGCCGCCGTAGTAGTCGTAGCCCCATACTTCGTGGAGCAGCTGGTCCCGTGTGAATACCCGGCCCGGATGCTGGGCCAGGTATTTAAGCAGTTCGAATTCCTTATAGGTCAGATTCAGTGCCGTGCCGTTCACGCGGGCGGTGTAGCTGGCCTCGTCAATGACAACGCCGGAGGCCCTGATCTCGGTGGACGGAGCCTCCGCCGCGCCGGCGCCCCGGGCAGATGCCAGGCGCAGGCGTGCTTCCAGCTCGGCGGGGCCGGCGGAATCCAGGATGACGTCATCAGCCAGCCAGTTGGGGGCGACGGCGGCCATGCCGCCCTCGGTCAGGATGAGCAGGAGCGGGGTGTCCAGTCCGGTGGCCTTCAGCAGCTGGGTCAGGGAGCGGGCACCAACGAGGTCCTTGCGGGCATCCACCAGGATGACGTCACTGGGGTCGGTATCCAGCAGGGCAGTGGGCTCCGCTGGAACCACATGGACCTTGTGGTTCAGGAGCTCCAAGGCCGGCAGGACGTTAATAGAAGAACCGGAACTGTTGGTAAGCAGCAATATGTGCGACATAGGTCCTCCGAATGTTGGGCGCACACCATTGGGCACAATCTTCGCCGATCTGCTTGGCTTGAAGTGATCGAAAGTATACCCATCCACGTTTCAGGCCTGTCGCTTTTCTTCTGGACGCCGTAATAAGGCAGGATAACTAGGGTGAAACTTTGGAGCTTAGCGGTGCCGGCGGCGCTTGCCATTATCGGTATCGTGACCGCTTCGTACGTGTCCGTACCTGTCGTGGCCGTAATAAGCGGTGTGGCCGCCGTCCTGGGCGGCGTGTGCTGGCCGCACCTGATAGGGGTGCCCGCCCGTAAGACACAGGGCGGGGTCCTGGCACTGGTGGGCGCAGCCGCCGTGGCGGCAGCCTACTTCGCGCCCGCCGCCGCAATGCTGACCTGGCTGCCTGCAGCCGTCGCCGTCGGCGTGGGGGCCGTGTTCCTGATCCAGCTGCTCCGCGGCACCGGGCAGGCACACCGGCTCGAATCCATCGTCGGCATCATCTCCGGCGTGCTTGTCGCCGCCCTGGGCTCCGGCTGGGTGGCGGCAGACCGTTTGGCCGGCACCGACGGCGATCCCGCACTGCTGACGATGACGGGCAGTGCCGCGCTCGCAGCCGTTGCCGTGTCACTGATCCCGCTTCCGGACCGGATGGCAGCCCCCCTGGGTCTGTTCGCCGGCGGGCTGACCGCAGCGCTGGTTGCCCTGGCGTCGGCCGGCGTGCCCTGGCTGGCAGCGGCCTTCAGCGGCGTGGTGGTTGCCGCCGTCGTAATGGCCTTCCGCAGGCTGGCGCTCTCCCGGGCCGACAATTCCAATGCTGCGGGACGGCTTGCCCTGGGCCTGGCCCCGGTCCTTGTGCTGGGCTCCGTGATCTACTTCCTCGGACGGCTCCTCGTTTCCTGAGTTCACCGCCTCACCGGACTTCACCGGACTTCACCGCCTTCCAGCGGTCCGCTGCGTTGTTCCGGGTGGTTTACCCGAAATCATTTTTTGTCTGCGGGTGCCTGTCGTGATCGAATGGCGGGAAGGAAACTGTTCCTCCCGCGCGTTAGGATGTAGCCATGGTTGCTCTCGAAATTTTCTTTATTGCCCTGCTGGGTATCACCGGCCTGGCGATGGCCGGATTCGCTGCCCTGGTCATCTCCCGCCTGTACAAGGGCCAGAAGTAACCCAGGCCTAGTCATCCAGGCCGGAAACGCACCGGCCGGGAGTCAGCGGCACCGCCTCCAGTACCAGCCCCCGTCATACCGAAGGACAGGTTCCACCATGCCAATGGAGATCCCCACCGATCTGACCCCGGAACTGGTACCCCTGTCCTGGCTGCTCGGCACCTGGGAAGGTTCCGGACGGCTGGGTGAAGGCGAGGCGGACTCGGAGTACTTCACCCAGAAGGTCACGTTCACCCAGAACGGCCTGCCCTACCTGCAGTACACCGCGGAAAGCTGGCTCACCGATGAGCAGGGCACCAGGCTTCGGCCGTTGGCCGTGGAAACGGGCTTCTGGGCCCTTGACCGCCCCCTCAACGACGCCGACGGCGGTCCCGGTCTGGTCCCGGCGGACATTGTGCCGGCACTGCGCAGCGCCGACGAGGTCGAAGACCTGCGCAACGATGCCGGCGGCTTCGACATCACCGCCACGATTGTGCATCCCGGCGGCATCGCGGAGCTCTACTACGGCCAGATCAAGGGACCACAGATCCAGCTCACCACCGATCTGGTGATGCGCGGCGTGAACTCCAAGGAATACTCCGCAGCCACCCGCATCTACGGGCTGGTCAACGGTGATCTTTACTGGCGCTGGGATGTTGCCTCCGAGGGCGAAGCGCTCAAGGCCCACGCCTCCGCCATCCTGAAAAAGACCGTTTAGAGCGGAATAGGCCCGCGCCGCTAGGACGTTGCACCTGTTATGACGTATTCCAGCCCCCTGCTTTCCCGCCACGGCGCAGTTGAAGCCGGTGGACTCGACGCCGGCACGGCCTCCCACTACGGTGACCCCCTGCGTGAACAGCGTGCCCTGGCCCGCGGAACCGCCGTCGTCGACCTTTCCTTCCGGGGTGTCGTCACGGTCAGCGGGCCGGACCGGCTCAGCTGGCTGAACACCCTGTCCTCCCAGCAGGTTGCGGATCTGCAGCCCGGCGTGAGTTCCGAACTGCTGCTCCTCAGCGTGCAGGGCAGGATCGACTACGACGCCCGGATCATCGACGACGGCAGCACCGCATGGCTGCTCGTGGAGTCCGCCGAAGCGCCCGGCCTGACCGAATGGCTGAACCGGATGAAGTTTATGCTCCGGGTCGACATTGCCGACGTCACCGATCAGTGGGCTGTTGCCGGTGCCACCACCGAGGTCCCGCAGTGGGAGCAGTACCTGCGCTGGACCGACCCGTGGCCGCACATCGGGCCCGGCGGATTTGCCTACACCGCAGTGCCCGAGGACGCGCACCCCGGCCTAGAGCGGCCCTGGTTCGAGTATCTGATTCCGCGTGCCGGGTTTGCGGACGCCATCGAAGCCTCAGGACGGACCCTGGCCGGTTCCATGGCTTCCGAAGCCCTGCGCATTGCCGCGTGGCGGCCGCGGCTGGGAGCGGAAACGGATGAAAAAACCATTCCGCATGAGCTGGACCTGATCCGTACCGCCGTGCACCTGGCCAAGGGCTGCTACAAGGGCCAGGAAACCGTTGCCCGGGTGCACAACCTGGGGCACCCGCCCCGCCGCCTGGTGTTCCTGCAGCTGGACGGTTCGCAGCACACCCTGCCGGCGGCCGGGAGTCCGGTGATGCTGGGGGAGCGTCAGGTGGGAACGCTGACCTCCGTCGGTGCACACTATGAAATGGGCCCGGTGGGCCTGGCTGTGGTGAAGCGGTCCGTCGACCCGTCCGTGCAGCTGGTCGTCGTCGACGACGGCGAACCGTACGCCGCTGCCCAGGAACCGATCGTGGCGCCCGACGCCGGGGCCGTCGTGGGACGTGCCTCCGGTTTCCTGAAGACGCCGCGGCGGTAGCCTTCCAGGCCAGTTTCCTTCCAGATCAACAGCCAGAAAAACAGTACCTAGGAGCGCCATGAGCACCCCCGAATCCCGTCCCGAGATCGACGACGACGTCATTGAGCTTGCCGGCAGAGTGTTTGATGCCGCGCGGGCAGGCGACACAGAGGGGATCCGCAGCTACCTCGACGCGGGTGTGCCGGTAAACCTGACGAACGGTTCGGGGGATAACCTCCTGATGCTCGCCTCGTACCACGGACACGCGGAGCTGACCGCACTTCTGGTGGAGCGCGGCGCAGACGTCAACACCCAGAATGACCGTGGCCAGACACCGCTGGCCGGTGCCGCGTTCAAGGGATATGTCGAGATCTTCCGCATCCTGGCAGAAGCAGGTGCGGACCCGGACGCCGGATCGCCCACCGGGCGGGACACCGCCGGATTCTTCAAGCGGCAGGAAATGCTGGATCTGCTCGGCTAGGGCCTGGGCCGCTCTAACGGGCAGGGGCTAGGCCGACAGGGCCACCGAAGTACGGACCCCGGCGGGGATAAAACCGGATCCCACTGCGGTTCGTGCGGCTCCGACATTGTCCAGGCGTGCCCGCCACTGGGGAATCAGGCCCGCGGCCATGGCGTCCTCCAAAGCCACGGAGCTGACGTAACTGCCGAGTCCGCGCAGCCGGTAGCCCGGGGCAGTCAGCACGCCCATGTCCGCCAGGATTCCGTCGGTAATGCTGTATCCGGCACCCGCTACGGGCTTCGGCTCCTCAAGGGAGTCGTCCACCAGGATGAAAACTTCCTCCTTGCCTGCAAGGCCCGCCTCGGCGGCGTCGTCCGGCGGGCAGAGCCGCTCCAGGGCTACCGCGAGGTCGGGTGCGTTGGAGACTGCAAGCTCCTCCAGCGGAATCACACTGGGAAGCGCATCGGCGAAAAACAGCTGCTCGGCGCCCAGTGCCCTTCCTCCGTGTTCCATGGACATCTGGATGAGTCCGGAGTGGCGGGTCAGCTGGGTGGCGCTTTGCGAACGCGCACGGTCCGCAGCCCACTCGGGGCCGCTGAACACCTCGGCACCGAAAAGCCGCAGGAAGTATGCTGTCTCGGCCTGGTCGCGGACACTGTAGATGCGTTCGCCGGCATCATTCTCCGCCAGGGCATTATCCGCCAGGCCGAGATGGCGGGACCAGGCCAGCTGGATAATCGCGATGGTTCCCGAGTCCAGATTCATGCATTTCAACCTACACCGCGGTATGGGTGTCCATGCAAACGCATTGCCGATGCCCGCACAATCTCAGTGAATGCACAGGAACGCCCGCGGTATAGGCAACGGACCGGGTTCGTGAGGACTCCAGGCCGCCGCCCGCACAGGGTCCCACCCGGTGGTGCTGTCGTGGCCGATGGGACCCCAGCAGGTGGACATAACCCCACCGGCTGTGCTGCCTCCCGGGGCTGGCTGCTGCCCGCAAAAGCGGTCTAGCCGAAGAGGATGGCTGCCTCGTCGTAACGGTGCTCAGGGACGGTCTTGAGGTTGCCCAGGGCCTTTTCGAAGCCGACGCGGACTATGTCCGTACCGTGCAGCGCCACCATGGTTCCCCACAGGCTGTCCACCACCGAATCGACTGCCGCCATGCCCAGCCGGGTGGCCAGGACCCGGTCGAAGGCCGTGGGCACGCCGCCGCGCTGGATATGGCCCAGCACCGTGGCCCGGGTTTCGATGCCGGTCCGTGCCTCGATTTCCGGGGCCAGCAGTTCGCCGATCCCGCCCAGCCGCGGACGGCCAAAACTGTCGAGGCCGCGCTCCGAATGCGGCATCTCCATGTCGGTGGTGACAAATCCTTCGGCCACCACGACCAGCGGTGCACGTCCACGGTCACGGGCCTCGCTGACCCACTGGGATATCTGGTCAATGCTGACGGGGTGCTCGGGAATCAGGACGGCGTGGGCGCCGGCCGCCATACCTGTATGCAGGGCAATCCAGCCGACATGCCGGCCCATCACTTCGGCCACCATGCAGCGGTGGTGGGATTCACCGGTGGTGCGCAGCCGGTCGCAGGCTTCGGTGGCAATCTCCACCGCTGTGTCAAAGCCGAAGGTGTAGTCGGTGGCATCGAGATCGTTGTCCACGGTCTTGGGCACACCTACGATTTTCAGCCCGGCGTCCGTGAGCCGCTGCGCAGCAGCCAGGGTTCCCTCGCCGCCGATAGCGATCACCGCGTCGATGCCGAGACGCTCGAGTGTGGCCTTGATTTTCTCCGGCCCACCGTTCGGACCGTCAAACGGGTTGGTCCGGGATGTCCCAAGGATCGTTCCACCCTGCTTGGAGATGCCGCGGACGCTCGAGCGGGGAAGGTCCATGATGTCGCCGTCGACCACGCCGCGCCAACCGTCGCGGAACCCCACAAATTCGATGTCCTCGTATTCTTTGATGCCTTTCAGGACGGCACCGCGGATGACGGCGTTCAGCCCGGGGCAGTCGCCTCCACTGGTGAGGATACCGATTTTCATGACATTACCCCTGGATCTGCTGGCGGTGGATGGTCCTGCGTTTGATTCTAGCCAGCCAATCGCCCCCGGCTAAGCTCGGATGCCCACCAGGCTCTGCAGGAGGATGGTTCCGTCGGACTTCGGCAGCAGCAGCCAGGCGACGAGGTAAGTGCCCAGGCCCACGAACGGTAGAAGGAAGCTGAGGAGCACCCCGATCCGGACCAGGGACACATCCCAGCCGTAAGTTGCTGCCAGGCCGGCGCAGACGCCGCCTACCCAGCCACGCTGCCTTTTGACGGGTGATGAGCGCAGGATGCTGAAGAATTTTTCCATGGTCTAAGCCTTATCTACTGGTGTCGAAATAACTAATGGTGGAGAAGCAGGGCAATCCCCCCGAAGGGGGATGCGGCCCGGTGCGGCCCGGATGTAGGGCCGGATGCCAGTGGGAACGGAACCCATTGGGCACTGACCTCAGTGGGACCCCGGCGGGGAACGGATCTCAGCGGAACCTCATTGGGAACTCAGTGGGAACGGACCTCAGTGGGAACGGCCCCGCTGCGCTCCGGACACCAGCCCGCCCACAAGCAGTGCCAGTCCGGCACCCAGGGTAACGCCGAGGACCAGCAGGACCGGATCCACGGACAGGTTCACGGTATTCACCAGCAGCAGGAGGACGGCAAGGGTGGTCAGGACCAACCCCCACACGACGGTACCCACCTGCAGCTGCCGGACCGGAGCGTCCGGCGTCTCCGCGGTACCCACCGCAGGCATCGCCCCGCTGTCCACCGGGTCCCGGCCATGCGGGCCGGTGACGTTCGGGCCGGCGATGTTCGGGTCCTGCGGTCCCGATGCCCCGTTCCCGCTGCCGCTACCTGCAACCGTTGTTTCCGGGGGCACATACTGGCCGGATGATTCGGAGCTTGCGGGGCCGTATTGCCGGCCCAGGAAGTCCCTCTCGCTGTCCTGCTCCATGACTAGAGATCGCTTTCTTCAGTAGTAACGAGTACGTTTCCCGCGAGGCCGCGGATGTCGATCGTGATGCGGTCGCCGTCGGCGTCGTCGTTCAGGGTGCGTTCCGACGCCGGCTGCCACAGTCCGCTGTACTCCTGGCGGTCCAGCCCGTCGTTCACTTCCACGTTTCCTGCGGCCATGCTGTAGAGCACCGTCACGGGTACATCGTCGGGAACCAGGATGGCGAGGTTGCCTGCCGCTACGCTCGCGGGCACTTCCAAGTCGCCGGAGGTTTCGGTCCCGCGCAGGTCGACCGTCCCGTTCGCGGCGACTGCTGTGTATCCACCGCTGGCTTGGGCGGCGTTCTGTGGTGTCCAGCCGGAGTCGCTGGCCACCACCAGATTGGCGTTCGCCATATTGCCCTGCGTCAGGAGGGACGCCACAAGCGCCGCTGCCGCCGCCGTGCCGATCCCGCCGGAATGCCGGCCGGCCAGGCCCAGGATGACGATGCCGACGCCGAACACTGCGGCGGCGCCTGCCAGGGCCACGGAAACCGGGTTGCCCAGGGGAAGGAGATTGGTGTAGTCCAGCGCCAGGATGGCGCCGCCCACCAGCAGGGCGGCCCCGAACAGCGCCGCTGTGTAGGATCCCGGCGCGCCGGGAACCTTCTTGGCCGCACTTGGGTGCTGCTTGTTCCCGGCAGGCACGGTCAGCTGCTGTGCTGTGGGAAGCGGGGGAACCATCCCGGCGGGTACGGCTCCCGGTGCGGCCACGGGGGGAACGGCTCCGGGAGCCGGCTCGGCCCCTGCAGTATCCGGGCCTGCAGGAGAGGGGCCGGTTCCGGCAGCGGGTGTGCCGGGCTTGGCAAGAGACACTCCTCGGCTGGTTTCCGGAACCGTGCCGGGTACGCCCGGCGATGTGCCGGGAGCACCTGATCCGTCCGCCGCGGGTTGGTGGGCGGAGAGATGCTGCCGCCCCTTCGCCGTGGAGAACCAGTAGATGAAGGCGATGCCTGAGCCGATCCAGAGCAGGGTCCAGATGACGCCCCCGAACCAGCTCTCCGAGCCGAGGAACGGAATGCCGGGGCCGCCCACGCCCAGGATGGCGAAAATGAGTGCCCCGGTCATCCCGGATGTCCAGGTTCCGCGTGCAGCCTCTTCCAGGTGGATCCTGCCGTCCGGTTCCGGGAGCAGGGCCCAGGCGACGCCGTAGACCAGAAAGCCGACGCCGAAGATACCCAGGACAACAAACAGGCCGCGGACCAGGACGGGATCCAGTCCGGTCCGGGCAGCCAGGCCCGTGGCGACTCCGCCAAACCAGCGGTCCTCGCCGCGCACAATGCCGAGGGAGCGGACCCAATGATGGAAGCCGCTGTGGAATCCGCCGGAGCCGGGGGCAGCGGTGGGGGAGGTGCCGGGTTCGCCGGGTGCTGCCGGTCCAGTGCTGGGCGGGCCATTGCTGGAACCGCCTGCGGAACCGGTGCCTGCCGGCCCGCTGCCAGCCGGATGGCTGCCTGCCGGGGCCGGACGGGGGGACGGCTGCGGTGCGGTGCCCTCAGGCGCGGGGCCGTCTGATGCCGAGCCGGAGGATGGGGAAGGATTCATGTATCCAGTCTTCCCCCGGCGCATCCGCGCCGCATCAGGGACTACCCTGACCCGCCCCTGAACGTCCCCTGAAGATCAGCAAATATTGCAGTCAGGGCCGGTGCGGCGAAGCTTCCACGTGTTTGGATAGGTCCATGAGAGAACCCTTGGTGCGTCCCCGCGATCGGATGATTGCCGGCGTCTGCGCCGGATTGGCCGCGCACCTCGGCTGGCCCGTGAAGCTGACCCGGATAGTCATGGCCGCGCTGGTGCTTGGCGCCGGCAGCGGGCTCGTACTCTATGGCTGGTTGTGGATCCTGGTCCCCACACAGGAAGAGCAGGAAAAGAAGGAGCAGGTCCAGGCGAACCCCCGCAGCATCGCCGAAAACTACGCGCGGCAGCTCCGGGAAGGGACAACCCCCGCCCGGGCGCTGGGAAAGGCCGGCCAGCGGGAGATAGCGGCGGGCCTGGTGCTGCTGCTGGTGGCTGCAGCATTCATTGCCCAGCGGCTGGGAGCCGAGCTGAACTGGGGACTGTTCCTTCCGATCGCCGCAATTGCCTGCGGTGCGGTGCTGGCATGGAGCCAGCTCGACGCCGGCCGTCGCGCCGGGTTGGTGAACAGCGCGGGCGCGGACCGTACCTCCGGCCTGATCCGTGTGGCGGCAGGCCTGCTGCTCGTAGTCGCCGGGGTGCTCGTGGTGGTCTCCGGCGCGGTGAGCTGGGACATCCTGGTCTCCGGGCTGTTGGCCTCCGGTGCCGTGCTGGCCGGTGTGGCGCTGGTGTTTACCCCCTGGGCGGTGAAGCACTGGCGGGATCTGGAGGCCGAGAGGTCGGGACGGATCCGGCAGACTGAACGCGCGGAAATTGCCGCACACCTGCATGATTCCGTTCTGCAGACCCTGGCCCTGATCCAGAAACGTGCAGGTTCCGAGCAGGACGTGATCCGGCTCGCCCGGGCGCAGGAACGGGAACTGCGGCAGTGGCTGTACTCCGACCGTGCACGGGCGGAAGACCATCTGGTGGAATGCCTGCGCCGGATCGCTGCTGAAATTGAGGACGCCTATGGGCACCCGATTGAGCTGGTGGCCGTCTCGGACGCTGAGTTGGACGAGCGGACGGAAGCCCTCGCCTCGGCCACCAGGGCGGCAGTGCTGAACGCAGCCCAGCATGCCGGCGGCACGGTTTCGGTCTACGTCGAATGCAGGCCCGAGCAGCTGGAAGTCTTTGTGCGGGACCGTGGTTCCGGATTCGATCTGGACGCAGTGCCGCCGGACCGGATTGGGGTGAGGGGATCGATCATCGGGCGCATGCAGCGTGCCGGGGGAAATGCCGCCATCCGCAGCACCGCGGACGGCACCGAGGTCCGCCTGGTCCTGCCGGTGCTCAAGGGTGCCGACAACGGGTACGGCGAAAGCTCCGCGGGACCCGGCCGCAACGGCACGGCAGCAAGCCATAACGGCACGCCAGCAACGGGCGCCACAGCAGTAAACTCCACAGCAGAAAGCCCCACAGCAGAAACCCATGCCACCGAAAAAACCGGTGCCGCGGCAGCCACCGGCGCAGTCCATGAAAAATCCCTGCCGGGCACTGCCGCATCGAGAAACGGAGCACAAGCACAATGACGGCTGCCCCCTTGGCGCCCATCGACGTCGTCGTGGTCGATGACCATGCCATTTTCCGTTCCGGACTGCGCGCGGACCTGGATGCCCGGATCAACGTCGTCGCGGAAGCGGACAGCGTGGAAACGGCAGTCGCGGCGATTACTGCGCGGCGGCCCGCCGTCGTCCTCCTCGACGTCCACCTGCCGGGCGGCAACGGAGGCGGGGGCGCAGAGGTGCTGGCAGGGTGCGCAGGGCTGCTCGGGGCAACCCGCTTCCTGGCGTTGAGCGTCTCGGATGCCGCCGAAGACGTCGTCACCGTGATCCGGGCCGGTGCCCGGGGGTACGTCACCAAGACCATCTCCGGGCCGGAAATTTCCGACGCCGTCCTGCGTGTGGCCGGCGGCGACGCGGTGTTCTCTCCGCGCCTGGCGGGATTCGTGCTTGACGCCTTCGGGACAGTGAGCGTGGCGGCGGTCGACGACGAGCTGGACCGCCTCTCGGCGCGCGAGCTGGAGGTCATGCGGCTGATTGCCCGCGGCTACAGCTACAAGGAGGTGGCCCGCGAGCTCTTCATCTCGGTGAAGACAGTGGAAACCCACGTTTCCTCGGTGCTGCGCAAGCTCCAGCTCTCCTCACGCCATGAACTCACCCGCTGGGCCGCGGACCGCCGCCTGCTCTAGGAACTAGTAGCCAGGTGCCAGGAGCTAGGAGCCCTGCACGCCCTTACCGAGGAAGTCCTGCAGCCGCTCCATGCCGGTGGCGAGGTCTTCGTCGCCCAGTGCGTAGGACAGGCGGAGGTAGCCCGAGGGGCCGAACGCCTCACCCGGCACCACCGCAACCTCGACGGTGTCCAGGATCAGCGCAGCCAGCTCGGCGGAAGTCTGCGGACGGACCGGACCGTCCTTGCCCGGGAATTCGCGTCCGAGCAGTCCCCGGACATCGGCATAGGCGTAGAACGCACCTTCGGGCATGGGGCATTCGATGCCGTCGATGGAGTTCAGGGCAGTGACCATGGCACGGCGGCGCCGGTCGAAGGCCAGTTTCATGTCATCCACGGCCGTGAGCGGTCCCGACACGGCAGCCAGTGCAGCCATCTGCGACACGTTGGACACGTTGGACGACAGGTGGGACTGCAGGTTGGTCGCTGCCTTGATGACGTCCGGCGCGGCAATCATCCAGCCCACCCGCCAGCCGGTCATGGCGTAGGTTTTGGCGACGCCGTTGAGCACAACCACCTTGTCGCCGAGTTCCGGCGCGGCCGTGGCAATCGACGTGAACGGCACGCCGTCGTACGTCAGGTGCTCGTAAATCTCATCGGTGATGACCCAGAGCCCGTGTTCCGCAGCCCACCGGCCAATCTCCGCCACCTGCTCCGGCGGGTACACAGCGCCCGTGGGGTTGGACGGCGAGACGAACAGCAGCACCTTGGTGCTCTCCGTGCGGGCGGCCTCGAGCTGCCCGACGGTGACCAGGTAGCCCTGTTCCGGCCCGGCGAAGACCTCCACCGGAACACCGCCGGCCAGCCGGATAGCCTCCGGGTACGTGGTCCAGTACGGGGTGGGGACAAGGACTTCGTCGCCCGGGTTCAGGAGCGTGGCAAAGGATTCGTACACGGCCTGCTTGCCGCCGTTGGTCACCAGGACCTGGGCGGGATCCACGGCGTAGCCCGAATCACGCAGGGTCTTGGCCGCGATGGCCTGCTTCAGCTCGGGCAGGCCACCTGCGGGGGAGTACCGGTGGAAGCGCGGCTGGCGGGCGGCTTCCACGGCTGCCTCGACAATGTAGTCCGGGGTGGGGAAGTCCGGTTCGCCGGCGCCGAAACCGATGACCGGGCGTCCTGCGGCCTTGAGTGCTTTGGCCTTGGCGTCCACTGCGAGTGTTGCGGACTCGGCAATGGAAGCAATGCGCTCTGAAATACGGCCGGTGGAAGACATGGGATTCCCGTCTGGTGTGTGGCGGCGGCTAACGTGCTCTCGTCTGTCCTGGTCTGACAGGGCCCGTGAAGGTCTGTCCTGCCGGACGACGGCGGCGTACCCCAGTTTAGGCGCTTCCAATCCGCCCCGCAGGCCAGGGTGGCGTCAGGGCCGGTGGGCACCGGTTCGACGGGACGCCAAAGTTTGCGTAGACTGGTTCTTCGGTGGTTGACCTCACCACACTGTTTTGCGCCTGTCGATCGGAATGATTTGCGAAATAATCTTCCGTCCGCTGTGGCTACAATGGTGCGGTAGGGGAATTTTCCTCCATAGGGTAGTGGCGCAATTGGTAGCGCAGCGGTCTCCAAAACCGCAGGTTGCAGGTTCGAGTCCTGTCTGCCCTGCGCAGAACTGTCATTTCCGGCAGCTCAGCAGTCCTTCATGGAATGAGCAGTCCCAGCGCGTGCTGCGATTGTGAACCGACACAGATGAGTGAGGCGAAGGTGACCGAGACAGCTGCCAGCAGCTCCAAGGGACACCCCTCCAGCGGGCCCAAGAAGCGCGGGTTCTTCGCCGGGATCGCTCTCTTCCTGCGCCAGGTGATTGCCGAGCTGAAAAAGGTGGTCACCCCCACCCGCAAGGAACTGCTGAGGTACACGCTCGTTGTCCTCGCGTTTGTGATGGTGATGATGCTTATCGTCACGGCTCTCGACTTTGCCTTCGGCAGGGGCGCGCTGTGGATCTTCGGATCGGGCGGCGGCGAAAGCTAGCCACAGACCTAAGGTTCCGCCCGCTGGGGAGGGGAACCCGAGACCATGAGCTAGTGACAAACCCGATAGTGCTCTGAAGAAGAAAGCAGGAATCTACGTGTCCGAGCAAGAACTCGAATCACAGATCAATGACAACGCTGATCTGGATACCGAGGATCAGATGGCCGCAGCCGACGTCGACGAGGCGCCCGCTGCTGTTGATGCATCGGCCGACGAAGAAAACGCAGCCGAAGAGGCCGCCGATTCCGCAGAAGACGCTGAGCCCGAAGAAGAAGATCCGGCTGTTGCCTTCAAGGCCAAGCTGCGCCGCCAGGAGGGTGACTGGTACGTCATCCACTCCTACGCCGGCTACGAAAACCGCGTGAAGTCCAACCTTGAGACCCGCATCCAGACGCTGGACATGGAAGAGGATATCTTCGAAATCCAGGTCCCGATGGAGGAAGTCGTCGAGATCAAGAACACCGCGCGGAAGATCGTCAACCGCGTCCGCATCCCCGGCTACGTCCTGGTGCGCATGAACCTCACCGACGAGTCCTGGGGCGTTGTCCGGCACACTCCCGGCGTCACCGGCTTCGTCGGCAATGCGCACAACCCGACTCCGCTGAGCCTGACCGAGGTGTACTCGATGCTCGAGCACACCATCGTTTCCCCGAAGACCGAGGCCGGCAAGCCCGCCCAGCAGCAGGCATCGAACATTGCCGTTGACTTCGAGATCGGCGAGCCCGTCACGGTCAACGAAGGCCCGTTCGAAACGCTCCAGGCCACGATCTCCGAGATCAAGCCCGAATCGCAGCAGCTGGTGGTCCTCGTGACCATCTTCGAGCGCGAAACGCCTGTGACCCTCGGCTTCGGCCAGGTCACCAAGCTCCAGTAGCTTTTAGATTTCGCTGTCTGCAGGTCCGCTTTAACCTGCAGCCAGCGTCCGGCCGCCAAGCCATGGCGGCCACCACCCCGGACGGACGCTCCTGTCCCTCGGGAACATAATTTAGAGAAGGACCCTTTCATGGCCCCCAAGAAAAAGGTCACCGGCCTCATCAAGCTGCAGATCAACGCAGGTGCCGCCAACCCGGCTCCTCCGATTGGTCCGGCACTTGGCCAGCACGGTGTCAACATCATGGAATTCTGCAAGGCGTACAACGCTGCAACGGAATCCCAGCGCGGCAACGTTATCCCGGTGGAAATCACCGTCTACGAAGACCGTTCCTTCACCTTCATCACGAAGACTCCTCCGGCTGCACAGCTGATCAAGAAGGCTGCCGGTGTTGCCAAGGGTTCCGCAACCCCGCACACCACCAAGGTTGCCAACCTGACCCAGGCCCAGGTCGAAGAGATCGCCACCATGAAGATGGAAGACCTCAACGCCAACGATGTCCAGGCAGCTGCCAAGATCATCGCCGGCACCGCCCGTTCGATGGGCATCACGGTACAGGGCTAAGTCCCCGTACTCGTTTCACATTCACATAACTGCCGCCGCCCCTGACGGGCGACGGCGCGTGGCAGGGCCCGGCGCGGTCCGACAGACCACAACTGCACAAGGAGAAAAAGCAGATGGCAAAGCGCAGCAAAGCATATGAAGCAGCTGCAGCCAAGATCGATGCGGACAAGCTGTACGCACCGGTCGAGGCTGTAGAGCTGGCGAAGGACACCAATCCTTCCAAGTTCGACGCAACCGTTGAGGTCGCATTCCGCCTGGGCGTTGACCCCCGTAAGGCTGACCAGATGGTCCGCGGCACGGTCAACCTGCCCCACGGCACCGGCAAGACGGCCCGCGTCCTCGTTTTCGCAACGGGCGAGAAGGCTGAAGCGGCAATCGCCGCCGGCGCCGACTTCGTTGGTTCCGACGACATGATCGAAAAGGTTGCAGCAGGCTGGACCGACTTCGACGCCGCAGTGGCTACCCCGGACATGATGGGCAAGGTCGGCCGCCTGGGCCGCGTGCTCGGCCCGCGTAACCTCATGCCGAACCCGAAGACCGGTACGGTTACCCCGAACGTGGCCAAGGCCGTCACGGACATCAAGGGTGGCAAGATCGACTTCCGCGTCGACAAGCACTCCAACCTGCACTTCATCATCGGCAAGGTGTCCTTCGACGCCCAGAAGCTGGCTGAGAACTACGCAGCAGCTCTGGAAGAGGTCCTTCGCCTCAAGCCGTCGGCATCCAAGGGCCGCTACATCTCCAAGGCGACCGTGTCCACCACGTTCGGCCCGAGCATCAGCGTTGACCCCAGCGTCACCAAGGTTCTCGCCGACGCATAGTCAGCAGTAGCACCCGGGGGAGCCTTCCCTCGAAGGGCGGCCGCAGCATTTTGCTGCGGCCGCCCTTTGGTGTTTCCCGGGGAGTGCGGAATACCCGCCGTTTCGGCATCCCCGCGTCATCGGGCAGGATGTGTGCCATGGCACACATCGACATTGAGGTCCTGGAAGTTCCTTCAAGCCTGGAGGCGCCGGGTGCTGCGGACTTCATGGCCGTTGCCGAACTGCTCAACGACCAGCAGCAGGAATTCTGGGGCAACAACGACTTTTACGGTCCGCCGCAGGCGCAGCTTGCCGGCCGCCGCAGCACTCCAACGAGGCGCCGAGAACTCCTGGCTGCCAGGGCCGGGGGCAGCATCGTGGGAGTGGCCCAGGTGAACTCTCCACTGACCGATAACCTCCACAGTGCAACCGTCAACGTGGTGGTGTCCCCGGCTGCACGCCGCAGTGGTGTGGGAACCCGGCTTTATGCGGCTGCCGAACAGCTGGCAGCAGCAGGGAACCGCCGGCTGCTGCTGGCGGAGACGGACCACCTGCTGGCCGGGGACGCTGTATCCGGAGCCGGTCCGGCGTCGTTCATCCCGGACGACGCAGCAGCCGCCTTCGCGGCCGCGCTGGGTTTCCGGCTGGAGCTGGTGGACCGGGTGAGCCGGCTGGATCTCGCGGACAACGACGCCGGGCAGGCAACGCTGCAGCAGGCGGCGTCGGCCGCGGGTGCCGGCTATGAACTGCTGTTCTGGCAGGGGACGTGTCCGGATCACCTGGTGGACGCCTACGCGCAGCTGCGGCAGAAAATGAGCACGGACGCGCCGCTTGGCGGACTGGACCTGGCGGAAGAAGCGTGGGACGGGGCGCGGGTGCGTGAGGCGGAAGGGAAGGCCCGCGACATGGACGCCGAGGTGCTGGTTGCGGCGGTACGGCACGTTGCCTCCGGCGAGCTGGCAGGGCACACCGTCCTGGAGGTCTTCCGGAACAATCCTGCGGTGGTTTTCCAGGACGACACACTGGTCCTGGGCAGCCACCGCGGCAACCGGCTGGGCATGCTCCTCAAGGCCGCGAACCTGGTGCAGCTGCGGCAGGCCATTCCGGAAGCGCGCCGGGTCTATACCTGGAACGCCGAGGAGAACCGCTACATGCTGTCGATCAACGAACAGCTGGGATTCCGGGCCGTTGGGTACTCCGGGGAATGGCAGAAGGAGCTGTCCGCGGGGTAGCGGGGGCGTGCGGGGGTTGCCCGGTGCAGGCCCCGCCGCCGGGATTTGTTCCCCGCCGGAATCTCCCGTACTCTTGAACTACCAAAGACCGTCGGTCGATGTGCATTCAATCCCACCGTAAGGCTGAACCTTCAGCCCTCCACGTGTGGAACCCGGTTGGAGATACATCCGAAAGTCCCTTGATAGGGCGGCCTGCGCAGGTGAACGAACTGCACTCCGGAACTTAGTGTGTCCGTAGAGTGAAGCCCCGTGCATCTGCCCGGGGCGTTTTTTATGTTCGGGACCCGATCCACCGGCACTATTTCCCCGGAAGGAGGGTTATGGCAACGCCAACAAAGGTGTCAGCAGTCGAGGAGATCACTACCGATTTCAAGGAATCGACCGCTGCTGTCCTAACCGAATACCGCGGGCTCACCGTTGCACAGCTCAAGGAGCTGCGTCGTTCGCTCGGCCAGGACACCAAGTACTCGGTCGTAAAGAACACCCTGACTGGCATTGCAGCCAAGGAAGCCGGCATCGACGCGTTCGAAGGCCAGCTTGCCGGACCTACTGCAATTGCCTTCATCAAGGGTGACGCAGTTGCAGCTGCAAAGAGCCTGACGGATTTTGCCAAGACCAACCCGCAGCTCATCATCAAGACCGGTGTCTTCGAGGGCAATGCCCTGGATGCCTCCGGTGTAGCCGCACTGGCTGCCCTTGAGTCCCGTGAGTTCCAGCTTGCACGCGTCGCCGGTGTCCTCAAGGCACCGATGTCCATGCTCGCCCGCACGGCTGATGCACTGCGCACGAAGCTCGAAGAGGAAAGCGGCGCCCCCGCTGCCTCGGCTGCAGAAGAGGCTCCGGCCGCTGCAGAAGAAGCTCCGGCAGCAGAAGCAGCCACCGAAGAGTAAAACCTCTTCTCCACCAATCTCCGGTGCCTGCGTGCACCAACTATAGGAAGGACGCCACACCATGGCGAAGCTCACCAACGAAGAGCTCATTGAAGCTTTCAAGGAACTGTCCATCATCGAGCTCTCCGATTTCGTGAAGCTCTTCGAGGAGACGTTCGACGTCACCGCTGCTGCTGTTGCAGTTGCCGGCCCCGCTGCCGGTGCCGCTGAAGCCGCTGAAGAGAAGACTGAATTCGACGTCATCCTCGAAGCAGCCGGCGACAAGAAGATCGCAGTGATCAAGGAAGTCCGTGCCCTGACTTCCCTGGGTCTGAAGGAAGCCAAGGACCTGGTTGACAGCGCTCCGAAGGCCGTCCTCGAAGGCGCCAACAAGGAAGCCGCTGACAAGGCCAAGGAAGCTCTCGAAGCTGCCGGCGCCACCGTCACCGTCAAGTAGTTTTTACTGCCTCACAGCATAAAAAACGCTGACAAAAGCCCCCGTTCCGCAAGGAACGGGGGCTTTTGTGTGTTCGGGCTCGTGCTGGGAAGCCTGCTGCGCCCTGTTGCGCTCTGCTATGCGTCTTCGCGGTAAAGCAGCAGGGCCTCGCCCTGCCCGCCGCCGCCGCAGAGGGAGACGCCCGCCCGGCCCGAACCGCGCCGGGCGAGTTCATGTGCCGCAGTAAGGGCAAGCCGGGCACCGGAGGCACCAATGGGGTGCCCCAGCGCGATCGCCCCGCCGTGGAGGTTGCACTGCTCCAGGTCCATACCAAGTTCATTCAGGGACTGCACGGCGACGGCGCCGAAGGCTTCGTTGATCTCGATGAAGTCCAGGTCCGAGGTGCTCCAGCCGGCCCGCCCCAGCGCGGCGAACAGTGCGTTGGAGGGCTGGGAATGCAGTGTGTTGTCCGGGCCGGCCACCTGGCCGGGCATACCGACTGCGGCGAGGATCTCCAGCCCCTTCGCGTCGGCATACTCCCGGGTCGTGAGGATCAGGGCTGCAGCGCCGTCGGACAATGGAGAGGAGTTGCCGGCAGTGATGGTTCCATCCGTATCAAAGGCAGGCCGCAGACCCGCCAGGGTCTCCACGGTGGTGTTGGGCCGCACACCCTCGTCCTCGGTCAGGACCACGGGCTCGCCGCGGCGCTGGGGTACCGTCACGGGAACGATTTCCGCGTCGAAGACGCCCGACGCCATGGCCGCAGCCGCACGCTGGTGCGAGGCTGCCGCTACTTCGTCCTGTTCCAGCCGCTTGATGGCCAGCTTGGTGTTGCCGCGTTCGGTGGAAATGCCCATGGAGTCGTTGTCGAAGGCGTCGGTCAGTCCGTCGTGGGCCACCGAATCGAGGGCGGAGATATTCCCGTAGTTCCAGCCCTGGCGGGAGCCCGGAAGCAGGTGCGGCCCGCGGCTCATTGATTCCTGGCCGCCGGCCACCACCACGGTCGCCTCGCCGCCGCGGATCAGCCGGGCGGCGTCGATGACCGCTGCCAGGCCGGACAGGCAGACCTTGTTAACGGTGACGGTGGGAACCTCCCAGCCGATCCCGGCCTTGATGGAAGCCTGCCGGGCGGGATTCTGTCCGCAGCCTGCCTGCACCACATGCCCCATGATGACGGCGTCGACATCTGCGGCGGCTACGCGGGACTTATCCAGGGCCCCCTTGATGGCAAAGGCTCCAAGCTCGACAGCTGTGAAAGTGGACAGCTGGCCGTTCAACCGTCCCTGGGGCGTCCGTGCGCCCCCGACAATGACCACTTCGGGAACGGCTGCGCGGGCGGCGGAGGTGTTTATGGGTGCGTTAGTCACTCGTGGGTCGCTTTCGTCGTTGTATTCGTCATTGAAGACAGGGATAAGGCTACGCCAACCCGCAGGGCCGGGGGAGAGCGCCGTCACAGGCGCCTGCGGCCCCGCCCACCGCACTACGAGCGGAGAACCGCCCTTATGCGGTAAGGTATCTGTATCCGATGCGTGAACGGTGCGCCGGTGTTGCCTGTAGCTCCCCCTCAGACCGGGATTCGATCGCCTGGTTCCGGGCCTGAATTCGATATTGGGTCCGATACTGGATTCGACTGCTGGATGTCGATCCGGATCCCACCCGGGACCTCCTTTCGGAGGGGTTGAGCGAAGCAGGGTCCAATTACCGGCTAGACTTGTCTGCCCATAATGCCCTATAGTGGATATTTGCTTCCTCCTGTTAACCTTCAGCCTTCATATAGCGGTGGGCTTCGTTCCGTGCCGGGCAGTATCCGCAACCTGTGGATGTGCCCTACGCCGGACACTGGGACGCACACGGACTCGGTCCGCATCGTGCAGGGGAGGAGGCGTGAAACACGCCTGAAGGTCTGTGGAAGGATCCCTCTTGGTCGCCTCGAGCACCTCTAATAACGAAACCGCTACTAATCCGGAGAACGCAGCTTCCCGGATTTCATTCGCAAAGATTCACGAACCGCTTGACGTTCCCAATCTTCTTGCCCTGCAGACAGACAGCTTCGACTGGCTCGTCGGCAACGAGCGCTGGAAGGCGCGCGTTGAAAAGGCGCGGGAGACCGGCGAACAGGGTATTGCCACCACTTCCGGCCTGGCTGACATCTTCGAGGAAATCTCCCCGATCGAAGACTTCCAGGGCACCATGTCCCTGAGCTTCTCGGAGCCGGAGTTTGCCGACCCGAAGTACACCATGGCGGAGTGCAAGGACCGGGACGCTACGTACTCGGCCCCGTTGTACGTTAAAGCCGAATTCATGAACAACAACACGGGTGAAATCAAGCAGCAGACCGTGTTCATGGGCGACTTCCCCCTCATGACGGATAAGGGAACGTTCGTCATCAACGGCACCGAGCGTGTTGTTGTTTCCCAGCTGGTCCGCTCCCCGGGCGCGTACTTCGAGCGCACCGCTGACAAGACCAGTGACAAGGACATCTACACCGCGAAGATCATTCCTTCCCGCGGTGCATGGTTTGAACTTGAAATCGACAAGCGCGACCAGGTGGGCGTCCGCCTGGACCGCAAGCGCAAGCAGTCGGTCACCGTGCTCCTCAAGGCACTCGGCTGGACCGAAGGCCAGATCCTCGAGACCTTCGGTGAGTACGACTCCATCCGGGCCACCCTGGAAAAGGACCCCACGGAAACCCGCGAAGATGCCCTGCTGGACATCTACCGCAAGCTCCGTCCGGGCGAGCCGCCCACGGTTGAGGCTGCCCAGACCCTGCTGGACAACCTGTACTTCAACCCGAAGCGCTACGACCTGGCCAAGGTTGGCCGTTACAAGATCAACCGCAAGCTGGGCATCGACAAGCCGCTGACGGATTCCGATGCCTCCGTGCTGAACAATGACGACATCGTCGCCATGATCAAGTTCCTCGTAGCACTGCACGCCGGCGAGAAGACGGTTCCGGGCAAGCGCAACGGCGACGACGTGGACATCCGCGTCGAGGTCGATGACATCGACCACTTCGGCAACCGCCGCATCCGCGCCGTGGGCGAACTGATCGAAAACCAGATCCGCACGGGCCTGTCCCGTATGGAGCGCGTGGTCCGCGAACGGATGACCACCCAGGACGTCGAGGCCATCACGCCGCAGACCCTGATCAACATCCGTCCCGTTGTTGCTGCGATCAAGGAGTTCTTCGGAACCTCCCAGCTCTCGCAGTTCATGGACCAGAACAACCCGCTGGCCGGCCTGACGCACAAGCGCCGCCTGTCCGCGCTGGGCCCGGGCGGTCTGTCCCGTGACCGCGTAGGCATGGAAGTACGAGATGTGCACCCGTCCCACTACGGACGTATGTGCCCCATCGAAACCCCTGAAGGCCCGAACATTGGCCTGATCGGTTCGCTGGCTTCGTACGGCCGCATCAACGCCTTCGGCTTCATCGAGACCCCGTACCGCAAGGTCGAGCAGGGTGTCGTCACCGACAAGGTCGACTACCTCACCGCCGACGACGAAGTAGAGCGCACCATTGCCCAGGCAAACGCTCCGCTGCAGGCCGATCAGCACTTCGCCGAGGACCTCGTCCTCGTCCGTGCCCGCGGCGGTTCCGGTGAGCCCGTCCTCGTTGAGCCCAACGAGGTCGAGTACATGGACGTCTCCCCGCGCCAGATGGTGTCGGTGGCTACGGCCCTGATTCCGTTCCTCGAGCATGACGATGCCAACCGTGCCCTCATGGGTGCGAACATGCAGCGCCAGGCTGTGCCGCTGCTCCGTTCCGAGCGCCCCGTGGTGGGCACTGGCATGGAGAAGTACACCGCCGTTGACGCCGGCGACTCCGTGACCGCCAAGAAGCCCGGTGTTGTCACCGAGGTTTCGGCTGACCTCGTCACCGTCATGAACGACGACGGCACCGAGACCAGCTACCCGATCATGAAGTTCGAGCGCTCCAACCAGGGCAACGCCTACAACCAGCGCGTGCTGGTTTCCGAAGGTGCCCGGGTTGAGGTCAACAGCATCATCGCCGACGGTCCCGCAACGGACCAGGGTGAACTGGCCCTTGGTAAGAACCTGCTCGTGGCATTCATGTCATGGGAAGGCCACAACTACGAAGATGCCATCATCCTGTCCCAGCGGATGGTCTCCGACGACGTCCTGACCTCCATCCACATTGAGGAGCACGAGGTTGACGCCCGCGACACCAAGCTTGGTGCCGAGGAAATCACCCGTGACATCCCCAACGTCTCCGAAGAGGTGCTCTCGCAGCTCGACGAGCGCGGCATCATCCACATCGGTGCCGAGGTTGAAGCAGGGGACATCCTGGTTGGCCGTGTCACCCCGAAGGGTGAAACGGAACTGACCCCGGAAGAGCGCCTGCTGCGCGCAATCTTCGGTGAGAAGAGCCGCGAAGTCCGCGACACTTCCCTGAAGGTTCCCCACGGCGAGTCCGGCACCGTCATTGGCGTGCGTATCTTCGACCGCGACAACGACGACGAGCTGCCCCCGGGCGTCAACCAGCTGGTCCGCGTCTACGTGGCGCACAAGCGCAAGATCACGGACGGCGACAAGCTGGCCGGCCGCCACGGCAACAAGGGCGTCATCTCCAAGATCCTCCCGATCGAAGACATGCCGTTCATGGAAGACGGAACCCCCGTCGACATCATCCTGAACCCGCTGGGTGTTCCGGGCCGAATGAACGTCGGACAGGTCCTGGAAATCCACCTGGGCTGGGCTGCCAAGCAGGGCTGGAAGATCGAGGGCGAGCCGGACTGGGTCAAGGACCTGCCGAACCTGCCCCGCGAGACCGGCCCCACCACGGTCGCCACCCCGGTGTTCGACGGTGCCAGCGAGGACGAGATCACCAACCTGCTCGACTCCACCAACGTGACCCGTGACGGCAACCGCCTGATCGGTGCCTCGGGCAAGGCCCGGATGTACGACGGCCGCTCCGGCCAGCCGTTCCCGGACCCGATCTCGGTCGGCTACATGTACATCCTGAAGCTGCACCACCTGGTGGACGACAAGATCCACGCACGCTCCACCGGACCGTACTCCATGATCACGCAGCAGCCGCTGGGTGGTAAGGCACAGTTCGGCGGACAGCGCTTCGGTGAGATGGAAGTCTGGGCCCTGGAAGCGTACGGCGCCGCCTACACCCTGCAGGAACTGCTCACGATCAAGTCTGATGACATCCATGGCCGCGTGAAGGTCTACGAAGCCATCGTCAAGGGCGAGAACATCCCGGAGCCCGGCGTTCCGGAATCGTTCAAGGTCCTGATCAAGGAAATGCAGTCGCTCTGCCTGAATGTGGAAGTCCTCTCCACCGAAGGCAACACGATTGAAATGCGTGACTCGGATGAAGAAGTCTTCCGGGCCGCGGAGGAACTGGGTATCGATCTGTCCCGTGCAGAGCCCAGCTCCGTCGAAGAGGTTTAGCTGGTAGATCCGTCCCGGTCGGTGCCAGGACGGTCCGGAACGGCGGCAACGAAATTCCGCAGCTCGCAGAGCTCGCACGGAATATTAAAGCCGCCTAACCCGGACCGCCTGGCGCCGGCCCCGATGGTCACCTTCAATCTTTTCCGCACCCGAGACATTCAGATTTAGAGAACAAGAGAGAACAGGGACCCATGTCCAACGATTCCACGTTCGGCCTCATGCGAATCGGCCTTGCCACCGCGGATGAAATCCGCGGTTGGTCTTACGGCGAAGTGAAGAAGCCGGAAACCATCAACTACCGAACCCTGAAGCCGGAGAAGGACGGTCTTTTCTGCGAAAAGATCTTCGGTCCTTCCCGCGACTGGGAATGCTACTGCGGTAAGTACAAGCGCGTCCGCTTCAAGGGCATCATCTGTGAGCGCTGCGGCGTCGAGGTCACCCGTGCCAAGGTGCGCCGCGAACGCATGGGCCACATTGAGCTCGCCGCTCCGGTTACCCACATCTGGTACTTCAAGGGTGTTCCGTCCCGTCTGGGCTACCTGCTGGACCTGGCTCCGAAGGACCTCGAGAAGGTCATCTACTTCGCTGCCTACATGATCACTTCGGTCGACGAAGAGAACCGCCACGCCGAACTGCCGAACCTGCAGGCCGAGCACGACCTGGAGCGCAAGCACCTCGTCGACCAGCGTGACTCCGACATTGCCGCGATCGCCAAGGACCTCGAAGGCGAGCTTGCCCGCCTCGAGGGCGAAGGCGCCAAGGCTGCCGATAAGAAGAAGGCCCGCGACTCCGCCGACCGCCAGATGGCCAAGGTCCGCCGCGACGCCGACAACAACATCGAGCGCCTCGAGCAGGTCTGGGACCGTTTCAAGAACCTCAAGGTCGGCGACCTTGAGGGCGACGAGGGTCTCTACCGCGAACTGCGCGACCGCTACGGCCTGTACTTCGAAGGCTCCATGGGTGCCGAAGCCATCAAGAAGCGTCTTGAAGACTTCGACATGCAGGCAGAGTCCGAGAACCTGCGCGACATCATCCAGAACGGCAAGGGCCAGCGCAAGACGCGTGCCCTGAAGCGCCTGAAGGTTGTCAACGCGTTCCTGACCACCACGAACAGCCCGCTGGGCATGGTCCTCGACGCCGTTCCGGTCATCCCGCCGGAACTGCGCCCGATGGTCCAGCTCGACGGCGGCCGTTTCGCGACGTCGGACCTTAATGACCTGTACCGCCGCGTGATCAACCGCAACAACCGCCTGAAGCGCCTGCTGGATCTCGGTGCCCCCGAGATCATCGTGAACAACGAAAAGCGGATGCTCCAGGAAGCTGTTGACTCCCTGTTCGACAACGGCCGCCGCGGCCGTCCGGTCACCGGACCGGGCAACCGCCCGCTGAAGTCGCTTTCCGACATGCTCAAGGGCAAGCAGGGCCGCTTCCGCCAGAACCTTCTGGGTAAGCGCGTTGACTACTCCGGCCGTTCCGTGATCGTTGTCGGCCCGCAGCTGAAGCTGCACCAGTGTGGTCTGCCCAAGCAGATGGCCCTGGAGCTCTTCAAGCCGTTCGTGATGAAGCGCCTGGTTGACCTCAACCACGCACAGAACATCAAGAGCGCCAAGCGCATGGTCGAGCGTTTCCGCCCGCAGGTCTGGGACGTGCTGGAAGAGATCATCACCGAACACCCGGTGCTGCTCAACCGTGCACCCACCCTGCACCGCCTCGGCATCCAGGCCTTCGAGCCGCAGCTCGTTGAAGGTAAGGCCCTTCAGCTGCACCCGCTGGTCTGTGGCGCCTTCAACGCTGACTTCGACGGTGACCAGATGGCAGTCCACCTGCCGCTGAGCCCCGAAGCCCAGGCTGAAGCACGCATCCTGATGCTGTCCTCGAACAACATCCTGAAGCCGTCCGACGGCCGCCCGGTCACCCTGCCCTCGCAGGATATGATCATCGGCCTGCACCACCTCACCACCAAGCGTGACGGTGCTGCCGGTGAAGGCCGCGTGTTCGGCTCCATGGCCGAAGCCATCATGGCCTTCGACATGGGCGAGCTGCACCTGAACGCCCTGGTGAAGATGCGCGTGGACGGCTTCGTCCCCAGCGCAGGCCAGCCCGCTCCGGAAGGTTGGGAAGAGGGCACTCCTGCCCTCATCGAAACCTCCCTCGGACAGGTCATCTTCAACCAGACGCTGCCTGCGGACTACCCGTGGGTCAAGGAAGTTGCCGACAAGGGCCAGCTCTCCGCTATCGTCAACGATCTCGCTGAGCGGTACCCGAAGGTCGTCACGGCAGCAACGCTGGACAACCTGAAGGACGCCGGTTTCTACTGGGCCACCCGCTCGGGCGTTACCGTCGCCATTTCCGATATCGCGGCTCCGATCGACAAGCCGGCCATTATGGAAGGCTACGAAGCCCAGGCTGCCAAGGTTGAAAGCCAGTACGGCAAGGGCCTGATCGCTGAAGACGAGCGCCGCCAGGAACTCATCGACATCTGGAACAAGGCCACCAACGAGGTTGCTGCTGCAATGCGGGCGAACATGCCCGAATTCAACAACATCAACCGCATGGTGTCCTCCGGTGCCCGTGGTAACTGGCTGCAGGTCCGCCAGATTGCCGGTATCCGTGGCCTGGTGGCCAACCCTAAGGGTGAGATCATTCCGCGCCCGATCAAGTCCTCCTACCGTGAGGGCCTGTCGGTGCTGGAATACTTCATCGCCACCCACGGTGCCCGTAAGGGTCTGGCCGATACCGCTCTGCGTACCGCCAACTCGGGTTACCTGACCCGTCGTCTGGTGGATGTGTCGCAGGACGTCATCGTCCGCGAGGAAGACTGCGGCACCGAGCGCGGCCTGAACGTGACCATCGCGGTTCCGGATTCCAACGGCGAGCTGCAGCTGCACGAAGAGGTCGAGAACTCGGCGTACGCCCGTACGCTGGCCACCGACGTCTCCGATGCCCAGGGCAATGTCCTGGCAAAGGGCGGCGACGATGTGGGCGACGTCCTCATCGCCAAGCTGTTCGAAGCCGGCGTCACCGACATCAAGGTCCGCTCCGTACTCACCTGTGAGTCCGCCGTCGGTACCTGTGCACTTTGCTACGGCCGCTCCCTGGCCACGGGTAAGACCGTGGACATCGGCGAGGCCGTGGGCATCATTGCCGCACAGTCCATTGGTGAGCCGGGTACCCAGCTGACCATGCGTACCTTCCACACCGGTGGTGTTGCTTCCGCTGAGGACATCACCCAGGGTCTGCCCCGTATCCAGGAGCTCTTCGAAGCACGTACGCCTAAGGGTGTTGCTCCGATCTCCGAGACCGCGGGCCGGGTCACCATCGAAGAGACCGACCGCCAGATGCGTCTGGTTGTCACTCCCGATGACGGCTCCGAGGAAATCGCCTACCCGGTCCTGCGCCGTGCCCGCCTGCTGGTTGCCGACGGCGACCACGTAGAGGTTGGCCAGCAGCTGGTCTTCGGTGCGGTGGATCCCAAGCAGATCCTCCGTATCCTCGGCCCGCGCAAGGCACAGGAATTCCTGGTGGACGAAGTCCAGCGCGTGTACCGCAGCCAGGGTGTGGGCATCCACGACAAGCACGTCGAGGTTATTGTCCGCCAGATGCTGCGCCGCGTGACCGTGATCGAGTCCGGCGATTCCGATCTGCTCCCGGGTGAGCTGACCGAGCGCCGCCGCTTCGAGAAGGAGAACCGCCGCGTGGTTTCGGAAGGCAAGAAGCCTGCTTCGGGCCGTCCGGAACTCATGGGCATCACCAAGGCCTCCCTGGCCACCGAGTCCTGGCTGTCCGCAGCTTCCTTCCAGGAGACAACCCGCGTCCTGACGCAGGCTGCCATGGAAGGCAAGAGCGATCCGCTGCTCGGCCTCAAGGAGAACGTCATCATCGGTAAGCTGATCCCGGCCGGAACGGGCCTGCCCCGTTACACCGAGGTCACTGTCGAGCCGACCGAAGAAGCAAAGGCCAATCTCTTCACCGGCCCCAGCGCCTTCAGCGACTTCGACTACGCCGGCGTTGACGGCGGTCTGAGCCCTGAGTTCCACGCCATCCCGCTGGATGACTACGACATGGGCAGCGACTTCCGCTAACCAAGGCTGAACCGCCGGCTGTGCGCATGCGCACTCCCGGCGGCCCGGTATCAACGGCAGGTCCCGCACCCCAGGGTGCGGGACCTGCCGCGTTTAACGGCTGTGCCAGACTTAAAGGATGGCGAATTCCCCAAGCGGCGAATCCATGACGAGCCGGATCGTCCGGATCATCAGCGCCTTCGACGAAACCCACCAGTCCATGCCGGTGGCCGTGCTGGCCCGGCGCGCGGAACTGCCGCTGTCCACCACGCACCGGATGGTGAAGGACCTGGCCGGGCACGGTTTCCTGCAGCGGGAGCCCGACGGCGGCGTCCGGCTGGGCCTGCGCCTGTGGGAACTGGCCAACCGCAGCTCGGCGGCCCTTGGGCTCAAGCAGATTGCGATGCCGTACATGGAGGACATTCAGGCCGTGGTCCGGCAACACACCCAGTTGTCCGTCCTGCGGCAGGACGAGGTGTTGTTTATCGAGCGCCTTTCCAGCCATGGGTCGGTGCTGAACCACGCCAAGGTCGCCGGCCGGCTGCCGGTCCACGTCTCCTCTTCAGGGATGGTGATGATGGCCCACTCGCCGCGGCACGTGCAGGAGGCCTATCTGCTCCGGCGGAACCTGGCAGACCGAGAAGAGCAGGACCTGCGTGCGTCCTGGACCCGGATCCGCCTCGAGGGCAGCGCCAGCCTGCCCGGCGCCGTCGTGCCCGACACCACCGGAATCGCCGTGCCCGTCTTCGGCGCCTCAGGCACGGCCGTTGCGGCCATCGGCGTCGTGGTGCCCACGGGCAGCGAGCACACTACGGCGACCGTCCCGGCCCTGATGACCGCTGCCCGCGGTATCTCGCGCGGACTTGGCGTGCGGGCCGACGCCGCGGGTCCGCACTACACGCGCTGACCCTGGCCGCAATCCACAGCGGCAGACTCCAGTGGAACGAAGCAGTGCAGCGTGGCGCTGCAGGGCTGCGCCTCTCTCCCGGGCGATAGTAGTGCCGGGTCCACAGCACGGCCGGACGGGAACCATCCCCGGCGGCAGCGGTTCCGGGCCCAACAGAACAGGGCGGGCAACGCAGGGGGAAGCAGTGGCAGCATCAGGAGTGGCCTCGCTGCCCGCATTCCGTGGTTTATGGCTCGCCACGACGGCGGTGCATGCCGGCAGTGACATCGCAGTTTTTGCCGTGTCGGTGGGAATGATCACCGTGCTCGGAGCGTCGCCGTTCGAGGCCGGGCTCGCGGCCCCGCTCAGCAGCGCCGGGCCGCTCCTCTTCGGGCTGGTGGCGGGAGTGGTGGTCGACAGGTGGGGTCAGCGGCGCACCATGCTCGCCATGACCTGGCTACGTGCTGCCGCCTATGCGTGTGCGGTTGCCTTGTTCTTCTGCGGCTGGCTGGAGGCATGGCAGCTGCTCCTGGTGATCCTGGTGGTGGGTATTGCGGACGTGTTTTTCATGGCCGCGTACACCTCGGTATTGCCCCGGCTGGTGGGCCGGCACCGGATCGCTGATGCTTCGTCTTCAGTGATGGTCGCCGAACAGGTGGTGTCCCTGGCCGGCCCAGCGGCAGGCGGCATCCTCGTGCGGTTCCTTCCGGCGCCGGCCGTCCTGGCGGTAAGCGCAGCCATGCAGCTGATTGCCGCCGCGGGACTTAGCCGGCTGCCCCCGGACAACCCGGCCCTGCCAAAGCCGGACCGGCCGGGCGTACGTGAGTCCATCGCGACAGGGATCCGGTTCATTGCCGGCCACCGCCTGCTGCTGGCGCTGATTCTGACGACCGCAACCAACAACTTTGCAGCCGGGATCTATCAGGCGGCTGAGACCTGGTTCATCCTTCACGATCTGGCCATGGATCCGGCCCTCTTCGGTGCCATCTGGTCCGTCAGCGCGGTTGGCGGCATTGCCGGTGCGGTGCTGGCTCCGCGGGTGGGACGGGCAATGGGTCCGCTCCGGGCCATGCTGCTCGCGGCGGTGATGATGCCGGTTAACTTCGCACTCATTCCGCTGACCGCGCTCTGGCCGCATCTCGCAGTGCCGGGCATCGGGCTGTCCTTTACCCTCTTCGGCCTGGCGCTTGGCCTGATGATGGTGAACAGCGCGGCCCTGACCACGGCGCTGATTCCGGATGACCTCCTCGCCAGGGTCTCGTCCACCCGCCGCACGCTCACCCAGGGTGCGGTGGTGCTGGGCGGCGTGCTCGGGGCGCTGCTGCTGGGCTGGATCGGCGCCGTACCGACGCTTTGGCTGGCCGTGGCGGTGGCCCTGGGCCAGTGCGTGTTCCTGCTGCGGATGGGGGTTCCGCGGCGGGGCGTACCGCTGCCGTCGGAACTTCCGGCGGAACCGGATCCGCTGCCGGCAGCACCGTGAACCGGGGCACTGGATGCGCCGGAACGGCAGGCAGGCAGTGGCAGCGGCTTTCCCAATCAATGAGAATGGCTTTGGAACTCCCTGTGTGCCGGCAGTCACACTTGGATGTAGTGTCCGCTACATAGCTTTCCAAGGGAGTACGAGATGGGTGCAGAGCGCACAATCCTCACAACGCAGGTCGGCATCGTGGGCGGCGGCCCTGCCGGGCTGATGCTTTCGCATTTGCTGTCCAAATCGGGCATCGACAACATCGTGGTGGAAAAGCGGGACCACGAAACCATCCGCACGACCCACCGGGCCGGCATCCTCGAGCACGGCAGCGTCCGCATGCTCACGGAAACCGGAGTCAGCGACCGGGTGCTGACGGACGGGTACCGGCATGAGGGTATTGACCTGCGCTTCGGCGGCGAAAGCCACCGCATCGATTTTGAAGACCTGGTGGGGGAGTCCGTATGGCTCTACCCGCAGAACGAAGTGTTCACGGACCTCGCCGCGGCCCGAGAACGTGACCATGGCGATGTCCGGTACGGGGTCAGTGATACTGCCGTCACCGACCTGGCGACGGACACTCCGAAGATCCTCTTCACCGACAGCGAGGGCCGGGACTTTGAAATCCACTGCGGGATCCTGGTGGGCTCGGATGGGTCCGGCGGTATCTGCAAGCGCTCGATCCCCAGGGAAGCCCGCACGGACAACTTCATCGAATACCCCTTCGCCTGGTTTGGGATCCTTACCGAGGCCGCGCCCAGCGCGCCGGAACTGATCTATGCCAACTCGGACCGTGGTTTTGCGTTGATCAGCCAGCGCAACGACAAGATCCAGCGCATGTACTTCCAGGCGGATCCGAACGAGGACGCGGACGCCTGGAGCGAGGAGCGGATCTGGGACGAACTCCAGGCCCGGGTGGACGGCCCGGACGGTCTTGAACTCAAGCGCGGACCGATCTTCGAGAAAACGGTCCTGAAGTTCCGCAGCTATGTCTGCGAACCAATGCGCTACGGCAACCTCTTCCTCGCCGGAGACGCCGGGCACACCGTGCCGCCCACCGGTGCCAAGGGACTGAATCTTGCCCTGGCGGATGTCCAGGTGCTGTTCGAGGCCATCGACTCGTTCTACGCCACCAGGTCTCCGGACCTCTTGGACGGTTACAGCAGCAAGGCGCTGCAGCGGGTCTGGCGTGCCCAGAACTTCTCCTATTGGATGACGTCCATGCTGCATACCCGTGCCGATGCCAGCCCCTTCGAACGCAAGCGCGCGCTCGGCGAGCTCAGCGGCGTTGTCGCCTCCCGCCACGGCAGCGCCTACCTGGCAGAGGCCTATACGGGGTGGCCCAACAGCTGAAACCCTCCTTGTGTGCGTATATCGAACACTTGTACATCCAATGAACAAGCGGTGTAACGTGGTGTGGACCACGTGGATGCTTGGAAAGCCGGAGCGCGAGGGTGCGCTTCATTGAAAGGAATAACCATGGAAATGGAAGACAATCTTTTCCAGAACAGCCATGTCATCGAGAAGCTGGATGCGGCCGAGGCCTCGCAGGACCAGATCTCGGCTGAAATCGCTTCGGTCCACGCCGACTACGACAAGGGAGTGGACGACGGCGCCGCCGAGGAAACGCAGCCGCGCATCGACTTTTCTCCCTACCGCAGCTCGCTCCTGCGCCACCCCACCAAGGATCCGCACCACGTGGACCCCGAAACCATCGAACTGTGGTCCCCGGCCTTCGGCCACCAGGACGTCCACGCCCTCGAGAGCAACCTGACCATCCAGCACAACGGCGAACCGATGGGGGAGCGGATCATCGTCCGCGGGCGCATCCTCGACGGCGACGGGCACCCCGTGCGCAACCAGCTGGTGGAAATCTGGCAGGCCAACTCCGCCGGCCGCTACATCCACAAGCGCGACCAGCATCCGGCTCCGCTGGACCCGAACTTCACCGGCGTCGGCCGCTGCATCACCACGGATGACGGCTCCTACGAGTTCACCACCATCAAGCCGGGGCCGTACCCGTGGAAGAACCACTACAACGCGTGGCGCCCGGCGCACATCCACTTCTCGCTCTTCGGCACCGACTTCACCCAGCGCATGATCACCCAGATGTATTTCCCGGGTGACCCGCTGTTCGCCCTGGACCCGATCTACCAGTCGATCACGGACCAGAAGGCACGCGACCGCCTCGTGGCCACGTACGACCACAACATCACCTCGCATGAATGGGCCACCGGCTACAACTGGGACATAGTGCTCACCGGCAGCAACCGCACCTGGATGGAAGACGAGGACGCAGAGTAATGAGCGATCAGAAGCTAACCGCCACCCCCGGCCAGACCATCGGACCGTTCTACGGCTACGCCCTCCCCTTCGAGAAGGACAACCAGCTGACAACCCCGGGCCTGCCCGGGAGTATCCGCCTGCAGGGCACCGTGACCGACGGCGCCGGGGACACCATTCCGGACGCCCTGCTGGAAATCTGGCAGGCTGACGCAGACGGCAACATTCCGCAGCACACCGGCTCACTGGTGCGTGACGGCTACACCTTCACCGGCTGGGGGCGCACCGCCGTCGACAACACCGGAAACTACACTTTCACCACGGTCAACCCGGGCCCCACGGAGGAAGGATCGGCACCCTTCATTTCCTTCGTCATCTTCGCCCGCGGCCTGCTGAACAAGCTGCACACCCGGATGTACCTGCCGGACGACGAAGAGGCACTGGCCCGCGACGCCCTGCTCTCCTCGCTGCCCGAAGACCGCCGGCGCACCCTGATCGCCACCCGCGAGGCCGACGGCGGCCTGCGCTGGAACATCTGCCTGCAGGGCGAGGACGAAACCGTTTTCCTCACCTACCCCGGAGCCTGACCGGTGGGTGCCACAGACAGTGCCGATTACGGGCTGCTCTCCCCGGCCTGGGCGGGTACACGCGCCGCAGACCTGACCGGTGACCGCCAGCTGCTCCAGGCACTGCTGGATGTTGAGCTCGAATGGGTGCGGGTGCTGGCCGGCGCCGGACTGGCCGATCCGGAAGCACCCGCCGCGGTGGCCGCCGTCAGCGATGCCTCCCGGTACGACGCCGCGTCCCTCGCCGAGCGTGCGCAGGGCGGCGGCAATCCCGTCATTCCCCTGCTGGCCGACCTGCGGGCCCAGGCCCGGGCGCAGGATCCCAAGGCAGCCGCTGCAATCCACCGCGGTGCCACCAGCCAGGACATCATGGACACGGCCCTGATGCTGCTGGCCCGCCGAACCCTGGAAGCGGTCCTGGCAGACGCAGACAGGGCCGCCGCCGCCCTGGCCGAGCTGGCTCGCCGCCATGCCGCAACGCTGTGCGTGGCCCGCACCCTGACCCAGCACTCCCTGCCCTCCACCTTCGGCCTCCGTGCCGCCCAGTGGCTGCACGGCGTCGGGTCCGCCACGCAGGGGCTGCGCACCGCCGCCGACAACCTCCAGCTGCAGTGGGGCGGTGCCTCCGGCACACTCGCTGCCCTCACCCTCGCCGCCGGGTCCGCTTCCCCTGACGGCGGCGGCGCACGGCCCACCGCCTTCGACCTCACCGCACGCCTCGCCGACGGGCTAGGCCTCGTGGAACCCCTTGCGCCGTGGCAGACCAACCGGCTGCCCGTGACCGCCCTCGGAGCCGCCCTGCAGGACTTCACCGCCGCTGCCGGGAAGGTCGCCAACGACGTCCTGCTGCTGAGCCGCCCGGAAATCGGCGAGGTGTCCGAACCCCGTGCCGCCGGCCGCGGCGGGTCCTCCGCCATGCCGCAGAAGCAGAACCCCGTCCTGTCCGTCCTGATCCGCAGCGCCGCCCTGGCCGCCCCCGGCTACGGGATGCAGCTGAACGCCGCTGCCGCCGCCGCGGATGATGAACGCCCCAGCGGCTCCTGGCACGTGGAATGGCAGGCACTGAGGTCCCTGCTGCGCCTGGCCGGGGGAGCCGCGGAAAAGCTGGCCGAACTGGCCGGAGGCCTGCAGGTGCACACCGACGCCCTGGCCCGGAACCTGGACGCCGCCGGACCGCTTGTGGTCAGCGAAAAGATCATGGCCGTAGTGGCACCGCTGCTGGACGACGGCGTGCCAGGACGCGGCAAGGAAATCATTACCGAAACGGTCGCCCGGTCCCTCTCCTCGGGGAAGTCCTTCGAAGAACTGCTGCGCCGCGCCGTTCCCGCCGGGGCCCTCTCCGATGCGGAACTCAAGAGCGTCCTCGACCCCGCCGAATACCTAGGGGAGGCCACCGCCCTCATCGAGCGGATCACCGCCGCCTACCCCGGAAAGACCCCAGCATGAGCATCCCCGTCATCAAGGCCTCGCGCCTCTCCGACGCCGGCCCCGGAGCCCCGGTCCTGATCGCCGGACCGTCCCTGGGCACCGCGTCCATCCCCCTGTGGAGCCGCGCGGCTGCCGCACTGGACACCTTCACCGTCATTGCCTGGGACCTGCCCGGACACGGGGTCAGCCCCGCCGCCCATGAACCCTTCAGCGTCGCGGACCTGGCCGCCGGTGTCGCCGGCCTGGTCACCGCTGCCCGCAGCGCCGGAGACATTGCCGCCGACGCACCGGTGTTCTATGCCGGTGTGTCCCTGGGCGGCGCCGTCGGGCTGCAGCTGGGACTGGACCACGGGGCACTGTTCGACGGCATCGCAGTCCTCTGCTCCGGTGCGAAGATCGGCGAGGCCGAAGGCTGGGAAGAGCGGGCGGAAACCGTACGGTCCCAGGGCACTCCCACACAGGTGGTCGGCTCGGGGCAGCGCTGGTTTGCGCCGGGCTTTATGGACCGGGAACCGGGTGCAGCGGCCGCCCTCCTGCACTCCCTGCAGGATGCGGACCGCTTCTCCTACGCCCTGTGCTGCGAGGCGCTGGCAGCCTTTGACCTCCGCCGCCGGCTGCCGGACATCACGGTGCCCATCCTCGCCGTCGCAGGCGCCGACGACGTCGTCACCCCGCCGTCGTTCGCGCAGCTGATCGCGGACCGCGTCACCAACGGAACCGCCGCCGTCGTTGACGGCGCCGCCCACCTGGTCCCGGTGGAGCAGCCGCAGCGGACCGCGGAACTGCTGAAGGATTTCTTCGGCGCCCAGTACCTGGAAGGGAAATAACGCAGTGATTGCAGATGCCAACAAGAGCCGGCAGGACGTGTACGACGAGGGCATGGCGGTGCGCCGCGAGGTCCTCGGCAGCGAGCACGTGGACCGGGCCAACGCCGGCAAGGACGACTTCACCACCGATTTCCAGGATCTGATCACCCAGTACGCGTGGGGCACCATCTGGACCCGGCCGGGGCTGCCGCGCACCATGCGCAGCGCCATCACGCTGACCGCCCTGATTGCGCACGGCCACCTGGAGGAGTTCGCCATGCACGTGCGCGCTGCGCTCCGCAACGGGCTTAGCCGGGACGAGATCAAGGAGATCGTGCTGCAGTCCGCGATTTACTGCGGCGTCCCTTCCGCCAACTCCGCCTTCAAGGTAGCCCAGGGCGTCTTCCGGGAGATTGACGCGGCCTAAGCCGCGCAGGTCCCTTCCAGCCATTCGAGTTTTCGCTTTCCAGTTCAAGGAGCACCGGTGAACCAGGCCTATATCTACGACGCAGTCCGCACCCCCTTCGGCAAGTTCGGCGGGGCCCTGGCAGGAGTCCGGCCGGACGACCTGGCCGCGCAGGTCCTGAAGGCTTCCGTGTCCCGTGCTCCGGGGCTCGATCCCGAGCGCATCGACGAAGTGGTGTTCGGCAACGCCAACGGCGCCGGCGAGGAGAACCGCAACGTGGCCCGCATGGCCACCCTGCTGGCCGGCCTGCCCACCTCCCTCCCCGGCACCACGGTCAACCGCCTCTGCGGCTCCTCCCTGGACGCGGCCCTGATCGCTTCGCGGCAGATCAACACCGGCGAAGCGGACCTGATGCTCATCGGCGGCGTGGAATCCATGAGCCGCGCCCCCTGGGTGCTGCCCAAGAACGAAAAGCCGTACCCGGCCGGAGACCAGACGCTGGCCTCCACCACGCTGGGTTGGCGCCTGGTCAATCCGGCCATGCCCAAGGAATGGACCGTCTCCCTGGGGGAGGCCACCGAGCAGCTGCGCGAGAAGTACGGCATCACGCGGGAGCGCCAGGACGAATTCGCTGCCGCCTCGCACGCCCTCGCCGCCAAGGCCTGGGACGACGGGAAATACGCGAACCTCACGGTCGCCGTCGACGGTGTGGACCTGGCCCGGGATGAAAGCATCCGTGCAGGCTCGACGGTGGAGAAGCTGGCCACACTGCGCACCGTCTTCCGCCCGGTCTCGGACGATGCCTCCGGCGGCACCGTGACCGCCGGCAACGCCTCGCCGCTGAACGACGGAGCCTCCGCAGCCTGGCTCGGCAGCGAGAACGCGGCCGGAATCCTCGGGCTGGCGCCGTTGGCCCGGATCGCCGGCCGCGGGGCGGCCGCCAACGAGCCGCAGTTCTTCGGTTACGCCCCGGTGGAAGCAGCCAACACGGCGCTGAAGCGGGCCGGCATCAGCTGGAGCGACGTCGGGGCAGTTGAACTCAACGAAGCCTTCGCCGCCCAGTCCCTGGCCTGCCTCGACGCCTGGGACATCGACCCCGGAATCGTCAATGCCTGGGGCGGCGCGGTAGCCATCGGCCACCCGCTCGGAGCCTCCGGCACGCGTATCCTCGGCACCCTGGCCCGCCGCCTGCAGGAATCGGGTGAACGCTGGGGGGTGGCGGCGATCTGCATCGGCGTCGGCCAGGGCCTCGCCGTCGTGCTCGAAAACGCCAACTGAGAACCGTCACCTAGACGTAAGGAAAAACCGTGCTCAACATTGTGCAGGACGTCGATGAGGCCGTTGCGCCCATCCACGACGGCGCCACCGTCATGATCGGCGGGTTCGGACGCGCCGGCCAGCCCGTGGAACTCATCGAGGCGCTGCTGCGCCAGGGTGCCAAGGACCTGACAGTCGTGAACAACAATGCCGGGAACGGCGAACAGGGCCTGGCTGCCCTGATCGGCGCCGGCCGGGTGAAGAAGATCATCTGTTCCTTCCCCCGGCAGTCCGATTCGCAGATCTTCGATGCCAGGTACCGGGCCGGCGAGATCGAACTGGAACTGGTGCCCCAGGGCAACCTGGCGGAACGCATCCGGGCCGCCGGTGCCGGCATCGGCGGGTTCTTTACGCCCACCGCCTACGGAACCCCGCTGGCCGAAGGCAAGGAAACCCGGATGATCGACGGCCGCGGCTATGTCTTCGAGACGCCCCTCCATGCCGACTTCGCCCTGGTGAAGGCGCTGCGCGCCGACCGGGCAGGCAACCTCGTCTACCGGAAGACCGCCCGCAACTTCGGTCCGATCATGGCCGCCGCGGCCAAGACCGCGATTGTGCAGGTCCGCGAGATCGTGGACATCGGAGAAATGGACCCCGAATCCGTGGTAACCCCCGGAATCTACGTCAACAGCCTGGTCCGCGTGGACCAGGAGAAAGCACCGGCCGCAGCATGAGCACCACAACCGAGAAGCTGGGCAAGAACGAACTCGCCGCCCTGGTGGCGTCCGACATCGCCCCCGGGTCCTTCGTGAACCTGGGCATCGGCCAGCCGACCCTGGTCTCGAACTACCTCCGGCCCGAACAGCACGTCACCCTGCATACCGAGAACGGCATGCTGGGAATGGGGCCGGAAGCCACCGGCGACGAGGTGGACCCGGACCTGATCAACGCCGGCAAGATTCCGGTCACCGAACTGCCGGGCGCCGCGTACTTCCACCACGCCGACTCCTTCGCGATCATGCGCGGGGGACACCTTGACGTCTGTGTCCTGGGTGCCTTCCAGGTCTCCGCCTCGGGTGACCTGGCCAACTGGCACACCGGTGCCCCCGATGCCATCCCGGCGGTGGGCGGCGCCATGGACCTGGCCACGGGCGCCAAGGACGTCTACGTCATGATGTCCCTGTTCACCAAGGACGGCCTCAGCAAGCTCGTGAAGGAATGCAGCTACCCCCTCACGGGCGTCGGCTGCGTCACCCGCGTCTACACTAATGAGGCGGTCTTCCTGCTGAAGGACGGCGGCGTCCACGTGCGCGAGACCTTCGGGACGACGTTCGAGGAACTCGCTGCGAAGATGGACATTCCGCTGATCCGCGCCGCAGCCGGCCAACAGCAGTAACCAAACATATGGGGGGACAGGTGGGCGACACGGTACAGTCCAGCGACCAGTTCGTGCAGTCGCTGGCGCGTGGGCTCCTGGTGATCCGGGCCTTCGACGCCGACCACGTACAGATGACCCTGAGCGAGGTCTCGCGCCGCACCGGACTGACCAGGGCCACCGCCCGCCGCTTCCTGCTCACGCTGGTGGAGCTGGGCTACGTCCGCACCGACGGCCGGGGCTTCGAGCTGACCGCACTGGTGCTGCAGCTGGGGTATTCCTACCTATCCGGCCAGTCCCTGCCACGGCTGGCACAGCCCGTGCTGGAGGACCTTTCCCGGGAAATTTCGGAGTCCACATCGGCGTCGGTGCTGGACGGCGGCGAGATCGTCTACATTGCCCGCATCCACACGCGGCGCCTGATGACCGTGGGGATCAACGTGGGCACCCGGTTCCCCGCCTATGCCACGTCCATGGGCAGGGTGCTGCTGGCCGGGCTCCCCGAGGAGCGTTTCGAGGCCTACGTCGCGACGGCGGAACTGCTCCCGCTGACGGAGCGGACCGTAACCGATCCGGACCGGCTGCGTGCACTGGTGGCACAGGCACGGGACCAGGGCTGGGCAGTCGTGGACCAGGAGCTGGAGCTGGGCCTGCGGTCCATCGCCGTTCCCGTGCGCGATCCGCAGGGATCGGTAGTGGCGGCCCTGAACACATCCATGCAGGCGGCCATGGGCCTGAATGCCCCAACATTGGACGAGGCGGCCGCCCGCGTCCTGCCGCACCTGCAGCGGGCTTCTGCCCGGATCACCGAGGCGCTGGCTGCCCGCAGCTAGTGACCTCGCCGGCACTTTCCGCGGGGACCGGTTAAGTCTGCTAGACTGAAAACCAATTGTTTGTGTGGCAGTGGATGAAGGCCGCTCGCGTGCCCTCCGTGGAGAGATACTCGGAGGAATGCATTCCGAAAGGAATGGGCGGGCCTGTTTCCGGGTTGCGGGGTCCTTGCGCAACGAATGCCACACTTTTGCACGCCTACGGTCGCTTTCGGCGAGAATATCGGAACTTCTCGGGGCATTGCGGCAACGACTTGAAGCGCGTCGCCCCGGTCCGGCTTTCAGCTGGCAGCGGGACGAGGCAACCAGAGAATTATCTCGAGAAAAAACGGAGAACACGAAAGTGCCTACGATTCAGCAGCTGGTCCGCAAGGGCCGCTCACCCAAGGTCTCGAAGACCAAGGCTCCTGCCCTCAAGGGCAGCCCGATGCGCCGTGGTGTCTGCACCCGCGTCTACACCACCACCCCGAAGAAGCCGAACTCGGCTCTGCGTAAGGTTGCCCGTGTCCGCCTCAACGGCGGCATCGAAGTAACTGCATACATCCCCGGTGTGGGTCACAACCTTCAGGAACACTCCATCGTGCTGGTGCGCGGCGGTCGTGTGAAGGACCTTCCCGGTGTCCGCTACAAGATTGTCCGCGGTGCCCTCGATACCCAGGGTGTCAAGAACCGCAAGCAGGCTCGCAGCCGCTACGGCGCGAAGATGGAGAAGAAGTAATATGCCCCGCAAGGGTCCGGCCCCCAAGCGGCCGCTCGTACTGGATCCCGTCTACGGCTCCCCGCTGGTCACGCAGCTGATCAACAAGGTTCTGGTAGACGGCAAGAAGTCCACCGCAGAGCGCATCGTTTACGGTGCACTTGCAGGCGCCCAGGAGAAGACCGGACAGGATCCGGTTGCAGCCCTGAAGAAGGCAATGGACAACATCAAGCCGAGCCTTGAGGTCAAGTCCCGCCGTGTTGGCGGCGCCACTTACCAGGTTCCCGTCGAGGTCAAGCCGGGCCGTGCAACCGCACTGGCTCTGCGTTGGCTGGTCGGCTACTCCAAGGCCCGCCGCGAGAAGACGATGACTGAGCGTCTGCGCAACGAAATCCTGGACGCTTCCAACGGTCTTGGTGCAGCTGTGAAGCGCCGCGAGGACACCCACAAGATGGCCGAGTCCAACAAGGCCTTCGCCCACTACCGCTGGTAATACGCCAAGCTGACGGCAGCCGCTGAAGGCCCTGTGGCCCGCATTTGCGGGCCGCAGGGCTTCAGCCGGATAAGCGCCGTTGACGGAAGCAACCAAAAAAGGGAGAAACCGTGGCACTTGACGTGCTTACCGACCTGAATAAGGTCCGCAACATCGGCATCATGGCCCACATTGATGCCGGCAAGACAACTACCACTGAGCGCATCCTGTTCTACACGGGTGTCAACCACAAGATCGGCGAGACCCACGACGGTGCGTCCACGATGGACTGGATGGCACAGGAGCAGGAGCGGGGCATCACCATCACCTCCGCAGCTACCACGTGTTACTGGGACAACAACCAGATCAACATCATCGACACCCCGGGTCACGTTGACTTCACTGTCGAGGTTGAGCGGTCCCTGCGCGTCCTCGACGGCGCCGTTGCTGTCTTCGACGGCAAGGAAGGCGTGGAGCCGCAGTCCGAGACTGTCTGGCGCCAGGCTGACAAGTACGACGTTCCGCGTATCTGCTTCGTCAACAAGATGGACAAGCTCGGCGCTGACTTCTACTTCACCGTAGACACGATCATCAACCGCCTCGGCGCCAAGCCGCTGGTCCTCCAGCTGCCGATCGGCTCCGAAAGCGAATTCGAAGGCGTCGTTGACCTCATCGAAATGCGTGCACTCACCTGGCGCGGCGACGCCAAGGGTGACGTGACCATGGGCGCCAAGTACGAAATCGAACCGATCCCCGCAGAACTGCAGGAAAAGGCCGAATCGTACCGCGCACAGCTCGTCGAGACCGTTGCTGAAGCCAGCGACGAACTGATGAACAAGTACCTCGAAGGCGAAGAGATCAGCATTGCCGAGCTGAAGGCCGGCATCCGTAAGCTGACCATCAACTCCGAGGTCTACCCGGTTCTTTGTGGCTCTGCCTTCAAGAACCGCGGTGTGCAGCCGATGCTGGACGCCGTCGTCGACTACCTGCCCAGCCCGCTTGACGTCCCGAACATCAAGGGCCACGACATCCGCGACGAAGAGGTCATCCTCGAGCGCGCCGCTGATGCCAAGGCTCCGTTCTCGGCTCTCGCCTTCAAGGTTGTGACGCACCCGTTCTTCGGCCGTCTGACCTACATCCGCGTGTACTCCGGTCACGCTGCTTCCGGCGCCCAGGTCATGAACGCGACCAAGCAGAAGAAGGAGCGCATCGGAAAGCTCTTCCAGATGCACGCCAACAAGGAAAACCCGGTCGAGGAAATCACGACGGGCCACATTTACGCCGCCATCGGCCTGAAGGACACCACCACGGGCGATACCCTGTGCGACCTTCAGGAACCGATCGTGCTGGAATCCATGAGCTTCCCGGAGCCCGTGATTTCCGTGGCCATCGAGCCGAAGACCAAGGGTGACCAGGAGAAGCTCTCCACGGCCATCCAGAAGCTCTCCGAAGAGGATCCGACCTTCCAGGTCTCCCTCGACGAAGACACCGGCCAGACGATCATCGCCGGCATGGGCGAGCTCCACCTGGACATCCTGGTGGACCGCATGCGCCGCGAGTTCCGCGTCGAGGCAAACGTGGGCAAGCCCCAGGTCGCCTACCGCGAAACGATCCGCCGTGCAGTCGCCAAGCACGACTACACGCACAAGAAGCAGACCGGTGGTTCGGGTCAGTTCGCAAAGATCCAGATCGCCATCGAGCCGCTGGATACTTCCGACGGCACGTTCTACGAGTTCGAGAACAAGGTCACCGGTGGTCGTGTTCCCCGCGAATACATCCCCAGCGTTGACCAGGGTATCCAGAGCGCGCTCACTGACGGTGTGCTCGCCGGTTACCCGGTTGTCGGCATCAAGGCGACGCTGCTTGACGGCGCCTACCACGATGTTGACTCCTCGGAAATGGCGTTCAAGATCGCCGGACGGCAGGCTTTCAAGGAAGCCGCCCGTATGGCGAGCCCTGTCCTGCTCGAACCGCTGATGGATGTTGAAGTCCGCACCCCTGAGGAATACATGGGTGAAGTTATCGGTGACATCAACTCCCGTCGCGGCCAGATGCAGTCCATGGAAGATGCAGCCGGCGTAAAGGTCATCCGGGCACACGTCCCGCTGTCCGGCATGTTCGGTTACATCGGCGACCTGCGGTCCAAGACCCAGGGCCGCGCCGTGTACTCCATGTCCTTCAACAGCTACGCCGAGGTCCCGAAGGCAGTTGCCGACGAGATCATCCAGAAGACGCGCGGCGAGTAAAACTTGGAGGGTGGACCGGTTCCGACCGGGAAACCCGCCGTGTGCGCCAGGTCCGGGCTTCGGCCCGGACCGGGCGCATAGCCAGACTGAGCGGCCTTACGAGGCTGCTGCGGAAATCGGCAATTTCATCAAATAAACAGCCCCAAGTAGACTTACATCAGTTTCAGTTGCGAAAAGCGCGGCTGGAGATTGAGTCTTCTAACTCTCTAGGAGGAACCCGTGGCGAAGGCAAAGTTCGAGCGGACTAAGCCGCACGTCAACATCGGCACCATTGGTCACGTTGACCATGGAAAGACGACGTTGACCGCTGCCATTTCGAAGGTGCTTGCTGACAAGTACCCTGATCTGAATGAAAAGCGCGATTTCGCTGCTATCGACTCTGCACCTGAAGAGCGCCAGCGCGGCATCACCATCAACATCTCGCACATCGAGTACCAGACCGAGAAGCGCCACTACGCACACGTAGACGCCCCCGGCCACGCTGACTACATCAAGAACATGATCACTGGTGCAGCTCAGATGGATGGCGCAATCCTCGTGGTTGCCGCTACTGACGGTCCGATGGCCCAGACCCGCGAGCACGTTCTGCTCGCCCGCCAGGTTGGCGTTCCCTACCTGCTGGTCGCACTGAACAAGTCCGACATGGTTGACGACGAAGAACTGCTCGACCTCGTGGAAATGGAAGTTCGCGAACTGCTGAGCTCCCAGGACTTCGACGGCGACAACGCTCCCGTCGTCCGCGTTTCCGGCCTCAAGGCTCTCGAAGGCGACCCCAAGTGGGTTGCAGCCGTCGAAGAGCTCATGGAAGCCGTTGACAACAACGTGCCGGACCCGGTTCGCGACAAGGACAAGCCGTTCCTGATGCCGATCGAGGACGTCTTCACGATCACCGGTCGTGGAACCGTTGTCACGGGCCGCGCCGAGCGCGGTACCCTCGCCATCAACTCCGAGGTCGAGATCGTCGGCATCCGTCCGGTCCAGAAGACCACGGTTACCGGTATCGAGATGTTCCACAAGCAGCTTGACGAAGCATGGGCCGGCGAGAACTGTGGCCTGCTGCTCCGCGGCATCAAGCGCGAAGACGTAGAGCGTGGCCAGGTTGTCGTAAAGCCGGGTTCCATTACCCCGCACACCGACTTCGAAGCCAACGTCTACATCCTGTCCAAGGATGAAGGCGGACGCCACAACCCGTTCTACTCGAACTACCGCCCGCAGTTCTACTTCCGTACCACGGACGTAACCGGCGTCATCACCCTCCCCGAGGGCACTGAAATGGTTATGCCCGGCGATAACACTGAGATGACCGTTGAGCTCATCCAGCCGATCGCTATGGAAGAGGGCCTCGGCTTCGCTATCCGCGAAGGCGGCCGCACCGTTGGATCAGGCCGCGTCACCAAGATCATCAAGTAATTTGATGATTTAGCCTGAACCGTTTCGGTTCTTAGCAGGGCCCCGTTGCTTCGGCAGCGGGGCCCTGCTGCTTTTATCCCTTCTGTCAGCTGAAGTCCGTTCCTTAGCCGCTGCCGGTGCCCGCACGCTGGCTGCGGGTGCGGCCGGACAGCAACCGCGCCACGGTCGTACCGGCGGAGAGTCCCTGTTCGAAGGCACGGACAGCGTTCAGCCCGGTGGCATCCAGGGCACCGCCCGCCACCGTGAAAGCCATGCCGCGGTCCTCCAGCTGTGCCTGCAGGGGATTATGCGGAACCTGGCCGGCAGCGAGGACGACGGCGTCGGCCGGCAGGATCCTCCCGCCCGTGCGGTCCCGGACCCGGAGGCCTTTTGGGGTGACGCTCAGGGGCACGGTGCCGGACAGCGTACGGACTCCGGCCGCCCGGATGTCCTGCAGCACCGCCCACCGGGTGGACGGGCCGATGCCTTCACCGATCCGGATGCCGCGGCGCAGGATCGTGACGATCCGGGGACCGCCCGGGACCCGGGGGTCGGAAAGCAGGCGGGACAGGTCCACGCCTATGCCGCCGGCTCCCACGATCACCACGCGCGCTCCCAGCCGCTCCACATCTGCGAAGGCCTGCCGGTAGTCCAGCACGGGTAGCAGGCCGGCACCCGGCAACGGAACGGGACGGGGCAGCACACCGGTCGCGAGGACCACGTGGGCGTAGCCGGCCAGGTCCCCGGCGCCCGGAGGAGCGCCGGTCAGCACACGCACCCCCAGCCGTGCCAGTTCGTTCCTGAAATACCTGATGGTCTGCAGGAAGTCCTCTTTGCCCGGGACCCGGCCGGCCAGCTGGAACTGGCCGCCGATGGAGCTGTCCCGTTCATAGAGGTCCACCGGATGTCCCCACTGCGCCAGCGTTGCGGCAGCCTGCATGCCCGCGGGACCTGCTCCCACCACGGCAACCCGTACCGGGGCACTGACGCGGCGCCGGTCCGGCCGCGGCGGGAGCGGGAATTCCGTTTCACGGCCGGCCCGCGGGTTGACCAGGCAGGAGACAGGTTCGGCGCCCATCGACCGGTCGATGCAGGCCTCGTTGCAGGCAATGCAGGTGTTGACGAGGTTCGACTCTCCGCGCCGGGTCTTGGCCACGATAGCCGGGTCGGCGAGGAAAGGGCGTGCCATCGAAACCAGGTCCGCGTGCCCGGCGGCCAGGGAACGCTCCGCAAGCTCCAGCGAGTTGATCCGGTTGCTGCCGATGACCGGGACGGGCTGTCCCGCGGCCGCCAGGGCGTTCCGGATGCCGCCGGCAATTTCCATCCACCGCCCGTGCGGAACGAGGCCCTGGACAGTAGGGACCCGAGACTCGTGCCAGCCAATGCCGATATTCAGCGCATCAGCGCCTGCCACGGCCAGCGCCACAGCCAGGTCCCTTGACTCCTCCCTGGTGCTGGAGCCCGTCACGAAGTCGGCACCGGACGTGCGGTAAATGACTGGATAGGCAGCTCCGACGGCTTCGCGGACAGCCTGCAGCACGGCAAGCGGGAAGGACTGCCGCCGCTGTGGATCCCCGCCCCAGCGGTCCTGCCGCCGGTTGGTCAGGGGAGAGGCGAACTGGTTGATCAGGTAGCCTTCGGAACCCATGATTTCCACGGCGTCGAAGCCCAAGGCGCGTGCAGCGGCGGCACCTGCAGCGAAATCGCCCACTGTGTCCTCGACCTCCCGAGACGTCAGGGCGCGGGGCAGGCAGCGGGAAAAGTCCGAGTAGATTTCCGACGGTGCTGTGGGGCGGATGCCGTAGGTGGCCTCCCACGCGTACCGCCCGGCGTGGAACAACTGAAGGGCAAGCCTGCCGCCTGCTTCATGCACGGCGTCGAGAACCGGTGACATCAGGGCTGCCGCGCCGGGTTCGTTAATCAGCAGGTAGTTTGCCCCGCCCGCACCCGCGCGGTTGACCGCCGCACCTCCGGTCACGATGAGCCCGGCACCGCCTGCGGCCCGTTCCCGGTAGAACGCCGCCAGGGCCAACGGGTCCTCCTCCCGGTTCAGGTGCATGGACCCCATAACGATCCGGTGGTCCAGCCTGAGCGGCCCGAGGGAAACAGGGGAGAAGACCCGGTCCAGCATCTGCGCCGTCAGGGGCGGGCAGCCGGTGCCGCTGCGGGCCGGGAAATAAGGCCGTCACCGGATGGAGGTGGCTGGAGCCGGGCCTGGTTGAAGATGCTCCGGGCTATCACCGTTTTCTGGATCTCATTCGTCCCTTCTTCGAAGCGCTGCGCCCGCGCGTCGCGGTAAACGCGCTCGATGGGCGTGGTCTTCCAGTACCCAATGCCGCCATGGACCTGAAGCGCCTTGTCGGTTACCCGGGTGAGCATGTCGACGGCGGTGAGCTTGGCCATGGAGGACAGCGCCCCGGCGTCGGCGGTACCGTCCTGCCAGGCGGAGGCCGCGTGCAGGGTCAGGGCGCGGGCCGCTTCGATGTCGGCGGCGTTTTCCGCCAGGGCAAAGGCAACGGCCTGCCGGGTGGCCAGCGGCTTCCCGAACGTGGTGCGCTCCAGGGCATAGGCGACGGCGAGCTGCTGGGCACGCTGGGCCAGCCCGACGCAGCTCATGGCGACGGAGATGCGGCTGGGCGTGAGGAAACCGCCCAGGGCGACCGCCAGGCCGTCTCCCTCCGCGCCCAGGCGGTTGGTGACGGGAACGGGGGTTTCCGTGAAAGCGAGGGAGGCATGGTCAGTGCCGCGGACCCCCATGGTCTGCGAGGTGTCTTCCACTTCGATGCCGGGCGCATGCCGGTCCACCAGCAGCGCCACGGTGCCGTCGCTGCCCGTGGTCCCCGCGAGCCGGGCGAAAAGCAGCCAGTAGTCACAGCGCACACCGAAGGTGATCAGATGCTTGCGGCCCGTGAGGTAATAGATGGCGCCTTCCCGCCGCACGCTGGAGGTAATGTCTGCACCCGTGCCGTTGTCCGGCTCGGTCAACGTGAACGCAACCACCACGTCCCCGGTGACGGACGGACGGACGAACTTTTCCCGCTGCACCTCATCGGCATACGGATTCATGGCCCGCCAGGTGCCGTTGACCACGTGGACAATCATGCGGATTGAGGCGTGGGACCGGGAGAAGACCTCCATGAGTCCCATCCACTGGAGGAAGCTCAGCCCCCGGCCACCGAGGACCTCCGGGGCTGCCAGGGAGAGGAAACCGGCCCCGCGCAGCTCCTTCCAGAGAGCATCGGGCACGCAGCCGGTGGCTTCAATGCGGGTCGCCCAGTCCTCACCGGGACCTTCCACCCATGCCGTCACGGCTGCCAGCAGAGCGCGGTATTCCGGTTCCGGGATACTGCTGCCCCGGCCGTCGGCGCTCATGGCCGTGGCGGTCATAGGCTGCTCCTGTCTACGGGAAACACACCTGCCGGCTTCGAGCCGGAAAAACCCCGCGCCGCTTCCCGGAGCAGGTACTTCTGCACCTTGCCGACGGCGTTGCGGGGGAGGGCCTCGACCAGCACCAGGCGCTCCGGCCAGTAGTGCCGGGAAACCCGGTGCCGGTCGAGGAAGACAGCGAGATCGGCCAGCTGCGGAGCCGCCCCCGGTACCGCGACTACGAAGGCGCACGCCCGCTCACCGAGCCGTTCATCCGGCATGGCAGCGAGTGCAACATCCCGGACCGAGGGATGCCGGTAGAGCAGCTGCTCAATCTCCGCCACTGGGATTTTCTCCCCTCCACGGTTGATGATGTCGCGTACCCGCCCGGTGACCCGCAGGAAGCCGGTGCCGTCGAGGACGGCCGTGTCGCCGGTGCGGTACCAGCCGTCTTCGGTAAACACTTCCTTGGTCAGGTCCGGCCGGTCAAGGTAGCCGTCGAAGACGGTCGGGCTGAGAAGTTCGAAGTTGCCCTCAACCCCGGGCGGCAGGAGATGCCCGTCGTCGTCGACAATCCGGGTCCGCACTCCTTCGAGTGCCCGGCCGTCGGTGCCCCACACCTTCACGGCCTCATCCCGGGGCGAGGCCAACGTACCCAGACAGGTTTCAGTAGTGCCGAACGCACCGCAGACGGCGGCGCCCAGGACCCGGGTGGCCCGCTCGGACAGGTGCCTGGGAACAGCTGCACCCGTGGCGACGAAGATGCGCAGGTTGGAAGGTGCGGGCGCGCCGCCGTCAACCGCGTGGACCAGGTCCGTGAGGAACGGGGTGGCCGCCTGGACGAAGGTCACCCGCCAGCCCCGCATCAGTTTCAGTGCGTGTTCGGCATCCCACACCGGCTGCAGGACCTGCGGGCAGCCCAGCACAAACGCGAGCCACATGCCGTAAAGGAAACCGGTCTGGTGGGCCAGCGGTGAGGGGATGAAGACCGCGTCGTCGCTGGTCAGGCCCAGATGCGCGGCCTCCATGGCGGCGGCCCGGCTCAGGGTTCCGTGCCGGTGCACCACGCCCTTGGGCTCCCCGGAGGTTCCGGAGGTAAACAGCAGCTGGGCCGGATCGCCGGCGGCCGGGCCCGCCGGGCCTCCCGCGGCCGGTCCGGGAAGGGCTCCGGATCCCTCGGGTGCCGCTTCGGGTGCCGCTTCCAGTGCCGCGTCCCAGTCCGTGAACCGCCGTCCTCCGGTCGACTGGGGGAGAGGAGTGCGTGTTTCCGGATCGCGCAGTACAAGGATCTCCGCTACGGACAGGTCCCGGGTGGCTTCGGTTCCGTCACCGCCCTGCAGCAGACCCGCCAGTTCGTCAGCAGGCCGCCGCCCCCGGTATTCCTGCATCACCACGAAGACGCGGGCGCGGGCCCGGTGCAGCGCAAGCGCGACCTCCCGCTGGCGGAAGATCGGCATGATGGGGGCGGCGACGGCGCCCAGGCGCAGGATGGCCACGGTGAGGACAACGAACTCGCTGCGGTTGGGCAGCTGGAAGGCCACCTGTTCGCCCGGCTGCACCCCCAGCCGGCCCAGCGCCGCCGCGGCACGGTCGGCCTGCAGGTCGAGTTCCGCCCAGGTGAGATGCCCGGAGGCGCGTGCACCGCCGTCGACCACTGCCGTTTCGCCGGGCCGCTCCGCCGCCCACCGGCGTACCCAGTCGGGCCCGGGCACGGATGCCGCAGCGTCCACGTCCGCCGGGCCGGTAATGGTCCGGAGGCGGCTTCCGCGCGCGGTCCGGACCGGGCGCCTGGGGCCGGGACGGCGGATGGTGCCCTCCACCACCTGCATCCGCAGTCCGAAGGTGGTCATGGCCTGCAGATACTCGGGGTAGGAAATGCGGTACGCGTTCGGGTAGGTCAGGGTGCTCCGTCCTTCCGCGGCGGAAGCGGCCACGGCCAGGGACATCAGCACCCGGTGGTCGTTAAAGGAGGAGAGATCGGCGCCGCCCAGGCTGCCGGCACCGCGCACCGTCAGGGTGGACCCCTCCACGGCCAGGTCCGCACCCATGGAGTTAAGCTGCAGCATGGCAGCGACCCGGTCGGACTCCTTCATCCGGACGTGGTCAATGTTCCGGAACACACTGCGGCCCCGGGCGAAGGACGCCATGACCGCCAGGACCGGAAGCATGTCCGGCACACGCCGGCAATCCACGTCGATTGGCTGCAGGTCCAGGCCGGAATGCCGGACGCGCACCGCGTCCGCAGCCTGGTCGTAGGTCATGGGCACCCCCATGTCACCGGCCAGGTCCAGGAAGTCCGCCTCGGGATGGTCCGAGCCTGCGGATGAGGTGGACCTCAGGCCGGCAAGGGAGACGTCGGCCGGGTGCAGGGCTGCAGCGGCGAGTCCGAAGGCCGCGGATCCGATATCCGGCGGCATCCGCAGATTGGCGGGAACGGCCTGCTGGTTCGGCTGGACGCGGAAGTGCCGGAAGTCTGAAGAAGCTTCCACCTGCAATCCGAAGTGGGCCATCATGGCGAGCGTGAGTTCGATGTAGCTGCTTTCGTTCTGCTCTCCTTCCACCACCACGGTGGTTTCGGAACGGGCAAACGGTGCCAGCAGCAGCAGGCCCGAAATCCATTGCGACAGCGTCCCGGCTATCCGCACCTCGCCGCCCTGTGGCCGTCCGTGAGCCACCCGGAGGGGAGGGCAGCCATCGGGCGAGGTAACGTCCACGCCCATGGCACGGAGGGCAGCCAGCAATGGTCCCAGGGGACGGCGCTGGAAGTACTTCTGGCCGGTCACGACGACGTCGCGCGTCCCCAGTGCCGCAAGCCCGGCCATAAAGTACAGGGTGGTTCCGGAGCTGCCGGCGGAAACACTGGCCCGCCGCGGTTGATACGGCCCGCCGTGCACCACGAAGGTGTCACCCTGCGCTTCGACCACCGTGCCGAGCTGCCGCAGCATCGCCACCGTGTACTGCACATGACGTGCGTCCGTCAGGCCGGAAATGCGGGTGGTTCCGTGCGCGAGCGAAGCCAGGATGAGTGCCCGGTGGGCGTGGTACTTGGAGTTGGGAACCTGCACCGTTCCGGAAATACCTGTGTGCGTTCCGAGGACCGAAAGATACATGGCCGCAAGGCCTTCCTGTCGTCCGGGCTCCTCCAGCTGAGCCGTCGTGGGCCGACGCTACCAGTTCGCTATGCGGGCTGGAACAGCCTTCCTGCAGACAGGGATACGGGCTGGCCGGATTCGGTCTCCTGCGGGGGCTCCCGCTGACGCCGCACCGGACCTCCGCTAGGCTCGGAGGATGGAAATCCTTATTCTCCTGGTCATCGTGGCTGCAGTCGCCGCAGGTACGGCGTGGTCCCGGAAACGCTTCCGTCCCGAGATCGACCGGGCGAAACGCATCCGCCGGGCCAACCGGGACGACAGGGCCTGACTTTCCCGCCCCTGCCGGGGGTGCGTTAGACTGGTCGCAGTAACACGCTGCCCATCCAATGGGGGCCCGGACCAGCTCCAGGGTTCCACCCCGGAGACGGAACCACAGGGGACAGCGTGCGCTGGATTCAGGAACCCCTTCGGGTCGGATGCCAATTAGCCATCCGTGCCTGAGTCTGGCAGACTAGAGAAGTTGTTCAAGCGCTTTTGTGCCCACATGCGCCCAGGTTCCTGCGATGAGCAGGAACAAGGCAGTGGTGAGATTGCGTCCCGGTCAGGATAATGCCTGATGCAGGGTCGGATCCTTCAGGGAAAGAGCCCATATATAACCCGCCCCTATTCTTGCTCGGCGTCGTCGGTCTCAACACCGCGACACGCCCGAGCGCGGGGGTCGGAGCCTCGGCAGGGTGAGGAACCCGGAATTATCCGGATTCAGTCTGTTGGAGGGGCGCCAGGCCGTAAGGCAGTTCGGTGCAAAAACTGTACAGAGAGCAATACTCGAAGAAAGAGGCACGACGCCATGGCGGGACAAAAAATCCGCATCCGGCTGAAGTCGTACGACCACGAGGTCATCGACGTATCAGCACGGAAGATCGTTGAGACGGTCACGCGTGCAGGCGCAACGGTAGTAGGCCCCGTGCCGCTGCCCACGGAAAAGAACGTTTACGTTGTTATCCGTTCGCCGCACAAGTACAAGGACAGCCGCGAGCACTTTGAAATGCGCACGCACAAGCGTCTGATCGACATCATTGACCCCACGCCTAAGGCCGTTGACTCGCTCATGCGTCTCGACCTGCCTGCAGACGTGAACATCGAAATCAAGCTGTAGGGGAGAGCGGATACTTATGTCTACTTCACTTACACGCCAGGTAAAGGGACTGCTGGGCACCAAGCTCGGCATGACCCAGGTCTGGGACGAGAACAACAAGCTCATCCCCGTAACCGTCGTCCAGGCTGACTCCAACGTCATCACGCAGCTGCGCAACGCGGAAAAGGACGGCTACACCGCCGTTCAGATCGGCTACGGCCAGATCGATCCGCGCAAGGTGACCAAGCCGCTGGCTGGCCACTTTGAAAAGGCCGGCGTCACGCCGCGCCGCCACGTAGTTGAACTGCGTACCGCCGATGCCGACACCTACGAGCTGGGACAGGAACTCTCCGTCGAGATGTTCGCTGCCGGCCAGAAGGTCGACGTCACCGGAACCTCCAAGGGTAAGGGCTTCGCAGGCGTCATGAAGCGTCACGGCTTCCACGGCGTCGGTGCCTCCCACGGCGCGCACAAGAACCACCGTAAGCCGGGTTCCATCGGTGGCGCATCCACCCCGGGCCGCGTCTTCAAGGGCGTTCGGATGGCGGGCCGCATGGGCGGCGTCCGTCACACCACCATGAACCTCACGGTTCACGGTGTGGACGCCGAGAAGTCGCTCCTGCTGATCAAGGGTGCCGTTCCCGGCGCCCGCGGCCAGGTCGTCCTCGTACGCACCGCCGTGAAGGGAGATTAGTCTCATGGCTAACGAAACCACTGTTGAATTCCCCGCAGAGATCTTCGACGTTCAGACGAACGTACCGCTGCTCCACCAGGTGGTAGTTGCTCAGCTTGCAGCCGCCCGCCAGGGTACGCACAAGACGAAGACGCGCGCCGAGGTAAGCGGCGCAGGCCGCAAGCCGTTCAAGCAGAAGGGCACCGGCCGGGCTCGTCAGGGCTCCATCCGTGCTCCCCACATGACCGGTGGCGGCGTGGTCCACGGACCGACGCCCCGCGATTACAGCCAGCGCACCCCCAAGAAGATGAAGGCTGCTGCACTGCGCGGCGCCCTGTCGGACCGGGCACGCAACGGCCGTATCCACGTCCTCGAAACCCTGGTTGCCGGCACTGCGCCGTCCACCAAGGATGCACTGAGCGCCCTGCGTTCGGTTTCGGACCGCAAGAACCTGCTCGTCGTCATCGAGCGCGCCAACGATGTTGCTGCACTGTCCGTGCGCAACGTCCCGGAAGTTCACGTGATCTACGTAGATCAGCTGAACACCTACGACGTGCTGGTTTCCGACGACGTGGTCTTCACCAAGGCTGCCTACGACGAGTTCGTCGGCAAGAACACAGTCAAGGAGGACGCCAAGTGAGTGCGACCACCGTGAAGGACCCGCGCGACGTAGTGCTTGCACCCGTCGTCTCGGAAAAGAGCTACGGCCTGATCGACGAAGGTAAGTACACCTTCCTGGTCGACCCCCGCTCGAACAAGACCGAGATCAAGCTGGCCGTGGAGAAAATCTTCTCCGTCAAGGTCGACTCGATCAACACCATCAACCGTGCCGGTAAGCGTAAGCGGACCAAGTTCGGATGGGGACAGCGCAAGAACACCAAGCGCGCCATTGTCACCCTCAAGGACGGCACAATCGACATCTTCGGCGGTCCGCTCAGCTAGGGCGGAGACCACTTTAACGAGGAATAAATAATGGGAATCCGTAAATACAAGCCGACTACCCCGGGCCGTCGCGGCTCGAGCGTAGCCGACTTCACCGAAATCACGCGGTCGACGCCGGAAAAGTCGTTGGTACGTCCGCTGCCCAAAAAGGGCGGCCGTAACAACACCGGTAAGATCACGACCAGGCACAAGGGTGGTGGACACAAGCGTCAGTACCGTCTGATCGACTTCCGCCGCCACGACAAGGACGGCGTTAACGCCCGCGTTGCAGAGATCGAATACGATCCGAACCGCACCGCCCGCATTGCGCTCCTGCACTACGTTGATGGCACCAAGCGTTACATCATTGCTCCGAACAAGCTGAAGCAGGGCGACTTCGTAGAGGCCGGTGCCGGTGCTGATATCAAGCCCGGCAACAACCTGCCCCTGCGTAACATCCCCGTGGGTACCACCATCCACGCCGTTGAACTGCGTCCGGGTGGCGGCGCCAAGATGGCCCGCTCCGCCGGTGCATCCGTTCAGCTCGTTGCAAAGGAAGGCCGCTTCGCCCAGCTGCGTCTGCCTTCCGGCGAAATCCGCAACGTTGACGTGCGCTGCCGCGCCACGGTCGGCGAGGTCGGCAACGCCGAGCAGTCGAACATCAACTGGGGCAAGGCCGGCCGTATGCGCTGGAAGGGCGTTCGCCCGACCGTCCGCGGTGTCGCCATGAACCCGGTCGACCACCCGCACGGTGGTGGTGAAGGTAAGACCTCCGGTGGACGCCACCCGGTCAACCCGAACGGTAAGCGCGAAGGCCGTACCCGCCGTCCCAATAAAGAGAGCGACAACCTCATTGTGCGTCGCCGTCGTTCCGGCAAGAACAAGCGATAGGAGCCTGGAAACATGCCACGCAGCCTGAAGAAAGGCCCCTTCGTCGACCAGCACCTGTTTCTCAAGGTAGCGGCCGAAAACGAAAAGGGCACCAAGAACGTCATCAAGACGTGGTCCCGCCGTTCGATGATCATCCCCGACATGCTCGGGCACACGATCGCCGTACACGACGGACGTAAGCACATTCCGGTGTTTGTCACCGAGTCGATGGTCGGGCACAAGCTCGGCGAATTCGCTCTGACGCGGACATTCCGCGGCCATGTGAAGGACGACCGCAAGGGCAAGCGCCGCTAGGCGCTGCTCTTTCGGCAGAAGACGAGAGAAGGAAAGCAATGGAAGCCAAGGCAATTGCGCGTCATATCCGCGTAACGCCTATGAAGGCCCGGCGCGTCGTCAACCTTGTTCGTGGCAAGCAAGCGAATGAGGCTCTGGCAATTCTGAAGTTTGCCCCCCAGGCAGCTTCGGAGCCGGTACTTAAGGTAGTTCAGTCGGCTATGGCCAATGCACGTGTCCTCGCGGACCGTGACGGCGTGGCCTTCGACGAAGGTGACCTCTTCATCAGCGAAGCATTTGTTGATGAAGGACCCACCATGAAGCGGTTCCAGCCGCGGGCCCAGGGCCGCGCGTACCGCATCAACAAGCGCACCAGCCACGTCACCGTGGTAGTCGCAACCCCTACGAACGAGGAGGAACGCTAAGTGGGACAGAAGGTAAACCCGCACGGGTTCCGACTCGGCATCACCACTGACCACGTATCGCACTGGTTTGCTGACAGCAACAAGCCGGGCCAGCGCTACAAGGACTTCGTCCGCGAGGACATCAAGATCCGTCAGCTGATGTCCACCGGCATGGACCGCGCCGGCATCGCCAAGGTTGAGATCGAGCGCACCCGCGACCGTGTCCGTGTGGATATCCACACTGCACGTCCGGGCATCGTGATCGGCCGCCGCGGCGCCGAAGCGGACCGCATCCGCGGCGAGCTCGAAAAGCTCACCGGCAAGCAGGTCCAGCTGAACATCCTCGAGGTCAAGAACCCCGAGATGGAAGCACAGCTGGTTGCCCAGGGTGTTGCTGAGCAGCTCTCTTCCCGCGTGGCTTTCCGCCGTGCGATGAAGAAGGCCATCCAGTCCGCACAGCGTGCAGGCGCCAAGGGTATCCGTATCCAGTGCTCCGGCCGTCTGGGCGGCGCTGAAATGAGCCGTTCGGAGTTCTACCGCGAAGGCCGTGTGCCCCTGCACACCCTCCGCGCGCAGATCGACTACGGTTTCTTCGAAGCCAAGACCACCTTCGGCCGCATTGGCGTAAAGGTCTGGATCTACAAGGGCGACGTTACCGCTAAGGAACTGGCTGCACAGCAGGCTGCTGCACCGTCCCGCGGACGCACCAACGACCGTCCGGGCCGCGGCCCGGCCGACCGCGGTGACCGTGGCGGCGACCGCCGTCGTCGTCCCGAGCGTGGCGACAAAGCCGCCGCGCCTGCTGCTGCAGAGGCTCCGGCCGCTGAGGCAGCTGCCCCCGCAGCAGAAGGAGGACAGGCTTAAATGCTTATCCCACGTCGAGTCAAATACCGTAAGCAGCACCACCCGGGTCGCTCCGGCGCTGCAACCGGCGGCACTGCCGTCAGCTTCGGCGAGTGGGGTATCCAGGCTCTGACGCCTGCATACGTCACCAACCGCCAGATTGAAGCTGCACGTATTGCCATGACACGCCACATCAAGCGCGGCGGTAAGGTCTGGATCAACATCTACCCGGACCGTCCGCTGACGAAGAAGCCTGCTGAAACCCGTATGGGTTCCGGTAAGGGTTCTCCGGAGTGGTGGGTTGCAAACGTCAAGCCGGGCCGGGTTCTCTTCGAACTCTCCGGTGTTTCCGAAGAGGTAGCTCGTGAGGCACTGCGCCTGGCGATCCATAAGCTGCCGTTGAAGGCACGCATTGTGCGTCGCGAGGGTGGTGAATAGAAATGGCAGTTGGATCAAAAGAGCTGACTACTGAGCAGCTGGACGGCTTCGATAAGGACCGTCTCGTAGAGGAACTGCGCAAGGCCAAGGAGGAGCTGTTCAACCTCCGTTTCCAGTCGGCCACGGGTCAGCTGGAGAACCACGGTCGTCTGCGCGCAGTCAAGCGCGACATCGCCCGCATCTACACGGTGCTGCGTGAGCGTGAACTGGGCATTCGTCCCGACGTTGCCGTTTCCGTACCGGAAGCAGCAGCTGAGGCACCGAAGAAGTCCAAGAAGAAGGCTACTGAGTCTGAAGCTGAAGCCAAGGTCGCTGAGGATGATGCCAAGTGAGCGAAAACAAGAATGAGGCAGCAGTGACAACTGACGCAAACGGCGCCGATGCCCGCGGGTACCGGAAGACCGCACGCGGCTACGTGGTCTCGGACAAGATGGACAAAACCATCGTCGTCCGGGTTGAAGACCGCGTAAAGCACGCCCTTTACGGCAAGGTTATTCGCCGGACCGAGAAGCGCAAGGCCCATGACGAGCAGAACGCTGCCGGCATTGGTGACCTCGTGCTGATCGCCGAGACCCGGCCGCTGTCCGCTACCAAGCGGTGGCGCCTGGTCGAGATCCTCGAAAAGGCCAAGTAACCTAGTAGTAAGAAGTACCGGCCGGCCCGCCGGTGTGAACCAGGCTTTGAGTCTGGGACACACCGGCACCGTCCACAGCGTGAGGGCCCCGGCCGCGTTATCATCTTCGATTTCGCATCCGGGGCCTTTTCGCGATAAACTTGAAATCTTGTCTGTGTGGTGCGGAAGTGTGTCCAGAGTCCGGTCGGAAGTCCGACAAGGAATCCGGCCAGGACCCGGCACTGTTTCCTCACCGCCGAATGAGACAAAAGCCCGATAATCTTGTTCGACGCCGCAACGCGGCCGCACTGGCGTGTGGCCCGCAGAGCCGGCGTTGAGTACCAGTATTACGGGGTCCACCCATATCCGTTCCGCAAGGCTCATTAGAGAACCGGCGCGACGACAGGAGTAATAAGTGATTCAGCAGGAGTCGCGACTGAAGGTCGCCGACAACACGGGTGCCAAGGAAATCTTGACCATCCGCGTTCTCGGTGGATCCGGCCGTCGCTACGCAGGCATTGGCGACACCATTGTTGCCACCGTCAAGGATGCAATCCCCGGCGGCAACGTCAAAAAGGGCGACGTGGTCAAGGCCGTCATCGTCCGTACCAAGAAGGAACGCCGCCGCCAGGACGGTTCCTACATCAAGTTCGATGAGAACGCTGCAGTGATCTTGAAGAATGACGGCGACCCCCGCGGTACCCGTATCTTCGGGCCCGTTGGCCGCGAACTTCGCGACAAGAAGTTCATGAAGATCATTTCGCTGGCTCCGGAGGTGCTGTAGTCCATGGCAAAAATCAAGAAGGGTGACCTCGTTCAGGTCATCACCGGCGCAAAGGCTGAGCGCGGCGGCGACCGCGGTAAGCAGGGCAAGGTCCTGAAGGTCTTCCCCGAGAGCAACCGCATCCTCGTTGAGGGCATCAACCGCGTCACCAAGCACACCAAGGTTGGCCAGTCCTCCCGCGGTTCCAAGACCGGCGGCATCGAGGTTGTCGAAGCCCCGATCCACGTTTCCAACGTCGCCATTGTCGACCCGGAGACGAAGAAGCCGACCCGCGTTGGCTTCCGCACCGCAACCGTCGAAAAAGATGGCCGTGAGCGCATTGTGCGTATCCGCGTGGCCAAGGGCTCTGGGAAGGACCTCTAATGACTGAGACTGTCACCAAGATCGTTCCCCGTCTGAAGACCCGCTACGCAGCGGAGATCAAGCAGACCCTGCAGGACGAATTCAACTACTCGAACGTCAACCAGGTTCCCGGCCTCGTCAAGGTCGTCGTGAACATGGGTGTTGGAGATGCCGCCAAGGACTCCAAGCTCATTGACGGTGCTGTCCGCGACCTTACCCAGATCACGGGCCAGAAGCCCCAGGTCACCAAGGCCCGCAAGTCCATCGCCCAGTTCAAGCTGCGCGAAGGCATGCCGATCGGTACGCACGTTACGCTGCGCGGCGACCGCATGTGGGAATTCGTGGACCGTCTGGTCACCCTGGCACTGCCCCGTATCCGTGACTTCCGCGGCCTGAACGGCAAGCAGTTCGACGGCAACGGCAACTACACGTTCGGTCTGACCGAGCAGTCGATGTTCCACGAAATCGATCAGGACAAGATCGACCGCGTACGCGGCATGGACATCACCGTGGTTACCACTGCAAAGACCGATGACGAGGGACGCGCGCTGCTGAAGGCGCTCGGCTTCCCGTTCAAATCCGAAGATTAATTACTACGTAACAGGTCCGACGGAGACCCGTGAGGCCAAGCCGCACGGAACTCCTGCAGGAAACCGTTACGAGGGAGGGCAAGAGCCCAAATGACAATGACAGATCCTGTCGCAGATATGCTCACGCGTCTGCGCAATGCAAACTCGGCATACCACGATTCCGTGTCCATGCCTTACAGCAAGCTCAAGGCGCGCGTTGCTGACATCCTGAAGGCCGAGGGCTACATCGCCGGCTGGAAGGAAGAAGAGGCCGAGGTTGGCAAGAAGCTGACCCTGGATCTCAAGTTCGGTCCGAACCGCGAGCGTTCCATCGCCGGCGTTCGCCGCATCTCCAAGCCCGGTCTCCGTGTTTACGCGAAGTCCACCAACCTGCCGCACGTGCTGGGTGGCCTGGGTATCGCAATCCTGTCGACGTCGTCAGGTCTCCTGACCGACCGTCAGGCCGCCAAGAAGGGCGTAGGTGGGGAAGTCCTCGCCTACGTCTGGTAGCAGGGAAGGGAAAGAAAAATGTCACGTATTGGACGTCTGCCCATCCCGGTTCCTGCCGGAGTAGATATCGCCATCAACGGCAACGTTGTATCCGTCAAGGGCGCGAAGGGCGAGCTGAGCCACACTGTGCCCAGCCCGATCACCGCATCGCTTGAAGACGGCACCATCACCGTTACCCGCCCGAATGACGAGCGCGAATCCCGCTCCCTCCACGGCCTGACCCGCACGCTGATCAGCAACATGATCACCGGCGTGACCGAGGGCTACAAGAAGGACCTGGAAATCGTTGGTACCGGTTACCGCGTTGTAGCGAAGGGCTCGGACCTCGAGTTCGCCCTGGGCTACAGCCACCCGGTCCCCGTCAAGGCCCCCGAAGGCATCACGCTTACCGTGGTTGGCCCGACGAAGGTCACCGTGTCCGGTATCGACAAGCAGCAGGTGGGCGAGGTTTCCGCCAACATCCGCAAGCTGCGTAAGCCCGACCCGTACAAGGGCAAGGGTATTCGTTACGCCGGCGAGATTGTCCGCCGCAAGGTCGGAAAGGCTGGTAAGTAACCATGGCCATCAGCATTAATAAGAAGCGAAACAGCAAGAGCAAGTCTGCCCTGCGCAGCCGTCGCCAGCTGCGTATCCGCAAGCGGATTTCCGGGACCGCGGCTCGTCCGCGCCTCGTGGTCAACCGCTCGGCCCGCCACGTATTCGTCCAGGTTGTCGATGACAGCCGCGGCGTAACCGTGGCCTCCGCCTCCACCATGGAAGCGGACCTGCGTGCACTGGACGGCGACAAGACCGCCAAGGCCAAGCGCGTCGGCGAGCTCGTCGCTGAGCGGTCCAAGGCCGCCGGCGTCGAAGCCGTTGTCTTTGACCGCGGTGGTAACCGCTACCACGGCCGTATTGCTGCAGTTGCAGACGGCGCACGTGAAGGTGGGCTGGCACTGTGACCGAGGTAAACAAGGAAAAGGAAAATCAGGTGACTGAAGCTACAGCTGCTGAGGCAACTGAGACCAAGGACGCTGCAGCTCCCGCCACTGACGACCGCCGCGGCGGACGTCGGGGCGAGCAGCGCGGCTCCGACCGTGGAGGCCGCGGAGAACGCGGTGGCCGCGGTGGCCGCGATGGCGGACGCAACGATGAGAAGGACAAGTTCATTGAACGCGTCGTGACCATCAACCGCGTTGCCAAGGTGGTCAAGGGTGGCCGTCGCTTCAGCTTCACCGCCCTCGTTGTTGTCGGAGACGGCAACGGCATGGTCGGCGTTGGCTACGGCAAGGCAAAGGAAGTTCCCTCCGCTATCGCGAAGGCCGTTGAAGAAGCCAAGAAGTCCTTCTTCCGCGTCCCCCGCATCGGTGGAACCGTCCCGCACCTCGTCCAGGGTGAAGCTGCCGCAGGCGTTGTCCTGCTGCGTCCGGCTTCCCCGGGTACCGGCGTTATCGCCGGTGGTCCGGTCCGTGCCATTCTCGAATGCGCCGGTATCCACGACGTCCTGTCCAAGTCGCTCGGGTCCTCCAACGCGATCAACATCGTGCACGCCACGGTTGACGCGCTGAAGCGCCTCGAAGAGCCCCAGGCAGTGGCAGCACGCCGCGGCCTTCCGCTCGACCGGGTTGTTCCCTACGCGATGCTCCGCAACATGCAGAAGGCAGGTGCCTGATGTCGACTCCGAAGAACGTTGTCGTTAGCACGGCTCGGCTGGAAATCACTCAGATCAAGTCCACCATCGGTGGTAAGCAGAATCAGCGCGACACGCTGCGTTCACTTGGCCTCAAGCACATCGGCGACTCTGTTGTCCGTACTGCTGATGCCGTGACCGTTGGCATGATCAACACGGTTCCGCACCTCGTGAAGGTTGAGGAGGCGAAGTAACATGCCCGAAGAAATCAAGACTCTCAAGGTCCACCACCTGCGTCCGGCACCCGGTGCCAAGACGGCCAAGACCCGTGTAGGCCGCGGTGAAGGTTCCAAGGGTAAGACGGCAGGCCGCGGTACCAAGGGTACGGCTGCCCGCTACCAGATCAAGGCCGGTTTCGCAGGCGGGCAGCTTCCGCTGCACATGCGCCTGCCGAAGCTGCGCGGCTTCAAGAACCCGTTCCGGGTCGAGTTCCAGGTTGTTAACCTGGACAAGATCTCGGAGCTGTTCCCCGAAGGCGGCGCCGTGACCATCGAAGCACTGGTTGCCAAGGGTGCGGTTCGCAAGAACCAGCCCGTGAAGGTTCTCGGCTCCGGCGACATCACCGTCAAGGTTGATGTCTCGGCCAACGCCTTCTCCGCCAGCGCTGCCGAAAAGATCGCTGCAGCCGGCGGATCCACCACCGCGGTCTAAAGACCTGCGTGGCGGTTCTGCTGCCCACCCCTGCCGGACGCGTAAGGCGCCCGGCGGGGGAGGGCTGCACGATCCACTGATTCACCACTGAACTCCTGGCGGACCCAACCCGGTCCGCCGGGAGTTCAGTTCCGTTTAAGGCAACTACCGCGCTCCGTACGCCGTTAACGCAGTACGGGCCGCGAGCGGCTAGACTCTGTTTCTGTCACAAGTCCGCATTGGACTTTCCAAACCTCAGGAGGACGCTTGCTTAGCGCTATTGGCCGGGCTTTCCGGACGCCGGATCTGCGACGCAAGCTGTTGTTTACGCTGGGAATCATCACTATCTTCCGCATGGGTGCTTTTATCCCGGCCCCGGGTGTTGACTACGGCAATGTGCAGCAGTGCTTGAATCTGGGTGCCACCTCGGGTGGTATCTACCAGTTCGTCAATCTTTTCAGCGGCGGTGCGCTGCTGCAGGTCTCCATCTTTGCCCTCGGCATCATGCCGTACATCACCGCCAGCATCATTGTTCAGCTGCTGCGCGTGGTGATCCCCCACTTCCAGGCCCTCTATGACGAAGGCCAGCAGGGGCAGTCCAAGCTGACCCAGTACACGCGGTACCTCACCATCGCGCTGGGCCTGCTTAACGCAACCACCGTCGTTTCCCTGGCCCGCTCGGGCGCACTCTTCAACAACCAGTGCACCCTGCCGGTCATCCCGGACGACAACCTGGTCACCATCCTCCTCCTGATCGTCACCCTGACCGCCGGTACCGGCGTCATCATGTGGATGGGCGAACTCGTGACGGAGAAGGGCGTGGGCAACGGCATGTCGCTGCTGATCTTCACCTCGATCGCCGCATCCTTCCCCAGCGCACTCGGTGCCATCCTCAGCGCCCAGGGCTGGACCATCTTCCTGGCCGTGATCGCCGTCGGCGTCCTGACGGTTGCCCTGGTCATCTTCGTGGAACAGTCGCAGCGCCGCATCCCGGTGCAGTACGCCAAGCGGATGATCGGCCGGCGGACCGTCGGCGGCACGAACACCTACATTCCCATCAAGGTGAATATGGCCGGCGTGATCCCCGTGATCTTCGCGTCCTCCATGCTCTACCTGCCGAGCCTGCTGGCGCAGTTCAATACGCCCAGCGAAGGAACGCCTCCGGGCTGGGTGGTATGGATCAACAACTACCTCGTCAGCGGCGACCACCCGCTGTACATGCTGGTGTACTTCCTGCTGATCGTCTTCTTCACGTACTTCTACGTCTCCATCACGTTCAACCCGGACGAGGTCTCGGAGAACATGAAGAAATACGGCGGCTTCATCCCGGGCATCCGGGCAGGCCGCCCCACCGCCGAATACCTGCAGTACGTGCTCTCCCGGATCACGCTGCCCGGCGCCCTGTACCTGGGCTTTGTCGCCCTGATCCCGCTGATTGCTCTGGTGTTGGTTGGAGCTAACCAGAACTTCCCGTTCGGCGGAACGTCAATCCTCATCATGGTTGGTGTGGGACTGGAAACGGTTAAACAAATTGACGCGCAGCTCCAGCAACGTCACTACGAAGGGTTATTGCGATGACAAGAATGCTCATTATCGGGCCTCCCGGCGCCGGTAAAGGAACTCAGGCTGCTCGGATTTCCGACCGCCTCGGTGTCACGGCAATATCGACCGGCGACATTTTCCGCACGAACGTCAAGGGCGGAACACCCCTGGGCGTAGAAGCCAAGAAGTACATCGACGCCGGCAACTTCGTTCCGGACAGCGTCACCAACGCCATGGTCCGCACCCGGCTGGCCGACGGCGACGTCGAGCCCGGCTTCCTCCTGGACGGCTACCCGCGCACCGTGGCGCAGGTCGAGGAGCTGGACGACATCCTCGCCGGCAACGGCCAGAAGCTCGACGCAGTGCTGCTGCTGACCGCCGACGACGACGAGCTGGTTGCCCGGCTGCTGCGCCGTGCCGAGGTTGAAGGCCGCAGCGACGACAACGAAGACGTTATCCGGCACCGCCTGGACCTCTACAAGAAGCAGACGTCCGACGTCGTGGCCCGCTACGAGGACCGCGGAATCGTGACCCGGGTGGACGGCCTCGGTGCCATCGATGAAGTCACCGAGCGCGTTATGGAAGCCTTGAAGGACCTGCGCTAAGAAGTCCCGGCGCTGCAAGTTATCCGCTAGAAAAAGTTAGAAGACACATGTTCGGCCAACCCCGAATCGAATACAAAACCAACGAGCAGATGCGCATCATGCGTGACGCCGGCCTGGTATTGATCTCCGCGCTCGACGCAGCCGTCAAGGCCGCCGACGTGGGAGTCAGCACCCGGGAAATCGACGCGGTGTTTGCCCGGGTACTCAAGGAAGCGGGAGCCACCTCCAATTTCCTGGGGTACTACGACTACCCGGCCACGGTCTGCACGTCCGTGAATGAGGAAGTTGTCCACGGCATCCCGGGGGACCGGGTCCTGCAGGACGGCGACATCATCTCCATCGACGGCGGGGCCGTCGTGAACGGCTGGCACTCGGACTCGGCGCGCACCGTCATTGTGGGCACCCCCGACCCCGAGGACCAGCGCCTGTCCGACGTCACTGAGAACGCCATGTGGCACGGCATCGCCGCCGCCGCTAAGGGCAAGTTCGTAGGTGACATCGGCGAGGCGGTGGATGACTACGTCAGCAGCGTCCCGGGCAAGCGCCTGGGCATCCTGGAGGATTACGTCGGCCACGGCATCGGCAGCGAAATGCACCAGGCACCGGATGTGCTGAACTACCGGACCGGACACCGCGGCCCCAAGCTGCGTCCGGGGCTGTGCCTGGCCATCGAACCGATGCTGGTTCGCGGCAAGATCCTCACCCGCACGCTCGATGACGACTGGACGGTTGTCACTGAAGACGGCAGCCGGTCCAGCCAGTGGGAGCATTCCGTTGCGATCCATGAAAAGGGGATCTGGGTGCTCACATCGCCCGACGGCGGCGCCTCCCGGCTTGAACCGCTGGGCGTCACACCGGTTCCGATTCCGTAGGAATCCGCCGCAGCTGTAATCCGCAGGCGGATACAGCATGCGGATACAGCAGGATAAACAGTCAGGCCCCGTTCCCACCCGGAACGGGGCCTGACTGTTTATGCGGGGCGGATGCGGGACGGGCCCCGCCCAGCCCGTGGACAAACAGGCCCTGGGTGAACAACGCGGGATGCCACGGGGAACACCCTTCCGGCGTTTGCCGGAGCTGCGGGCCTGCGGATGCGTGCCGACGGGCTCGCAGTGTATCCGTGGACGCTGGCCCGGCGCGGTAGGCGGCAGCTGCGGATGCGGGGGCGGACGGGATTGTCACCAACCGCACCGGGGCCTTGACGGGGTGGGGAAACACCCGCGGCAGGAACTGGACAGCGCGGGCGATTTAACTTATGGGGGGTCTTCCCGTAGAGTTATCTGTTGGTTGTCTCTACATTCGTGCCCGGATTGACCGCTTTCGATGCCTTGTGTGCCGAAGCGGTTGGCCCGGCAGGTGGAGCTGCCACATTCGAAAAACCGTTTCCGGTGATCTGCCGGGGACACAGACGTTAGCGGAGGATATGGCCAAGAAAGACGGCGTCATTGAGATCGAGGGCTCGGTAAACGAAGCCCTGCCCAACGCGATGTTCCGCGTTGAGCTGGCCAACGGCCACATTGTGCTCGCACACATCTCGGGAAAGATGCGTCAACACTACATTCGCATCCTCCCAGGAGACCGCGTTGTGGTGGAACTTAGCCCGTACGACCTCACCCGGGGTCGCATCGTCTACCGCTACAAATAAACCGCTGCAAAGACGGACAGCGTACCGGCACTGCCGGTGTGCCGGCCGTTCAAGCTCAACCCTGCAACCACGCAAAGGAAAACCATGAAGGTCCAGCCGAGCGTCAAGCAGATCTGCGATAAGTGCAAGGTGATTCGCCGTAACGGTCGAGTCATGGTGATCTGCGAGAACCCGCGCCACAAGCAGCGCCAGGGCTAATCAGCCTTTCTGCTCCGGAGTCCGCAAGGGCAACGGTAAGAGGGCCCCTGATTCAGGGATCAGCCCACGCGTAGTTAATTCAATATGGCAGTGCAGCGTCTATACGCGTGACGCATACCCCCGGTACGGAGGCCGGGGACCTGGCAACAGGGACGCACTGCTTCAGACCTCCGGTAATAACCAAAGGAGAACCGCCGATATGGCACGTCTCGCTGGCGTTGACATTCCCCGCGAAAAGCGGGTAGTGATTGCGCTTACCTACATCTACGGCGTGGGCAAGACCCGTGCAGAGCAGACCCTTGTAGAGACCGGCATCAGCCCGGAAACTCGCGTCAAGGACCTCACGGATGCTGAACTCGTTCAGCTGCGTGACTACATCGAGGGCAACTTCAAGGTTGAGGGTGACCTCCGCCGTGAGGTGGCCGCCGACATCCGCCGCAAGGTCGAAATCGGCAGCTACCAGGGCATCCGGCACCGCCGCGGCATGCCCGTCCACGGACAGCGCACGAAGACCAACGCTCGTACCCGCAAGGGCCCGAAGCGCACCGTTGCCGGTAAGAAGAAGGCCGGCCGCTAAATAAGCGGTCTTTCGGCCACGGCCCGAATCCGGGCCACCTAAACCAAACTCTTTGTAGGAGAAGTAATGCCCCCCAAGACTCGTGGAGCGGTCCGCAAGCCGCGTCGCAAGGATAAGAAGAATATCGCGCTCGGCCAGGCGCATATCAAGAGCACTTTTAACAACACCATCGTGTCCATCACGGACCCGTCCGGTGCTGTTATCTCATGGGCTTCCGCCGGTGAGGTTGGCTTCAAGGGCTCCCGTAAGTCCACCCCGTTCGCTGCTCAGATGGCTGCTGAAGCTGCCGCTAAGCGCGCACAGGAGCACGGCGTCCGCAAGGTCGACGTCTTCGTGAAGGGTCCGGGCTCCGGCCGCGAAACCGCTATCCGCTCGCTCCAGGCCACCGGCCTGGAGGTTGGCTCCATTTCGGATGTCACCCCGAGCGCGCACAACGGTTGCCGTCCCCCGAAGCGCCGCCGCGTATAAGCAGCACTGCGGTTCCGGGTTTCCTCCGGCGGGCACGGCCACTTTCCGAAGTGGCCTGCCCGCCGCAGGTCCCCGGTCCCGGGCTGGCTGTTAGCCGTCCAAGACGCCCGCGGAAGACCCGTCGTCGTCGTTTCCACCATTTGTGTTGCGTCATATAGCGGATGCTCGCTGAAAGGAAATGCAAGTGCTCATTGCACAGCGCCCCACCCTCACTGAAGAAGTCGTAGCCGACAACCGCTCACGGTTCATCATTGAACCCCTGGAGCCCGGTTTCGGGTACACCCTTGGTAACTCCCTCCGTCGTACCCTGCTGTCCTCCATCCCCGGTGCCGCTGTAACCAGCATCCGGCTCGAAGGCGTGCTGCACGAGTTCACGACGGTTCCCGGCGTCAAGGAAGATGTCACCGAGATCATCCTGAACGTCAAGAACCTCTCGGTTTCCTCCGAGCACGACGAACCCGTTGTGGCTTACCTGCGCAAGCAGGGCCCCGGCGTGGTTACGGCTGCGGACATCGCTCCGCCGGCCGGCGTGGAGTTCCACAACCCCGACCTGCACATTGCCACGCTGAACTCGAAGGGCAAGTTCGAACTCGAACTGACCATCGAGCGCGGCCGCGGCTATGTGTCGGCCAGCCAGAACAAGTCCGGTGACCAGGAGATCGGCCGCATCCCGGTCGACTCCATCTACTCGCCGGTCCTGAAGGTGACCTTCCGCGTGGAGGCCACCCGCGTTGAGCAGCGCACCGACTTCGACCGCCTGATTGTCGACGTCGAAACCAAGGATGCCATTGCACCGCGCGACGCCGTCGCCTCTGCCGGTACCACCCTGGTTGAACTGTTCGGCCTGGCACGTGAACTCAACACCGCCGCTGAAGGTATCGAAATCGGTCCGAGCCCCACGGATGCCGCACTGGCAGCCGATATGGCACTGCCGATCGAAGACCTCGAGCTGACCGTGCGTTCGTACAACTGCCTCAAGCGTGAAGGCATCCACACTGTGGGTGAACTCGTAGCCCGCTCCGAGGCTGACCTGATGGACATCCGCAACTTTGGTGCGAAGTCCATCGACGAGGTGAAGGCAAAGCTGGTTGAACTGGGTCTGTCCCTGAAGGATTCCCCTCCCGGGTTCGATCTGGCCGCCCGTGCCGCAGCTATTGAAGAGGACGAGTCCGAGTATTCGGACGACGAGCTCTAACTGAAGCAAATTCTTGCCGTCGGGCTTATGAAGCACCGCACGGCACCGTTTGAGGAGAAAATGTAATGCCTACACCCACCAAGGGTAAGCGCCTCGGAGGCAGCCCGGCACACCAGCGCCTGATGCTGGCCAACCTTGCCGCGCAGCTGTTCGAGCACAAGCAGATCACCACCACGGTGACCAAGGCCAAGCGTCTGCGTCCCTACGCAGAACGCCTGATCACGTTCGCAAAGCGCGGGGACCTGTCCTCCCGCCGCCGCGTCCTGGCCCTGATCTCCGACAAGGGCATCGTCCACGAGCTCTTCACCGACATTGCTCCGGCAGTCGAGAAGCGCGACGGCGGTTACACCCGTATCACCAAGATCGGCAACCGCAAGGGCGACAACGCTCCCATGGCCGTCATCGAGCTGGTACTGGAACCCCTTTCGGCCAAGCAGTCGGTTGTTGCTGAAGCCAGCACCGCCGCAGCCGCCGCAGCTCCGGCTCCGGCCGTTGAGTCTGCTGACTCCGCAGAATCTGCCGATTCCGCTGAGTCCGCCGATTCCGCTGATTCCGCTGAGTCTGCCGACTCCGCTGAAGAGGCACCCGAAGCAGTCGTAGAGACCGAAGAGAAGAAGTAATTCTTCGCTGACGTCCCGGTGCCCTTAATATGGGTGCTATGACTATTGAAAGGCCCGCCGTCCCCGAAATGGACGGCGGGCCTTTCCGCGTCCGGATGGACCTCGCGTATGACGGGGCCCCCTTCTCCGGCTGGGCCGCCCAGCCCGGCCTGCGGACCATCCAGGGCCTGGTTGAGGACGCACTGGAAGTCCTGCTGCGCCGCCACGTCCGGTTGACCGTGGCGGGCAGGACCGACGCCGGCGTGCACGCCCGGGGACAGGTGGTGCACTTCGACCTCACCGAAGCCGAATGGCATGAACTGGCCCGGGGACGGGACCTTGACCCGGGGGTGTCCCTGCGGCGCAGGCTGCACGGGGTGCTGAACAAGGAACTGACGATGCCGGCACGGCAGGCCGGCCTCCAGCGGCGTGCCATTGACGCTTTGGGCGGTGCCGTGGAAGTTCTGTCGGCCGCCCCCGCCCCGGCAGGCTTCGACGCCCGTTTCTCGGCACTGTGGCGGCGCTACAGCTACCGCATCTGCGACCTGCCGGAGAGCCGGGACCCGTTGTCGCGGCACACCACCCTCTGGTTCAAAGCACCCCTGGACGTCGACCGGATGAACGAAGCCGCCGCGGGAGTCCTCGGGATCCGGGACTTCCTGTCGTTCTGCAAGCCGCGGACAGGCTCCACCACCACGCGCGAACTCCTGGAGTTCGACTTCCGCCGGGGAGCCGACGGGATCGTCACCACGCACATCCAGGCAGATGCTTTCTGTCACAATATGGTCCGGTCGCTGGTGGGCGGTTCCCTGCTGGTCGGCGCGGGGGAGCGGAGGCCCCAGTGGCTGGCCGAACGCCTGATTGCGCGGGTCCGGGACTCGAAATCGCTCCTGGCACCGCCCCACCCGCTGGTGCTGGAAGAGGTCCGCTACCCGGCGGACGCCCACCTGGCACTCAGGGCCGAGCTGACCCGGGCGCAGCGCAAATAGCGCATCCCGGCGTCTGGGTCGTAAAATGGGGGCAAATCCCATATCCCGGCGCCCGGCAGCTTTTGACCAGACTACGTAAGCAGGCTATTGTTTATAGTCGTTGTGCGTGTCCTACCTCGATAGGCCTATGCCCACGGGAGCGGCTCAGTTGCAGAGCCACCTGGCCCCGGGGAAATAGCCGAGATATCAGGACCACTGGTTAATTCAGTCCTCACCTGACCATCCGGTAACGCATAGAGAAGCTGCACTGTCCATGGCATCCATGGGCGGCGCGCCACCTAAGAAGAAGAAACGAAGGCAAACACCGTGCGTACGTACACCCCGAAGCCCGGCGACATCAACCGCCAGTGGCACGTCATTGACGCCACCGACGTTGTCCTAGGCCGTCTTGCCAGCCAGACCGCAACACTGCTGCGCGGAAAGCACAAGCCGACCTTTGCTCCCCACATGGACATGGGCGATTTCGTCATCATCATCAACGCCGAGAAGGTTGCCCTCACCGGCGCCAAGCTCGAACAGAAGCGTGCCTACCGCCACTCGGGTTACCCGGGCGGTCTGTCCTCCGTCAACTACGCCGAACTGCTGGAGCAGAACCCGGTACGTGCAGTTGAGAAGGCCATCCGAGGCATGCTGCCCAAGAACTCCCTGGCTGCTGACCAGATCAGCAAGCTGAAGGTCTACCGCGGTGCCGAGCACCCGCATGCCGCTCAGCAGCCCAAGACCTACGAAATCAACCAGGTCGCCCAGTAGTTCTGGCCCGCCAACTAAGAAATTAATTCAAGGAGAATCGTGGCTCAGAACACTGAAGAGCTGAATGAAAACACCGAGGAGCTTTCGAGCTACACCTCGGAATCCTCTGACTCGGTTCAGGCCGACGTCAAGGAACGCCCCGCCCTGACCGTCCCCGGTTCCGCCGTGGGCCGCCGCAAGCAGGCTATTGCCCGCGTGCGCCTTGTCCCGGGTACCGGCAAGTGGATCGTCAACGACCGCGAGCTCGAGGATTACTTCCCGAACAAGCTGCACCAGCAGGAAGTCAACGAGCCGTTCAAGCTTCTTGACCTCGAAGGCGCCTACGACGTCATCGCACGCATCCACGGCGGCGGCCCCTCCGGCCAGGCCGGCGCGCTGCGTCTGGGCGTTGCCCGCTCGCTGAACGAGATCGACCGCGAGAACAACCGCCCCGCCCTGAAGAAGGCAGGCTTCCTGACTCGTGACGCCCGCGTCATCGAGCGTAAGAAGGCCGGTCTCAAGAAGGCCCGTAAGGCACCGCAGTACTCCAAGCGCTAATTCAGCGCTTCCCTTCGTGCAGTCGCTGGAGCGACTGCACGAAGGGTCCCTCGCGCTGAATTGGCGCTTGGCTCCACAAGCGCCGATCGGGGCTTGGCTCCACAAGCGCCAATTCAGCGCTTGGATGCACAAGAGCTGGTTCAGTGCCGGGGTTTGATCAAAAGGCAGTCGCTACGGCGGCTGCCTTTTGGCGTTTAAGTGCTGCTGCCACGTTGGGTTCACCACACCCGCGGCGGAATTTACCCGCCAACCGCGTACTTTGCTGTTTGCCGTTTCGGCCGCAGGGGCCCGGCGGTGGCAGAATGGGCCAGTAAGTTGCCCGTGGGCGGTTTCCGCTGTGGCTACAACCTGCTTGAGGATACGTAATGACTAGATTGTTTGGAACGGACGGCGTCCGTGGGCTGGCCAACGGACTGATCACCGCCGAAGTAGCCCTCGGGCTCGCCCAAGCCGCTGCGGTAGTGCTGGGCCACCGCCGCGTAGAACAGGGCCGCCGTCCGGTGGCCGTTGTGGCGCGTGACCCCCGGATCAGCGGTGATTTCATTTCCGCTGCCATGGAAGCCGGCCTTGCGAGCTCCGGTGTGGACGTATTCGACGCCGGTGTCCTCCCGACCCCGGCCGCAGCATTCCTGGTCGCCGACCTTGGTGCCGATTTCGGCGTCGTTATCTCCGCATCCCACAACGCGGCCCCCGACAACGGCATCAAGTTCCTGGCCCGCGGTGGCCAGAAGCTGGATGACGCCGTCGAGGACGCCATCGAAGCAGAAATGGCGCTTCCCAGCATGCGCCCGACCGGAAGCGACGTTGGGCGGATCCACCGCTTCGCCGACGCCGAGGACCGCTACGTGGTCCACCTGCTGCAGACCCTCCCGAACCGGATCGAGGGCCTCAAGGTCGTACTGGACTGCGCCCACGGCGCGGCCAGCGGCTGCTCGCCCCAGGTCTTTGCCGACGCAGGCGCAGAGGTGGTGGTCATCGGCGCGGAGCCGGACGGCATCAACATCAATGACGGCTACGGATCCACACACCTGGAGCAGCTGCAGGCGGCAGTCGTGGCACACGGCGCCGATCTCGGCATTGCGCACGACGGCGACGCGGACCGCTGCCTGGCCGTGGACCATGAGGGCACGGTCGTCGACGGCGACCAGATCATGGCGATCATGGCCGTGGCCATGAAGGAAGCCGGCAAGCTGAAGGACGATGCCCTGGTGGCAACTGTCATGAGCAACCTCGGCCTGAAGCTCGCCCTCCGCGACGCAGGCATCCAGGTGATCGAAACCGGTGTGGGGGACCGCTACGTGCTCGAAGGGATGCGCGGCGGCGGCTACAGCCTCGGCGGGGAGCAGTCCGGGCACGTGATCTTCTCCGAGTACGCAACCACCGGAGACGGAGTCCTCACGGGCCTGCAGCTTGCCGCACAGGTGGCACGGACCGGAAAGAGCCTCAAAGAGCTCGCCGGCGTGATGCAGAAGCTTCCGCAGGTGCTCATTAACGTCAAGGGGGTGGACCGGTCCGCCGTCCACTCGAATGAGACGGTCCAGCGTGCGGTCGAGCTGGCAGGACAGGCCCTGGGCGAAACCGGCCGGGTACTGCTGCGCCCCTCGGGAACCGAACCGGTAGTCCGGGTCATGGTGGAGGCAGCGGACATGGAGACCGCCGCTGAAACGGCCCGCCGCCTCGCGGAAACGGTCGAGCTTAACCTGGCGCTCAGCGCCGACGCCGGCGCAGCAGTCTAGCGGAGGACCTGGCCGGCGCTTCGGTCAGGTCTTCCGCAGCAGCATCCGCCGCACGGAGTGGTCCGCGTCCTTGGTGAGCACCAACTGGGCGCGGCCCCTCGTGGGCAGGACATTGGTGGTGAGGTTCGGCTCGTTGATCCGCTTCCAGATGTCCAGGGCGGTGGCCCGTGCTTCTTCGTCCGTGAGGTCTGCGTAGCGGTGGAAGTACGACGCCGGATCGGCGAAGGCCCCGGTGCGCAGCGACTGGAAACGCTGGACATACCATTCCTCGATGTAGGAGGTCCGGGCATCCACGTAAATGGAGAAGTCAAAGAAATCGCTCAGTGCGAGTCCGGTGCGCCCGTCCGCACGAATCCGCGCCGGGGCCAGGACGTTCAGGCCCTCAACGATGAGAACGTCGGGACGGCGTACCACCACCTCTTCACCCGGCACGATGTCGTACGTCAGATGTGAATACTTCGGTGCCCGCACTTCCTCGGCCCCGCTCTTGACCTCGCTCACAAAGCGCAGCAACCGGCGCCGGTCATAGGATTCCGGAAAGCCCTTGCGCTGCATCAGGCCGCGGCGTTCCAGTTCGGCGTTGGGGTACAGGAAACCGTCCGTCGTGATCAGTTCCACGTTTGGCGTTTCCGGCCACCGGCGCAGCATCTCGCGCAGGACGCGGGCAGTGGTGGACTTGCCTACCGCCACGGAACCGGCCACCCCGATGACGAACGGCGTGCGGGTGGTCTTCTCACCGAGGAACGTGGTGGTGGCGCTGTGCAGCCGGCCGGCCGCAGCCACATAAAGGTTAAGCAGCCGCGAGAGTGGAAGGTAGACCTCCCGGATTTCCTCGAGGTTCAGCTGGTCGCCGAGGCCACGCAGCCGCAGGATGTCCTCCTGGTTCAGGGGAGAACGGATCTCGTGTGACAGACGCGACCAGGTTTTCCGGTCCAGTTCGACGAAGGGGGTGAAACTGCTCTCGGGCGGGGTTGCCGCGGAGGCCTTTACATGGCGTTCGGTCACGTAAGGAATTCTGCCCTGAACAGCAGGCAAACCCAAACGGCCGGACCGGCCCATACACGCCGCGCCATTCCCGCCCGCCCCCGTGCTTTCGGCAACCGGTGCGCGGGCCGGTACGCTTAGTGCTATGTGTGGAATTATTGGATATGCAGGCCGTCCGGACGCCGGTGCAGGAATCAATGCGCTGGGTCATGGTGCCCTTGACGTAGTGATGGAAGGCCTGCGGCGGCTGGAATACCGCGGCTACGACTCCGCAGGTGTCGCCGTTCTCACTCCCCTCGGCATCGAGTACCGGAAGAAGTCCGGCAAGCTGGCCAACCTGGTGGCTGAACTGGAGTCGTCACCGCTGACTCCGGCCACCACCGGCATCGGACACACCCGCTGGGCCACCCACGGCGGCCCCACGGACGAAAACGCCCACCCGCATCTCGCGGACAACGGCCGTCTGGCTGTGATTCACAACGGCATCATCGAGAACTTCGCCGAGCTGAAGGCCGAACTGCTGGCCGCCGGCGCCGTGTTTGTCTCCGAAACCGACACCGAGGTCGCCGCTGCTCTTCTGGCATCGATCTACCGCGGCGAAGGCGCAGGGGACCTTGCACGGTCCATGCAGCTCGCCTGCCAGCAGCTTGAGGGTGCGTTCACCCTGCTGGCGGTCCACACGGATTCCCCCGGCACGGTGGTTGCCGCCCGGCGTAACTCCCCGCTCGTCGTCGGGCTGGGCGAGGGCGAGAACTTCCTCGGCTCGGACGTGTCCGGCTTCATCGACTTCACCCGCCGCGCCGTCGAACTGGGACAGGACCAGGTAGTGACCATCACTCCCGACTCCGTCCAGATCACCGACTTCTTCGGAGAACCGGCCGAAGGCACCGAGTTCCACGTGAACTGGGACGCCGCCGCAGCCGAAAAGGGCGGCTACGACTCCTTCATGGAGAAGGAAATCAACGACCAGCCGCAGGCCGTGGGGGACACCCTCCTGGGCCGGTCGGACATTGACGGACGCCTCACCCTCGATGAGCTGCGTGTCAGCCCCGAGGAACTGAGGAACGTCAACAAGATCATGGTGCTGGCCTGCGGCACCTCCGCGTATGCCGGCCAGGTGGCCAAGTACGCCATCGAGCACTGGTGCCGGCTGCCGGTCGAGGTGGAGCTCAGCCACGAGTTCCGGTACCGGGATCCGATTGTCGACTCGAATACACTGATTGTCGCCATCTCCCAGTCCGGGGAAACCATGGACACCCTGATGGCCGTCCGCTATGCCAAGGAGCAGGGCGCGAAGGTCCTGGCCATCTGCAACACCAACGGCTCCACCATCCCGCGGGAATCGGATGCCGTGCTGTACACACACGCTGGACCGGAGATCGCCGTGGCCTCCACCAAGGCCTTCCTGGCACAGATCACCGCCGCCTACCTCCTGGGCCTCTACCTGGCACAGATCCGCGGCAACAAGTTCCAGGGCGAAATCAAGGACATCCTCGCGGACCTGGCAAAGGTGCCGGACAAGATCCAGCAGGTGCTGGATAACTCCGGGCAGATCAAGGAGCTGGCCCAGTTGATGGCCAACACCCGCTCCGTCCTGTTCCTGGGCCGCCATGTGGGCTTCCCGGTAGCCATGGAAGGCGCACTGAAGCTGAAGGAACTGGCCTACATCCATGCTGAAGGATTCGCCGCCGGCGAGCTCAAGCACGGCCCGATCGCGCTGATCGAGGAAGGCCAGCCGGTCTTCGTGGTGGTTCCGTCGCCGCGCGGCCGCGATTCCCTGCACGCGAAGGTGGTCTCCAACATCCAGGAGATCCGCGCCCGCGGCGCCAAGACCATCGTGATCGCCGAAGAAGGCGACGACGCCGTCAAGGCCTACGCGGAACACATCTTCTACGTGCCGGAAACCCCGCCGCTGCTGGCGCCGCTGCTCACGACCGTGCCGCTGCAGATCTTTGCCTGCGAGCTGGCGACGGCCAAGGGCTTCGACGTCGACCAGCCGCGCAACCTGGCCAAGTCCGTCACGGTGGAATAAGGAGCATTACCGGTGATTATCGGAATCGGCGTCGACGTAGTGGACGTGCCGCGGTTCGGCCGTCAGCTGGAGCGCACGCCCGGGCTCCGGGCGCGGCTCTTCGCCCCGGCGGAACGTGAGCTGAACCTGCGCTCCCTGGCCGCGCGGTTCGCGGCAAAGGAAGCAGTAGCCAAGGCGCTCGGCGCCCCGGCCGGCATGAACTGGCAGCACTGCGAGGTCCTGCTGGATTCCGCCGGAGCGCCGCAGCTGAAGATCGACGGCACTGTCGCCGCCGTCGCCGAGGGCAAGGGCGTGCAGACCTGGCATCTGTCACTGAGTCATGACGGGGACATGGCTACGGCAATGGTCATCGCCGAAGGCTAGGACCGGGCGCATGATCAGTGCGTACACCGGGACGGCCGTCCGCCGGGCCGAAGCCCCCCTGCTCGCCGCCGGGCAGGGCGGGGAGCTGATGCAGCGTGCAGCCTACGGGCTGTACGCCGCCACGGCGTCCCGGCTGGGAGCCCGCCGCGGCCGGATCTACGGTGCACGGGTTGTTGTGCTGGCCGGCAGCGGCAACAACGGGGGAGACGCATTGTTTGCCGCAGCCCGGCTCCTCGGGCGGGGAGCCGCGGCGACGGCGGTGCTGACCTCCGCCCACGCGCATCCCGAGGCGCTGGCCGCCTTCCAGACGGCCGGCGGGACAACCGTGAGCCTCACTCAAGACAATGCCGCAGCACTTGCCGGCGGGGCCCTGGCGGCCGACGCCGTGCTCGACGGCGTGCTCGGCACCGGCGGCAGCGGCGGACTCCGCGGCCCGGTGCGGGACCTGGCCGAGGCATTGAACACGGCACGGCTGCAGGGGCGGTCGCCGCTGGTCGTCGCCTGCGACCTGCCCAGCGGGGTGGATGCCGATTCCGGCCGGACCGGCGGAACCTGCCTGCGGGCGGACCTGACCGTCACTTTCGGAGCCGTCAAGACCGGCCTGCTGGCCGGACCGGGCGCCGTCGCCGCCGGAGAAATCCACTGCGTCGATATTGGGCTCGGCCCCTATCTGGGCAGCCCGGACGCCTACCGGCTGCAGGCGGAGGACCTGGCGGAACTGATCCCCCTGCCCGCGGCGCAGGACCATAAATACAGCCGCGGAGTCCTCGGCATTGCCGCAGGGTCGGACACCTATCCCGGGGCCGCGCTGATGGCTGCCGGGGCGGCGCTGGCCACCGGCGTCGGCATGGTCCGCTACCTGGGGCCGGAGTCCGTGGCCCGGCTGATCAACCTGGCGCATCCGGAGGCAGTCTGCGGAACAGGCAGCGTTCCACAGACCCATGTCCAGGCCTGGCTCGCCGGTCCGGGCGCCGGCAACGACGCGGACCAGCGCCGCCGGGCAGAGGATGCCATGGCCTCGGGGCTGCCCGCAGCCATCGACGCCGACGCGATCGGTGCCGTCCGCCCCGGGCTGCACCCCGGCGTCGTGCTCACTCCCCACGCCGGGGAACTGTCAGCACTGCTGGGTTCCCTGGGCGAGGACGCCGAACGTGCGCAGATCGAAGCCGATCCGCTCCGCTACGCCCGCCTCGCGGCCGCCCGCACCGGCGCCACCGTCCTGCTCAAGGGCTGGGCGACAGTGGCGGCAGCACCCACCGGCGAGGTGTACAGCCAGGCCGACGCCACACCGTGGCTCGCGACGGCGGGGAGCGGAGACACCCTCTCGGGCATCCTCGGGGCGCTGCTGGCGACCGACCGCACCCCGGAGGACGCGCGGGGACCGGGACACTATGCCCGCCTGGCGGCGGCCGCAGCCCACCTGCACGGCCGCGCAGGAGCACTTGCAGCCGCCGATGGCCCCGTTCAGCCGTCACAACTCGGACCGCGGATCCAGGCGCTTGTTGCGGAACTCACCCGACAGGGGAGTACCCGAATTCAAGTAAGATCCATGTCTGAGGTAAAAAAGTAAGTAGACATATCAATTTTGTGTTGTCAGGGAACTAGTTCAGGAGCACTACATGGAAGTTTGGCCGGGAGATGCCTATCCGCTGGGCGCAACCTACGACGGAAACGGCACCAACTTCGCTCTCTACAGCGAGGTGGCGGATTCCGTAATCCTGTGCCTGTTCGATGAGGACGGCACGGAGCACCAGGTCCGGCTGACCGAGGTCGACGGATATGTCTGGCACTGCTACCTGCCGCAGGTGATGCCGGGCCAGAAGTACGGCTACCGTGTGGAAGGGCCGAATGACCCGGAGAACGGCAACCGGTGCAACCCGAACAAGCTGCTGCTGGACCCCTACGCCAAGGCCGTTGCCGGCGAGATCGACTGGGACCAGGCGCTGTTCGGCTACAACTTCGGCGACGAACACTCACGCAATGACGAGGATTCCGCCCCGCACATGATGATGGGCGTGGTGATCAACCCGTTCTTCGACTGGGACGGGGACCGGAAGCCGAAGATCCCGTACCACCAGACCGTGATTTACGAGGCGCACGTCAAGGGCCTCACCGAAACGCACCCCGACGTGCCCGAGGACCAGCGCGGCACCTATGCCGGCGTCGCCCATCCTTCCGTGATCGCACACCTGCAGAAGCTCGGGATCACCGCCATCGAACTGATGCCCGTGCACCAGTTCGTCAACGACTCCACCCTGCAGGAAAAGGGACTGTCGAACTACTGGGGCTACAACACCATCGGCTTCTTCGCCCCGCACAACACCTACAGCGCCACCGGCGACCAGGGCCAGCAGGTCCAGGAGTTCAAGGCCATGGTCCGTGCCCTGCACCTGGCAGGCATCGAAGTCATCCTCGACGTGGTCTACAACCACACCGCCGAGGGTAACCACATGGGCCCCACGCTGTCCTTCCGGGGCATCGACAACGCGTCCTACTACCGGCTGGTGGAGGACGACAAGAAGTACTACATGGACTACACCGGTACCGGTAACTCCCTCAACGTGGGCAACCCGCACTCGCTGCAGCTGCTTATGGATTCGCTGCGCTACTGGGTCACCGAAATGCACGTTGACGGTTTCCGCTTTGACCTGGCCTCCACCCTGGCCCGCGAGTTCTACGACGTCGACCGCCTCTCCGCCTTCTTTGAACTGGTGCAGCAGGACCCGGTAGTCTCCCAGGTCAAGCTGATCGCCGAGCCGTGGGACGTTGGCCCCGGCGGCTACCAGGTGGGCAACTTCCCCCCGCAGTGGACCGAATGGAACGGCAAGTACCGGGATACCGTCCGCGATTTCTGGCGCGGAGAACCCTCCACGCTGGGCGAGTTCGCTTCCCGCATCACCGGCTCCGCGGACCTGTACGAGTCCTCGGCCCGCCGCCCCGTGGCGTCCATCAACTTCGTTACCGCCCACGACGGCTTCACGATGCATGACCTCGTGTCCTACAACGAAAAGCACAACGAGGCCAACGGCGAAGACAACAACGACGGCGAATCCCACAACCGGTCCTGGAACTGCGGCGTCGAGGGCCCCACGGATGATCCCTCGGTCCTGTCGCTGCGGGCCCGCCAGCAGCGCAACTTCATTGCCACCCTGCTCCTTTCGCAGGGCGTGCCGATGATCGCCCACGGCGATGAGCTGGGCCGGACGCAGCAGGGTAACAACAACACCTATGCGCAGGACTCCGAGCTGAGCTGGATCAACTGGGAGACCATGGACGCCCCGCTCCTGGAATTCACCGCCGCCGTCAACACGCTGCGTGCCGAGCACCCCACGTTCCGCCGCCGCCGCTTCTTCGACGGCCGTCCGGTCCGCCGGGGAGAGGGCGAGGCGCTGCCGGACATCGTTTGGCTGAACGAGGACGGTTCCACCATGTCCCCGGATGACTGGGACACCCCGGTCAGCCGTTCCCTGGGCGTGTTCCTGAACGGCCAGGGGATTTCGGGCAAGGATGCACGTGGACAGCGCATCACGGACCTGAACTTCCTCCTGTACTTCAACGCGCACGACGAAGCCGTGAAGATCACCCTTCCGTCCAAGGAATACGCCCCGATGTGGGACACGGTCATCGACACCGCCGGTGAATACGCAGGCTCCGAGCCGGTTGCCGCTGACGGCCAGCTGACCGTGGCCGCCAAGTCGATGGTGGTCCTGCGGGCACATGCAGAGGAAGAGGAGCACGACCACTCCGTAGCGGCGTCCCTCGCCGCCATGGCAGCCCAGAACACCGAGGCTGCTGAATGAGGACACCGCTCTCCACGTACCGCCTGCAGATCCGTCCGTCCTTTACCCTGTTCGACGCCGCGGAGCTGGTGCCGTACCTGGCCGGCCTCGGCGTGGACTGGGTGTACCTTTCACCCATCCTCACCGCCGAGGAGGGCTCGGACCACGGCTATGACGTGACCGACCCCTCCTCAGTGGATCCGACCCGGGGCGGCGCGGAGGGCTTGAAGGCCCTGTCCGACGCCGCCCACGCGGCCGGACTGGGCGTGCTGGTGGACATTGTGCCCAACCACATGGGCATCGCCACGCCGCACCGGAATAAGTGGTGGTGGTCCGTGCTGGCCGAGGGGCGCAACTCCCGGTATGCCGAGGCATTCGACATCGACTGGGACGCCGCGGACGGGAAGCTGCGGCTGCCCGTCCTGGGCGACGGCGGCAACGAACTCGAGCAGCTCAAGCTGGTCGACGGCGAACTGCACTACTACGACCACCGTTTCCCGGTGGCTGCCGGCACCGCTTCGGTTGGTGACAGCGCGCAGGACGTGCATGCCCGCCAGTCCTACGAGCTGATCAACTGGCGCCGCGCCGACAACGAGCTGAACTACCGCCGGTTCTTCGGAGTCAACACCCTCGCCGGTATCCGCGTGGAGGAACCCTGGGTCTTTGACGAGGCCCACGCCGAAGTTAAGCGCTGGTTCGACGAAGGCCTCGTGGACGGACTCCGCATTGACCACCCGGACGGCCTGGCCGATCCGAAGGGTTACCTGGCCCGCCTGCGCGAGATCACCGGCGGCGCGTACATCCTGGTGGAAAAGATCCTGGAACCGGGCGAGAAGCTCGCCGCGGACTGGGAGACCGAAGGCACCACGGGCTACGACGCGCTCGCCGACATCGACCGGCTGTTCGTCGACCCTGCGGGCAACGAAACACTGACTGCGCTGGTGCCCATGGAGCCGTATGCGGACATGATCCACGGCACCAAGCGGGTTATTGCCGATGCCCTGCTGCACTCGGAAGTCCAGCGCCTGGTGCGCCTGCTTCCCGCGGACTCCGGGCTGGACGCAGAGACGGCAGCTGACGCGATTGCTGAACTGCTGGCCTGCTTCCCGGTGTACCGCAGCTACCTGCCCGAAGGCGCCGACCACCTCACCGAGGCCGTTATTGCCGCGAAGGTCCGCCGGCCCGATCTGGCTGCCGCCCTGGACATCCTGCATCCGCTGCTGAACCCGCTGCCGGCGGACGGTTCCGCGGATGCTGTGTCCCTCGACCGCCTGGGGGAGCTGGCGGTCCGCTTCCAGCAGACTTCCGGCATGGTGATGGCCAAGGGTGTGGAGGACACGGCGTTTTACCGGTACTCCCGCCTGACGTCGCTGAACGAGGTGGGCGCAGACCCGGCACATTTCTCGGTGGCACCGTTCGACATGCACACCCGCCTGCTCCGCCGGCAGCTGGAACAGCCGGCGGCCATGACTGCCCTGACCACGCACGACACCAAGCGCAGCGAAGATACCCGCGCCCGGATTTCCGTGTTCGCGGAAATTCCGGACGAGTGGAGCGAGGCGTTCACGCGCCTGGACTCCCTGGTTCCGATGGGCGACGGGCCGATGGCGAACCTGCTCTGGCAGACATTCGTCGGAGCCTGGCCGCTGAGCCGGGAGCGTGCCCACGCCTACGCCGAGAAGGCCGCACGGGAAGCCTCCAGCAGCACCACCTGGACGGCTCCCAATGCGGAATTCGAGAAGCGCATGCATGCAGCCATCGATGCCGCGTTCGACAATCCCGAGGTCAACGCCGTGATCACCGCGCTGGTCGACCGGGTCCGCACGGCGGGATACAGCAATTCGCTCTCCGCCAAGCTCCTGCAGCTGACCATGCCGGGCGTTCCGGATGTCTACCAGGGCACGGAATTCTGGGACCGCTCGCTGGTGGACCCGGACAACCGGCGCGAGGTGGACTTTGCCCGCCGGCGCGGGGTTGCGGCGTCGTTCGCCGACGCCGGTGTACCCGCGCTGGATGAGGATGCGGCAGCGAAGCTGCTGGTCACCACCCGTGCGCTGCAGCTCAAGCGCGGCCGGCCCGAGCTGTTCACGGGGTACGTTCCCGTGGCGGTGGAGGGATCCGCAGCGGAACACCTCTTTGGGTTCGACCGCGGCGGCGCGGTGGCCCTGGTGACCCGCCTTCCGCTGGGACTGGAACGGCGCGGCGGCTGGCAGGACACCGCCGTCGTCCTGGCCCCCGGCACCTACCGGGACATCATCACCGGCAACACGCATAAGAGCAGCGGCCGGCTGGCGGCTGCAGACCTGTTGGGCACCTATCCGGTGGCGCTGCTTGTTCGGGAGGACGGCGAATGAGGACCGACTTTGACGTGTGGGCACCGAAAGCCGGCACCATGACACTGCTGGCCGACGGCCGGCGCCTGTCCATGACCCGTGGAGAGAACGGCTGGTGGCACGCCCAGCACGCCGAACTCACCGAGGACATTGACTACGGGTACCTCATTGACGACGCCGAGACGCCGGTGCCGGACCCCCGGTCCCGGCGGCAGCCCGGGGGAGTACATGCACTCTCGCGGACCTTTGACCCGGACCTGCACCAGTGGAACGACTCCGGATGGGTCTCGCCGGGGCTCGACGGCAGCGCGATCTACGAGATGCACGTCGGGACCTTCACTCCCGAGGGAACGCTGGACGCGGCGATCGGCCGGCTGGACTACCTGGTGGACCTGGGGGTCCGCTATGTCGAACTGCTGCCGGTGAACGCCTTCAACGGAACCCACAACTGGGGTTACGACGGAGTGCTCTGGTACGCGGTGCAGGAGACCTACGGCGGGCCGGAGGCCTACCAGCGGTTTGTGGACGCCGCACACCAGGCCGGCCTGGGCGTGATCCAGGACGTTGTCTACAACCACCTCGGCCCCAGCGGCAACTACCTCCCGATGTTCGGCCCCTACCTCACGGAGGGGAAGTCGAACACCTGGGGTGACTCGGTAAACCTGGACGGACCGCTCTCCGACACCGTCCGCGAGTACATCGTGGACAACGTCCTGATGTGGTTCCGCGACTACCACGTGGACGGACTGCGCCTGGATGCAGTTCACGCCCTGCACGATGAACGGGCCGTGCACATCCTGGAGGAGATCGCCGCCGCGACGGATCAGTGCGCCGAGGCCCTGGACAAGCCGCTGTTCCTGATCGCGGAGTCGGATTTGAACAATCCCCGGCTCATCACCCCGCGCAGCGTCAACGGCTACGGCCTCGCCGGCCAGTGGTCCGATGACTTCCACCATGCCGCCCACACCAACCTGACGGGCGAAAACGGCGGCTACTACGAGGACTTCGATTCCATCGAGGCCCTCGCAAAGGTGCTGCAGGAAGGCTTCTTCCACAACGGAACGTTCTCCTCCTTCCGGGAACGCGGCCACGGCCGTCCCCTGGACAAGGAGCAGGTGACGGCCCGCCAGCTGGTGACGGCCATCCAGAACCACGACCAGATCGGCAACCGTGCCGCGGGCGACCGGCTGAGTGCGGCCCTGGGCTACGAGCAGCTGGCCCTCGGCGCGGTGCTGAGCCTGGCCTCACCGTTCACCCCCATGCTCTTTATGGGTGAGGAATTCGGGGCCTCCACGCCTTGGCAGTTCTTCACCTCGCATCCGGAACCCGAGCTGGGGAAGGCCACGGCGGAGGGTCGGCTGAAGGAATTCGAACGGATGGGCTGGGACCCGGACACGGTGCCCAATCCGCAGGACCCGACGACCTTCACCAACTCGAAGCTGGACTGGTCCGAGGTGGAGGAAGGTGACCACGGCCGGCTGCTGGACCTGTACCGCAGGCTCCTGACGCTGCGCCGGGACACCCCCGACCTGATGGACCCGGACCTGCGTAACGTCCAGGTGGAGTATGACGAGGTGGGACGCTGGCTGGTGATGCGGCGGGGGTCCACGGCAGTGGCGATGAACTTCGCCGACACGCCCCGGGAAGTGCCGCTTCCGTTCGGTAAGCAGGCGGAAGTCCTGCTGGAAACCGTACCGGTGGAGCTTTACGGCGACGCCGTGCAGCTGCCCGCGTACGGCGCGGCCATCCTGGCCGGTTAAGTCACCCCAAGCCGCAGGACCGGCCGGGACGGGCATCAGCCTGTCCCGGCCGGTCCGGCTTTAACGCCCTGCAGGGCAGGCCCGAGCGGTGACCCACGCAACAGTGGCAGTATGGTGCCATGACTTATGTTGCTGCGGAAAACCGATACGAATCCATGCCCTACCGGCGCGTCGGACAGAGCGGGCTCCAGCTCCCGGCAGTCTCGCTGGGACTCTGGCACAACTTTGGTGATGACAAGCCCTTCGAGACGCAGCGCGCCATCCTGCGCCGGGCCTTCGACCTGGGCGTCACCCACTTTGACCTGGCGAACAACTACGGCCCGCCCTACGGCTCCGCCGAAACCAACTTCGGCCGGCACTTCCGCGACGATTTCCGTCCGTACCGCGACCAGCTGGTGATTTCCAGCAAGGCCGGCTACGACATGTGGCCGGGCCCGTACGGCAACTGGGGATCCCGCAAGTACCTGCTTTCCTCCCTGGACCAGTCCCTGGAACGCATGGGCCTGGACTACGTCGACATTTTCTACAGCCACCGTCCGGATCCGGAAACCCCGCTGGAGGAGACCATGGGTGCACTGGACACCGCCGTGCGGTCGGGCCGTGCCCTGTACGCCGGCATCTCGTCCTACTCCCCGGAAAAAACGATCGAGGCGGCCCGGATCCTGCGCGAAATGGGCACCCCGCTGCTGATCCACCAGCCGTCGTACTCCATGCTCAACCGCTGGGTGGAGGACGGCGAACCGGACCTCTTCGCCGCCCTGGATGAAGTGGGAGCCGGTTCCATTGCCTTCTCGCCCCTGGCGCAGGGCCTGCTGACCAACAAATACCTCAACGGTGTGCCGGAGGACTCCCGCGCAGCCGCCGGAAAGTCCCTGGACCAGTCCCAGCTCTCGGAGGAGAACCTGGAACGGGTACGCGGCCTGAACGGCATCGCCGAGTCCCGCGGCCAGAGCCTGGCCCAGATGGCCATCGCCTGGGTCCTGCGCACCCGGCCCGGGACCGCATCCATCACCTCCGCCCTCATCGGCGCCTCGAGCGTGAAGCAGCTGGAGGATTCACTCGCAGCAGTGAACAACCTGGAGTTCTCCGCGGATGAACTGCGCCGCATCGACGAATTCGCGGTCGATTCCAAGATCAACCTGTGGGCCGCAGCCCTCGAGGCGTAAATGGCCGCACTGGCCATCCGGGAGGCCCGCGCCGCTGACTGGCCGGCCATCTGGTCCCTGATGGAGCCCATTGTGCGTGCCGGGGAAACGTACTGCTGGGATACCGGAACCACCGGGGAGCAGGCCCGGCAGCTGTGGCTGGAGCCTGCCCCCACGGTGGTGTTCGTCGCCGAAAAGGACGGCGTGGTGGCAGGCACCGCACAGCTGCACCCCAACCGGTCCGGGAACGGCAGCCACGTTGCCAACGCGTCCTTCATGACCGCCCCGCAGTTCAGCGGACAGGGCATCGCCAGGGCCCTGGCGGAACATGTCCTGGACGAGGCTGCGCGCCGGGGCTACCGGTCGATGCAGTTCAACGCCGTGGTGGAAACCAACACGCGGGCGGTGGGGCTGTGGCAGTCCCTCGGGTTCGGCATCCTTGCCACGGTGCCCGAAGCCTTCCGGCATCCAACCGAGGGGTTCACCGGACTGCACATCATGTACCGCACCCTGGCGGCTGGCAGGAGTGAAACAATAGGTTCGTGAACTACCCTGAATTCCCGCCGCCGGCCGAGCGTTCCGCCGTCATCGACCTGGCTGCCATCCGGCACAATGTCCGCCACCTGGCCCATGTGGTCAGCCCCGCCCGCGTTATGGCGGTGGTCAAAGCGGATGCCTACGGCCACGGCGCGGTGGAGACTGCGCGGGCAGCGGTCTCCGCCGGTGCCGCCTGGCTGGGTGTGGCGCACATCAGTGAAGCACTGGCGCTCCGCTCGGCCGGCATCACCGAACCCGTCCTTGCCTGGCTGCATACCCGTGAGGCGGAATTCGGCGAAGCCATCCGGGCCAACGTGGATCTGGGGGTTTCCGGCTGGGATCTGGAAGAGGTGGTCGCGGCCGCCCGGGAACTGGAAATGCCCGCCCGCGTACACCTGAAGATCGACACCGGACTGGGCCGCAACGGCTGCCCGGAAGACCTTTGGGAAGCCTTCGTCGGCAGGGCGCTGGCCTACCAGGAAGAAGGCCTGCTGCGGGTTGTGGGGATCTTCTCCCACTTTGCCGTAGCGGATGAACCACACCGTCCGGAAACCGATGAGCAGCTGCGGAAGTTCCGTGACGCTGTCGCGGTTGCCGAAGACGCGGGTGTGGACCGCGAGGTGCGGCATATCGCGAACACCCCCGGAGCCCTCTCCCGTCCCGATGCACACTTTGACCTGGTGCGGATTGGACTGGGCATATACGGGCTCTCGCCTTTTGCCGGACAGAGCTCGGCGGAACTGGGCCTGAAGCCGGCCATGACTGTGAAGACCACCATTGCGGCCTGCAAGGAAGTACCTGCCGACCAGGGTGTTTCCTATGGCCTGCATTACCGGACTCAGGAGCGGACAACCCTGGCCCTCATCCCACTGGGGTACGCCGACGGTATCCCGCGCGTCGCCACCGGCGGTCCGGTGCAGGTGGATGGGCAGGTGTACCCGGTGGTGGGACGCGTTGCCATGGACCAGATGGTGATTGACCTGCACCGGACCGGCATCGCCGGTACCCCGGACTCGCTCGTGGGACGGGAAGCCGTCCTCTTCGGCGGCGAGGGCCGGCCAAGCGTCGACGAGTGGGCCTCCGCAGCCGGCAGCATCAACTACGAGATCATCAGCAGGATCGGCGGCCGCGTCCCCCGCACCTACATCGACAGCGAACCCCGCGGCGGGACCGGGGACACCGAAGGGCTGCCCATTGCCCTGGAAGCGGCGCCGGAAAGTAGTACGGCACCGGAAGGCGCCACGGACCCGGAGCCGCAGACAGCACAGGCGGTAGAAGCCCCGTGACGGTCACCGACACACCAGCCTGGGAAGCCGAATACCGGACTGCCGGCGCCGAAGAGACGCAGGCGCTAGCCGAACGCCTCGGCGGCATCCTGCGCCGCGGCGACCTGCTGCTGCTGACGGGCGAACTCGGTGCCGGAAAAACCACCTTCACACAGGGACTCGGCGCCGGGCTGGGCGTACGGCCGGGCATCATTTCGCCCACCTTCGTCCTGGTCCGGGAGCACCCCAACCTGGGCTCCGGACCGGACCTCATCCACGTGGATGCGTACCGGCTCGGTTCCGAGGGCGAGGTTGACGACATTGACCTCGAAGCCTCCATGGACCGTTCCGTCACGGTGGTCGAGTGGGGCCGGGGACTGGTGGAGCACCTCTCCGACAGCCGCCTGGAAATCACGCTCATCCGGGCCGTGGGCGGACAGTCCGCTCCGGGCAGCGCAGACACCCCGGGTGGGAACTCCACACCGGACCAGGAGCCCCGTGCCGGAACCATTCCGGCTACAGACTTCTCCACGGACTTCTCTGCGGAAGACACGGACGAGGAACGCACCATCCACCTGGCGGGCTACGGTCCGCGCTGGCAGCAGGCACCGGACCTGGGCTGAACCCGGCGGCGCTGCCCGGAAAACGGGTCCGGGGACAGCGCCGTAGAATGGACACCGTGCTGATTCTCTCCATTGATACCTCCGCCATAGCCAGTGCGGCTCTGCTCAACGGGGACGGAGAGACCCTGGCGTCCTTCGCCACCGAGGACACCCGCTCCCACGCCGAAGTGCTCGCCCCCGGAATCGCCGGCCTGCTGGCCGAGGCAGGGGTTGCCGGGACGGACCTGGACGCGGTGGTCGTAGGGGTGGGCCCCGGTCCCTTCACCGGACTCCGCGCCGGAATCGCCACGGCCCGGACCCTGGCGTTCGCCTGGGACAAACCGCTGCACGGGGTGATGAGCCTGGATGCCCTTGCGGTGGACGCGGCCCTGGATGCCTGGCGCCTGGGCATCGACGAATTCGCCGTTGCCACTGATGCCCGCCGCAAAGAGGTGTACTGGGCCGCCTACCGCAGCACCGGCGGAACCCCCGAACTGCTGGACGGGCCGCACGTGAGCGACCCGGTTGAGGTCCCGGCCCTGCCGGTCTACGGCGCCGGTGCCGGCCTGTACTCCGGGATCCTGCACGCCGTGGAGGGTTTCTCCGCTGCCCAGCCGACGGCCGAAGCACTGGGGCGCACCGCCGCCGCCCGCCTGGTCCGCGGCCTGCCGCTGCTGCCCAGCACCCCGCTGTACCTGCGCGAGTCCGACGCCAAGGTCCCCGGCCCGCGGAAGCGCGCCCTGTGACCGCCGCGGAGAACGTGCGCATCCGGCCCATGGACGCCGGGGACATTCCCGCCGTGGATGCCCTGGAGCGCAGGCTGTTTCCCGTCGACGCGTGGCCGCTGCAGATGTTCCACGATGAGCTGGCGCAGACCTCCACCCGGTCCTACTACGTGGCGGTGGATCCCGCCGGAACCGTCATCGGTTATGCCGGCCTGATGTGCGTGCTGCCCATCGCCGACGTCCAGACCATCGCCGTCGTCCCCGAAAACGAGGGTGCGGGCATCGGCTCGCGGCTGCTCGCCATCCTGGTGGATGAGGCTAAACGGCGCGGCGCGGAGGACGTACTGCTGGAAGTACGCGACGACAATCCGCGCGCCCAGCGACTGTACCGCTGGTTCGGCTTTGAACAGATCCACGTCCGGCCGCGCTATTACCGCGACGGCGCCTCCGCCCTGATCATGCGCCTGCCCCTGGCAGGCTGGTCGGGAGCGCCGACGGCGGCCGTGACTGCACCAGAAACGAAGGACAGTAAATGAACCGCACCGACCCCCTGGTGCTCGGCATCGAATCCTCCTGCGACGAGACAGGCATTGGCATCGTCCGGGGCACCGAGCTGCTGACCAACACCGTCTCTTCCTCCATGGAGGAACACGTCCGGTTCGGCGGCGTGATTCCCGAGATCGCTTCCCGTGCCCACCTCGATGCAGTGGTTCCCGCCCTGCAGGCGGCCCTGGCCGAAGCAGGCGTGCGGCTCGACGACCTGGACGCAATTGCCGTCACCTCCGGCCCCGGCCTGTCCGGTGCGCTGATGGTGGGCGTCAGCGCCGCCAAGGCCCTGGCCCTGGCCACCGGCAAGCCGCTCTACGCGATCAACCACCTGGTGGCGCATGTGGGCGTGGGCGTGCTCGACGGCGGCGCCCTGCCGGACAACCTCGGCGCGCTTCTGGTCTCCGGCGGACACACCGAGATCCTGCGGGTTGCGGACCTCACCAGCGACGTGGAACTCCTCGGGTCAACCATCGACGACGCCGCGGGGGAGGCCTATGACAAGGTGGCACGCATCCTCGGCCTGGGCTACCCCGGCGGACCGGCCATTGACCGGCTGGCCCGCGAGGGTAATCCCAAGGCCATCCGGTTCCCGCGGGGGCTGACCCAGCCTAAGTACATGGGCACGGCGGAGGCTCCCGGGCCGCACCGCTACGACTGGTCCTTCTCCGGCCTCAAAACCGCCGTGGCCCGCTGCGTGGAGCAGTACGAGGCTGCCGGCCAGGACCTGCCGGTTGCCGACATTGCCGCGTCCTTCCAGGAGGCGGTAGTGGACGTGATCACCGCCAAGGCAGTGCTGGCCTGCACGGAGCACGGCATCACCAACCTGCTCCTGGGTGGGGGAGTGGCTGCCAACTCGCGGCTGCGGGCCCTGACTGAGGAGCGCTGCGCTGCGGCGGGCATCAAACTGCGGGTCCCGCCGATTTCCCTGTGCACCGACAACGGCGCCATGGTCGCCGCGCTGGGCGCTCAGGTGGTGATGGCCGGCGGCGAACCGTCGGGGATCGGCTTCGGCACGGATCCGTCCCTGCCGGTCACCAGCATCCACGTGGCGGCCGCCCGGGCCTGACCCACCGCAGATGCAGAAGGGCCCCGGCGCTGGTTTTGGACCAGTTCAGTTCGCCGGGGCCTATGTGGCTCTGTCCGCAGGCTCAGGCGCCGCGGAGCTGCCGGATGCCGTCGAACACGACCGCGCGCAGGTCGCCGTCGTTTTCCGCCGCGACCCGGCGCTGCTGCCGGTAGCCGGCGCCGCGCTCAATGATGGTCCGGACATCGGCCAGTTCGGCGCTGCAGCCCAGCTCCTCCGCCACTGCTTCCAGGCGCGGCAGGACGTCCTCCAGCAGGTGGTCGGTGACGAGCTTTTCATTGCCCTCGGCGTCCAGGATCACGATCGCCTCGAGACCGTACCGCGCAGCGCGCCACTTGTTTTCCTGGACGTGCCAGGGCGGCATGGTGGGGATGGTGCCGCCGGCGTCGATGATCGAGGAGAACTCGTGCACGAGGCACTGGGTCAGCGCAGCGATTGCGCCCACGTCCCGGATATCCGCCAGCCCGTCGCAGACACGCATTTCAATGGTGCCCAGACCGGGTACCGGCCGGATATCCCAGCGGATTTCACTGATCGAATCGATGACGCCGGTGGTGAACATGTCCTGCACGTAGGACTCGTATTCCGACCAGGACGCAAACTGGAACGGCAGCCCGGCAGTGGGCAGCTGCTGGAACATGAGGGCGCGCTGGGAGGCGTAGCCGGTGTCCTCGCCGGACCAGAAGGGGGAGGACGCCGAGAGGGCCTGGAAATGCGGGAAGTAGTTCACCAGTCCATCCAGGACGGGGAGGACCTTGTCGCGGCTGTCCAGCCCCACGTGCACGTGCACCCCGTAAATGAGCATCTGCTGGCCCCACCACTGGGTCCGGTCGATGAGCTTGGCGTAGCGCTCCTTGTCCGTAACCGGCTGTGAACGCGGGGTGCTGAAGGGGTGCGAGCCGGCGCAGAACAGTTCAACGCCCATCGGGTCCGTGACCCGCCGGACCGCCGCGAGCGAGCGGGACAGATCCGCCTTGGCCTCCGCTACGGTACTGCAGATGCCGGTCACCAGCTCAACGGTGTTTTCCAGCAGTTCCTGCTTGATGTGCGGATGCTCATCGTCTTCATGCAGTGCCGGGTCATTGACGTTCACACCGCGCAGGACTTCATCCGCCACGGAGACCAGGTCTCCGGTGGTGCCGTCCACAAGGGCCAGTTCCCACTCGACTCCCAGGGTTGACTGGGCCGATTTGGCGAACTCGATTTCCAAACTGTCTCCTGCTTTGTGCGTTGCTGACTCCAGTTCCCGGACCCGCATCTTTGCGTTGGGAACCTCACCAATCCTATAGCCGCAGGCGCCTGGGCCGGTCCCCGGCCCGTAACCTGCACTGAAACCGGAAGGTGGCGCCCCTGTCCGGACATAATGGGGGAATGCCGATCCTGAACAAAGACATGACCCTGTGCATTTCCCTGGCCGCGCGGCCGAGCAACATCGGTACGCGCTTCCACAACTACCTCTATGACCAGCTGGACCTGAACTACGTCTACAAGGCGTTCGCGCCCACGGACCTGGCGCAGGCCATTGCCGGCGTGCGGGGCCTGCCGATCCGGGGCTGCGCCGTGTCCATGCCGTACAAGGAGGACGTGATTGCGCTCGTGGACCGGATGGACCCGTCCGCGAAAGCCATCGACTCCGTCAACACGATCGTCAACGACGACGGTGTGCTCACCGCCTATAACACCGACTACCTCGCCATCGCCCGGCTGCTGCGGGACCACCGGGTCCCGGCCACGCACTCGGTGCTGATGCGCGGTTCCGGCGGCATGGCCAAGGCTGTGGCTGCCGCGCTGCGGGACGCCGGGTTCTCCGACGTCACTGTGGTCGCCCGTAACGAGGCCGCCGGCCGGGCGCTCGCGGACCTCTATGACTTCGCCTGGCAGCCGGAGCCGGGCACCTCCACCGCGGACCTGCTGATCAACGTGACCCCGCTGGGTATGTCCGGACAGGACGAGGATGTGCAGTCCTTCAGCAACGAGGCCGTGGCCGCCGCACGGGTGGTGTTCGACGTCGTCGCGCTGCCCGCGGAAACCCCGCTGATCACTGCCGCCCGCACCGCAGGGAAACCGGTGATCACCGGGGCGGAAGTCATCGCCATCCAGGCCGAGGAACAGTTCGTGCTTTACACCGGGGTGCGGCCGACACCGGACCAGGTGCGCGAAGCCAGCGAGTTCTCCCGCTCCTGACCCGGTTTCCGGGAGCCGGCCGGCCGTTCACCGCGCCGCCTAGGCGGAAGGAACCGGTTCCACCACCAGGGCCACGCGGTCCTCGCCGATCCGGGTGAGGACCAGCGTGGCTTTGTTTTCGCCCTTGTTTCCCCCCTTGCCGGAGCCGGTGAGCAGGGCCTTGCGCAGCTCCTCCGGGGTCACGGACATTCCCCGCTTTTTGATGTCCAGGACCCCGATGCGGTTTTCCCGGACCCAGGCCTTGAGTGCCTTGACGTTGTACGGGCGCACTTCGAGGATCCGGTAGGCGCGGGCGAAGGGCGTCTCGCGCAGTTCCGGTGCGCAGATGTAGGCAATGTGGGGATCCAGGAGGTGCCCGTCCAGGGTGGCAGCGACGTCGGCCACCAGGCCGGCGCGGATCACGGCGCCGTCGGGTTCATACAGGTATCCCTCCGCAGGCCCCATGGTGACGTCCTGCGCACCGGCGTCGTAGTCCACCGGTGAGGTCAGTTCCGCCGCGCCCCCGGACCCGATCACCAGGGCGGCCCGCCGGACGCCGTCGCGGCGCAGGGAATTGAACCACAGGGTTGCCTCGGTGACGTCCCCGTCCACCGACACCCACTGCGCCTCGCAGCCGGCCGGCAGCGCCTCGTGCGGGATGCCGGGGCCCATCTTGACGCCAACGGGCAGGCCGGAATCGGCCAGGGACTCCACAAAGGACAGGGGAGGGGAGAACGCCTCCGGGTCGAAGATGCGGGTGGTGCCCGACGTCGAGGTGGTCCTCCGTGCCGGGTCCAGCCAGACGCCGTCGAACCCCGACAGGTCGAATTCCTCCGCCCTGCCCTGGACCACAGTTGCCTCCGGCCAGGGCATGAGGTTGATGGTGGCGGCCGCCGCTGTGATCTCATCGAGCTCGACGGCGGTCACCTGCCGGTCGAGGGTGGCCAGCGCCAGGGAATCGGCACCGATCCCGCAGCCAAGGTCCGCAACCTTTTCCAGTCCGGCGTCCTGGAAGCGGCGGGCATGCAGGGCAGCCACATTCAGCCGGGTGGCCTGCTCCAGGCCGGGAGAGGTAAAGACCATGTGCTCGGCGAACGGCCCGAACTTGCCCCGGGCCTTCATCCTCAGTTTCGCCTGGGTCAGGACGGCCGCCACCAGCTCGGAGGAGTGCCCGGCCTTGCGCAGGTCGGTGTTGAGTTTCAGGGATTCGGACTCGAGGTAGGGGGGAAGCGAGTTCAGCAGCTGCCATCCCTCGGGAGTCAGAACATGTGCAAGGGAAGTATCGGGCATGCCCTCCAGCCTAGTTGTTCCGCCTCCCGCCGCGTTAGCTGTAGGTTGGCGCCATGAGGAAGATCGCCGCCGAGCCGCTGGCAGCGCTGAGGGCACGGACCAGCTTCAAATGGCAGACCTATCCGGAGGACGTGCTGCCACTGTTCGTGGCGGAGATGGACTACCCGCTGGCGGAACCGGTGCAGCAGGCAATCATCGCCCGGGTGCTGGCCTCCGACACGGGGTATATCGCCGGACCGGAGCCGGTGGCGGAAGCATTCGCCGGGTATGCCGGGCGCACCTGGGGGTGGATGGTGGCTCCCGGGGACGTCCGGAGCACCACGGACGTGAGCGTGGGCATCGTGGAGTGCCTGCGGCAGGCGGTGCCGGTGGACGGCAGCGTCATCATCACCCCGCCGGTCTACCCGCCGTTCTTTGAGCTGCCGGTGGAAGCGGATGCCTCCGTGGTGGAAGTGCCGCTCCTGCCCACTGACGACGGCTGGCAGTTGGACCTGGCGGGGATTGAACGGGCCTTTGCCCGCGGAGCGGACGCCCTGCTGCTGTGCAACCCGCACAACCCGCTGGGGCTGGTCCACTCCGCCGAGACCCTCCGGGCGCTCGCAGACCTCTCGGCCCAGTACGGCGTGGCAGTGATCAGCGATGAAATCCACGCCCCGCTTACCTATGAACCGGGGGCCTTCACTCCGTACCTGACCGTGTCGGAAAGTGCCCGGGAGTACGGCATCTGCGTCACCGCGGCCAGCAAGGGGTGGAACATTGCGGGCACCAAATGCGCCGTCATGGTGGCCCAAAGCGACCGGACCCGGCTGATGCTGGCCTCCATGCCCGAGGAAGTCTCCGCACGGACGAGCATCCTGGGCCTGCACGCTTCGGCCGCCGCGTACAACGACGGCGGACCCTGGCTGGCAGGAGTCATGGCGTCCCTGGCGGATAACCGGCAGCTGCTGGGGGATCTGCTGGCCGACCTATTGCCTGGCGTGGTGTACCGGCCGCCGTCGGCAGGCTACCTGGCCTGGCTCGATTTCCGTGCGTTGGGCTGGAACGCGGATCCCGCCGCCCTTGCCATGGACCAGGCGCGGGTCGCACTGGAACCGGGTCTGCGGTTCGGGCGCGCGGGTGCAGGCTTCGCCCGGTTGAACTTCGCCTGTTCCCCGGAGGTCCTGGCCGAGGCCTTGGAGCGGTTGGCTGGGATCCGGTCCTCCGCGTAAGGGCCCCCATTACAGCTCAGGGCGGTGGCCGGGTGCCCGGATCAGGCCGGAGCGAGGATGCTCAGCTGGCGGGGAGCCAGTGTCCCGCCCTTGACCTGCACGACGGGCACGGGCAGGAACCCGGTTTCCGAACTGCGGACCAGGCCGGCCATTGCACCCTTCGTCACCGCCGCCCGGCGCAGGTCCAGGAGCACAGTCAGGCCGGGAAGGGCGCTGTTCGCCCTCCGCACCAGCACGTAAAGCACCCTGCAGTTCTGCTCGGTGACCATGCCGCGGACTTCCAGCCGTGCCGTGCGGCGATCAAGGTCAAAATGGATGCCGACACGCAGTTTGGGCTCCATGGCCGGTCCTTCCCCGAAGGGCCGCAAAAGTGCGACGGATTCCAACCTAGGAGTGCCGGACAGCACGGCACAATGCACCAGGCACATACTGCCCGCTCGGGCAGTACAGATTGTGCCTGTGGCCGGGCGGGGATGGCCAAACAGCCCCCCCCCGGGTGGCCCCGGCAGGACCGTCAGGCGAAGTAGACGCCGATCCGGTTGCCGTCGATTTCCTCAATGCGGATATCAATGTCGTAAATGTCCCGCAGGACCGCGGGCTGCATGATCCGGGCCGGCGGCCCCTGATGGATCAGGCGGCCCTCGCGCATCGCGATGATGTCATCCGAATAGCAGGAGGCGAAGTTGATGTCGTGGATGACCAGGACCACGGTCTTCCCGAAATCGTCGGTGAGCCGGCGCAGTAGCCGCATCATTTCCACCGAGTGCTTCATATCCAGGTTGTTCAGCGGCTCGTCGAGCAGCAGGTAATCCGTGTCCTGCGCCAGCACCATCGCAATGAACGCCCGCTGGCGCTGTCCGCCGGAGAGTTCGTCCACGAACCTGTCCGCCAGCTCGGACAGGTCCAGGTAGGCCATGGCCTGGTCAATGCGGACTTTGTCCTCCGGGCCGGGGCGGCCGCCGTTGTGCGGGTAGCGGCCGAAGCCCACGAGGTCGCGGACTGTCAGCCGGACGGTGAGCTGGTTGTCCTGGCGCAGGATCGCCATCTTCCGCGCCAGGTCCCGGCCCGGGGTGGAAACGACGTCGAGCCCGTCCACGGTGACCGTGCCGGAATCCAGAGGCAGCAGGCGGCTGATCATGGAGAGCAGTGTCGACTTGCCCGCGCCGTTGGGTCCGATGATCGAGGTGATGCCGCCTTCCTTGAGCTCGCAGCTCACCCCGTCCACGACGACGGTGGAGGAGTAGCGTTTGGTGGCGCCGTTGACGGAAATCATGAGGCAGGGCCTTTCGGATGGCGCAGGCGGGACTCAGTCATCGGACCGAACCCCTCAGCAGCAGGATGAGGAACACGATGCCGCCGACGAACTCGATGACAATGCTCAGGGCAGTGTCGAAGTCGAAAATCCGTTCCAGCACCAGCTGCCCGCCCACCAGGGCGATGATTCCCAGCAGGACGGCGATCGGCAGCACCGCGGCGTGCCGGAACTTGGTGCAGAGCTGGTAGGCCAGCGAGGCCACCAGCAGGCCGAAGAAGGTCACGGGACCCACGAGCGCGGTGGACACTGCGACGAGCACGGAGCAGATGATCAGCGTGGCGGTGACTGCCCGTTTGTGGTCCACGCCCAGGTTCACAGCGGTTTCGCGGCCCAGGGCCAGGACGTCGAAGGAATGGCGCATCCGCCAGGCAACGGCGCTGACTACCGCGACGGCGGCCGCTGAATAGCCCAGCAGGGCCGCATCGACATTGTTGAAGCTGGCGAAGAACAGGTCCTGCAGGATGATGAACTCGCTCGGGTCGATCAGCCGCTGCAGCAGCGAGGAGAAGCCGCGGAACATGGTGCCGAAGACAATCCCCACCAGCAGCATCAGGTGCAGGGACTTCCCGCCGCCGGTAAACAGCCAGCGGTACAGCAGGAAGGAGAAACCCACCATCAGGAGCACTTCCACGCAGAACCGCACCGGAGCGCCGAGGGACAGCAGCGTCCCACCGCCCAGGGCAAACACGAGGACGGTCTGGATCAGCACATACAGGGCATCAAAACCCATGATCGACGGCGTCAGGATCCGGTTGGCGGTGACTGTCTGGAACAGGACCGTCGAGACACCCACGGCGTAGGCCACCAGGATCATGGACCCGACCTTGACGGCCCGCCGGGGCAGCGCATAGCCGAGGTTGCCGCGCAGCTCAATGGTCATAAAAACCGCAACCAAAGCGGCCGCGGTGATCCCGAGGGCGATGATCCAGAACTTTGCGGGGACGGTCCGGACCGGCCGGCCGCGGTGCCGGGTGAGTGCGGCGGGCAGCGCGCTGGTGGAGGTGTCAGGCATGGGAACCGCGCTTACGCAGGAGGAGGTACAGGAAGATGACGCTGCCGACGGCCGAGACCACAACACCCACCGGGATTTCATACGGGTAGCGGATGGTGCGCCCGATGATGTCGCACAGCAGGACGAAGCCCGCCCCGAAGACGGCGACCCAGGGCACCGCCCGGCGGACGTTGTCGCCGATCAGCAGGGACACCAGGTTGGGCACAATCAGCCCGAGGAAGGGGATGGAACCAACGCTGACCACGACGACGGCGCTGATCAGGGAGACGATGACGAGCCCAAGGGCCATCACCCGGTTGTAGTTCAACCCGAGGTTGGTGGTGAAGTCCTGCCCCATGCCCGCGACGGTAAACCGGTCCGCCGCGAGGTAGCCGATCACCGTCAGGGCCCCCACGATCCAGAGCAGCTCATACCGGCCGCGCAGGACGCCGGAGAAATCCCCGATCATCCAGCTGTTCAGGGTTTGCAGCAGGTCCGTGCGGTAGGCAAAGAAGGTGGTGACGGCGGAAATCACGCCGCCGAGCATGATGCCCACGAGCGGAACGATCAGGGTGTTGCGCAGCGGGATCCGGCGCAGGATAAGCAGGAAGAGGGCGGTTCCGGCGGCGGCAAAGACGGAGGCGGTGGACATCTTCAGGAACATGGACGCGCCCGGCAGCAGCACGGTCACCGCGAGGATTCCCAGCTGCGCCGATTCCACCGTCCCGACGGTGGACGGTTCCACAAACTTGTTCCGGGCCATCAGCTGCATGATCAGGCCGGCCACGCTCAGGGCCATGCCCGCCAGGACAATACTCAGCGTGCGGGGGAGCTGGCTGACCCAGAACAGCATGGCCGTGGTGGGATCCCCGGCCAGCAGCGAGGCCAGGGAAAGGTCCCCAACCCCTACGAAAAGGCTGACGGCGGCCAGCACGACGACGGCGCAGACCCCCAGTACCAGCGCGGCGGTTGAACGCACAAGGCGCCGCCGTTCCGGGGGAGCGGCGGCGGAGGCAGGAGCCGGTGCAGGCACCGGCGTGGAGGGGACCGTCATGGGGATATCCAGTTCCTCCGCTGCCCGGAACAGCAGGTTCCGGGCAGCGGAGCGCAGAGGTGCGGTTAGAGAGCGTCGTGGACGGTGTTAACCATGGTGTCCACGTTGTTCAGGCCGTATCCGACCAGGTACCAGCTGGCGGAATCCAGCGGAACGATCTTGCCGTTCCGGGAAGCGTTGGTGCTCTTGACCAGCCCGTTGTCCAGCACTGCGGAGGCGGCTTCACCGGAGGTGCCGACGGCAACGTCGCGGTCGATCACGAACAGGTGGTCCGGATTGGTGTCTGCAATGTAGTTGAAGGAAACCGACTCGCCGTGGGTTCCTTCGGACTTGACCTCGGCTGCGGGTGTCACGCCGAGGACGTCGTGGATGATGCCGAAGCGCGAACCGGCGCCGTAGGCAGTCATTTCCCCGCCGCTGGTCATCACGATCAGGCCGTTGCCGGCGTCGGCCGCCAGTTCCTTGGTGTCCTCGACCTTGCCCTCGAGGGCATCCAGCTTTTCTTCGACCAGATCTTCCTTATCGAAGATGCTGCCCAGGGTCTGGGTGTTCTTCTTGAAGGAGTTCCAGGCATCGGCGTTGTCGACGCTCAGGTCAATGGTGGGAGCAATCTTGCTCAGTTCCTCATAGGAGTCGGCAACCCGGCCGGAAATGATGATCAGGTCGGGGGCGCCGGCGTTGATCGCCTCGAAGTCCGGCTCCTTCATGCTGCCGATCTTCGTGATCTCCTCGGCACCGTACTGGGACAGGCTCTCGGGGAAATTGGCGGCGGGCACGCCGTCGACGTCAATGTCGAGGGCATCCATCGTGTCGAGGGCACCGAGGTCGAACGTGTAGACGGTCTCCGGGTTCACCGGTACGTCGGTGCTTCCCTGTGCGTGCTCGACCGTCACCGTCGAGGCCTGGGTCGACTCGGCGTCGGCATTGGCGTCTGCTGCTTCGGTGGAGCAGGCGCTGAGCGCGAGGAGGGACACAAGGGCGGTTCCGGCCAGCAGGCGGGACTTGATGATCATGGGGGCTCCGGTGAGAGTCGATGTGCCTATCCGGGGATTAGGTCACAGAAATGTTTTCTAATGGTGCGCGCAGATGAAAACTATCCCGGTGAGGTAAACCTAAGCAAATCCCCCTTCGGCGGGGGCGCCCCGGCAGGCAGGGGAGGGCCCCGCTGTTTGCGCTACTCGCTGGCACTCGCCTTGACCGAGTGCTAACCGTTGCATAAAGTCTGAGTTAGCACTCCGCACGTGAGGGTGCTAACTCCCGAAGGGAAAGCGCGAACCGGCACCGCGACGACGGCCAGCGCCAGACCAACGGCCCCATTCCGTTAGAAACTACGCAAAGGAGAGCCCGAGTGTCGGTCTCTATTAAGCCCCTTGAGGATCGTATTGTTGTCCGCCCGCTGGAAGCCGAGCAGACCACTGCTTCCGGCCTCGTTATCCCGGACACTGCAAAGGAAAAGCCCCAGGAGGGTGAAGTAGTTGCAGTTGGACCCGGCCGCGTTGACGACAACGGCAACCGCATCCCGGTTGACGTTGCCGAAGGCGACGTAGTCATTTACTCCAAGTACGGCGGAACCGAAGTCAAGCACAGCGGCCAGGAATACCTGGTTCTCTCCGCCCGCGACGTGCTGGCCGTCGTCGTAAAGTAGTTCCCCTGGAAAACCCCGGCCAAGATTCTGGCCGGGGTTTTCTGATGCAGATGTAGTTGTCGGAAAGGACACACACATGGCAAAGCAGTTGGAGTTCAATGACTCCGCCCGCCGCTCGCTCGAAGCCGGCGTCGATAAGCTCGCCAACACCGTCAAGGTGACCCTCGGCCCGCGCGGCCGCAACGTCGTCCTGGCCAAGACCTGGGGCGCTCCCACCATCACCAACGACGGCGTCACGATCGCCCGCGAAGTTGAGCTGGAGGATCCCTACGAGAACCTCGGCGCACAGCTGGCCAAGGAAGTAGCCACCAAGACCAACGACGTTGCCGGCGACGGCACCACCACGGCCACCGTGCTGGCCCAGGCGCTGGTCAAGGAAGGCCTGCGCAACGTAGCAGCCGGTGCTGCCCCCGGGCAGCTCAAGCGCGGCATCGAGGTGTCCGTGGACGCCGTTGCCAAGCGCCTGCTGGAGAATGCGAAGGAAGTTGAAGGCAACCAGGTTGCCCACGTTGCCGCAATCTCCGCACAGAGCACCGAGATCGGCGAACTGCTGGCCCAGGCGTTCGACACGGTCGGCAAGGACGGCGTGATCACGATCGAGGAGTCTTCCTCGACGCAGACCGAGCTGGCCATCACCGAAGGCATGCAGTTCGACAAGGGTTACCTCTCGCCGTACTTCGTCACCGATCCGGAGCGCCAGGAAGCCGTCCTCGAAGACGCACTGATCCTGATCAACTCCGGCAAGATTTCCTCCGTTGCCGAGTTCCTGCCGCTGCTGGAAAAGGCGCTGCAGACCTCGAAGCCGCTGTTCATCATTGCCGAAGACGTCGACGGGGAAGCCCTGTCCACCCTGGTGGTCAACAAGATCCGCGGCACCCTGAACGTTGTCGCTGTGAAGGCGCCGGGCTTCGGTGACCGCCGCAAGGCCATGATGCAGGACATCGCGACCCTCACCGGCGCACAGGTGGTCAGCCCCGACCTCGGCCTGAAGCTGGACCAGGTTGGCCTTGAGGTGCTGGGCTCCGCCCGCCGCATCACGGTCACCAAGGACAACACCACCATCGTTGACGGCACCGGCTCCGAAGCCGACGTCGCCGACCGCGTGGCACAGATCCGCGCCGAGATCGAGCGCACCGATTCGGACTGGGACCGCGAGAAGCTGCAGGAGCGCCTGGCCAAGCTGTCCGGCGGCATCGGCGTCATCCGCGTCGGTGCGGCAACCGAGGTGGAACTGAAGGAAAAGAAGCACCGCATCGAAGATGCTGTTTCCTCCACCCGTGCCGCACTCGAAGAAGGCATCGTGGCCGGCGGCGGTTCCGCACTGGTCCACGCTGCCCGCGCACTGGACACCGATCCGGAGGTGACGAAGCTGGAAGGCGACGCCGCCACCGCCGTCGGCCTGGTCCGCCGTGCACTGGCCCAGCCGCTGCGCTGGATCGCCGAGAACGCAGGTTCCGAAGGCATGGTCGTCGTTGCCAAGGTCGGCGAGCTGGAAGTCAACAACGGCTTCAACGCCGCCACCGGCGAGTACGAAGACCTGATTGCCGCCGGCATCATCGACCCGGTCAAGGTCACCCGTTCGGCACTGCGCAACGCCGCCTCGATCGCTTCGCTGGTGCTCACCACCGAAGCCCTCGTGGTGGAGAAGCCCGCCGAAGAGGATGAAGGCTCCGGCCACCAGCACTAACCGCTGACCGCACATATCAGTGCGGAACGCATCCTGGGCCCCGTCTTCCGGAAACTGCTTCCGGAGGCGGGGCCTTGTGCATTTCCCGTGGCGTCTCTCACAGGCGGTGAATACCTTCGGGATGGAATAGGGGTAGGCGCCCTTTCGTTTTACGATAGGTGCAGGCTAAAACGGGCCTTCTCCTTCCTCTCGTCCCCCCGAAAGAGGCGCAGCTTTGAGCCAGCAGTACCCAGAACATGATCCGTTCGGCTTCGTCGGCCTGACCTACGACGACGTCCTCCTGCTGCCCGGCCCCACGGATGTTATCCCTTCCGAAGCCGACACCAGCTCACGGCTGTCCAAACGCATCACGGTTCAGACCCCGCTGCTCTCCGCCGCGATGGACACCGTGACCGAATCCCGGATGGCGATCGCCATGGCCCGCCAGGGCGGCCTCGGCGTCATCCACCGCAACCTTTCGATCGCCGACCAGGCCGAACACGTTGACCGGGTCAAGCGCAGTGAATCCGGCATGATCACCAACCCGGTGACGATTTCCCCCGACGCCACGTTGTTGGAACTCGACGACCTCTGCGCGCATTTCCGGGTCTCCGGGCTGCCGGTGGTTGACGCGGACAACACGCTGCTGGGCATTGTTACCAACCGCGACACCCGCTTCATTCCCCGTTCGGACTACCCGAACCGCAAGGTCGAAGAGGTCATGACCCGCATGCCGCTCATCACCGGCCGGGTCGGCATCAGCGCCGAAGAGACCATGGAGCTGCTGGGCAAGAACCGGATCGAGAAGCTGCCGTTGGTGGACGACGCCGGCAAGCTGCAGGGCCTGATCACCGTCAAGGACTTCGACAAGGCCGAGCAGTACCCGCTGGCGACCAAGGACGACGAGGGCCGGCTGCGTGTCGGTGCGGCCATCGGCTTCTTCGGCGACGGCTACGAGCGGGCCATGTCCATGGTCGAAGCCGGCGTCGACATCCTCGTCGTCGACACAGCCAACGGCCACAGCGCCGGCGTGCTGGAAATGATCGCCCGCCTCAAGAAGGACCCCGCCGCCGCGCACGTTGACATCATCGGCGGCCAGGCAGCCACCCGTGAGGGCGCCCAGGCACTGATCGACGCAGGCGCCGACGCCATCAAGGTAGGCGTCGGACCCGGTTCCATCTGCACCACCCGCGTGGTTGCCGGTGTGGGCGTTCCGCAGATCACCGCGATCTACGAAGCCTCCAAGGCAGCCATCCCCGCCGGTGTTCCGCTGATCGCCGACGGCGGCCTGCAGTACTCGGGCGACATCGGCAAGGCCATCGTGGCCGGCGCCGACACCGTGATGCTCGGCGGCCTGCTCGCCGGTTCGGCGGAAAGCCCGGGCGACCTGGTCTTCGTCAACGGCAAGCAGTTCAAGTCCTACCGCGGCATGGGCTCGCTGGGAGCCATGCAGTCCCGGGGCAAGAACACCTCCTACTCCAAGGACCGTTACTTCCAGGCCGACGTCCCCAGTGACGAGAAGCTGATTCCGGAAGGCATCGAGGGCCAGGTGCCCTACCGCGGCCCGCTGTCCGCCGTGGCGCACCAGCTGGTGGGCGGCCTGCGCCAGACCATGTTCTACACAGGCGCACGCACTATTCCCGAGCTCAAGGCCAAGGGCAAGTTCGTCCGGATCACACCGGCCGGCCTGAAGGAATCCCACCCGCACGACATCATGATGACGGCCGAGGCACCGAACTACGGCCGCCGGTAACACCGCTCCACCGCCAAGGGCAGCTTCTGCGCACACCGCGCAGGGCTGCCCCTGCGGGTTAAGGGCAGGAACTTCCGCCCCGGCGCATCATGCCGTTACCGTCTGGCCACATGAACTTTCCGGCGTACGCCCCGCACTGGGATAACCTAGGGGACGTGAGTAACGAGATTGAAATTGGCCGAGGCAAGCATGGGCGCAGGGCCTATTCCCTGGATGACGTGGCAATAGTGCCCTCGCGGCGCACCCGCGACCCACAGGATGTTTCAATCAACTGGCAGATCGATGCCTACCAGTTCGAGATGCCGGTGATCGGTGCGCCGATGGACTCGGTGATGTCGCCGGCGTCGGCCATCGCGCTCGGCAGGCTCGGTGGCCTCGGTGTGCTGAACCTGGAGGGACTGTGGACCCGCTACGAGGATCCGCAGCCGCTGCTGGATGAAATCGCGGCCCTCAGCAGCGACAACTTCAACCCCGCAGCCACCGCCCGCCTGCAGGAAATCTACTCGGCTCCCATCCGGGCCGAACTGATCAGCTCCCGCCTGGCCGAAATGCGCGACGCCGGGGTGACGGTTGCCGGGTCCCTGACCCCGCAGCGCACCCAGGAGTTCTACAAGACCGTCCTGGCAGCCGGCGTCGACGTCTTCGTTATCCGCGGCACCACCGTTTCGGCCGAACACGTGTCCAAGACCGTTGAACCGCTGAACCTGAAGCAGTTCATCTACGAACTCGACGTCCCGGTGATCGTTGGAGGCGCGGCGGGCTACACCCCGGCACTGCACCTGATGCGTACCGGCGCGGCCGGCGTCCTCGTCGGCTTCGGCGGCGGCGCGACCACCACCACCCGCCGGGCCCTGGGCATCCACGCCCCGATGGCCACCGCCATCTCCGATATTGCCGAGGCACGGCGTGACTACATGGACGAGTCCGGCGGACGCTACGTGCACGTGATTGCCGACGGCGGCATGGGCACCAGCGGCGACATCATCAAGGCCGTCGCCATGGGCGCAGACGCCGTGATGCTCGGTTCCGCACTCGCCCGCGCCGAAGAGGCACCCGGCCAGGGCTGGCACTGGGGCCAGGAAGCGCACCACAGCGAGCTGCCGCGCGGCGACAGGGTCCGGCTGGATACCGTCGGACCGCTGAAGGAAGTCCTCTGGGGTCCCTCCCACCACACCAACGGCACCTCCAACCTCATGGGTGCGCTGCGGCGGGCCATGGCCACCACCGGGTACTCGGACCTGAAGGCGTTCCAGCGTATTGAAGTGCTGGTCTCGCCGTACCAGTACAACCTGTAGTTCCTTACAGCGCAGGAATTCCGGCAGCGCTGACAAAGCGGGTGCGCAGTGCCTAGAGTGGACGCAGCTACGGCAGGACCCTAGAGAGGAACCTGGACCATGACTGCAGATGCCCTGAGCCCCGAGTACCGGACCGAGGCCATGGACACGCTCCGGGCCACCACCCGGCCAGGTAATGAACTGGACATCCTGATTGTCGGCGGCGGTGTGGTTGGGGCCGGCGCGGCCCTGGACGCGGTGACGCGGGGGCTGAAGGTCGGCATGGTGGAGGCCCGGGACTGGGCGTCGGGGACATCGTCGCGTTCGTCCAAGCTCATCCACGGCGGCCTGCGCTACCTGGAGATGCTGGACTTCGCGCTGGTCCAGGAGGCACTGAAGGAACGCGGCCTCCTGCTGCAGCGCATCGCCCCGCATCTGGTGAAGCCCGTGCCGTTCCTGTATCCGCTGACCCGGCGGTTTATTGAACGCCCCTACGTGGGCGCCGGCATTTTCCTGTACGACACCCTGGGCATGACCTCGGGGAACTCCCGCGGGGTGCCGATGCAGAAGCACCTCACACGGCGCCAGACCCTGCGGATGGCACCGAGCCTGAAGGATGACGCCATGGTGGGCGCCATCCGCTACTACGACGGCCAGGTGGATGACGCCCGGTACGTGGCCACCATGGCGCGCACCGCCGCGCACTACGGAGCCGCCGTCGTCAACCGCCTCGCCGTCGTGGACTTCCGGCGCGAAGGGGAGCGCGTGGTGGGTGCCCGCGTCCGGGACCAGGAGACCGGCGAGGAATTCGACATCGCGGCCAGCCAGGTGGTTAATGCCACCGGCGTGTGGACGGATGAAACGCAGGCCATGGTGACCGACCGCGGACAGCTGAAGGTCCGTGCCTCCAAGGGTGTTCACCTGGTGGTTCCCCGGGACCGGATCCAGTCCACCGTGGGCATGATCCTGCGGACGGAAAAATCCGTGCTGTTCGTGATCCCGTGGGGCAGGCACTGGATCATCGGCACCACCGACACCGACTGGAACCTGGACAAGGCCCACCCGGCGGCCACCTCGGCGGACATCGACTACATCCTGGAGCACGTCAACCTGGTGCTCAAGACCCCACTGACCCGCGAGGACGTTGAGGGGGTGTACGCCGGCCTGCGGCCGCTGCTTGCCGGGGAAAACGATTCCACCGCCAAGCTTTCGCGCGAACATGTGGTGGCCCACCCGGTACCGGGACTCGTGGTGGTGGCTGGCGGCAAATGGACCACGTACCGGGTCATGGCCAAGGACGCCGTGGACGAGGCGGCACGGGCACTTGATGAGAAGGTCCCCGAAAGCTGCACGCAGACCATCCCGCTCCTGGGTGCGGTGGGCTACAAGGCGGCGTGGAACCGCCGGCACCGCACGGCTGATGAGTACGGGGTGCATGTGGTGCGGGTGGAGCACCTGCTCAACCGCTACGGCTCCATGGCCTATGACCTGCTCGAGCTCATCAAGGCGGACCCGACCCTCGCGGAACCGCTGCCCGGAGCCGACGACTACCTGCGCGCGGAAGTGGTTTATGCAACCACCCACGAAGGTGCCCGGCACGTCGAGGACGTCCTGGCCCGGCGCACGCGCATCTCCATTGAGGCCTTTGACCGCGGCGTCTCGGCCGCTCCGGTGGCCGCGGACCTGATGGCACCGCTGCTGGGATGGGACCTGGAACGGGTGCAAAGCGAAGTCGCGCATTATCTGGCGCGGGTCGACGCGGAGCGCCTCAGCCAGGAGCAGCCGGACGACACAAGTGCCGACGCCGCGCGGCTGGCCGCCGAAGACATCGCCCCGCGCATCTAGCGCTGGTTGCTGCGGATCCATGGAAACGAAGAATGCTCCTTGAACGAACAACAGTCTCCGGCCCCTGAAACCCCTCCGGACTCCCGGACGGGAGAAGTCTCCCTGCACGAATCGGGGGCGGTCCTGACCGAGCCCGGGCTGGTGATCCTCGAAATGGAAGCCGCAGACCGGTACGACGCCGCGGCGCAGCTGGCCGAACGGTTGTACCGGGCCGGGCGGATCACCGATCTGGAGGGGTTCCTGGAGCAGGTCCGCGCCCGGGAACACCAAATGGCCACCGGCCTGCCCGGCGGAATCGGCCTGCCGCATGCCCGGAGTGGCTACGTCAAGGAAACCTCCATAGCGGTGGGCATCACCCGCTATGGCCACAGCGTGGATTTCGGCGCCTCCGACGGCCCTGCGACCGTGGTCCTGCTGATCGCAACCCCGGCGGCCTCCTTCTCCCATCACCTGGAGGTCCTGGCCACCCTCGCCCGGTCCCTGTTCCGGCCGGCCTTCCGGGATTCCCTGCGCCGGGCCAACGATGCGGAGGTCATTTCCGAACTGATCAACTCCTCCCTCGTCTTTTTTGACCACTGAGGCTTCCTGGGTGCTGAGGTTTCCTTGACCGCTGGGCCCGGAGCGGGCATTGGGTTTTCTACAGCTTGACGAAGTACCGTTAACGAGTGCTCAAAACTGCCCTGCAGCCGCGATGGATCGCCGGCCTGCTCTTTGCCCTCGTTATCTCGACGGTCTTTGTGCTGTTGAGCCAATGGCAGTTCTCCAGTGCCGAATCGGAGGAGTCCGGCGAACCCCGGGCCACCGAAGACGTTCGGCCGCTGACTGAGGCCTTCACACCGGGCAAGCCCATGTACGAGACCGAAGCTGACCAGATGGTCTCCCTGACCGGGACATTCGACCCCGACCGGTCCGTCCTCGTGGAGGAGCGGCTCCAGGACGGCGAGATGGGCTACTGGGCCGTGACCGCCTTCAACGTCGACGGGGCACCCGCCGGCGAATTCATTCCGGTGGTCCGCGGCTGGGTCTCCGATCCGGAGGACGTCACCGAGGCACCCGACGGCGCCGCCGCCGTCGTCGGCCGCCTGCTGCCTTCCGAGGCTCCGCTGCCGGCCACACCCGAGGAGGGCCGCGTGTCCGCGCTCTCCACCGCCGAACTGATCAACCTCTGGGATGCTCCCGCCTACGCGGCGTTCGTCACCGCCACGGAGATCACCGTCGACGGCGCAGCAGCCGACCAGGGCAGCATGGAGACCGTGGTGGTGGGTGCCCAGCCGGAGGACACCCCGGTCAACTGGCTCAACATCTTCTACGCCCTGGAATGGATCGTTTTCGCCGGCTTCTCGGTCTTCCTGTGGTGGCGCCTGGTCGCCGACGAGCACCGCCGCAGCCTCGAGGATGACGAGTATGAGGACGAGTACGACGACGAGTATGAAGACGCATCCGAACCCGAAAACGACCACCCCAGCAGCGAGGTAACCAAGTGACCGAATCCGCAAGCACCGCCAAGGCACCCAGGAAAAAGAAGCGCCGGTTTGGGGGTACCCACGCCCAGATCCGCTCGGCCCTGAAGTTCTACAAGGTCTTCTCCTACGTCACCGGTGTACTGCTGCTCGCCCTCGTGGTGGAGATGATCGCCAAGTACGGCTTTGACACCGAGATCATTGTCGGCGGAGTGAATCTTTCCATCGGCGTGCTCATCCTGCACGGCTGGATGTACGTGGTGTATCTGCTTTCGGACTTCCGGTTGTGGCAGCTGATGCGCTGGCCGTTCTCGAAGTTCATCCTGATTGCGCTCGGCGGCGTTGTGCCGTTCCTCTCCTTTGTGGTCGAAGGCCGCATCCACAAGCAGGTGCTGGCCGAGCTCGAAGCGCATCCTGAAGCGGCCAAGCGCTACTAAGGCAGTGTTGAGCCGCCGGTCCCCGGGGCCGGCGGCTCCGCGCCGGTGTGCATGCCCGGCGGCAGGCCGACTATCCTTGGAACGTGACTAATCCCGCGACTGATCCCATTGAAGAGCGGCCCGTCCTTGTTGTGGACTACGGAGCGCAGTACGCCCAGTTGATTGCCCGCCGGGTGCGCGAAGCAGACGTCTACTCCGAGGTGGTTCCCCACACCTACAGCACCGAGCAGCTGCTGGCGAAGAACCCGGCTGCCATTATTCTTTCCGGCGGCCCCTCAAGCGTTTACGCCGAGGGCGCCCCCAAGGTTGATGCCGACCTGTTCGAAGCCGGCGTGCCGGTCTTCGGTATCTGCTACGGCTTCCAGGCCATGGCTGCCGCCATGGGCGGCAAGGTCGCCAAGACGGGGCTGCGGGAATACGGGTCCACCGACGCACGCGTCGTCGGCGGCGCCCGGTCCATCCTCGAAGGCACCCCCGAGGAGCAGAACACCTGGATGAGCCACGGCGACAGCGTGCAGGAAGCACCCGAGGGCTTCGACGTCCTGGCCAGCACCGCCGGCGCGCCCGTCGCTGCCTTCGCCAACGAGGCGAAAGGCCTCTACGGCGTCCAGTGGCACCCCGAGGTCAAGCACTCGGCCCATGGCCAGGCCGTCCTGGAGAACTTCCTCTTCAAGGGCGCCAAGCTCGAACGCAGCTGGACCACCGGCAACATCGTCGAAGAGCAGGTCGCCCGCATCCGCGCCCAGGTCGGCAACGCCCGCGTCATCTGCGGCCTGTCCGGCGGCGTGGACTCCGCAGTGGCCGCAGCCCTGGTGCAGCGTGCCGTCGGGGACCAGCTCACCTGTGTGTTCGTTGACCACGGACTGCTCCGTGAAGGCGAAGCCGAGCAGGTGGAGCGGGACTTCGTGGCTGCCACCGGCGTCAACCTTTACGTTGCCAACGAGCAGGAACGCTTCCTCACTGCCCTGGCCGGCGTCTCCGACCCGGAGACCAAGCGCAAGATCATCGGCCGCGAATTCATCCGTGCCTTCGAAGAAGCCGAGCGGGCCATCATGGCCAAGGCCGAGGCAGAGGGCGAACCCATCCGTTTCCTGGTCCAGGGCACCCTATACCCGGACGTCGTCGAATCCGGCGGCGGCGAGGGAGCAGCCAACATCAAGAGCCACCACAACGTGGGCGGGCTTCCGGAAGACATGAAGTTCGAACTGGTTGAGCCCCTGCGGGCGCTCTTCAAGGACGAGGTCCGCGCCGTGGGCGCGGAGCTCGGCCTGCCGGCCGAAATTGTTGGACGCCAGCCCTTCCCGGGCCCCGGCCTGGGTATCCGCATTGTGGGTGAGGTCACGCACGAGCGGCTGGAACTGCTGCGCCGCGCGGACGCGATTGCCCGCGCCGAGCTGACCAGCGCCGGACTGGACGACGAAGTGTGGCAGATGCCGGTCGTGCTGCTGGCCGATGTCCGCAGCGTCGGTGTGCAGGGTGACGGCCGGACCTACGGCCATCCGATCGTGCTGCGGCCGGTCTCCAGCGAAGACGCGATGACCGCCGACTGGTCGCGCCTCCCGTACGATCTGCTGGCCCGCATCTCCAACCGCATCACCAACGAAGTGGACGGAATCAACCGCGTTGTGCTGGACGTCACCAGCAAACCGCCGGGCACAATCGAGTGGGAATAGCCTAAAGGGGACAGGGGACGGCCGTTTCGGCCGTCCCCTGTGTTGTCCCTGAGCTGTCCCCGCGTTGCTATGTTCGGGAAACCCCGCCCGACGCGATAGTTTTGAAGGTATGCCAATTTGGTCGAAAACGCGCGGAAGTGCAGAAAAGAGGGCACTAGTGTCTGAGCAGAATACCGGGGAGAATCCCTCGGACTTCCTGCTGCCGTGGCTGGGACAATTGGGACAGCACGCCGGAACGGACACCTTGCTCCATTTCACCCCGTCCGCCGCCAACAGCATCGACCTGACGCACGCGCATCCTTCCGGGCTGGCACAGCTGCTCGCCGGCCGCCGGACCCGCCTGTCCACCCTGCTGCGCGATCCCGACCAGTACGGTGCCGCCATGAAGGCAGGCCGCCTGCTGCGTGCGAAGATCTACGAGCTGGGCACCGACCGCGGCATCGACGTCGGCTACATGGCTGCCGGCACGGCGTCCTGGCGCTACGCCTCGGACGAAGCGCTCCGCCCCGAGTCCCTGACCGCCCCCGTGCTGCTCACGCCGGTAGCCCTGACGGTCCATGCTTCGCAGGATGACTACGAGCTCCAGCTGACCGAAAAGGCAGCACTGAACCCCGCGCTGGTCCGCCACCTGCAGCACGAGCAGGGCCTGGACATCGACGTCGACGCCCTCACCCGGCTCGCCTACGGCACGGCACGCTTTGATCCGCACCCGGTGCTGGAAAAGCTCCGCGCCGTCACCGGCAGTGTCCGCGGGATCAACATCGAGCACCGGCTGCTGGTATCGACATTCGCCGACCTCTCCGACCCCAGCGAAGACCCCGCACTGGACCCCGCGCATCCGATCCTCCGCGCACTCATCAACGCGGCCCGGGACGGCTCCGCCGGCCCCGCCACCGCCGCACCGCTGGACCTGCCGGCACTGGATGAGCGCGACCCCGCGGATGAGCTGCTTATCCTCGACGCGGACCGGCAGCAGCAGGAAGTCCTGGACCGCATCAATGCGGGCCAGTCGCTGGTGGTCTCCGCCCCGGCAGGCACGGGACAGACCCAGACCGCACTGAACGCCGTCGCGGCCCTGGCAAACGCCGGCAAGTCCGTGCTGGTTGTAGCCGAACGGCGCAGCACCCTGAACCAGTTCGTTTCCGAGCTGGACGCGCTGCAGCTGGGCTCACTTGTCCTGCAGGTCAACGCCGGACTCACCCAGCAGCAGCTGAAGGACCAGCTGGTCCGGGCCATCGTGCGCAACGAAAAGTCGCAGGCTCCGGAGCTGAACAGCCTGCACAAGGTCCTGCTCGAGAACCGCCACCAGCTGCGCGACCACGTAAAGTCGCTGCACAATGTCCGCAGCCGCTGGGGCTGCTCCCCGTACCAGGCCATGCAGTCCCTGGCCGAGCTGACCTCCATGAACCCGGCGCCGGCCACCACCGTCCGGCTCAAGCGAAGTGTCCTGGACAGCATCACCGACCGCACCGAACTTGGCGGCCGGCTGCGCCGCGCCGCTGAGCTCGGCAGCTTCAGCCGGGCTGCCACGGCGAGCCCGTGGTACGGCGCCAAGCTGCTCAACCGCAAGGAAACGGAAGAGGCCTACGAGCTGACCCAGACCCTTGCCGCGGACCTGCCCGCCCTGCGCGCCAAGGTCCAGGACGTGGCCGAACACTCCGAAATCCGCCTCGGTGAAACCTTCGCCCAGTGGGGCGAGCAGCTGGAACTGCTGGTGGCCGTGCGCGAAAGCCTGGATAAGTTCACCCCGGACATTTTCGACCGGCCGGTAACCGACCTGATTTCCGCCACCGCATCCTCGTCCTGGCGCCGTGAGCGCGGCATCGACATGAGCTCCATGACCCGCTCCCGCCTGCGGCGCGTGGCCAAGGAATATGTCCGTCCCGGCGTGCACATTTCGGACCTGCACGCCTCCCTGGCGGAGGTCCAGCAGCAGCGTGCCGTCTGGACCCGTTACGCGACCACCCAGCGCCACCCGTCGGTGCCCACGGGCCTGGCGGAAATCAACCGCTCCTACCTTCTGGTGAAGCGCCAGCTGGATACCCTCACCGGCATCCTGGCGGAGACGCCGCAGCATCCGGACCTGGCCTCGCTGCAGCTGGACGAACTCGAGAAGCAGCTCAGCCAGCTGGCGGGGGACCGCGAAACCCTCGAGACGCTGCCCGAACGGACCCTGCTGCTCGACGAAATGCGTGCACAGGGCCTGGGGGAGCTGCTGGACGATCTGGCCAAACGCGAGGTCCAGCCCCGCCACGTCGGCTACGAACTGGAACTGGCCTGGTGGCAGTCCGCGCTTGAAGCCATGATCAGCGGAGACGACTACCTGGCCATGTCCGACGGCAACAGCCTGCGCCGCCTGGAAGCGGAATACCGGCTGGCGGACAACGCCCATATCGCCTCCGGCGGCTCCCGCCTGCGCTGGAGCCTGGCCTCGCGCTGGCGCGCCGGCGTCGCGGCATCAAGGGGTGCGGCGGAGGACCTGCGTGAGCTCATCAAGGACGGCGAGCTTTCCCTCGAAAGCCTGTCCGAAGAGTCCGAGGAACTCGTCTCGGCCCTCCTGCCGGTCTGGGCGGCAAGCCCTCTGGTGCTTCCGATGGTGCTGCCCGAGCACCGCCGCTTCGACACCGTGGTCCTGCTCGACGCCGAGTCCACCAGCCTGCAGTCCGCTATCCCGGCCCTGGCCCGCGCCTCACAGGTGATTGCCTTCGGCGACAGCTGCCTCGGTGGTCCCCGTCCGTTCACGATTGGCGTGGAACCCGCCGGGACCCAGCCGCAGCACGTGGACCTGGTCAGCGCCTTCGAAGCGCTGGAACGGGTCCTGCCCACCCGATGCCTCTCCACCGTCTACCGGGGCACCGACAAGGCACTGCTGCGCCAGCTCAGCGATTCCTTCTATGGCGGCCGGCTCTCCATGATTCCCAGTGCGGACGAGGTCACCACCGGCCACCGTTCCCTCTCGGTGGAATACCTGCCCGACGGCACAGGCATGCCCAGCTCGGACCACGAAGGCGTCGAAAGCGTCGCAGCCGAGGTCAACCGGGTGGTTGACCTGGTCTTCGAACACATCCGGCGGCGCCCGCACCAGTCCCTGGGTGTCATCACCGCCAGCCCGCGCCATGCGGTGCGGGTGGCAGAGGCGATCCGGGTCCAGATGGCCAACTTCCCCTGGGCGGCCGATTTCTTCACGGCGAAAGCCGAGTCCTTCCGGGTTGTTCCGGTGGACCGTGCCGTCGGCATGGTCCGGGACTGCGTGATCTTCTCCCTCGGGTTCGGCCGGACTCCGCATGGCCGTGCCCTGCATAACTTCGGCCCGCTCTCGGCACCGGACGGACGGAAGAAGTTCGTCACGGCCATGACGCGGGCACGCTACAAGCAGCATGTGCTGACCTGCTTCCAGCCCGCAGACCTGGACCGGACCCGGCTGGGCTACGGTGCCCTGGACTTCTACGAACTCATCAAGCGTGAGCTCGAGCCGGAGACCGGAAGCCGGGAAGCACCAACCGGCGGCGGGATCCTGGAAGAAGATCCCTTGGTCGCGGACCTGGTGGGCCGCCTGCGTGAGCGCGGCGCCAAGGTGTGGGACCACTACGACGGCGGTGCCATCGACATTGTTGCGGCAGCTCCGCATTCGGCGGACCCGACGGGCAATCCCGCCCCGCTGGCCATTGAATCCGATGGCACCGAACGGTACCGGGCCATGTCCGTCCGCGAACGCAGCCGGCTCCGGCCGCAGCTGCTGGAACGCCGCGGCTGGAGGTACATGCCGTTGTGGACTATTGAAGTCTTCAGCGACCCGTCCGCCTGCGCCGATCTGGTCAGCCGCTCCCTTGAGCTGCCGGAAATCCCCGTGGGCCAGCAGCCCGTACCCCGCACTGCCGGGGAGGGTTCCGGCCGGACCCGCCCCGCGGAAGATCCCCGGGTAGGCAAGCAGGTCAAGGTCACCCCGCACGGAAGCAGCCGCATGCGCGAACGGAGGGCGGGGTCAGGCCCCGACACCGCCGCAGGAGAGTGAGCTATGACGGACGATCCAGTTCGGCCTGAAGAAGCGGGGGAGCCCGGAGCCGCGGCACAGCCGCAGGCTCCGGGGCCCTCGGCCGCACCCCGCAGGCGGGGGAACCGGCGCGCGGTTTCGGCGGGTCCCGCCGGCGTGCTGCCGGTGTCGGCCAAAGAAGACAATCCCCGGGCCTGGGGCGCCCCGCCCGAGGATACGGAGGATACCGGGGATACCGAGTCTTGGCTGCGTGAGCAGCGCCCCCCGCATTGGGAGTAGCCGGGCGCCTGCCGGTGTGTCCGGGGAGTAGCCGGCAGCCTGCCGGGAGCCTGCGCGGCCCGGATTGCTGGCCGGACTCCGGCAGTCCGGCTGATCCGGACAGCTAACCCGTCAGGACCAGATGGATGCCGCCCGTCCCGGAGGCGGCAGTGAGCCGGGCTGCGTTCTCCCGGTCCGCAGCCACGACCACCAGGCCTTCGCCGCCGCCGTTTCCCGGCCAGCCGCCGGCAGGCTCAGCTCCGGACACCCACAGCACCGGTACAGAGAAGGCCAGGACAACCGCACCGTTTCCGTCCCCAGGGGTTATCCCCGTATTCCATGCCGTGTCGGCGCCCGCCACCACATTAACCAGCTGTCCCGGCCTCAGGAGCCCGAGGACGGATGGGTCTGCCGGGCGGAGCGGCACGGCGACCGAACCTGCCGGAGCACCGGTCAGGAGACCCGGTCCGGCCAGGGAAAGCTGTGTGACGGGACTGCCCCGGAGCAGCGGAGTCGCGAGTCGATGGCCAATGAGGGAATCAGGATGGTTCCGGGCGCCAGGCGGCACCGCTTCGGCGGGCACCCGGACTGTCTCCAAGGCCCCGGCGTCCAGAAGCGTACCTGCGGGGAGGTCCCGGGCGGCCTGGACCAGTACGGAGCGCGCCGCGGTGCCGGGGACCAGCGACTCTACTGCCGACCCTGCCGCGGCACAGCAGGCCAAGGCTGCCAGCAGGCGGCGGTGGCGGACAAGGAAGCGCCGGAACCTGGAGAGGCGGTCCACGGAGCCTGCGGACGGCCGGGGAAACGCGGCAGTGCCGGAAGTATTTCGGCTGGGGGAGCGGCGCAAAGACATGCCGCCACGCTAGCCACCGGGCATCCCGGGGCAGGTGCAGCTTCCGCGGATGTGGTCCCGGAGCGGCCGACCTGCACCCCGGCGCCGATGTGGAGGACAAGTCGAAGCAGGACGGCCGGCCGGAAGCCTGGATGCGGGCCCTGAACTCCGCTGCGAAAAACTCCGCTGCGAAAAACTGCGGGCCAGGCCGGCTGGAAAGGCCTGCCCGGAAGAGCCGGCTGGGTAGGCCGCCGGAAGACCCGGCTGGGTAACCGTGCCGGAAAAGGCGGTACTTAGGCCTGGGAACCGGTGGAGCTTGAAGCGGGCGACGCTGCCGGGGTACTGCTGCCCGACGTGGACGTGGACGCAGGTGCCGAAGCCGTGGAACCCTCGGTCTTGGACGGGGTAGCCGGAACGCTGGAGGCGGCCTCACGTGAATCGGTGCGGTAGAAACCGGAGCCCTTGAAAACAACTCCGACGCTGTTGAACTTCTTCCGCAGCCGGCCGCCGCACTCGGGGCAGACCGTCAGGGAGTCTTCGCTGAAGGACTGCTGGATATCGAACGAATGGGTGCAGTCCTTGCAGGCGTAGGCATACGTGGGCACTCTGGTAATCCTCCTTGGACACTCTCAGGCTGGCACTCTCAAGCCTTGAGTGCTAAGTATACATGTGCCCGGCGGGCACCCCCCGCCAGCTGGACGGCGTCAGGACCGCATCCACGGGCGCATCCAGGGGTGTCGTTTCAAAGCTTCCGGCCGGGACATACTCGTGCTCAAAAACCACCGCGACCGCCGGGACCGGATTGCCGTCCGCCCTCAGTCCGGCCAGGAAGCGGTCATAGTATCCGCCGCCCTTACCCATGCGTCCGCCCGAAGAATCCGCTGCCAGCGCGGGAACGAAAACCAGCCCGAGGTCCGGAAAGTCGGAGACGGCATGCCGCGGGCCAACGGGCTCCAGAAGCGAGGCGTGCAGTCCAGGCGCCAGCTCTATGCCCGGTGACCATTCGCACCAGGACAGCCGGCGGCCGGGTTCACACACCGGCACCAGCACCCGGTATCCGGACCGGAAGAGCTCCTGCAGCAAGGCTCCCGTGCCGGGTTCGGTCCCGGTCGAGAGGTAACCGGCCACCGTGCCACCGGCGGGCACCACTTCCTGCACCCCGCGCAGCCCGAGACGGGCAAGACCTGCGGCGGCTTCGGCCCTCTCCGTCTCGGTCAACTCCCGACGCGACTGCAGATAGTCCCTTCGGGCCTGTTCCTTGTTCAACGAGCGCATATCCCTATTCTCTCTACCAGCATGCTTATTTGGTGCAACGTGAGCGGTGTTGGGTACGCTTACCAGCATGACCACGTCACGACGCACTGTAACCAAAGCCGTAATCCCAGCCGCCGGGCTGGGCACCCGCTTCCTGCCTGCCACCAAGGCGATGCCCAAGGAAATGCTCCCCGTGGTGGACAAACCCGCCATCCAGTACGTGGTCGAAGAAGCAGTCAATGCCGGCATGCCGGACATCCTGATGATCACCGGACGCAACAAGCGCTCCCTCGAGGACCACTTTGACCGTGTTCCCTTCATCGAAAAGACGCTTGAAGACAAGGGCGACCTTGAAAAGCTCGCGATGGTGCGGGCGGCATCCGAGCTCGGGGAGATCCACTACCTCCGCCAGGGCGATCCCAAGGGACTGGGCCACGCAGTGCTGCGGGCCAAGCTGCATATCGGTGACGAACCCTTTGCCGTCCTCCTCGGAGACGACCTGATCGATGCGCGCGACGACCTGCTCGAAAAGATGGTTGAAGTCCAGGCCAAGACCGGCGGATCCGTGATCGCCCTGATCGAAGTGGATCCGGAACAGATCAGCGCCTACGGCTGCGCCGACATTTCCGTGGTCGAGGGCGAGGACTACGTCCGCGTGAACAAGCTCGTGGAAAAGCCCGACGTCGAGGACGCACCCTCCAACCTTGCCGTGATCGGCCGTTACGTGCTGCACCCGTCGGTCTTCGGAGTCCTTGAAGAGACCGGACCCGGCAGGGGCGGGGAAATCCAGCTGACGGATGCGCTGCAGACACTGGCTGCCGCCGAAGGCGAAGGCGCCGGCGTGTATGGCGTGGTCTTCCGCGGCCGCCGCTATGACACGGGCGACAAGCTGAGCTACCTCAAGGCAGTGGTGTCCCTGGCGTCCGAGCGTGAGGACCTTGGACCGGCCCTGAGGGACTGGCTGAAGGACTTCACCGGAACTCTCGAAGACTAAGTACCAATGCAGGGCTCATGGCCGGTGACGCTGGAGAGTGACGACGTCATTCTCCGGCCGATCCGGCACCGTGACCGGCGGGAATGGACCGAGGTCCGGTCCCGGAACGCCCGTTGGGTGGGTCCGTGGGAGGCCAGCAATCCCGTCCTGGGCGGGGAACCGCCTACCTACGGCGACATGGTGCGGAGCCTCAACCGCCAGGCCCGCCAGGACTCGGCCCTGCCCTTCGTTATCACCGAGCGCAGGGATCCCTACCGGCCGCCGGCGATCGTCGGGCAGCTGACAGTCTCGACGATCGTCTGGGGGTCGGCGCGGATGGCCACCCTGGGGTACTGGGTGGACCAGGAGCGGGCCGGCCGCGGCATTGTCCCCACGGCTGTGGCCCTGGCCACGGACCATTGCTTCCAAGCACTGGCGCTGCACCGGATGGAAATCAACATCCGCCCCGAGAACGCCCCGAGCCTCCGGGTGGTGGAAAAACTCGGATTCCGGGACGAGGGACTGCGCGAACGGTACCTGCATATCGACGGCCACTGGGCAGATCACCGCAGCTTCGCCCTTACCGCCGAGGAGGTCCCCGAGGGCCTCCTGAACCGCTGGAAGTCCCGCAGGGCACTCTAGTTAACTATTTTCACAGCAGACACGCCGACACACCGGTCCGAATGCAGGTGGGCGCGCCTCCAAGCTTCTACCGTCGTAGATGTGGACTTCCCTCTTAATCACTCCGTGAACAGCTCATTGGTGCTGGCGCTTGCCGTTGCACTGTGGCTGGTGTGGGTAGGTCCCTATTTCCTTAGCCGTCCACCTGTTTTCAGCGCATCGGCTGCCCGCGTCCGTCCGGCCGCCAAGTCCATCCACCCGCCCGCCTCACCCGACAAGGGGTCCCAGGGGATCATCATGAACAACATCAGCAATACACCCAGCGGGGGCGGGTCTACGCAGTTTTCCACCCAAGGTCAGCAGCCTGCGCCCCAGGCGCAGCCGGCGCCGGTCTTCCGTATCCGTATGGGCCGGACAGTCCTCGCTGCCGCAGGACTCCTCGCTGTGCTCACAGTGGTGGGCGGCACGCTCCTCGCGGCGCTCACCTCCGTGTCCTGGCTGCTCCCCGCCGCAGGGTTGGCAGGTCTGGCGGCGGTAGTCGCAGCGCTTCGCTCGCTCGCACTGCGGGACCGCCGGCGGAAGGTCGAAAACGCCTTCCGGGCCGCCATGGGACCGGAACCGCGCCAGCGCCGGACAGCCGCCGAGCTGCCGACAGAAGCGCAGGCCCCTGCGGTGCCGGCCGAACCGCAGCCCGAAACGGTCCTTTTCGACCGCGAATCCACCTCTGCACCCAGCGGAACCGCCGTCGAAGCCAAGGCTGCGCCCAGGTTCACAGCCGAGGAGCTGCGGGCCGAAGCCTTGAAGGTAGCTGCCGCTGTGCACATGCCGCCGCGGCCCAGCACCACACCGTGGCAGCCTGTTGAGCTGCCGAAGCCGGTTTACGTTGATGCGCCCAAGGCCGAGCGGCCCGCGCCCGAGCCGATCGTCCTGCCCGAAACGCCCCGGTCCCTGTCCAAGACTCCGCTGCGTCCTGCTACGCCCCCGGCCCTGCCCGCGCAGGCGGACCAGGCACGTCCGGAGACCGGCAAGATCAACCTGGACGACGTCCTGCAGCGCCGGCGGGCCTAAGGGCCTGAACGCGCCGGCGCCCGCTGTGCCCGACGATCCGAATCGGCACCCCGGCCGTCTTTCCAGCCGGGCGGCGCACGCCGTCGCCGTCCTGGGCAGCGCGGCCATGCGCGGCCCGCTCCAGGACCTGCTGCGGTCCCGTGGACTGCTGCTGGACCACTGGGAGCACCTGCGCAGCCACCACCGGCCCGGGGGAGCCGTCTCCGCCCTGTACCGGGTCCGGTGCCGCCCGGCCGGGAAGGTGCCTCCGGCGGGAGCGGGAAGCACCGCGGACCTGACGCTTTACCTCGGGGCGACCACGGCCGGTGCCGCTGAAACCGGGGAAACCCCACTGAACGCCGCCGGACCGGAAACCGCAGCCGCGCGGATCGCCGGCCTGGATCTATGCCTGTGGTTCCATCCCCATGACCCCGTCCTCCGGTCCCTGCCCTGGGCGACCGATGCCTCAGCCGTAGCGAGGGACGTCTTTGCCTCGGCCGAACCGGGACGGCTCGCCCTCGCCGCCTACCGCCCGCTGCGCCGGGCCGTACTGCGGGCCGAGCACGCCCACGGAACCGCCTACCTGAAACTCCTGCCACCGGCGCAGCTGCCTGCCCTGCGGCGGCGCCACCGGCTGCTGGAGGCCAGCGCGGTGCCGGCCCCGCTGCTGCTGCCGGCGGATTCCGCGGCCGCCCGGGACGCTGTGGTCCTCAGCGCCCTGCCCGGCACCTCCCTGTTCCGGCTCCTGGTCGACGACGGCGCCGCCGGGGTACGTCCCGGGGTCCTCCTGGAACTGCTGGACACCTTGCCGTCCGGGGCGCTGGACCTGCCGCTGCGCCTCAGCTGGGCGGACCGCGTCGAGGAGTATGCCGGGACGGCTGCTGCTGCGGTCCCTGCCGAAACAGACAGCATTTGGAAACTTGCGGGTGAAATCCGGGAGGTCCTGGAATCCGCGCCTGCGGGACCGCTGGTTCCGGTCCACGGCGACTTCCACGAGGGAAACCTGCTGCTCTCCGACGGGACGGTCACGGGCCTGCTCGACATTGACGGGCTCGGCCCGGGGCACCGGGTCGATGATCTGGCCTGCCTGCTGGGCCACCTGGCGGTCCTGGCGGCGGCACATCCGGACCGGCCGCAGCTGGGACAGGCCCTGGCCGACTACCGGCGGGTTTTCGAGGAGGCCGTGGACCCGGCAGCCCTGCACGCCAGGGCCGCCGGCGTCGTGCTGACCCTGGTGGCGGGCGCACGGGCCCGGCGCGGGGTGAGCCGCGGCCGGAACGCGGTCCTCAGGCTGGATACCGCGCGCCGGCTGCTCCGCGAAGCCCAGAAGTAGGACAGCCCCGGACCAGCGGCTCACTCCGCAGGCGGGACCAGTTTTTCCAGCAGCGGTTCGGTGCGGTACGGGATGTGCTCGTGCAGGGCCAGGACCGTTTCCGTACGGATCACGCCCTTGATCCGAAGGACGGAGCGCAGGGCCTGCTGCAGCTGCTGGGTGTCCGTGGCGGTCATCCGGCACCACACGTCACCCCGGCCGGAAATCTCGTGGACCTCCAGCACCTGGGGGAGGGTACGGAGTCCGGAAATCACGCCGTCGAGCTCGCGGTGGTTCACTTCGATGGTGATGAATGCCTGCACGTCGTAGCCGAGCTGCGAAAGGTCGACGTCGCGGCCGGACCGGCGGATGACTCCGGCCCGCAGCAGGTGGCGGACGTGGGCCTGGGCAGTATTGCGGGCAACACCGAGCCGCTCGCTCAGGTCGCTGATCTGCGCCCGAGGATCCCGAACCAGTTCCAGCAGCAACCGGCGGTCGAGCGGGTCCAGATTGGCCATCTAGCGCATCTCCTGTCAGTAGCACCGAACTAAATTGAGCGTTTCGATCAAAAGATCACTCTAATGTGTATTTGCTGCTTGGCGACACTTCATCCTGTAGGAGCATTAGCTACAAATAGGATGGAAGTGCCCCGTGACAGTGCTCAGTGAGCTGCGCATGCAGCCCGCCGCCCGCACCAGGCGGAAGGAGTGGGACGCGGCCATCCGGCCCCGGCTGATCCTGACGCTTGCCGTAATGAGCACGCTGCTCATCGGCGCGAACCTTGCGACTCCGCTGTATCCGCTGCTCGGCGACTCCCTTGGCCTCTCCTACTTCGGCGTGACGCTGGCATTCGCCTCGTATGTCCTCGTCCTGGTCGCCGGTCTGCTGCTCGTAGGGCACTGGTCCGACTACATTGGCCGCCGTGCGGCACTCGTGGTGGCCGCCGTCGTCTCGCTGGCCGGCGGGTTGATCTTCGGCACCGCCACCGATGTAGGTGCCCTGATGCTTGGCCGTGCCCTCCAGGGCGCTTCGGTAGCCCTCGCCACCGGCGCCAGCTCGGCCGCCCTGCGCGAACTGCTGCCGCATAAACCCGAATGGGCCACCCGCTTCACCCTGCTCGTGTCCGCCGGTGGCGTGGCTGCCGGCCCGGTGATCGGCGGCCTCCTGTCCCTGCTGCCCGCGCCCACCCTGACGCCCTTCCTGATCCACTCCGCGGTCCTGGCAGCCCTCCTGATTCCGCTCTGCATGCTGAAGGCGCGGCCGGCCATCTCCCTCGCCGAAGGCCCGCCGCTGGCCATGCTGCGGCCGCGGAAACCGGCCGTCTCGCATCGTGCCCGCACACAGTTCTGGATTGCGTCAACCACCGGGTTCCTGAGCTTCGCGGTCTTTGGTTTCTGCCTCTCCCTGGCGCCCACCTACTTTTCCTCCATCGCGGGAACCACGTGGCGGCCCGCCATCGGGCTGCTCGCCGCCCTCGCCCTGGGCGCCTCAGCGGTCAGCCAGCTGACCGGCATCCGGGGCCGCTACACCGCACCCATCGGACTCGCTGCGATGGGTACCGGCACCGCACTGATTCCCGTGGCCGGAGGCACCGGGAGCCTCATACTCCTGACGGTCGCCTGCGTGCTGGCCGGATTCGGCCAGGGCATGGCTTTCCGGGTGGTGTTCAACGAGGTTGCCGCAGCGGTTGAGGCCGCCGAGCATGCCCGGATTATCAGCACCGTTTACGTGATCACCTACCTCGGCAGTGCCATTCCCGTGCTGGGCCTCGGCGCAGCGGGCGGGATCTGGGGGCTGGACGCTTCGGTGGCCGGTTTCTCGGCACTGATCACCGCGGCGTGCCTCGTCCTGGCGGTCCTGAGCCTGCGGCGGAACCGGCGCCGGGCCGCCGCCAGCTAGGTTCGCCGGACGCCCGCGGGAAAGTAGGGTGGTCCAATGCATGCATTTCCACCTCCGGCTCCCAACGACGCCGGCCCGGACACCATCGGCCTCGACATTGGCGGCACGAAGACCCACGGCATCCGGCTGCACCGCGGCGTCGGCGCCCTCGAAGCCATTGCCGGCAGCGCCAACGTCCAGAACGTTCCGGTGGAGGCTGCCCGGGCGTCCCTGGCAGAGGTTTTCGGCGCGCTGGGGACCGACGGCGTGGGGCGGGTGATTGCCGGGTCCGGGGGAGTGGACACCGAACAGGACGCCGCCGCGCTCCGAGCCCTGATTGCCGAACACGTGCCCGACGCCGTCGTCGAGGTTGTGCACGACACCCGACTGATTCTCGCCGCAGGCGAAGCTCCGTCCGGCATCGCGGTCATTGCCGGCACCGGATCCGTGGCCTGGGGGATTGACGGCTCCGGCCGGGAGGCCCGTTCGGGCGGCTGGGGGTACCTGCTGGGCGACGAAGGCAGCGGCTACTGGGTGGGACGCGAAGCCGTCCGGCACACGCTCCGGCGCAGCAACCTGGAACTGGAACCGGATCCGCTCAGCGTTGCCCTGATGCGGCAATGCGGCGCCGAGAACCCCGACGCGCTGATCAGCCTGTTCCACGGTGCGACGGACCGCCCCTACTGGGCCGGAAAGGCAGGGCTGGTCTTCGACGCCGCGCAGGAAGGAAATCCGGCAGCCGTGGACATCGTGGGCGAGGCGGCGGAGCACCTGGCCGGACTGATCCTGGACGTGGCCGGCCTCCTGAAGATCCCCGGCCCGGTCGTAATCGGCGGGGGACTGGGCATGCACCAGCCGCTGCTGCAGGACCTGCTCCGCACCCGGCTGAACGCAGCAGGACTGACCGATATCCGTTTCCTGACCACCGACCCCGTGTTCGGGGTGGCCTACCTGCTGGGTGCCGGCAATGTCCGCTGACTTCGACGTCCGGGTGGGGGCGTACGCCGTGATTGTCCGCGACGGGATGCTGCTGCTGGCGCACTGGAACGAGCACGGCAACTCGCACTGGACCCTGCCCGGCGGCGGACTTGAACGGGGCGAGGACGCTCCGGCCGCCGCAGTGCGGGAGGTGCGGGAGGAGACCGGCTATGAAGCGCGCCTTGAGAGCCTGCTGGGAGTGGACAGCATCTTCATTCCGCCCGAACAGCGCATGCACGGCGAACCCCGGATGCTGCACGGCCTGCGGATCATCTACCGCGCCGACGTCGTGGACGGCGCCCTCCGCGATGAAGAAAACGGCAGCACAGACCAAGCCGCCTGGGTGCCACTGGACGAGGTTCCGGCCCTGGACCGGACCGGCCTGGTGGACGTGGGACTGCGCCTGCTGGCCGCAGGTACAGACACCTCCAACGGGTCCGCACCACCCCTCGACCCGGCCCGCCCCATCCACTAACCCGTCCCGCTTGACGCTGGACTACCGCTGCAGGTGTGAAATACCGTGATGCTTCACGGCACGTCGCGAGCTGCCCGGCATACCGGCATCCCCACGGAAGGCATGCACCATGACCCCGCCGCCAGACCCCGCTACCCCTGACCGCACCGATTCCTCCACGCGGCAGTCCGGCCCGCATTCCGGTATTGCCGCTGGCACGCAGGACGCCACACCCGGCACGCCGATGATCCGGTTCCGGGCGGTGACCAAGACCTACGGTGATGCCGCACCGGCGGTCCGGAACCTGGACCTGGATATCGAGCGCGGATCCATCACCGTCTTCGTGGGCCCGTCGGGCTGCGGAAAAACCACCTCGCTGCGCATGATCAACCGGATGGTGGAGCCGACGTCGGGCAGCATCGAAGTGGACGGCGTGGACATCTCCACCGTCAAGGCCGCCCAGCTGCGGCGATCCATGGGCTACGTGATGCAGTCCTCGGGCCTGCTGCCGCACCGGACCGTACTGGACAACGTGGCCACGGTTCCGCGCCTGAACGGTACCCCGCGGCGGGACGCGCGGCGCCGCGCCGCGGAACTGCTCGACGTCGTCGGGCTGGATCCGACCCTCGGGAACCGGTATCCCGCCCAGCTGTCCGGCGGCCAGCAGCAACGGGTGGGCGTGGCCCGGGCCCTCGCCTCCGATCCGCCCGTGCTGCTGATGGACGAACCCTTCAGTGCCGTGGACCCGGTGGTCCGTGCGGAGCTGCAGGAGGAACTGCTGCGGCTGCAGCAGGACCTGTCCAAAACCATCGTCTTCGTCACCCACGACATTGACGAAGCCACTATCCTGGGCGACAAGGTGGCGGTCTTCGCCACCGGCGGCAGGCTCGCCCAGTATGCCGCCCCGGAGGAAATCCTCCGGGCACCGGTGGACGATTTCGTCGCCGGCTTCGTGGGACGGGACCGCGGTTTCCGCCACCTGTCCTTCCAGGACGGGACGGCCGTGCCCGTCCACCCGGTGCAGGTCATTGCCGCGGAACGGCTGCCGGACCCGGCGGCCAGGGTGGACGGAAGCTGGGCACTGTGCGTGGATGCCGACGGCGCCCCGCTGGGCTGGGTGCCTGCGGACCGCCGCGACGCAATCACCGGAACCTCGGGCCTGGTGCCGGGCGGATCCCTCTACCCGGAGGGGACAAGCCTGCGCCGGGCCCTGGACGCAGCCCTCTCGTCCCCGTCCGGGCTGGGAGTCGCGGTGGACGCTGACGGGCGGGTGACCGGCGTCGTGCAGGCGGCGGAAATCCTGGGCCTGATCGAGGCCGCGCGCCTGCAGCGGACCGGGAGCTGACATGGAATGGTTCCTGGCCCACACCGATGACGTCTTTCGGCTCAGCGGGCTGCACCTCTACCAATCGATACTGCCCCTGGTGATCGGCGTGCTGATTGCCCTTCCCCTGGCACAGCTGGTGCGCGGCCGGCGGAAAATCCGCGGCTTTGTCCTGTCCGCAGGCTCGCTGCTCTACACGATTCCGTCGCTGGCCCTGTTCGTCACCCTGCCGGCTCTTCTGGGGACCCGCATCCTGGACCTCGCCAACATCATCGTGGCCCTGACCATCTACGCCGTGGCCCTGATGCTGCGGGTAGGCATCGACGCGTTCGACTCCGTTGACGACGGCGTCCGCCAGGCCGCGGTGGCCATGGGCTACCGGCCGCTGCGCCGCTTCCTGACGGTGGACCTGCCGCTGTCCGTTCCGGTGCTGATTGCCGGCCTGCGCGTGGTCTCGGTCAGCAACATCTCCATGGTCAGCGTGGGCGCCCTGATCGGCGTCGAAAACCTGGGCTTCTTCTTCAGCGACGGCCTGCGCCGCTATTTCCTGACGGAGATCGTGGTGGGGATTATTGCCACCCTCGTCCTGGCCTTCCTGATGGACCTGCTCCTGGTCCTGGTGCAGCGGCTGCTCACGCCCTGGACCCGTGCCGGCGTCACCGGCCGGGGCGCGCGGGGCCGCACCAACCGCAACGGCGGCACGGACGGCGGGCGTCAGGCATCCACACTCCGGCCGGCGCCGGTGGCGGCCGCACCCGACGTCGCACTGAAGGGGGCGTAGGCATGGTGGGTATCCCGCGCACCGAGTACACCAGCACCAACCCCCTCGGCCAGGGGTGGGAATGGCTCACGGATCCGGCCAACTGGTCCGGAGCCGCAGGCATCCCGGTGCGGACCCTGGAGCACCTGCAGTACACCGGCCTCGCCCTGTTGATCGCCGCGCTCATCGCGGTGCCGCTGGGCCTGTTCATAGGGCACACCGGGCGCGGCCGTGTGGCGGTGGTGGCGGTCTCGGGGCTGCTGCGGGCGCTGCCGACCCTGGGCATGCTCACCCTGTTCGTGCTGCTCGCCGGGCTGGGCCTGATGCCGCCCATCTGGTCCCTGGTGCTCTTGGCCGTCCCGCCGCTGCTGGCCGGCACCTATGCCGGAATTGCATCCGTGGAGCCAAACGTCGTGGACGCCGCCCGCAGCCTGGGAATGAATGAAGCGCAGGTACTGTTCCGGGTAGAGATCCCCAACGGCATGCGGGTCCTGCTGGGCGGGCTGCGCGGTGCCACCCTGCAGGTGGTGGCCACAGCGGCCGTGGTTGCGACGATCAACCTCGGCGGGCTGGGACGCTATCTCATCGATGGCTTGGCGGTGGGGGACTACGGGCGGGTCTTTGGCGGGGCGGTCATCATTGCCCTGTTGGCGCTCGCGGTCGACGGCGTCATCGCGCTGGGATCACGTTTCTTGATCCCGTCAGGACTCGGCCGCCCGGAGGCGGCCGGTAAATCGAGCGGCAGCGGAGTTCCCGCCGCCGGAGCACAAGGAGGAAAATGATGAAGCACCACGCGCGCCGCAATTCCCGGAAGGCCCTGGCGGTCCTGGCCGGCGGAATGGCCCTGGCCCTCGCCGGCTGCAGCGGAGGCGGGGACCCGCTGGAGAATGAAAGCGCGCCGGAGCCTTCCGGCAGCAGCACCGCACAGGCACTGGTTGTCGGGTCCGCGGACTTCCCGGAGAGCAGCACCATCGCCGAAATCTATGCCGGTGCCCTCAACGCAGCAGGCATCCCCGCCGAAACCCGGCTGGGCATCGGATCCCGCGAGGTTTACATCCCCGCCCTCGAAGACGGTTCGATCGACCTGATTCCCGAGTACACCGGGGCCCTGCTGGTGGAGGTGGACCCGGAAACGGACCTCGTGGAGCCCGGCGAGATTGTCGACTCCCTCACCGAAAAGCTGCCGGAGAACCTGGTGGTCCTTGAGCCTTCCGAGGCTCAGGACAAGGACGCCATGGTGGTCACCGCAGCCACGGCCGAAAAGTACCAGCTCGAAAGCATCGAAGACCTGGCGAAGGTGTGCGGTGAACTGACCCTCGGCGCACCTGCCGAATTCGCCGAGCGCACCCAGGGCCTCGCCGGCCTGAAGGAGAAGTACGGCTGCGAATTCAAGGAATTCACCGCCATCGGCGACAGCGGCGGGCCGCTCACCGTCGACGCCCTGCTGAACAACGACGTCCAGGTGGCAGACATCTACACCACCACCCCCGCCATCGAGGAAAACGGACTGGTGGTCCTGGAGGACCCGAAGCAGAACTGGCCGGCCCAGCAGGTCATCCCGCTGATCGCCGATGACCGTGTCAGCGACGAGGCCCGGGAAGTGCTGGACAAGGTTTCCGCCCAGCTCACCACCGAGGACCTCATCATGCTGAACCAGGCCGTCAGCGGCGACCAGAAGCTCGATCCTTCCGAAGCCGCGCAGGACTGGTTGGAGGAAAAGGGCCTGGCCTAGCCCGCAGCGCCTCCTGGAACCGGCCGCGGCGTCCCGTGCAGCGAAACATACGCTGCCGGGACGCCGCCCTGTGGCATCCTAAGGAAATGGTCGAATTCAAGCAGTCGCACAAACTCCACAACGTCCTGTACGACATTCGTGGACCGTTGCTGGAACACGCGCAGCGGATGGAAGCAGCAGGGCACCGGATCCTCAAGCTGAACATCGGCAATCCCGCGCCGTTTGGCTTCGAAGCGCCCGAGGCCATCCTGGTGGACATGATGCGGCACCTGCCCAAGGCCCAGGGCTACAGCGATTCCCGCGGCATCTTCTCCGCCCGCACCGCCGTCGTGCAGTACTACCAAAGCCGCGGCATCAACAACATCGACGTTGACGACGTGTACCTGGGCAACGGTGTCAGCGAACTGATCACCCTCTCCATGCAGGCGCTGCTGAACAACGGCGACGAGATCCTCGTGCCCGCCCCGGACTACCCGTTGTGGACCGCTTCGGTTTCCCTGGCCGGCGGCACGGCGGTGCATTACCTGTGCGACGAATCCGAGCACTGGTGGCCCGACGTCGACGACCTGGCCTCGAAGATCACCGACCGCACCAAGGGCATTGTCCTGATCAACCCGAACAACCCCACCGGTGCCGTCTACCCGGAGCACGTGGTGAAGTCCATCGTGGACCTGGCGCGCAAGCACGGGCTGATCATCTTCTCGGATGAGATTTACGAAAAGATCCTGTACGACGACGCCGTGCACGTGAACTCTGCAACGGTCACCGGCGACGACGTCCTGTGCCTGACCTTCAGCGGCCTGTCCAAGGCCTACCGGATAGCCGGATACCGCAGCGGCTGGATGGCAATCTCCGGACCGAAGCGCGCAGCGGCGGATTACATCGAAGGCATCAACCTGCTGGCCAACATGCGCCTGTGCGCGAACGTTCCAGCCCAGCACGCCATCCAGACCGCACTGGGCGGCTACCAGAGCATCAATGACCTGATCCTGCCCGGCGGACGCCTGCGCGCCCAGCGCGACAAGGCGCACCAGATGCTCAACGACATCCCCGGTGTGACCTGTGAGCTGGCGCAGGGTGCCCTGTACCTGTTCCCGCGCCTGGATCCGGATGTCTACCCGATCAAGGACGACGAGCAGTTTGCCCTGGACCTGCTGAAGCAGCAGAAGATCCTGGTGTCGGTAGGGACGGCGTTCAACTGGGTGCGCCCGGACCACTTCCGGATGGTGACCCTGCCCAACGTGGAGGACATCGAAGATGCCATGAACCGGCTGGGGGAGTTCCTGAGTAGCTACAAGCCGTAGCTGCCCCAGTCTGACTTGCGGTTACTCGCCGGAGGCCTGGGTGCGGGCAGCGTCCAGGCGCTGGCGGGCTCCCTCAAGCCAGGATTCGCAGCGGGTGGCCAGGTGTTCGCCGCGTTCCCAGAGGGCCAGGGACTCCTCGAGGCTGGCGCCGCCGGTTTCGAGCCGGCCCACCACGGCGAGCAGCTCGTCGCGGGCCTGCTCGTAGCTCATGGCCTGGATGTCCTCGGGTACTGCCGGTGTGGCCTGTGCTGCGGGTGTTTCACTCATGTCGGGTCCTCTTCGTTTTCGGTAATGATCAAGGGGCAGCCGGTATCGGCTACCGGGTGCCTTCGGTGGCGGTGAGTTCGCCGACGGCCACGCGGATCCGCAGCTGTGCGGCGGCGGGTACCGTTGCGGCGTCGCGCACCACGGAGCCGTCCTGGAGCTGGACCACCGCGTAGCCGCGGTCCAGGGTGTTCTGCGGCGACAGTGCGCGGACCTGCGCCCGCAGGTGGCCGATCCGGTCCGCATCCCGGCGGACCTCGGCAGTGACGGCGGACATGGCGCGGGACCGCAGCCGGGATATTTCTTCCTGGCGCCGGTCCACCATGGACAGCGGAGCGGCCAGGGCCGGACGGGAACGGATATGCGTCAGCCGGTCGGTTTCCCGACCCAGCAGGGTGGTGAGGACCCGGCGCAGTTGCGCGCGGGACTGTCGGACCCGTGCCAGCTCCTCGCCGACATCCGGCACCACGCGCTTCGCGGCGTCGGTGGGCGTGGAGGCGCGCAGGTCGGCCACTTCGTCGAGCAGGGGACGGTCCGCCTCGTGCCCGATGGCGCTGACCACCGGAGTCTGCGCCGCTGACACTGCCCGGACCAGGTCCTCGTGGCTGAACGCCAGCAGGTCCTCCAGCGAGCCGCCGCCGCGGGCAATGATGATCACGTCCACTTCGGGCATGGCATCGAGTTCCGCCAGGGCACGGCTGACCTCGGCCACCGCATTGACGCCCTGCACCGCGACTTCGCGGACTTCAAACTCCACCGCGGGCCAACGCAGCGCGGCGTTGCGCATGACGTCCTTCATGGCGTCCGAGTTCCGGCCGGTGATCAGCCCGATCCTGCCCGGCAGCAGCGGCAGCGGCAGCTTGCGGTCCTCGCGGAAGAGGCCTTCGGCCGCCAGGGCGTGCCGCAGGCGTTCAATTCGTGCCAGCAGGTCGCCCAGCCCCACCGGCCGGATGTCCCGGGTCTGCATGGAGAGCCGTCCGGTCTTGACCCAGAAATCAGGCTTCACCAGGGCGACCACGCGTGCGCCGCGTTCCAGCGGAAGCTCGAGCCGGTTCATGACCGTGCTCCACGCGGTCAGGGACAGTGAGACCTCGGCGTCGACGTCGCGCAGGGTGATGTAGGAGGCGTTGGCGCGCCGGTTCAGCTCGATCACCTGGCCCTCCACCCAGGTGGCGGGGGCGCGGTCGATGTAGCTTTTGAGGTTCTTCGAGAGCAGCGCCAGCGGCCAGGGGTTCTCGGGGGACGTCTCAGCCGCCGTGGCGGGCAGGGTGGTCTGCTCCGGGGTATTCTCGGGACTCAATGGTCCGCTGTCATCTTGCATCTGGAAGCTCCCGCAGTGGATTGGAACTGGCTCTCGGGCCGGTGGAAGAAACCGGCGCAGGCTTAATGTCTATCAGGTGCTTCCCCCGGTCCGGTTCCGCCTGCCCGCCAAGGGTGTGCGGAACCCCATGGACAAAGGAACTTTTTCTCTTATGCGCAACTTCGCCTCCGTTGTCTTCGGACTGCTGGCCGTCCTGCTCGCCGCGGCGGCGTTCTGTGGTGCATGGCTGAACACGAATGTGGTTTCGGAAACCGGCTTTGCCGCGCTGGGGGAGCCGCTGGCACAGGACGAATCCCTCCAGGGTGAACTCGCCACGTCCCTGTCCGGCGCCGTGTCGGTGGATGTTCCCGCGCCGCTGGCCGGGCTGGTGGGGCCGCTGATCACCACGGCCGTGGAACAGGTCCAGTCGCTGCCGGAGTACCCGGAGGCCTGGAGCGAGACGCTGCGCCGCTCGCATGCACTGACCTTTGGTAATGCCGCGGAGGGGACGGGCAGCGCGGTGACGCTCGACGTCGCGCCCCTGGTAGGACTTGTCACCGGCAGCGTGGGCGGGGAACTGGGCGCATCGGTGCCCGCCCCGGAGCAGGTTCCGGTGGAGATCGGGGGAGCGGGGCAGGCGGACCTGATCTCCAATGTCCAGCGGGCCGGCGAGGCCTGGCCGCTCCTGGCGCTCGCCGCCGCCGTTGCAGGCCTCCTGGCCCTGATCGCCGCACGACGCCGGTCCACCACCTTCGCGATGCTCGGGCTCGGCGTGGCGGTCGCCGGGGGAGTGCTGTGGCTGGGAGCCGGATTGGTGCCCGTCCGGCTAGTCGCGCAGCAGCTCGGCAGCCCGGTGGCGTCCGCGTTCGCCGAGGCCTTCGCCGGGCAGGCAATCGGGAGCCTGAGGAGCTGGACCGTCGGCCTGATACTGGCCGGAGCCGCGGCCTTCGTGGTGGGGATGCTCGCACGGTTCCTCAGGGGTTCGCGGCGGTAGGTCTGCTGTGAGCGTACCCACCGCCGCCGGGGACGGGATCGCCGGGTCCACCCGATAGCATGGGTGCATGACCAGCACAGTTATCTCCGTGCCTATGCCCACCGTGCCCCGGCGGCGCCGCACCCCCGAGGAAGTGGCCGCTGCCGCTCCCGTTTTCGGTCCGCGGCGCGTGATGCTGGCTGCACCGCGCGGCTACTGCGCCGGAGTGGACCGGGCCGTCATCGCCGTCGAAAAGGCGCTGGAGGCGTACGGGCCGCCGGTGTACGTCCGGAAGCAGATTGTCCACAACCTGCACGTGGTGACCACGCTGGAGGAAAAGGGTGCGATCTTCGTGGATGAAACCGACGAGGTGCCCGAGGGCTCGCTGCTGATCTTCTCCGCCCACGGTGTCTCACCCGCCGTCGTGCAGTCCGCGGCGGACCGGCAGCTGCGCACCATCGATGCCACCTGCCCGCTGGTCACCAAGGTGCACCGCGAAGCCGTCCGGTTTGCCCGCGATGACTTCGACATCCTGCTGATCGGACACGAAGGCCACGAAGAGGTTGAGGGCACCTACGGCGAGGCGCCGGAGCACATGCAGATTGTCAACGGCCCCGAAGACGTGGACAAGGTCACCGTCCGGGACCCGGACAAGGTCATCTGGCTGTCCCAGACCACGCTGAGCGTGGACGAAGCCATGCACACCGTGAACCTGCTGCGCGAACGCTTCCCCTCCCTGCAGGACCCGCCCAGCGACGACATTTGCTACGCAACCTCCAACCGGCAGGCAGCCATCAAGAAGATTGCCCCGGAAGCGGACCTGGTGCTGGTGGTGGGTTCGGCGAACTCCTCCAACTCCGTCCGGCTGGTGGAGGTGGCGCTGGAATACGGCGCCAAGGCCTCCTACCGCGTGGACTTTGCCAACGAGGTGGACGAGAGCTGGTTCGAGGGCGTCGCCACGGTCGGTGTGACCTCCGGTGCCTCCGTTCCTGAGAACCTGGTCCAGGATGTGCTGCACCTCCTGGCCCAGTACGGCTACGGCGACGTCGAAGAGGTAGTGACGGCCGAGGAGGACATCATCTTCTCCCTGCCGAAGGAAATCCGCGCGACGCTGAAGGCCATGGGTGACTCATCCCGCGGCCTGGGCGGCCGCCGTCGTGCCGACGAGTCCTAGCGCCCGGTATCATTTACTAACGTGGCTCTTACTATTGGCATCGTCGGCCTGCCCAACGTCGGCAAATCAACCCTGTTCAATGCGCTGACCCGCAACAACGTGCTGGCGGCGAACTATCCGTTCGCCACCATCGAACCGAACGTCGGCGTCGTGTCCCTTCCCGACCCGCGGCTGGCCAAGCTGGCCGAAATCCACGGTTCGGCGCGCATCCTCCCCGCAACCGTGTCCTTCGTGGACATCGCCGGGATCGTCAAGGGCGCTTCCGAAGGTGAAGGCCTGGGCAACCAGTTCCTCGCCAACATCCGCGAAGCGGAAGCTATTGCCCAGGTTATCCGCGTGTTCGATGACCCCGACGTCATCCACGTGGACGGCAAGGTGGACCCGCGTTCGGACATGGAAACCATCAACACCGAACTGATCCTCGCGGACCTGCAGACGCTGGAAAAGGCGATCCCGCGGGTGGAGAAGGAAGTCAAGATCAAGAAGCGCGACGCGGCGCAGCTGGCTGCCATGCAGGCGGCCCAGACTGTGCTCGAGCGCGGCGACACGATCTTCTCCTCCGTGGCCAGCGACAAGCTGGACATGGAACACCTGCGCGAGCTGAGCCTGCTCACCGCCAAGCCGTTCATCTACGTGTTCAACGTCGACGACGCCGTGCTGGGCAACCCGGACCGCCAGGCCGAGCTGCGCGAACTCGTGGCACCGGCGGACGCCATCTTCCTCGATGCCAAGCTCGAAGCCGATCTGGTGGAGCTGGACGAAGAAGAAGCCCGCGAAATGCTGGAAATGAACGGCCAGGAGGAATCCGGCCTGGACCAGCTGGCCCGCGTCGGCTTCCACACCCTCGGCCTGCAGACATACCTGACTGCCGGCCCCAAGGAAACCCGCGCCTGGACCATCCGCAAGGGCGACACCGCGCCCCAGGCTGCCGGCGTCATCCACACCGATTTCCAGCGCGGCTTCATCAAGGCCGAAGTTGTTTCCTTCGAAGACCTGGTCGACGCCGGCTCCATGGCCGAGGCCAAGTCCCGCGGCAAGGTCCGCATCGAAGGCAAGGACTACGTTATGGCCGACGGCGACGTGGTGGAGTTTAGGTTTAATGTCTAGATTTCTCTTCTGAATCAATAGAAATGCCGCCCTCCGCGAAAACGTAAGAGGGCGGCATTTCTATATCGGGGGCAAGCTTTGATAAGTGTCTATTCCGGCAGGCGCCAGTCGGTTACCTTCGACTGCTTGCCGACGATGCTTACACCACCAATCAGGATTTCTCGCCCGCAGGCGCCCGAAAACCTAGTCTAAACAAGGACGCGGCGCTGCGGGCATCTACCCTGCGAACTCAAAGGCGACGGTGACCTCGGGATCGACGCCTGCGATGATCCCGGAGTAGAACACTTTGGCCTGCTCTTTCAATTCTGCTTCGTTTTGGCTGATGTACTTCTGCTTGTTCTCGTCGCTGAGAATGTTGTTGATCATGCGGGTTTGAACGGCTGGCGGTGCCAGCCAGCTAAGCGCTTTTTTGTCCTCGACGGCGTCCTCGAACACGGGCTCGTCAAAGCCGATGCCGATGAATTCAGGGATAGTCACGAGAAACGACTCAGGGCCGGTGGGTTCGATCTTCACCTGTGACCCATCGATGCCTAATTTTGCGTCGAACTTGTACTGGATCAGCGTCGTTGTCTCGCTCGCGGGTATGGCCACGCCGAGTATCTCGCGATTGCTTTCGGCTCTCGCGACACCCTCGATGTAAAGGCTCAGCAGGGCGACCTCTTGGATGCGCGTGACGGACTGAACCACCTGGGAATCGCGTTCGCTCGAACTGCTGGTGAACAGCGACTTGAGAGCGACAGCGTTGAGTCCACCGAATGCGAAAGCGGCGCCCATTCCCGCGAGAACCAAGAAGGTGATCAGCAGGAGAGGCCAAAGCCGAACCCGTGCTTTGAAAAAGTTCATTACGATTAAGTCTCCAGTTTCGTTCGACGTCGAAACGCCTTCGGAATTCCGCGGTGTTGAATGGTCACAACAGATCGCCGCGTCGAGTCCCCTCGAACCATATACGCAATTAGGAGTTGGCCGATTATGACGCGACTTCCGACCTAGATATGCGGCTGCGAGCCGATGCGGACGTGTCGGGTGCCTTGAAGCCGGAGGTGGGCGGTTCCCTTGCCTCGCATTGCTCGTACGTGTCCAATGGCCGGCTGATCTGGGCGGCAGCAGTGCTGGGGTCTGACTGGTCGGTCAGGATGCTGCCGGTCCGAACCTTCTCGGAGCGAGCACGACTATGGGTGCAGGATGGTCGGTCCCGGGCGCCGGACTCGACTGGCAGCCTCCAGAGGGTATTCGGCTACGGAACGTCGTGGAGTTTTGGTCTAACCTCTAGGTTTCAACCAATTGGTTGAGGAAGGCCCGGGGTGCTTATGGCATCCCGGGCCTTCCTTTCTTCGTTCTTCCGTGACGGTGATGGCTCCCGCCTCGGTGGGGGCACGAGGTGCGCTAGCCTGAGCGGCATGGAACGTAGAGACGTGGATAACGCCGCGACGCTCATGACCTTGCTGCATCATGGAAAAGCGCCCCTCAACGCTCCGTCCGCTGCTGCCGGGGTGGAACATGCTGCAGGTCAACGCCCCTTCACGGGAACAGATGGAGACGGTAGCACCGATGCTGGTCTGTTCCGGCCTTGCTGAGGTCGATTCATCCTGGGGGGTGCTACTCACGGAGCAGGGCGGACAGCTCAGAAAGTGCGTAAAAGGTAGTCAGGGGATGCGTATGATTCCCGGGGCAATCAGCGATCTGCTGGCAGGATGCGAGTTGAGCCGTGCACCGCTGACCCTGCCACAGGAGCTCTTTGATGCTGCGCGCAAGGACTATTACGATGCGGCCCACCGCAGGGCTGAGCGTGAGGCTAAGCGCCGATCGCGACGTCGCTGGTGGTGGCCCGACCCGTCCCGGCCGCGTTCAGAGAAGCCGTAGGGCTATGGGTGAAGCCGTGGAGCATGTGTAGGTCCGCTGGAGATTAGACTCCGCGGTCCTTCGAGTGCCCGACAACATTTTCCAGCACTCGCTCCATCGCGTCGCCATGCTTCATTATTTGATTCTCTCCCCACCCCGTTTCTACTCGGGTAAGGTCAGCCATCAGCTGGAATTTGAGGCTCTGGCCCGTGGAAGCAAATTCCTCCGCCTTTGCCTTCGGCATGAGGTTGTTACGGCGTGAGTTCTCCGATCGAGACATGATGCACAGGTTTCCAAAGCGATCGCCGAGCGCGCCTTCCAGAGGCCGATGCCCTTGCTCCGCAGCAGGGGTCGCAGGGTAGAAGTGCTCCACAGAAGTCCGGTATCGGAACCGGAACGCTGGAGCAGCGCTTACCAATGCGGCAACGTCTTCAGTGCCGAGGAGCCGTCCGGCGTCTTCGGCGCCGGGAACGGACGCAAGCCGCCACAGCTCGTAGTCGAGCAGATTGAACAAGAAGTTCGGCACATGCGTGCCTTGGTGAAGCACAGCTGTGAAGTTCAAGGCGTGCAATCGCTCACAGGCTGAGGACTCCAGTTGTTGTGCGAAAGCCTCGCCGTTCACCCGCGACGGATCGTCCTGGCGATGTAGCCACTGAAGCGCCTGGAAGAGGAAGTACTTCGATGCCCTCCGGGAGTCGGTGACCTGAAACATCGCCTGCAGCATGAGCACTCTGCGTTGCAATGGCTCCTGGCCGTCGTCATCCCTGAAAGTGCCCCGAGCGCTGAGCTGGTTCGTCCCCTTCTCTGACTTGTACTTATGAGCGCGACGGAGGACCCAGTTCTCTTCGTCATCGCCGGCGGTGGTCCTTTGGGTTCGTATCACGTACGTGTCCATCAAATAGCGGGTCTTCAGCAGCAGCTGAGCGAACTCGCGCACCCACGCCTCATCCATGGATGGCTTCGCCCGCTCAAACTCTGCCAGGAGATACTTGTCCTCCAGACGGACGAACCCGGTACCCCTATCGTCCTCGCCCGCCCACGTGTGGGTTTCCCGCTGTTGGATTTTCAGTACATGTAGGAGCAGGTTTGGGAAATCGATGATGGCACCGTAGCTGCTTGGATCGTCCTCGTCGGCGTGGTCACTGGCACCAAACAGATGGTCGTCAGAGCGCAGATTGAGGACTTCAAAAAGATCGAGTAGATCATCGTTGCTGTCTTGCGGTAAAAGGCTGTTCATGGCAGTTCCAGACCCGCGCTGCTGCGAGAATTCTGCCAGCGTGTTGAAGAGCTCGGTTCCATTTCGGGGGATGAATTGTTCCCATTGGTCGCCAAAGATCCGGTCTCGCTTGGAGGGCGCGGCGTTGTCCCTTTTCGTCGGGAACTGCGTTTGAATGTGCCGGTCCAGCACCGCACAGGCGTCCCATACTTGGGAGAAGATGGTCTGTTCGGCTGGGTCCTTGAGGAACGAGATCAACCGTGACTTCAGAATCTCATGTTTTTCGAGCTGTTCACCCCGCGTGTTCATTACTTCGAAGTAGTGGTTCAGGTCCGTTCCGTGAGGCAGCTCGGTACGCAAAACTTTCACGTGATCGAGCATGTACTCGAGGTCGTCAGCGCTGAACACTGCTTCGGGAATGTCCGCAGTGGTGTCATTCGTGGGGCCGCTTCCCCTGGCGACGGCTTTGTCCACGAGTTCGGCGGCCTGCTTGATACCGTCCGTCGATAGCCTGTTGATGGCAGCGGCGCCATCGCGGGCTAGACGCTGCAGATCGGTATGAGCGCCGTCACGACCTTCAAAGCTGAGTTTCCCGTCGAGGGTATCCGCCCAGGCGGGACGGCCGTCCAAGTCGACGCCCGAGGCCACAGCCAGAACAATGAACAACGTGGTCAGCCGCTGCTGTCCGTCGACCACCTCATAGATCACGCGATCGTCAGACCTTACGGTGTTTACGACGAGCGAGCCGATGAAGTAGTCACGGATTTCCTCCCGGCCAGCACTCGCCACGCTGTTGATTCGGGCGTCCCGGATGTCGGCTAGGAGTGTCTGGACCTCTGCTGAGGTCCACGCGTAGGCGCGCTGATAAAGCGGCACGCGGTAGGACGGACCTTCGAAAATGTCTCGTATGCAGAGAGGGCGGAGCTGATCCTCGGCCATGGTGCTCGTCATGAATCTTGTTCCTTCGGCTCTGCTTGTTCGAAAGATGGCTTGAACAGGGCCTCCAAGGAGGGGGGAATCCTGTGGTCCTCTGCTATCTGAAAAGCGACACGGGATAGAACGACGTCGGGGCTCCGCGCCAGCGCAATTTCCGCGAACAAGTTCTCGTCCTCGCGCTGCACTAGGTCATGGATTAAACGGGCATGCTTGTCGACCGAGCGGGAGAGGACGCGTTGGAGATAGACACGCAGCAGGTAGACGTGCCTGGCAAGGACTAAGGCTGCCGCGTCCACTTGGTGCCATCCAAAACGGTCCAGGTACGCCATCAGGAAACAGTCAAAAAGCTCTCGGAGGTACCGGTTGCCGGTTCCGGTGGGTTGGGTATCGAGGATCCGCATGATTCCGGCGAGCTGGGGATCGCGCAGCTTTCCGGATTCCGGGGGAGGTTCGTAAGCCTTCTGGATCCCCGCGCGTCGAGCCTCCCGCACGTAGTGGTGCACCATCCGGAAGAACATCTCACCGTCGATGATGGGCTGAGTGAGCTGGAAAGGGAACTCCAGATGCTCGAGGACGCCATGGCGCAGGAGCGTTGAATTGTCTTGCGCGAACCTGTCGGTCATCGCGGTGGCAAGAAGCGTTGGCTGCGCCCACCGGAACCGAGAGTTGCCAAAGGCGCCGCCCCGGATGCCCTTGAAAAGATCCACATGGGCGGCGGAGAAGCCCTTGCGTGGCACAGGGCGATTGGCTGACCACTGCTTGATAGGGAAGAGGACACCTCCAATAAGGTGGTTGATTTCCTCCGGCGGGATGGACTCCCAACCTCGAACAACGGCCAGCATGGTTTCAGGGGAGGGGGCCGTCCGGCTGAACTCTCGTAGGTGGTATGCCTTGAGCAGGTCGGTGGGGAAGAGCGCACGCCCCCGCGTGTTCTGAGAGTCGAACATCTGGAAGGCGGAGTCCAGATCACGGACCTCAAGGACCACAACCGAACATTCTTTGAGGAAGAATTCGGTGAACTGCTCCACTTCCTGCGCACCCCACCGGGAAATGACCTGTTTCAGATGAGAGTAGTTCTGCCGGAGATTCTTCTCGCTGCGTCCGTCATTGCGTACAGGGATACGAGTGCGTTGGATGTTGCGTAGCTGCTCCCGTAGGGGAGGATCGATTTTGTCTGCGCTGGCTGCCAGTGCATGGATGATCAGTGCGAAGCTGAGATAGCGTTGCTGGCCGTCCACTATGTCCAGGATCCGAGCGCTATCAACCTTCGATGCCTCGTCCGCGGAAGGGTTGAGGATGAACGTGCCGATCCTGTAGTGGCCAGCTCTACGGAAGCGGACGATGTCATTTAGGAGTTGGTCCACATTCTTCACAGTCCAGCTATACGGGCGCTGATAAGAAGGAATGTGAAGTGTCATCTTCCCGAATATGTCCTCCACAGACCTGACTGCCGCTGTCAGCTGGTTGGCGGTTACCGCCGGGTCGGTCGCCAAGGATCCAGGTGAACTCATTGGGCCATACTTCCACAGACCCGTAGCCGCAGGCGGCTATGAAAAGCTCCGGAGGCGGCACCAGAAATGCACGCCCGCGGCGGAAGGTGCTGGGGACCCAAGTGCGGCAGCACTAACAAGGCGCGCGGCATAGCGCCGCCAGTCTGTCACCCGCACCGCGAATGTGACATGCCGTTGCATGTATTACGCACTGCGGTTACCAAATCGTTACCGAGGCCCATCCGGTGACGAAAATGCACGTGAGGGGCCGATTTTCCTGGCGGCAGGGCGCCCCACCCGCCTCCGGAAAGAGTGCTGCCTCACAGTTTGTTACCTGGAGGCAACAATGTGGGCTTATGCTTTTGGCTTTGTGAGTCGGTTCACCATTTGGCAGAGCCGCAACGCCGGCGTCATCAACGCCGGCACCGAACAGAACTAGGAGGCGGAATGCGCGTCACACGCACTTCCAAAATGCTGAGCGTAGCGGCCCTCGCCGCACTTACGCTGAGCGCCTGCGGTGGGGGATCCGACGAATCGGCCGAAGGCTCGAATGAGGGCGAAGGTAACTCCACCGCCATCATCACGGCCAACGGCACCGAGCCCCAGAACCCGCTGATGCCCGTAAACACCAACGAAGTTGGTGGCGGACGCATCATGGACCTGCTCTTCGAAGGCCTCGTCAGCTACGACGCTGACGGCAACACGGTCAACGAGCTCGCGGAATCCATCGAGACCGAAGATTCCCAGACCTACACCATCAAGGTGAAGGCCGACCAGAAGTTCACGAACGGCGAGGCCATCACGGCCAAGTCCTTCGTTGATGCCTGGAACTTCGGTGCAGCCGCGAAGAATGCCCAGCTGAACTCGTACTTCTTCGAGAGCATCGAAGGCTACGACGTGGTCAGCGCCGAAGGCGCCACGGAAGAGACCATGACCGGTCTGACCGTTGTGGATGACAGCACCTTCACGGTCAAGCTCAGCCAGCCCGAGTCCGACTTCCCGCAGCGTCTTGGCTACACGGCCTTCTTCCCGCTGCCCGCCGAGGCCCTTGTGGACCCGGCCGCATTCGGTGAGAACCCGATCGGCAACGGTCCGTACATGCTCGACGGCGAGGGCGCCTGGCAGCACGAGGTCCAGATCGATCTGGTTGCCAACCCGGATTACACCGGTACCCGTGTCCCGCAGAACGGTGGAGTGACCTTCAAGTTCTACTCCTCCTTCGATGCAGCCTACGCAGACCTGCAGTCCAACAACCTGGACATCCTGGACACCATGCCCACCGCCGCCTTGAAGACCTTCAAGACCGACCTGGGTGAAGGCCGCTACTCCGAGAAGGCGTACGCCGGTAACCAGACCATCACCATCCCCGGCTACCTGCCGGAGTTCTCCGGTGAAGCCGGCGAGCTCCGCCGCCAGGCGATCTCCATGGCCATCGACCGGGAGGAAATCACCGACGTCGTGTTCTCGGGTTCCCGCGAACCGGCCACCGAGTTCACCGCTCCGGTGATCGAGGGCTACAGCGACAGCGTCCCCGGCAACGAGGTGCTCGAGTTCAACCCCGAGAAGGCCAAGGAACTCTGGGAAGAAGCCGAAAAGGTTTCCCCCTGGCCCGCCGACAAGCCCTTCACCATCGGCTACAACGCCGACGCCAACCACAAGGAGTGGATTGACGCCGTCGCCAACGGTCTGAAGAACAACCTGGGCATCCAGGCTGAAGGCAAGCCCTACGCAACGTTCAAGGAACTGCGCGCAGATGCTTCGGCCAAGACCCTGACCGGCGCCATCCGCACCGGCTGGCAGGCTGACTACCCGTCGCTGAACAACTTCCTCGGCCCGCTGTACGGCACCGGGGCAGGTTCCAACGACGGCGAGTACTCGAGCGAAGAGTTCGACAACCTCCTCAGCGAAGGCCTCTCTGCTTCTTCTCCCGAAGAAGGAGCCGAGATCTTCAACAAGGCCCAGGAAGTCCTGCTGAAGGATCTTCCCGTCCTCCCGCTGTGGTACCAGGTGGCACAGTCCGGCTGGAGCGAAAACGTGGACAACGTTGAGACCGGCTGGAACGGCGTTCCGGTTTACTACAACGTCACGGCCAAGTAGCAGTATCTAGACCGACCGATCCGGGGCCCGGCCAGATGGCCGGGCCCCGGCTTGTTCGGGTTCTATACCAAGAACAGGCATACAAAAAATGCGAGATAAGAATCCCCCACAGCTGGCAGGAGGCCACCCCTAATGGCCGGCTACGTCATCCGACGCTTCCTCCAAATGATCCCCGTTTTCTTCGGGGCCACCTTCCTCGTTTACTTCCTCGTATTCTCCCTGCCGGGAGACCCCATCGCCGCGCTCTTCGGCGACAAGCCGGTTAATGAGGCCGTCGCCGCGCAGCTGCGCGACCAGTACAACCTGGACGAGCCCTTCATTGTCCAGTACCTGCTCTACCTGAAGAACCTGGTCACCTTTGACCTCGGCGTCGACTTCTCCGGACGCGAGGTTTCGGCCGTCCTGGCCCAGGCCTTCCCGGTCACCATGCGCCTTGCCGTCCTGGCCCTGGTTTTTGAAGCCGTCTTCGGTATTGCCTTCGGCCTTATCGCCGGCCTGAAGAAGGGCAAGACCTTCGACAGCACGGTGCTGGTTGTTTCCCTGATCGTGATCGCCATCCCGGTGTTCGTGCTTGGCTTCCTGCTCCAGTTCCTGGTGGGCGTCAAACTCCAATGGACGTCTCCCACCGTCGGCGGCGACGCCGGATTTACGGACCTGATCCTGCCGGCACTGGTGCTTGGCCTGGCGTCCTTCGCCTATGTACTGCGCCTCACGCGTACGTCGGTCATTGAAAACATGAACGCCGACTACGTCCGCACCGCCACCGCCAAGGGGCTTTCCCGGCCCCGCGTGGTCACCGTGCACATCCTGCGCAACTCCCTGATTCCCGTGGTGACCTTCCTCGGAGCGGACCTGGGTGCGCTGATGGGCGGCGCCATCGTCACCGAAGGCATCTTCAACGTCCCCGGAGTGGGGCAGCGACTTTACCAGTCCGTCGTCAGGGGAGAGGGGCCGACGATCGTTTCGATCGTGAGCGTTCTCGTCTTCGTTTACGTGATCGCCAACCTGCTCGTCGACCTCCTGTACGCCTGGCTTGATCCGAGGATCCGTTATGCATAAAGACACCACACACATCGAGCACTACGTTGCTCCGCTGGAGGAGACCCCTCTGGCCGAGACCGACAGTGTCAAGGAAGATGTCCAGCCGCTGAGCCTCTGGGGGGAGGCCTGGCGGAACCTGCGCACGCAGCCGCTGTTCATCATCTCCGCACTGCTGATCCTGCTGATCCTGACGGTGGCGGCCTTCCCCGGCCTGTTCACCAGCGCCTCGCCGGACGAAGGGTGCATGCTCTCCAACTCCGACGGCGGCCCCGCACCCGGGCACCCGCTCGGCTACACCTTCCAGGGCTGCGATGTCTACGCACGGGTCATCTACGGAACCCGCGCCTCGCTGATGGTAGGCGTGCTGACCACGCTCGCCGTCGTGATCATCGGCGGCGTCCTGGGTGCCCTCGCCGGTTACTACGGCGGCTGGCTCGATGCAGTGCTCGCCCGCATCGGTGACATCTTCTTCGCCCTGCCGCTGATCCTCGGCGCCATCATCATCATGCAGCTGCCCGCCTTCCGGGAGAACCGCACCGTCCTGACGGTGGTGTTCACCCTGCTGATCTTCGGCTGGCCGCAGGTTGCGCGCATTACGCGCGGTGCCGTGCTCTCGGTGCGGAACGCAGACTTCGTGGTCGCTTCGCGCTCCCTGGGAGTCTCGAAGTTCTCCGCCCTGATGAAGCACGTTATCCCCAACTCCATGGCGCCGGTCATCGTGATCGCCACCATTTCGCTGGGCACTTTCATCGTGGCGGAAGCAACGCTGTCCTTCCTGGGCATTGGCCTGCCGCCCAGCATCATGTCCTGGGGCAACGACATTTCAGCGGCCCAGACGTCGCTGCGGTCCAACCCCTCGACCCTGCTCTGGCCCGCCGCAGCACTGTCCCTTACCGTGCTGAGCTTCATCATGCTCGGTGACGCTGTCCGTGATGCACTTGATCCGAAGGCGCGCAAACGATGACCATCAATACAGAAAACAAGGCCGCGCAGCCGCTGCTGGAAATCCGTGACCTCGCAATCACTTTTGCCACGGCCAACGGCGACGTAGAGGCCGTCAAGAATGCGCACCTGACCGTCATGCCCGGGGAAACCGTGGCAATTGTCGGGGAATCCGGGTCCGGAAAGTCGACCACCGCGTTGGCTGCCATCGGCCTGCTGTCCGGCAACGGACGGGTCAGCGCCGGCCAGATCCTGTTCGACGGCGAGGATATTTCCCACGCCAGCGAGAAGCGGATCCAGGAACTGCGCGGCAACTCAATCGGCATGGTTCCGCAGGATCCGATGTCCAACCTGAACCCGGTCTGGAAGATCGGGTTCCAGGTCAAGGAGACCCTGCGGGCCAACGGCCTGCCGCACGCTCCGGCGGACGTCACCAAGGTGCTGGAACAGGCCGGACTGCCGGACGCGGAACGCCGTGCCAAGCAGTACCCGCACGAATTCTCCGGCGGCATGCGCCAGCGGGCGCTTATCGCCATCGGCCTGTCCTGCCGGCCGCGCCTGCTGATCGCGGATGAGCCGACGTCGGCCCTGGACGTCACCGTCCAGCGGCAGATCCTGGACCATCTCGATACGCTGACCGACGAACTCGGCACAGCGGTCCTCCTGATCACCCACGACCTCGGCCTCGCTGCCGAACGTGCCCAGAAGGTAGTGGTGATGTACAAGGGACGCGTGGTGGAATCCGGGCCCGCCCTGGAGATCCTCACCAACCCGCGCCACCCGTACACGCGCAAGCTCGTGGAATCAGCGCCGTCGCTTGCGTCAAAGCGCATCGACTCCGCCAAGCACCTGGGCCTGGAGAGCGCGGATCTGCTGACCTCCGAGGACGATGCGAAGCTGAAGGCAGCGGACAACGTTATTGAGGTCAAGGACCTGATCAAGGTCTTCAAGCTCCGCAGCGGGCTGGGCCGGTCCACGGATTTCACCGCCGTGGACAACGTCTCGTTCAACATCAAGCGCGGCACCACCACCGCCGTGGTGGGGGAGTCCGGCTCGGGCAAGTCCACCGTGGCGCGTATGGTGCTGAACCTGGAAACGCCCACCAGCGGTTCCATCCTGTACAACGGCGTCGACATGACAACGTTGAACAGCAAGCGGCTGTTCGAATTCCGCCGCCGGGTCCAGCCGATCTTCCAGGACCCGTACGGCTCGCTGGATCCCATGTACAACATCTTCCGCACCATTGAAGAACCCCTGCGGGTGCATAAGATCGGTACGGCCAAGAGCCGCGAGGCCAAGGTGCGCGAGCTCCTGGACCAGGTGGCCCTGCCCTCCTCGGTGATGCGCCGGTTCCCGAACGAGCTTTCCGGCGGCCAGCGCCAGCGCGTCGCCATCGCCCGGGCACTGGCACTGGATCCCGAGGTGGTGATCTGTGACGAAGCGGTATCGGCCCTGGACGTGCTCGTGCAGGCGCAGATCCTGAACCTGCTGGCGGACCTGCAGTCGGAGCTGGGATTGAGCTACCTGTTCATTACCCATGACCTTGCTGTGGTCCGGCAGATCGCGGACTTCGTCTGCGTTATGGAGAAGGGCAAGCTGGTGGAAACCGGCACCACCGACGAGGTGTTCGACGCACCGAAGCAGGCCTACACGCAGGCCCTGCTGGCAGCCATCCCCGGATCCCGGCTGGAACTGCCGCCGGAAGTTGCCTAACCGCTGAACAGCACCGCGATGAAGGCGGGGAACCGGGTCCGGTTCCCCGCCTTCACTGTGTCCGGCGCGGGAACCTCTGCACCGCCGGTGCAGGGTCCGTACACCCCGGCGCCGGGCGTGCTGTGCATCGTTCCTGCGGGCCGCATTAGGGATCGTATGGTATTGCGACTAGAATGTTAGCGTGCCCGCTGACGGCGGGGCCTTCGGTGGATTCTGACTGGTGATTGAGCAAGCGATTGAATCAGCATTCGTACAGAACAGCCGGAAAACGCCGGTACCAATCCGGCCGAAAAAGATACACCCCGAACTGATCTCCTATGAATTGAGTCCTCACGCATGTCAGAAACCAACACGGCTGTAAATACCGCAGTACGAAGCGATCTCCGCAACGTTGCGATTGTGGCCCACGTTGACCACGGTAAGACGACCCTCGTCGACGCCATGCTGAAGCAGACAAACTCGTTTGCCGCCCACGGTGACGTGGAAGACCGCGTGATGGACTCCGGTGACCTGGAGCGCGAAAAGGGCATCACCATCCTGGCCAAGAACACCACCGTGTTCTACAACGGTCCGGCTGCCAAGGGTGAAACCATCACCATCAACGTCATCGACACCCCCGGCCACGCCGACTTCGGCGGCGAGGTCGAGCGCGGCCTGTCCATGGTCGACGGCGTTGTCCTCCTCGTGGACGCATCCGAGGGCCCGCTGCCGCAGACCCGTTTCGTGCTGCGCAAGGCGCTGGCCGCGAAGCTGCCGGTAGTCCTTCTGGTCAACAAGACCGACCGTCCCGATGCCCGGATCGACGAAGTTGTCAGCGAGTCCATGGACCTGCTGCTCGGCCTCGCCTCCGACCTCGCCGACGAAGTTCCGGACCTTGACCTTGACCTGATCCTGAACGTTCCCGTTGTGTACGCCGCCGCCCGCGTCGGTGCCGCTTCCCTGGAACAGCCGGCCGACGGCGACGCTCCCGCGAATGACAACCTGGAACCGCTGTTCCAGACGATCCTCGAGCACATCCCCGCCCCCACGTACGATCCCGAAGGTGTCCTTCAGGCGCACGTCACCAACCTGGATGCCTCCCCGTTCCTCGGCCGCCTGGCCCTGCTGCGTATCTTCAACGGCACCCTGCGCAAGGGCCAGACCGTTGCCTGGGCCCGCCACGACGGCACCATGAAGACCGTCAAGATCACCGAACTGCTGGCCACCAAGGCACTGGACCGGGTTCCGACCGAATCCGCCGGACCGGGCGAGATCGTTGCCGTCGCCGGTATCGAGGACATCACCATTGGTGAGACCCTGACCGACGTCGACAACCCCAAGCCGCTGCCGCTGATCACCGTGGATGATCCTGCGATCTCCATGACCATCGGTATCAACACCTCGCCGCTGGCCGGCCGGGTCAAGGGCGCCAAGGTCACCGCCCGCCAGGTCAAGGACCGCCTCGACAAGGAACTGATCGGCAACGTGTCGCTGAAGGTTCTTCCGACCGAGCGTCCGGATGCCTGGGAAGTCCAGGGCCGCGGCGAGCTCGCGCTGGCCATTCTCGTGGAGCAGATGCGCCGCGAAGGCTTCGAGCTGACTGTCGGCAAGCCGCAGGTGGTCACCAAGATCGTTGACGGCAAGGTCAACGAGCCGATGGAGCACATGACCATCGACGTACCCGAGGAATACCTGGGTGCGGTCACGCAGCTGATGGCCGTCCGCAAGGGCCGCATGGTCAACATGGCCAACCACGGCACCGGCTGGGTCCGCATGGAATTCATCGTTCCCGCCCGCGGCCTGATCGGCTTCCGCACCAAGTTCCTCACGGAAACCCACGGCGCCGGCATCTCCTCGTCCATCGCCGAGGGCTACGAGCCCTGGGCCGGTCCGATCGAGTACCGCACCAACGGTTCGCTGATCTCCGACCGCTCCGGCGTCGTCACCCCGTTCGCCATGATCAAGCTGCAGGAACGCGGTTCCTTCTTCGTGGAGCCCACCTCCGAGGTCTACGAAGGCATGATCGTCGGCGAGAACTCCCGCGCCGATGACATGGACGTGAACATCACGAAGGAAAAGCAGCTCACCAACATGCGTGCTGCGTCCTCGGACACCTTCGAGAACCTCACCCCGCCGCGGAAGCTCACCCTGGAAGAGTCGCTTGAATTCGCCCGTGAGGACGAATGCGTCGAGGTCACCCCGGAAGCGATCCGCATCCGCAAGCTGGTCCTGAACGCCAACGACCGGGCCAAGGCCAACCGCGCCCGCGCCAAGGCCTAGTCATTTCCACTTCGGCTGAATCCGGCAAGAGGTCCCCGCGCTGGCGGGGGCCTCTTGCCGCCGTTGCCGGCGGACTCCTCGCGGCGGTGCTGGGTACGTCCCTGCACGGCCACGTGGTCTACGCCGGCGATAACGGGCTGCCGGTCGGTGCCCTGTTGGCAGTGGTGTTCAGCAGTGCCGTGGCGCTGCTGGTCGGGCTGTGGCAGCGCAGCGCGTTGCTGAGTGCCGCGACCGGCGTCATCACCTACCTGCTGCTGGGGCTTTTCTCCCTGGACCTCGTCAGCGAGGTTCCGCTGATCGTGACCGGTTCCTCTGCGGAGGAACAGCCTCCGGTGGTTACCGCGGGGGTGGTGTGGCTTTTCGGCCAGGCCGTCGCCACGGTCATCGCTGTGCTGGTCTGTGCACGGGTGCTGGGCCGCGACCGCGCAGGCGGGACCGCAGCCTAGGCGCCGCAGAACCCAAAAAGCATGTAGGAAGGCCGCTGGAACATTGTTCCGGCGGCCTTTGTCATGGGATCTTCAGGGTCAGAGCGCACGCGTCCGGGCAGCCCGGCGAGGGGGAGCGGGCGGTACGGTCTTGGCGGCCGTCACCAGGGGGTAGGGAATGACGACGTCGCCGCGCCGGGTGGATACGGTGCACTCGTCGGCCCCGATGCTGCTGAGCGTGCCGAGCGCATCGGTCAGGCCGCCTTCGATGCGGTATCGCACCACCACGCGCACCCCGGGCTGCAGGCCGCGCAGCACGGCGGCTGGTTCGGAGGAGGTCATGCTCCCATCCTATGGCGGGGCCGTAGTCACGGGGACGCTCCGGCTGGGAGATAATGGACAAGGCTACTAACGTGGAACCAACACCCAGCGACCCGCCGTCCTACCGGCCGACGGTCCGCAGATCAGGAAGGCAAGGGACGTGACGTACGTAATTGCGCAGCCGTGCGTGGATGTAAAAGACAAGGCATGTATTGAAGAGTGCCCCGTGGACTGCATCTATGAAGGCGAACGCTCCCTCTACATCCACCCGGACGAATGCGTCGACTGCGGCGCCTGCGAACCCGTCTGCCCGGTGGAGGCCATTTATTACGAAGACGACACTCCCGAGGAATGGGCCGACTACTACAAGGCCAACGTTGAGTTCTTCGATGAGCTTGGCTCGCCGGGCGGTGCCGCCAAGGTAGGCAACACCCACATGGACCACCCGATCATTGCGGCCCTGCCGCCGCAGAACCAGGCATGAGCGTGGCGGCGTCCCGGGCTTTCGGGCTGGACCTGCCGGAATACCCCTGGGACGCCATGGCGCCATACCAGCGCCGGGCCGCGGAGCATCCCGGCGGTGCCGTGAACCTCTCCATCGGCACACCCGTGGACCCCACTCCCGCCGTCGTCCGTGAGGCACTGGCGGCGGCGTCGGACGCCCCGGGCTATCCCACCACGCACGGCACCGCAGATCTGCGTGCCGCCGTCGTGGAGTGGTTCGCCCGGCGCCGGAACGTCCCCGGACTCGATCCCGAGGCTGTGCTGCCCACCGTGGGCTCGAAGGAGCTCGTCGCGTGGCTGCCGCTGCTCCTGGGACTGGGGGAGGGCGACGTCGTCGTCCGTCCCGTGGTCGCCTACCCCACCTACGACATGGGCGCGGTATTTGCCGGCGCGACGGCGGTGGCCGCCGACCACCTCTCTGACCTGGACGAACAGACCCGTGCCCGTGTACGGCTGGTCTGGGTAAACTCCCCGGGCAACCCCACCGGAATCGTGCGCTCGGCCGAGCCGCTGCGTGCGCTCGTGGAAGAAGCGCGGGCAGTGGGCGCCGTGGTCGCCTCCGACGAATGCTATGCCGAACTCGGCTGGGGCCAGTGGGACCCTGCTGTAGGCGGAGAACCAGTCCCCAGCATCCTCGATCCGCGGGTCAGCGGCGGGAGCACCGACTCCCTGCTCGCGGTGTATTCGCTCAGCAAGCAATCGAACATGGCCGGTTACCGTGCCGCCTTCACCGCCGGCGATCCGGCGCTCATTGCCAACCTGGTCAACAGCCGCAAGCACGCCGGGATGATTGTGCCCGCACCGGTGCAGGCGGCCATGGCCGCAGCACTGCGCGATGATGTGCACGTGGCCGCACAGAAGGACCTCTACCGTTCCCGCCGGAACCGGCTGGTGCCGGCGCTCGAGGCGTTCGGACTGAAGATTGAACATTCCGAGGCCGGGCTGTACCTGTGGGCGAGTGCGGGAGAGGACACCTGGGCAACCGTGGCACGCTTCGCGGAACTGGGCATAGTGGTGGGGCCGGGTGTTTTCTACGGTGACGCAGGGGCTGGCTTTGTCCGGATCGCCCTGACCGGCACGGACGAGGGCGTCAATGCAGCCGCAGACCGCCTGCACGCAGCATCGGCCGCGCGGGAATAGTATTAGGCACTGCACCGGCATAACGCGGCAGCCCATGTTGCGCTTGTACAACAGTACCCGCCCCGATTAGTGGTAAGGGCACTGAAACCGGTAGCGTTTTAGCGAAATAGTTTAGTGGAATGCACTATGTCCGCCGGAAGCGGATGTACATAGCGGCGGTTTCGAAAACTCCTAAAGGAGAATTAATGACTGAGCAACCAAGTGCCAAGCTCCAGTACGGGCCAAACCCGGAAGATGAGCTTGTACTGCCCCGCGTTGCCGCAGCTGAGGGAAACAACGGTTACGACGTTTCCAAGCTGCTGAAGCAGACCGGCACCGTCACTTTTGACCCCGGCTTCATGAACACGGCGGCCACCACCTCCGCGATCACCTACATCGACGGCGACCAGGGCATCCTGCGCTACCGCGGCTATCCGATCGAGCAGCTGGCAAAGCACTCCAGCTTCCTCGAGACCTCCTACCTGCTGATCTACGGGGAACTGCCGACCCCCACCGAGCTGGAGAACTTCGACCAGCGGATCCGCCGCCACACCCTGCTCCACGAAGACCTCAAGGGCTTCTTCGGCGGATTCCCGCGCGATGCGCACCCGATGCCGGTGCTGTCCTCGGCAGTCAGCGCCCTCTCCACCTTCTACCAGGACTCCCTGGACCCGTTCGATGAGGAACAGGTGGAGCTCTCCACGGTCCGCCTCATGGCGAAGCTGCCCGTGATTGCTGCCTACGCGCACAAGAAGTCCATCGGCCAGCCGATGCTCTACCCGGACAACTCCATGAACCTGGTGGAGAACTTCATGCGTCTGTCCTTCGGCCTGCCGGCCGAGCCGTATGAAATCGATCCCGACCTGGTGAAGGCCCTGGACCTGCTGCTGATCCTGCACGCGGACCACGAGCAGAACTGCTCCACCTCCACTGTCCGCCTGGTGGGCAGCTCCAACGCCAACATGTTCGCGTCCGTCTCCGCCGGTATCAGCGCCCTCTTCGGCCCGCTCCACGGCGGTGCCAACGAAGCCGTGCTGAACATGCTGCGGGACATCCAGTCCACCGGCATGCAGCCGGAGGCGTTCATGGAGAAGGTCAAGAACAAGGAAGACGGCGTGAAGCTCATGGGCTTCGGGCACCGCGTCTACAAGAACTACGATCCGCGCGCCAAGATCGTCAAGGCCACCGCCCACGACATCCTCGCCAAGCTCGGCGGCAACGACGAGCTGCTGGATATCGCCATGCGCCTGGAAGAGAAGGCCCTGGCCGATGATTACTTCATCGAGCGCAAGCTGTACCCGAACGTGGACTTCTACACGGGCCTGATCTACAAGGCCATGGGCTTCCCCGAGAAGATGTTTACGGTGCTGTTCGCCATTGGCCGCCTGCCGGGCTGGATTGCCCAATGGCGCGAAATGATGCAGGATCCGCAGACGAAGATCGGCCGCCCGCGCCAGCTCTACACGGGTGCACCGGAGCGCAGCTACCCGCAGCGCTGATCCACTGCAAAAACACGCAAAAACATAAAAGACAGAAGGTCCCCGGAAAATTCCGGGGACCTTCTGTCTTTTCTTTACTGCCGGGCCTGTCTTTGCTGCCGGCGCCTGGCAGGGCCTGCAACGCGGAAATTATTCGGCGGCGTAACCCTCGGGGTTGTTTTTCTGCCAGCGCCAGTGGTCCTCGCACATGCTTTCCAGCGTGCGCTCGGCTCGCCAGCCCAGATCCGCGTGCGCTGCGGCGGGGTCGGCGTAGCTGACGGCTGCGTCGCCCGGACGCCGGGCGGCGAATTCGTACGGGATTTCCTTACCGGCTGCGGCGGAGAAGGCGGAGAGGACCTCCAGGACGGAGGAGCCGTTGCCGGTGCCCAGGTTCCAGCGGTGGACGCCCGGGGTTTCGCCCAGGAAGTTGAGGGCGGCCAGGTGGCCGGCGGCGAGGTCCACCACGTGGATGTAGTCGCGGACGCCGGTGCCGTCCGGCGTGGGGTAGTCGTTGCCGAAGACCATAACCTTCTCGCGGCGGCCGACGGCTACCTGCGCCACGAACGGCAGCAGGTTGTTCGGGGTGCCCGTGGGGTCCTCGCCGATACGGCCGGACTCGTGGGCGCCTGCGGGGTTGAAATAGCGCAGCAGGGCAACGTTCCACCGTTCGTCGGCGGCACCGAGGTCGCTGAGGATGTCCTCGATCTGCTCCTTGGTACGGCCGTACGGGTTCACGGCGTCCATGGGAGAGTCCTCGGTGAGGGGAACCTCCTCGGATGCCCCGTAGACGGTCGCCGAGGAACTGAAGACGATGGTCCGGACGTCATGCCGGTCCATGGCGTGCAGCAGGTTGATGGTGCCGACCACGTTGTTGGAGTAGTAGTACAGCGGTTTCGCCACGGATTCGCCCACGGCCTTCAGCCCGGCGAAGTGGATGACGGCGTCGATGGGCCGGCTGTCGAAGACCGCCTCCAGCGCGGCCTCGTCCAGCAGGTCCGCCTTGATGAACTCGGCCTTGCGGCCGGTCAGCTCCTGGACACGCCGGAGTGACTCTTCGCTGGAGTTCAGGAGGTTGTCCACAACCACCACGTCGTGGCCCGCTTCGAGCAGGGCCAGCGTGGTGTGGGATCCGATATAACCGGTGCCACCGGTGACTAGAATGCGCATGCTTCTAAGCCTAAACGCTTGCCCGGCGGCATCCGCGGTGGAAGGCCGCTGGGTCGGCCCGATTATTCCGCGGGGAGGGTAAACGCGGTGACGGCAACCTGCCCGGCGACGGCCTCCGATTCCTCCCAGACAGCGCTGCCCTGATGCCAGGTCCGCCCCTCGTAGGCCACCGACTCGATGCCAAGCGCCTTGGCATTGGCGACAAACCACTGCGCAATGGACCAGCCGTAGGCGCCCTCGACGTCGGCCAGGTACAGCGGGCCCAGGACGGAACCGTTGAGGGGCCCGTAGACTTCCTCGACGGCCGCAGCGCTCTGCGCGGGGTCTGCGGTGGCAGTCGGGGTGTGCAGGGTGCAGGACAGGGCGGCGGGGGTCTGCCCGGTCAGGGCGGACGCGAAGGCCCGGGCAGGGCCTTCGTGTTTGGCGTAGGCGTCCGGGAAGGCGCTGCGCTGGACGGTCTGGGCCGCCTCCGTGATCGGGAGGTCCAGGTAGCCGGGCACCTTCTCAAGCCCGTTGTAGAACGCATTTGCGGCGTACACCGGGTCCATGATCTGTTCCTGGCTGCCCCAGCCCTGGGAGGGGCGCTGCTGGAAGAGCCCGCGGGAGTCCGGGCCGGCGTCGTCACCGTAATCCACGTTGCGCAGTCCAGATTCCTGCAGGGCGGTGGCCAGGGCTATCGAGACGGCGCGCGGCGGCAGCCCGCGGGCCACCGCCACGCCGGAAATAGTCGAGGCGTGCGCGGCCTGCTCGAGCGTCAGCCGGTATTCCGCGCCGCCGACGACAGCGATGCAGCGTTCGGCAATCACCGGCGCCTGCTTCCTGCCCGAGAGCGCGGACGCCGCGAACAACGCGGCGAACGCGGCGAGGCACAGCACCAGCAGCAGGACCAGCACGCGGAAGCTGCGGGTCTCATGCTGCTGGAGCAGTTGCATCGGACCGGCCCGCTAGTTCGCGTGCAGCGCGGAGTTCAGCTCCACGGTGCGTCCGTTGCGGGGGAGTGCCTCTACGGCACCGGTGGTGGAGTTACGGCGGAACAGGAGGTTCGGCACGCCGGAGAGTTCAGCGGCCTTCACCAGCCGCGGCTCGCCGCCGTCCTGCACTGACACCCGGGTGCCGGAGGTGACGTACAGGCCGGCCTCGACCACACTGTCGTCACCGATGCTGATGCCGACGCCGGAGTTGGCGCCCAGGAGCACGCGTTCACCCAGCGTGATTTTTTCCTTGCCGCCGCCGGAAAGGGTGCCCATGATGGAGGCGCCGCCGCCGACGTCGGTCCCATCGCCCACCACTACGCCGGCGGAAATGCGTCCTTCGACCATCGAGGTGCCGAGGGTGCCGGCATTGAAGTTCACGAAGCCTTCGTGCATCACCGTGGTGCCTTCGGCCAGGTGGGCTCCCAGCCGGACCCGGCCGGCGTCGGCAATCCGCACACCGGAGGGCAGGACGTAGTCGGTCATGCGCGGGAACTTGTCCACGCCGAAGACGGTCACGGGGCCGCGGCTGCGCAGCCGCAGGCGGACAGCCTCGAAGTCGGCGACAGCGCACGGGCCGTAGTTGGTCCAGACGACGTTGGGCAGGGCGGCGAAAATGCCGTCCAGATTGATGCTGTTCGGCTGCACCAGGCGGCTGGAGAGCAGGTGCAGGCGCAGGTAGGCGTCGGCGGTATCCGACGGGGCGGCGTCCAGGTCCACCTGGACGGACAGCACCTCGCCGTGCGTGCCGCGGATGCCGTCGGCCATGGCAGCGGCCGCGGCTTCAAGGTCGGCCTGCAGGGCCGGGTCGGAAGCGGAGGCGCCCATCAGGGGGCGCGGGAACCAGGTATCCAGCACAACACCGTCGGAAGTGACGGTGGCCAGGCCAAGGCCCGAGGCGGTGCGGATGGTTTCAGCGGGGGTGGGGGCAGCGCTTGAAGTCATGGGCCCCAGTCTACCGAGCGGTACTGTGGGATGGTGACTTCTGCAGCCTTGCCATCCTTGGACCTTGCCGGTGATGTGGCGGACCTGACGGCCGCCCTGATGGACTACGAGAGCGTCTCCGGAAACGAAACCGCCCTCGCCGACGCCGTTGAAACCGCCCTGCGCGCCTACCCGCACCTTGAGGTGTCCCGGGACGGGGACTCCGTGGTGGCCAGGACCCGGCTCGGGCGGGCCGAGCGGGTCATCCTCGCCGGGCACCTGGATACCGTGCCGCTGCCGACGGTGCCCGGCTCGCGCGGAACCGTGCCGTCGTCGTGGGACGGGGAGATCCTGTACGGCCGCGGCGCCACCGATATGAAGGGCGGCGTGGCGGTCCAGCTGGCGCTGGCGGCTTCCCTTACCGACCCCGCCCGGGACGTCACCTACATTTTCTACGACCACGAAGAAGTGGAGGCCTCGCTCAGCGGACTCGGCCGGCTGGCCGAAAGCCACCCGGACTGGCTGAAGGCGGACTTCGCAGTCCTCCTGGAACCCACCAACGGCACGGTCGAGGGCGGCTGCAACGGCACCATGCGCTTCCATGCCACCACTACCGGCAGGGCGGCGCACTCGGCCCGGGCCTGGATGGGGGAGAACGCCATCCACGCAGCCGCGGAGATCCTGGTACGGCTGCGCGACCATTCACCGGCCACGGTTTCCGTGGAGGGACTGGACTTCCGCGAATCCCTGAACGCCGTGCGGATCTGGGGCGGGAGCGCCGGCAACGTGATCCCGGACGCGGCCACGGTGGAAATCAACTACCGCTTTGCCCCGGACAAGGGCATCGAGGAGGCCGACGCCTACGTCCGCGAACTGCTGGCAGGGTTCGACGTCGTCCGCACGGACGCCGCCGCCGGAGCCCGGCCGGGGCTGAACCTCCCGGCCGCCGCGTCGTTCGTGGCCGCGGTGGGTGCCGAGCCCAAGCCGAAATACGGCTGGACCGACGTCGCCCGGTTCAGTGAACTGGGGATCCCGGCAGTGAACTTCGGTCCCGGGGATGCCCTGCTCGCGCACACCGATAACGAGCACGTCCGCGCGGACGCCATCCGGGACTGCCTCGCGGCACTGCGTGCCTGGCTGGGCTAGGACCGCGGGCAGGAAAAGAGCACAAAGGAGGGGACCGGCAGTGCCGGTCCCCTCCTTTTGTGTCTTGTGTCCGGGTGGGGGCTAGTTGGCCGCACCCTTTGCCGGTGCCGTAGCCGGTACCGGAGTAACGCCTTCGGGTTCGAGGGTTTCCTCAATCTTCAGCACCTTGCCCGCGCGGGCGCCCAGGCGCCGGGAGAGGCGTCCGGCAGCGAAGGTGAGCAGCCAGTTGAGGGCGATGAAGATTGCCGCGGTAATCAGCAGGGCGGGCAGGATGTTGCCTTCACCCGCCGCCAGGCGCCGGGCGTAGTCCAGCAGCTCGGTGTAGCCGATGAAGGTGCCCAGGGCGGAGTCCTTGAGGATCACCACGAACTGGCTCAGCAGTGCCGGCAGCATGGCAACCAGGGCCTGCGGCATCTCGATGCTGCGCAGCGACTGTCCGGGGGTGAGGCCAATGGCGAGGCCTGCCTCGCGCTGGCCCTTCGGCAGCCCGTAGACGCCGGAGCGTACCAACTCGGCAATCACCGAACCGTTGTAGAGCGTCAGGGCAATGACCACCGCCACGAAGGGAACCTGTGCCGGTTCCACCGAAGTGTTCTTCGAGAGGAACTGGTAGAAGAACACCATCATCAGCAGGACGGGAACGGCGCGGAAGAATTCCACGACGATCCCGCAGACCCAGCTGACCGGCTTGAAGCTGGACAACCGGCCAATGCCGAAGAGAAGGCCGAAAACAATCGACGTCACCACGGCAACGGCGGCGGCCTTCAGCGTGGAAAGCAGGCCCGGAAGCAGGAAGAACTCCCACGTCCGCCATTCCAGGAAGGGGGTCCACTTTGCCGCGTCGAACTGGCCCTTGTCCGCGAGCCCGGAGACAGCCGTCCAGAGCAGGGCGGCAATCAGCAGCACGCCCAGGACATTGCCGATCCTGATGTTCCGGCGGGCCTTGGGACCGGGAGCATCAAACAGGACATTCTGCGCGCTCATCGTGCGACCGCCAGTTTCTTCGAAGCCCAGGTGGTGAGCAGGCCGATGGGGATGACGATGATGACGTAGCCAATCGCAAAGGTGAGGAAGATCTGCGTCATCAGGTTGGGGGAGAACTCAATCATTGTCTTCATCACGCTGGAGGTTTCCAGGGCAACACCGGCAGTGGCAGCCACGGTGGTGTTCTTCACCAGGGCAATCAGCACGTTGCCCATCGGGGCGATGGCTCCGCGGAAGGCCTGCGGCATGATGATCAGGCCGGCGGCCGGCAGGAAGCCCAGTCCGATGGCACGCGCGGCTTCAGCCTGTCCCAGCGGAACGGTGTTAACGCCGCTGCGGATGGCCTCGCAGAAGAACGCTGCGTGGTAAATGGTCAGGGACAGCACGGCCAGGCGGAAGAAGTTGGTGGTGAAGTCGCTCGAGAGGCTGACGTTCAGCTGCGACCACAGCGCAAGCGAACCGAACACCATGATGATGGTCAGCGGCGTGTTGCGGAAAATGTTGACATAGGCGGCACCGAACCACTGCAGGCTGGGGATCGGTGAGATCCGCATCAGTGCCAGCACGGTACCAAGTATCAGCGACCAGAGCGCCGCCCAGAACGCGAGCTGGATATTGACCCAGAAAGCGCCGACGACGTCGTACTGATCGAAGAGGGCAGTGAAACCCTCCATGTGTCACCTCTTTACGGTGGAAGAAAACCCGCAACGGGGAAGCCGGACCAGGATCCGGCTTCCCCGCGGGGGTGGAACGTTCAGGAACTAGGCGCAGGCGTCCGGCGTGGGCGGGTTCAGGTCTTCGTTGAACTTGTAGTCGGCGCCTTCAGTGTTCTTCTTGATGGCTTCCTCCCACGCACCCTCTTCGACCATCTTGGTGATGGCTGCGTTGACGTCCTCACACTTGACGAGGCCGCCTGCCTTCGGCAGGCCGACGCCGTACTTCTCCTCGGAGAAGGTGTTGCCGACAACCTTGAATTCGCCCTTGTTGGCGTCGGTGGACGCCAGGCCGGCGAGGATGATGTCGTCAGTGGTGACGGCGTCAATGGAGCCGCCCTGCATGGCGGTGACGCACTCGGCGTAGCTCGGCTGCTCCAGCAGGTTTACGCCTGCGGAGTAGTTGTCCTTGATCTTCTGCGCGGACGTGGAGCCGGTGACGGAGCAGAGGTTCTTGCCGTCCAGGTCATCGGGTCCGGTGATGTCGCTGTCGGCGGGAACCAGGAGGTCCTGGCCGGCCACGAAGTAGGGTCCTGCGAAAGCAACCTTTTCCTTGCGGGCGTCAGTGATGGAGTAGGTCGCGAAGATCATGTCCAGCTGGTCGTTCTCGAGCATGTTCTCGCGCTGGGCGGAGGGGCTGGAGATGAATTCGATCCGGTCCTCGGGGTAGCCCAGCTCGTTGGCGACGTACTTGGCGACGTCGACGTCGAAGCCGGAGTAGCTGCCACCCTCGTCGAAGCCCAGGCCCGGCTGGTCGAACTTGATGCCGATGCGGATCTGCTCGCCGGAGCCCTCGGTGCTGCCGGACTCGGAGCCGGCCTCATCGGAACCGCCGCCACAGGCGGACAGGGTCAGTGCTGCGGCGGCGGCGATGGCCGCTGCGGCGTAACGGGTCTTGCGCATGTTTTTCTCCTTGCATTGCGGTCCTCCGCGCAAAAGCGGAGGACCTAGCCTCATAAGGGTTGCCCCCAACTGGTGAAACCCCGGTACTGCTGGTGGAGCGTGTAGTGCTTGGAACGGTTTAGTGGGAGAGGATTTTGCCCAGGAAGTCCTTGGCGCGGTCGCTCTTCGGGTTCGTGAAGAATTCCTCGGGGGTGCCTTCCTCGACGATCTGTCCGTCGGCCATGAAGATCACCCGGTCTGCAGCCTTGCGGGCGAAGCCCATTTCGTGGGTAACCACGACCATGGTCATGCCGTCCTTCGCCAGACCGACCATGGTGTCCAGGACCTCGTTGATCATTTCCGGGTCCAGGGCGGAGGTGGGCTCGTCGAAGAGCATGACCTTGGGCTTCATGGCCAGCGCGCGGGCAATGGCCACACGCTGCTGCTGTCCGCCGGAGAGCTGTGCGGGGAGTTTGTTTGCCTGGTTGGCAACGCCCACGCGTTCGAGCAGCTCCATGGCCAGCTTCTTGGCTTCGGCCGGCTTGGACTTGCGGACCTTGACCGGACCCAGGGAGACGTTGTCCACGATGGACTTGTGGGCGAACAGGTTGAAGGACTGGAAGACCATGCCGACGTCGGCGCGCAGCTTGGCAAGCGCCTTGCCTTCCGACGGCAGGACGGCGCCGTCTACGGTGATTTCGCCGTCGTCGATGGTCTCGAGGCGGTTGATGGCACGGCACAGGGTTGACTTGCCGGACCCGGAGGGCCCGATCACCACCACTACCTCGCCGCGGGCAATATCGAGATTGATGTTCTGCAGGACATGGAGGTCCCCGAAATGCTTGTTCACGTTCTTCAGCGAAACAAGCGGTGCAGCGGATTCAGGCACGGATGTACCTGGGGATGTGTCACTGGTCATAAGGAAAATCTAACCATTGTTTATTGCCGGCGTGTGTCACGGGCCACCAGGGGCGGTAATTGTGACGTAAGCGCAACCTGTTCTGCGCAGTGCCGGCCGACGTCGCCGACCGCGTTGCCAGCGGCGCCATCACGGCTAGCCTAGAGGAATGCCTATGAGTGAAGACCCCCGTCCCACACCTTCTGATCTTCCGCGCAAGCGGGGGCCGGTGGAGCTGCGCCGGGGCGCGGCCCTGGCCCCCCAGTCGGACCGGTTCCTGCTGGATTCGTCCGACGGAACCCATTTCACCCACACCGACCCCTGGCGGGTGCTGCGGATCCAGAGCGAATTCGTGGAAGGTTTCGGCACCCTCTCCGAACTCGGGCCAGCCGTAAGCGTGTTCGGGTCCGCGCGGAGCGTTCCCGGCTCCCGGTACTACAAGCTTGGCGAAGAGGTGGGCAGGCTGCTGGCCGAGGCGGGCCTGGCAGTGATTACCGGCGGCGGGCCGGGTTCCATGGAAGCCGCGAACAAGGGGGCGGTGGGCGCCGACGGCCTGTCCGTGGGCCTTGGCATCGAGCTCCCCTTCGAGACGGGGCTGAACGAGTGGGTGGACCTGGGAGTTAATTTCCGGTACTTCTTCGTGCGCAAGACCATGTTCGTCAAGTACGCGCAGGGCTTCATAGTCCTGCCGGGCGGGTTCGGGACCCTGGATGAGCTCTTCGAGGCCATGACTCTGGTGCAGACGCAGAAGGTGACCTCGTTCCCGATCGTGCTGATCGGCACGGAGTTCTGGAATCCGCTGCTTGGCTGGATCAGGGAGACCCTGCTGGCCGAGGGGATGGTGGGCGAAGCCGACCTCAAGCTGCTGCACGTGGTGGACGACCCGGCCGACGCCGTGCGGCTGATGATTGCCGACAGTGCCGGACACGTTTCTCCCTGACCCCCGCCGCCACGGTCCGCAGGCCCGCGCATCTGGCACGATTGTCCTGTGACTCTCCTGCTGGTATTCCTTTCCATCGCCGTGCTGGGTGTGGCGGCCGTGTTCGGTATCGGAAGGCTGCGCCCCGGAATCCCCGGCGCAGGCGTCATCACGGACGCCCAGGGCCTGCCGGAGCCGGATCCCCGGCTGCCGCCCGTGCTGCTGCCGGAGCACCCCGCGGCCGGTGATGTATCCCGCCTCCGGTTCTCGGTGGCCCTGCGCGGATACCGGATGGACCAGGTGGATGCGGTGCTGGACCGGCTGGCCGGCGCCCTGGCCGAACGGGACGCCCGCATCGCCCGGCTGGAGGCTGCGGGACCGGATGCCGCTCCCGGCGGAGACGCTTCATGAGCGCAGAACCAGGGGCCGACGGACGGCTGCGCTGCGGCTGGGCGCTCGCCAGTGCGGACTACCAGCACTACCACGACACCGAATGGGGGCGGGCCGTGGAGGGCGAGGCAGCCCTCTTCGAACGGTTGAGCCTTGAAGCCTTTCAATCCGGCCTGAGCTGGATCACCATCCTGCGCAAGCGGGAGGCGTTCCGTGCCGCCTTCGCCGGCTTCGAACCGCGGGCGGTGGCAGCCTTTGGCGACGCCGACCGGCAGCGCCTGCTGGCCGATGCCGGGATAGTGCGCAACGCCGCCAAAATCGATGCCGTGATCAACAATGCGCGGGCCCTTCTGGAGCTCCCTGCCAACGAAAGCCTCGGCGGCCTGCTGGCCCGGTACCGCGCCCTGGCGGACAATCCCGCGCCGAAGACCCTTGATGACGTCCCCGCAGCGACCCCGGACTCCGCCGCCCTGGCCAAGGACCTGAAAAAACGCGGTTTCCGGTTTGTAGGGCCGATTACCGCCTATGCAATGCTCCAGGCGACCGGCTACGTGAACGACCACCTCGCCGACTGCTGGGTACGCGATGGAAGCTGAAGCACCCCTGGACACGGTCCACCGGGCAAAGGCGGCGGCGGGCCGTGCCGGCGCAGCCCTGACGCGCTGGCCCTGGTATCTGCAGGTCCTTTCGCTGTGGGCAGCCGCCCGGCTCTTCTCCTGTGCGGTGCTCGCCGCCGCCGCCCGGTTCCAGCCTGCCGGACCTTGGTGGGACGCGTCGCCGTCGTACTGGGAATTCATCAATATCTGGGATGGCGAGTGGTATTCACGGATCTTCGCGGACGGCTATCCGGACAGCGTCCCGCGGGACGCGGCCGGTAACGCGGTGGAGAACGAGTGGGCCTTCTACGCGCTGTTTCCGCTGCTGGTGCGCGTGCTCGACGGTACCGGCCTGGGCTGGAATGTCCTGGCCCCGGTGGCGGCCACGGCCGCGGGTTTTGCCGCCGCGCTCGTCATCTACCGGTTGTTCCGGCTGCGTGCGGGGAAGGGCACCGCGATGTGGGCGGTGCTGTTTGTGGCCGTCTTCCCCGTGTCTCCGATCCTGCAGGTTCCGTACGCGGAGTCGCTGAACCTGCTCCTGCTCGCGGGATCGCTGTATCTGTTTGTGGCCGGCCGCTACCTCACCGCCATTCCGGTGGTGGCGCTGATGTGTCTTTCCCGGCCCGTCGGCGTTCCCTTTGCGCTCGCGGTCGGGCTGGTGCTGGCGGTTCGGTTCCTCCGCAGGCGGCAGGTCGGTTTTCCCGCCCGGCAGGCCTGGCGGCTTCTGGCTCTTGCCGGTGCGGCCGGAGTCTCGGCGCTGGCCTGGCCGGTGATCGCATGGGTGTCCACCGGAGACCTTCGCGCCTATACCGACACGGAAAGTGCCTGGCGGTTCGGCAATCTCGTGCCGTTCAAACCCTGGCTGACCATGACCGGGAACCTCTTTGGGCCGCTGTTCGGTCCCGTGGCTCTGGGAGCTTTGCTGGTGGCCGTGGCGCTCTACCTCACGTCGGAACCGGTCCGGCGGCTGGGACTGGAACTGCAGTTATGGTGCGCGGCCTATGTCCTTTATCTGCTGGTATTCCTGAATCCGCAGACAAGTACCTTCCGCCTTCTGCTTCCGCTGTTTCCGCTGGCGCTCTCCACGGCCTGGCTGAGCCGGTCCAGGGCGTACCGGGGGACCGTTGCCGCAGCGTTCGCCGTACTGCAGATTGTCTGGGTGGTATGGCTGTGGAGGTGGACGGAATTACCCGGTGGCGGGGACTATCCGCCCTAGTCTGTGGCCCGCAACACACGAAATTTCGTTTGCTGGCTACTTGTGCGGAATAATGACAGCAATTGCCGGGCGGATATTTTACTTCCAGCGGCAGCGGATTACAGGTAGTCCGGGTAAACCGGGCGCTGTGAAAGGGGAATCTCGAAATGGCTGCGATGAAACCACGGACGGGCGACGGGCCTATGGAGGTTACAAAGGAAGGGCGCAGCCTCATTTTGAGGGTGCCCATAGACGGCGGCGGACGCCTGGTGGTCGAGCTTAATGTGGAAGAAGCCGGAAAGCTGAAGGACTGCCTTCTGGGCGTTACGGGCTAGCCTTTAATCCATGCAGCTGCCTCCAAAGTCTTCAGCCAGGACCGGATCTGCTCCGGTATCGCCCTACGTCACCGCATCACTGCCGGAAGTCACTGCCCTGGCAGGGTTGAAGATGCGCACGGGCAGGGCGGAGTCCGGCACCGGACTGCAGCCTGACCCGGCTGAAGGCGTGGATATCCTCGCCGTGGCCATGACTCCGCCACCGGCCGGGTCGGGACCGGAGGACATGGACGAGGCGGCGGACCCGGTTCCGCAGCCACGGCGCGGCGCTGTCGAGGCGGCGGTCCGGTATGGGGCCGACGTCGCCGCACGCGCCCGCAGCGCCAAGGTCACCGGCAAAGCCGGCGACATCCTGGTGATCGAACCTCCCCGCGAGGACGAAGGCCTGCCCGGAAAGCTGATCTATGTGGGCGCCGGCGATGAATCTCCGGCAGAACTGCGCCGCGCCGGTGCCGGTCTTGCCCGCGCGACCATGGGTGCCCGCCGGGTCCGTGCCAGCGTCGTCGACGGTCTTGAACCGGCTGCCCAGGAAGCCTTCATTGAAGGGTTCCTGCTCGGCGGTTACCGTCCGCCCCGGTCCGGTATCACCAAGGCGCCCGCCCCCATCGCGGAGCACCTCGAGCTGACCGGCCTGGACGGGTCCGCAGCCGCACGTGCCCTCGCGACCGCACGGGCCGTCTGGACGGCACGCGACCTGACGAACACGCCGGCCGAAACAGCCACCCCGGAGTGGATCGCGGAGCAGGCCCGCGAAATAGCCGGCCGCAGCGGGCTGACCGTGCGCGTGCGCGGCGAGGACGAACTGCGTGCCGAAGGTTTTGGCGGGCTGCTGGCCGTCGGCTCCGGATCCGAGCACCCGCCCCGGCTGGTGGAAGCCGCGTACCTGCCCGACGGCGAGGACCTGCCGCACGTGGTGCTCGTCGGCAAGGGGATCACTTTTGACTCCGGCGGAATCTCGCTGAAGCCGCGGGACGCCATGATGACCATGAAGACGGATATGGCCGGTGCCGCAGCCGTACTGGCGGTGGCGGAGGCTGCGGCCGTGCTGCAGCTTCCCGTTCGGGTCACGGCCGTACTGGCCTTGGCCGAGAACGCCATCGGCGCCGCCTCCTACCGGCCCGCCGACGTCGTCACCACCTACAACGGGACCACCGTTGAGGTCGGGAATACCGACGCTGAGGGCCGCATGGTCCTCGCCGACGCCCTGGCCTACGCCGCAGCGGAACTGGCTCCGGACGTCCTGGTGGATGTGGCCACACTGACCGGTGCCGCCGCCTTGGGGCTTGGAATGCACCATGCGGCCCTGTTCGGTAATGCGCCCGGGCTGCTGGCCGGGTTGGAGGCTGCAGGCGAGAGCTCGGGCGACGCCGTGTGGCAGCTGCCGCTGGTGGCCGAGTACGGCTACGTGCTGGACTCCGATATCGCCGATGTCTCCCACATTGCGCCCGTCAAAGCGAAGTTCGGTGCCGGCGCGATTGTTGCCGCACTGTTCCTGGAGAAGTTCACCGGCGGCGTCCCGTGGGCGCATGTCGACATTGCCGGTCCGTCGCGTGCCACTAAGGACAGCCGCGAACTGACCAAGGGGGCCACCGGGTTCGGGGTGCGGCTGCTGCTGTCCTACCTTGCCGGCCTGCGCCAGGCAGGCTAGGCGGCGGGTTCCTTCGGCAGGGTGAGGATTTCCGCGCCGTCGGCGGTGATGGCCACCGTGTGTTCGCTGTGCGCCGTCATGCAGCCCGTGGCGCTGCGGAGGGTCCACCCGTCCGCATCGGTGACCAGTTCCGCGGTATCCGCCATGACCCACGGCTCCAGGGCCAGCAGCAGGCCGGGACGCAGTTTATAACCGCGGCCGGGACGCCCTGCGTTCGCAATGTGCGGGTCCTGGTGCATCGTGGATCCCACACCGTGCCCGCCGAATTCGGTATTGACCGGGTAGCCCGCCTCGGTGAGAACCGAACCGATGGCAGCGGAAAGATCGCCGATACGGGCACCGGGCCGGGCCGCTGCTATGCCGGCGGCCAGCGCCCGCTCGGTCGCATCGATCATTGCGGCATTCTTCGGTGACTGGACACCGCCCACGATGAAAGTGATGGCCGAGTCTGCAACGATTCCGCCGAGGGAGACAGCCAGGTCCAGTGTCAGCAGGTCACCGTCGGCAAGCGCGTAGTCATGCGGCAGTCCGTGAAGTACGGCGTCGTTGACCGACGTGCAGATGTAGTGCCCGAACGGCCCGCGTCCGAAGGACGGCGCATAGTCGACGTAACAGGACTTGGCACCCGCCTCGAGGATCATGGTCCTGGCCCACCGGTCGATGTCCAGCAGATTGGTGCCGGCCGCGGTGCGGCCCTTGATCGTCTGCAGGATATCTGCGACCAGGGCGCCGGTTTCCCTCGCCCGGGACAGTTCGGTTGGATTCAGGATCTCGATCATGTGGTGCCTTTCCTGGTGCCCCGCTTCCGGGCCGCCCTGGTGGAGTGGGCTCTACGCGGTCTTCACTGCCAGCAGCAGGCCGTCGCCGGTGGGGAGCAGGGCGGAGACGAGGTCTTCATTGTCACGGATGGCCTTGCCCACCTTGCGCATGGTGTTGGTGGTGGCTTCCCGCACTGCCGGGTCGGTGACCTTGCCGTGGTCCAGCGCATCGTTGACCACCAGCAGCCCGCCACGCTTGAGCAGCCGTACGGCCTGGGTGACGTAGAGCGGGAAGGAGGGCTTGTCGGCGTCGATGAACACCATGTCGTAGGCGGCATCCGTGAGGCGGGGGAGGACTTCGGCTGCCCGGCCGGAAATGGTGCGGGTGCGGTTGCCCGGAATACCCGCTTCCGCATACGCTTCCCGCGCAGCGCGGAGGTGGTCGACGTCGGAATCGATGGTGGTCAGTACCGCGTTGCGGCCAAGGCCCCGCAGCAGGCAGACGCCCGAGACGCCCGCACCGGTGCCGACTTCGACGACCGTGGTGGCCTTGCTCGCGGCGGCCAGGACGGTCAAGGCGGCACCAACACCGCTGGAGACGGCGCTGACACCCAATTCGTAGGACCGTTCACGCGCGCGGAGCAGCACCTCATCCTCGGAGGGCAGGGCCTCCGTGTAGGACCAACTGGTCTGCTTGTCGGCGCGCATGGGTTTTTTCACTTTCGGTCCGGAGGAATTCCTGCTTCTACAAGCTTAAGGGCAAGGCGGGCGTAAGCGGGTACGCACGGCCGGAGGCGCCTTGTCCCAGTACTGGAAGCGTGCTAACAGCCAACTCCCAGATTGTTGCGTAAACATTGTTAATCAGTGATGCGTGCCCGCAGCGGCACCGGTCTTGAGAGTGATCCTGGCAGTGATTCTGATCGGAAGGAAGGAGGAAGACTATGGCAACGACCCCGAATACGGCAGCCGCGGACATGGCCGCGGAATGGGTACGTCCCACTTGGGAGGAAGTGGTGGAGGCTCACTCGGCCAAGGTGTACCGGCTGGCCTATCGGTTGACCGGCAACAAGCACGACGCCGAGGACCTGACCCAGGAAGTCTTCGTCCGGGTCTTCCGCTCGCTGGCCAATTTCCAGCCCGGCACCCTGGACGGGTGGCTGCACCGGATCACCACCAACCTCTTTCTGGACCAGGCAAGGCGCCGCAGCCGGATACGTTTCGACGGCATGACCGAGGAAACCTCCAGCAAGCTGCCGAGCAACGGCCCGGGACCGGAGCGCAGCTTCGAGTTCAACAACCTCGACGTGGATATTGCCCGCGCACTGGAAGAACTGCCCCCGGATTTCCGCGCCGCCGTTGTGCTGTGCGATTTGGAGGGCCTCTCCTACGATGAAGTCGCCCGTGCGCTGGACGTCAAGCTGGGCACGGTCCGTTCCCGCATCCACCGCGGCCGCGCAATGCTGAAAGAGAAGCTTGCGCACCGGGACCCGCAGCTCCGGCCGGCTGCCCGTCCACGGCTCACGCTGCCCCGTGTCGCTGGAGCCAGCTGAGTAGTGCGACACCCCACGCGTCAGCTCCGGAACTACCTTGACGGCGAAAACTCCCCCCGGCGCCAGCAGGCCATTGAGGCACACCTCTCTCGCTGTGCCGCCTGCCGCGCTGCCCTCTCCGAAGAGCGGCGTCTGCGCAGCCGCCTGCGTTCGCTTCGGGTGCCCGATGCCGGTCCTGACCTCGCCGCCCGGATAGCCGAGAGTGCGGCTGCGGCTGCCCGGTCCGCCGGTCCTCAACCTGCCGGGCTGCAACCTGCCGGACCGCAACCTGCCGGGCTGCAACCTGCCGGGCTGAAGCCCGGGCGGCGCGCTTTGGTATCCCGGCGGAGCCATGCGTTCGCCGCTGCAGGCGCGGTGGCCGCCGCCGGGGCAGTGCTTCTTGGCGGCGCCTATATCACCGGCAGCATCCTCGAAACCCCGGTGCAGGCGGGGGCCCGCGCCGCCGTAGGGGCGGGGTGGGATGAAGTCGCCGGTAAGGGGGCCCTCGGAGCGGATCAGCTCCAGTTGCTGCGGGCACACGGCTGGGCCTGCCCCGAATTCACCGAGCTTGGACTCAGCGTGGAGTCCGCCCGTTCCCTGAGCGTTCAGGGGCGTCCCGCCGTCGAAATGATTTTAGCCGGGGACGGCGAACGGATCCGGCTCGTGGAACAGCATCCGCTGCCGGGGGAAGACCATCAGCCGGTGATCAATGCCGTGACCGGACAGACTGTTGCAGCGGATGGCTTTGCCGTGGCCGGATCGCCGGCCGGCGCAGCCGTTTTTGGGTCCGGGGAGCATCCCGGCCAGAAGGTAGTGGCCGCGGGCAGCGTCACCTACACCTTGGATTCAAGCCTGCCCGTGAAGTCGATGCCCCGTGCGGCTGAAGAGCTGTCACGCTTCGAATCCACGCGCCTGGCCCGTGCCGGTGCCGACCCTGAGCCGATGGAGCGCATAGCCCGGGGGCTCGCCATCTTCGCGCGGACCGGCTGGAGCCTCTAGGATGCCGGCAAGTGGCTCCCTGCTCCCGGGAAAAGGTAGTCTTCAAGAGTGGTAGGAATCAACGGTTACGAGTTCATCCTCCTGGCGATAATCGCCGTGGTGGTGCTGGGTCCTGAACGCCTGCCCGAATACGCCTCGCAGCTTGCCCGGCTGGTGCGGGAAGTGCGGCGGATGGCCAGCGGAGCCCGCGAACAACTGCGGGAAGAAGTTGGCCCGGAAATTGACGAGGTGGACTGGCGGAAGCTGGACCCGCGGCAATACGACCCGCGGCGCATCATCAAGGAAGCGCTGCTGGACGACTTCGACGAGGCAGCCAAACTGGTGAGCGGGCGCCCCGCGCCGGCCCCCCGGGTGCCGGCCGCTTCCGCCGCAGCTTCCCCCACACCGCAGTCCGCCGGATCCTCCACGGTCGCGCCGGCAACCGCAGCAGCTCCAGCGGCCCCTGCGGTGAAACCGCTGGAACGCCTCGCCGAGGGGCAGCCCGCCCCGTTCGACGTGGAAGCCACGTAGCCCGGTCCTAGACCGGGCTGACCCCAAGGCTCCGTCCGGCCAGGCCGCGCGGCCGGTGGGCCAGCTCCGCGGCGATCCGCCGCAGTTCCGCAGCAGCCGTGTCCGAAGCCGGGGGCACGGCTCCTTCAGCGCCGTCAGCATTAACGGCATCCGCGAGCACAACAGGCAGGCCCCCGTCACCGCCTTCGCGGAGCGCAACATCAAGCGGAATGCTGCCCAGCAAGGGAACCGGGTAGCCCAGGGTGTCTCCCAGCCGGCCGGACACCGCAGCGCCGCCGCCGGATCCGAACACCTCGAGGCGTTCACCCCCGGGCAGGGCAAGCCAGGACATGTTTTCGATGACGCCCGTGACCTTCTGGCCGGTCTGCGTCGCCACGCTGCCCGCACGTTCTGCAACGTCCGCGGCTGCGCTCTGCGGAGTGGTGACCAGCAGGATTTCCGAGCCGGGCAGGAGCTGTCCCACGGAAATGGCGATATCGCCGGTGCCGGGTGGGAGGTCGAGGAACAGGACGTCCAGGTCACCGAAGTACACATCGGTCAGGAACTGCTCCAGCGCGCGGTGCAGCATGGGTCCACGCCAGGCCACCGGCTGGTTGCCGTCCACAAACATGCCGATCGAGATGGTCTTGATGCCGTAGGCCACGGGAGGCAGGATCATCTCGTCCACCCGGGTGGGCGGACGCGTGATTCCGAGCAGGCCCGGCACAGAGAACCCGTGCACATCGGCGTCGACAATTCCCACGCGCAGTCCGAGCGAGGCCATGGCCGCCGCGAGGTTTACCGTGACGCTGGACTTGCCCACGCCGCCCTTGCCGCTGGCCACCGCGTACACACGGGTCAGCGAATCGGGGCGGTTGAAGGGGATGGTCCGCACCGGGTCGCCGCCGCGCAGCCGGTCCTTGAGCGCGTTGCGCTGCTCCGGGGTCATCACGTCGAGGTTCACGGTCACAGCGCCGACGCCGGGAACCGCAGCCAGTGCGCGTTCGACGTCGGCCGTGATGGTGCCGCGCAGCGGGCAGCCGGCAATGGTCAGCAGCACGTCGACGGCCACGCCGCCGTCGGCATCCACGTGGACGTCCTTGAGCATGCCCAGTTCGGTGATGGGCCGGCGCAGTTCCGGGTCCTGGACAGTGTCCAGGGCGCGGAGCACCTGTGCTTCCAGTCCGGAAGCCGGTTCGGATACTGGCACGGCTCTAGCGTTCCCTCCCGCCGGGATTCAGTTTCGGCATGCTGTCGGTGCTTTCCCCACTGCGGCGGCGACGGCGTGATCCGCCGTCCTCGCGGTCGTCATTGGCCTCGAGCAGCTCTTCGAGCAGGCTCCGCATTTCCGAGCGGACATAGTCGCGGGTGGCGACTTCACGCAGGGCGATCCGGAGTTCGGCGATTTCCCGCGTGAGGTATTCCGTATCCATGAGGTTGCGCTCGGCGCGTTCACGGTCCTGCCGGACGGAGACGCGGTCCCGGTCATCCTGCCGGTTCTGCGCCAGCAGCAGCAGGGGAGCGGCGTAGGAAGCCTGGAGCGAGAGCATCAGCGTCAGGACGGTAAAGCCCAGGGCAGCACTGTCAAAGCGGGCGGACTCCGGTCCCCACGTGTTCCACGCCAGCCACACGAGGCAAAAAACCGTCATGTAAACCAGGAACTGCGGAGTACCCATAAAGCGGGCAAAATTCTCCGTGGCATGCCCGAACGCGTCGGGGTTCGGGGAGAGCCGCGGCAGCCATCGGGTCCGTGCAGAGCGGGGAGTGTCGAGGCCGGTGGTTGTTGACTTGATTTTTTCAGCCATGTGTCCTTCCCTGCTGCGGTAGTGGGCCGGTTTCGTCGGAGACGCGCCAGTCGTCCGGCAACAGGTGGTCCAGCACATCGTCCACTGTTACCGCCCCGACCAGGCGTCCGCCGTCGTTGATCACCGGCAGTGAGTTCAAGTTGTAGGTGGCCAGCATCCGCGACACTTCACTGATGGTGGCGTAGTCCCGGACAGGCTCGAGGTCCGAGTCCAGGATGTTGCCCAGTGCCTCCGGCGGTGCCGAGCGCAGCAGCTGCTGGATGTGCACGACGCCGAGGTACTTGCCCGTGGGCGTTTCCAGCGGCGGGCGGCAGACATAGATGGAGGACGCGAGGGCAGGCGTGAGCTCTTCGCGGCGAACATGGGCCAGCGCCTCGGCCACGGTGGCCTCCGGCGGAAGGATGACCGGCACGGGGGTCATCAGAGACCCGGCGGTGTCCTCTTCATAGTTCAGCAGACGGCGGACGTCGCGGGCGTCTTCGGGCTCCATTAGTGCCAGGAGCTCTTCCTTCTGCTCCTCCGGCAACTCGTTGAGGAGGTCCGCGGCGTCGTCGGGGTCCATTTCCTCCAGCACATCGGCGGCACGTTCGACGTCCAGGGACTGCAGGATCTGGACCTGGTCGTCGTCGGGCAGTTCCTGCAGGACGTCTGCGAGGCGTTCGTCCTGCAGTTCGCTGGCTACTTCGATGCGGCGTTTGCCGCTCATTTCGTGCAGTGCGTCGGCGAAGTCCGCGGCCTTGAGGTCGTCGTTCTGGGCGACGAAGGATGTCGCGGCCTGGGGGCCGGTGGCATCCCAGTGGGCGATGTCCTTCCAGTCCAGGATGATCTGCTCCCCGCGGCGGCGCAGGGACCGCAGACGGGAGACCGTGCCGCCGCGGCGGACGAAAAGGTTGGAGACGTACCAGTCCCCGGCGCGGTTCTGCTCAATGGCAATGTCTTCAATGGTGGCTTCGCCGCTGCCGTCGCGCAGCTGGACGCGGCGGTCGAAGAGCTCCGCGACCACCAGCATCTCTGCTCCACGCTGTTCGAAGCGGCGAAGGTTGACCAGCCCGGTGCAGATGATCTGTCCGGGATCCATCGAGGTGATCCGGGTGAGCGGAACGAAGACACGCTTCTTTCCGGGGACCTCGACCACGATGCCCACGGCCTGGGGCGGGAGACCCGGCCCGCGGTCAAGCACGACCGCATCGCGCAGCCTGCCCAGACGGTCACCCAGGGGGTCGAAGACGTCAAGGCCCAGCAGGCGCGCAATAAAGACACGGGTTGGATTTGTAGTCACATTCTTAGGCTACTTTGTGCCCGGTCCTAACGCCGTATTAACGGGTACGCGGACGCTTTCCCGTTCACTGCCAGCGATACGTTCACCTTCTTTGGCGGGCATGCGCGAGAATGGAGCAATGTCGAACCTATTTGGTGCCACACCTCCGCGTGATGCGGGCCGCAGCCTGCCCAAGGGCGAAACGGTTGGCCGCTACACGGCCTACCTCGACGCCCAGAAGGCAGTGGATTACCTTGCCGACAACAAGTTCCCGGTTCAGCTGGTTTCGATTGTCGGCAACGAACTCAAGTCCGTGGAACGGGTGACCGGCCGCCTGACGTACCCGCGGGTTGCACTGTCCAGCGCCGCCACGGGTGCCTGGTTCGGCCTCTTTGTGGGGCTCGCCCTGATGCTGTTCGGGGGCAGCGCCGCAGCCATTTCCCTCATTCCGTCCATGGCGCTGGGCGCCGTGTTCTGGGTTCTCTTCGGTGTCCTTGCCTACGCCCTGCAGCGTGGGCGCAGGGACTTTACCTCCACCAGCCAGGTAATTGCCACCAGCTATGACGTAATCGTGGCGCCCGAGGCAGCCAACGATGCCCGCCAGCTCCTGCACCGGCTGCCGATGGTCGGCCAGGCGGGACATCCCCAGGCTCCCGCGTCGGCCCCCCGCCATGAGGCCCTGCGTCCGCCGGCCGGCGGTCCGCAGGCACCGGAACGGCCTTCGGGCTGGGCCAACCCGTATGGACAGCCTTCCCCGGACTCCGATCCCGCCGGGGAGTCCCCGGCCGGTGCCGGACGGCAGAACCCCGCAGAGGCCGACCCCGCAGGCAACACCACACCCCGGGGGCAGTTCCCCGACCTTCCGGACGGCCGCCCGCAGTACGGTGTCCGCCGGCCTGCGCAGCCGGCCCAGCAGCCGGAAGCTGCCCAGGAAGCCGTCCAGCCGGGCCAGCCGGCCCCAATCGAGCCGGCTTCGACTGAGCAGGGTTCCCACCAGCAGGACGTCCCCCGGGACGAGCAGCCCCGCCAGTAAGGCCCCGTCGGCAAGACCCTCCGTCGGGAGGCCCCGGCAAGCCTTAGGCCCCGGACGTAAAGAAGGCCCGCACCCCTTTAGGGGATGCGGGCCTTTTTCGTGTGGGCGTTTCACGCCGGTGTGGCAAACCCTGCCGCCATGCAAAAGGTCCGCATCCCTTTCGGGGATACGGACCTTTTTGCGGAGAACCGGAGGGTTAGGCGTAGATGCCGGCCATCCAGTCCTCGACGTCGCCCGGGTTGCGCGGCAGGGCGTCGCTGAGGTTTACGGGACCGTCGGCGGTGATGAGGACGTCGTCCTCGATCCGCACGCCGATTCCCCGGTATTCCTCGGGCACCGCGAGGTCGGTGTCCTTGAAGTAGAGGCCGGGCTCGATGGTGAAGACCATGCCCTCGGTGATGGTTCCGTCCAGGTACAGCTCCGCGCGGGCCTGCGCGCAGTCATGCACGTCCATGCCCAGGTGATGGCTGACGCCGTGCGGCATCCACCGGCGGTGCTGCTGGCCTTCGGGGGACAGGGCTTCCTCGAGCGGCACGGGCAGCAGGCCCCAGGCATCCAGGTTTTCAGCCAGCACCTTCACTGCTGCGGCGTGGACATCGCGGAACTTCGCCCCGGGCTTGGCGGCTTCGAATCCTGCGTCGGCGGCGTCGAGCACTGCCTGGTAGACCCGCCGCTGGACCTCGGTGTAGGTGCCGTTGACGGGCAGGGTGCGGGTGATGTCCGCGGTGTAGAGGCTTTCGGCCTCAACTCCGCCGTCCAGCAGCAGCAGGTCCCCGGCATGGACGGCGCCGTTGTTGCGGATCCAGTGCAGGACCGTGGCGTTGTTACCGGAGGCGGCAATGGTGTCGTAGCCGAGGTCATTGCCCTCTTCCCGGGCGCGGGCAAAGAAGGCGCCTTCGACGACGCGTTCGCCGCGGGGGTGGGACATGGCGCGGGGGAGTTCCTTGACCACTTCGGTGAAGCCGTTGACCGTGGCGGCCACGGCAGCCTTCATCTGCTCGATCTCCCATTCGTCCTTGACCAGGCGGAGTTCGGACAGGGCTTCGGTCAGTTCACCGTCGAGGGCATCCAGGGCGCTGAGGTCGGCGTTTTCCGGGTCCAGGGCGGTGTTGTAGCGGACGGTGTCCACCAGGGCGTCAACCATCTCGTCGACACTGCGCAGCAGGCGTACGGAGATGCCGCCGAACTGCGGGTCGCCCACGTTGTTGGTGATGGCGGTTTCTGCCTCGTCGAGGTGCCGGGTGGGCAGGCCGATCAGTGCGCTGACCTCTTCCAGGCCCAGCCGGTTCCCAATCCAGAAGGAGCCGTAGCGGGCGTTGGAGTAGAACTCGTCGCTGTCGGTTCCGGCCAGCGGCCGGAAGTACAGCACGGCGGTGTGGTTGCCGCCGTCGTCGCCGGCACCGGGTTCGGTGGGTTCCATCACCAGCACGGCATCGGGTTCGCGGTCCACGCCGAGGCCGGTCAGGTGCGCAAAGCCGGAGTGCGGCCGGAAACGATAATCGGTGTCGTTGGAGCGGACCTTCAACGGACCGGCCGGAATAACCAGCCGTTCGCCGGGGAAACGCTCGGAAAGGGTACGGCGGCGGCGGGCTGCGTACGGCGCCACGGCGTCGGCTTCGGGCAGCTCACCGGATTCCGCAGCCCAGCCGGAAGACATGAACTTCTTGAAGGCTTCCGAGGAGGGGCGCTGGGACCGGTTGTTGACCCGGTCTTCGAGCGGCTGGCCTTCGGAGGGCTCGGGCAGGGATGTCGTCGAATTCGCTTCAGTAGTCACCACTCCATCGTCTCACTGCCTCCGGGAGGGGCAAAACACCCACAGGTACCGCGGGGACTAATCCCGGGCGGGAGGCAGTGTCCGGTGCGAGTAGATTGAAAGCGTGAGAATCGACCTGCACACCCACTCCTGCGTCTCCGACGGCACCGAGCAGCCGGCCGGCGTGATCGCCTCGGCAGCGAAGGCCGGATTGGATGCCGTTGCCCTGACCGACCATGACACGACCGCGGGCTGGGACGACGCCGGAGCTGCCGCCCTGGAGCGGGGCATCACCTTTGTGCCGGGCATGGAGGTGTCCTGCCGCAGCAGCGAGGGGATCAGCGTCCATGTGCTGTCCTATCTGCACGATCCAACGCATCCTGGACTGCTCGAAGAAATTGCCAAATCCCGTGCGGCCCGGGTTACCCGGGCGGAGCTGATGGTGCAGCGGCTGGCCGAGGATTTCCCCATTGACTGGGAGGCGGTGCAGGAGCAGGTGGCGCCAGGGGCGACGATCGGGCGGCCGCACATTGCCGACGCCCTGGTGGCTGCGGGTGTGGTGCCGAACCGCTCGGCGGCGTTCAGCGGGATCCTCACGGCGAGGTCGCCGTACTTCGTGGCGCATTACGCTCCGGATCCTGCCCGCGCCGTGGAACTGATCCGGCAGGCCGGCGGAGTGCCGGTCTTCGCGCACCCCGTCGCATCCTCCCGCGGCCGCGTGGTGGGGGAGGCAATCTTCACCGAAATGATCGACGCCGGCCTCCTGGGTGTGGAAGTCAACCACCGGGACAACCCTGAGCAGGGCCGGGAATGGCTGCGCAGGCTGGCGAAGGACAATGACCTGCTGGTCACCGGTTCCAGTGATTACCACGGCACCGGGAAACCGAACCTCCTGGGCGAATTCACCACCGAACCGTCAGTGCTGGAACGTATTGCCGGGCTGGCGACCGGCACCGCCGTCGTCGGCCCCCTACCGCGGTAGGAAGCCCGGACCCAAAAGCCCGGGCCCGGACCCGAAGGTCCGGACCCGGATAAAACCTACGCCCCGGCGGCGGGCAGCGGTGATTCCGTTTCGGTGGAGACCACGGTTGCCGCGGAACCGAGCCGGCGGGCCATAACGTCGATAGCCTGCGGGTTGGCGTCCACGCAGACGAAGCGGCGGCCCAGCTTGGCTGCCACCGCTCCCAGCGTGCCCGACCCGGCAAAGAAGTCCAGGACCCAGTCGCCCTCGCGGCTGCTGGCAGCGACCGCCCGGCGCAGCAGCCCCTCGGGTTTCTGCGTGGGATACCCGGTTTTTTCCCGGCCGGTGGGGGAGACGATGGTGTGCCACCAGACATCGGTGGGCAGCTTTCCCAGTGCCACCTTTTCGGGTGTCACCAGGCCCGGGGCCATATAGGGTTCCCGGTCCACCTCGGCATTGTCGAAGTGGTACTTATCCGGGTTTTTGACATAAACCAGGATGTTGTCGTGCTTGGCCGGCCAGCGGTTCTTCGCGCGGCCGCCGTAGTCATACGCCCAGATGATTTCGTTCAGGAAACAGTCCCGGCCGAACAAGGCGTCCAGCATCACCTTGGCATAGTGCACCTCACGGTAATCGAGGTGCACGTACAGCGTGCCGTCGTCGGCCAGCAGCCGCCAGGCCTGCGCGAGCCGGGGCTCCAGGAACGCCCAGTAGTCTTCGAAGGCGTCGTCGTAGCTCGAAAGCAGCCCCTTGACCGTGCTGTAGCTGCGGCCCTTGAAACCGATCCGGTCGCCGCTGCCGTCCGCGCTGCGGACCATTGTGGTCTGCTGGCGGCGCTGGGACCTGCCTGTGTTGAAGGGCGGGTCAACGTAAATCATGGTGAAGGAGCCGTCCGGCAGGGTCGGGAGGTACTCCGCGTTATCCGCGTGTACCACCAGCGACCCGCCGTCCGGCGTCCACGAAGGGGTGCTCATTGCCGGCCTACGGTCGCGCTATTCAGCGGCCGGGCTGGTCTTGGGAACAACCTCGCCGTTGCGGCGGCGGGTCCTGCTGCGGCGCGGGCGGTCCGTGGCGGCACCGTCCGCGGCGGGTGCCGCGGCACGGGTTTCCGCCGGACGGGATTCCGGGGTCCGCACTTCAGCGGGACGGTCTCCGCCCGAACGGGAGGTGCCGCGCCGGGATCCGTCGCGGGATCCGTCGCGGGAGCCGCTGCGGGCGTTACCGCCGCGGGATCCGGCATCCCGGCTGGAACCGGAACGGCCGCCGTCGCGGGAGGAGGAGGTGCCGCGGCCGCCGGACTTGCCGGTCTCGCCGAGGTCTTCGATCTTCTCCGCATCGATGCCGGCGTGGGTGCGCTTGTTGCGGGGCAGGCGTCCCTTGGTGCCTTCGGGGATATCCAGGTCCGTGTACAGGTGCGGGGAGGAGGAGTAGGTTTCCACCGGCTCCGCCTGGTCCAGGCCCAGGGCCTTGTTGATCAGGCCCCAGCGGGGAACATCGTCCCAGTCCACGAAGGTAACGGCGGTGCCCTTGTTCCCGGCGCGGCCGGTGCGGCCCACCCGGTGCAGGTAGGTCTTCTCGTCTTCGGGGCACTGGTAATTGATCACATGGGTGACGTCGTCGACGTCGATGCCGCGGGCGGCGACGTCGGTGGCCACCAGGACGTCCACCTTTTCATTGCGGAAGGCGCGCATGGCCTGTTCGCGGGCACCCTGGCCCAGGTCGCCGTGCATTGCGGCCACGGCGAAACCGCGGTCCACCAGTTCCTCGGACAGCTTCGCGGCGGTGCGCTTGGTCTTGGTGAAGATGATGGTGCGGCCGCGTCCGCGGGACTGCAGGATGCGGGCCACGACTTCGCTCTTGTCGAGGTTGTGCGCCCGGTAGACCACCTGGCGGATGTCCTTCTTCGTCAGGCCCTCGTCGTCGGGATCAGCGGCCCGGATGTGGGTGGGCTTGGTCATGTAGCGGCGGGCCATGGAAACGACGGCGCCGGGCATGGTGGCCGAGAACAGCAGGGTCTGGCGCACGGTGGGCGTGGCAGCCATCAGCGTTTCGACGTCGGGCAGGAACCCGAGGTCCAGCATCTCGTCGGCCTCGTCGAGGACCACGATCCGCACGTTCTTCAGCGAGAGATGCTTCTTGTTGTAAAGGTCGATCAGGCGGCCCGGGGTGCCGACCACAATTTCGACGCCGGCGGCCAGGGCCTCGGTCTGCGGCTCGTAGGCGCGGCCGCCGTAGATCGTGACGATGCGGGCGCCGCGGCGCCGCGCAGCCGTGGTGAGGTCGCCCGCCACCTGGACTGCCAGTTCACGGGTGGGGACCACGATCAGGGCCTGCGGTGCGCCGGGCACGGCGAGTTCGGCGTAGCCCTTATCTTCCGGGCCCACCACGCGCTGCAGCGCGGGAATGCCGAAGCCGAGGGTCTTACCCGTACCGGTCTTCGCCTGGCCGATGATGTCGTGGCCGCTGAGGGCCACGGGCAGGGTCATCGACTGGATGGGGAAGGGGTGGGTGATGCCGGCGTCGGCGAGGGACTCGACGATGTCGGCGCGGACGCCGAAATCGGCGAAGGTCAGTTCGGGGATTTCCGCAGCCTCGGCCTTGACGGCCAGGGTGTCGGCAACCTGCAGTTCTTCGGTGCTGTCATCGGCTGTGAGGTGACGATCGTCATCAACCTGGGAAAGTTCAGTGTTCAATTAAATACCGTTCAGTTTAGGCAGCGCGGGGGCGCCAGGCTCGACGAGTGGCTGTTACAGCCCATCCCGGAGCGGATGGCACGCACACGGTGCGTCCAGCGGAAGCCGATCGCGGGCTAACAACTGCGGGCCGCCTGTGCTCCATTGGCCACAGCGGCGGCCGAAAATTCAAGATCGCGTAGGGTTTGCGGGTCTGGTCAATACAACTACTTCAAATGACAATTACAACAAATCACATGACAGACGACCGGGCATCCAGTTACTACTTTCCCAGTCTACCCGCACGGCGCTGATCGCCGCGCATCCGGGACCACGGCGCGGTCCACCGCGACGCCGGAAGGTACGCTGGCGGGTATGACTAACGGGCACCAAACGGATAATCCGGCCGCTTCCGGCGCGGCTGCACAGCACGACGGCGACACCTACCACCGGTTCCTCACGGACCTCTTCGGGGCCATCGCCTACGGTGAACTCTCGGCTTTTGAGCGCATGTCTTCCGATGCCCGGTTCTCGCCCACGCTTCACGACCGCGCCACGTTGGGGCGCCTGGCCGTGCACGAGTATGCGCATTTCGAATTGATCTGCGCCCGGCTCAGCAGCATGGGCGTGGACCCGGAAGAGGCCATGCGGCCCTTCCAGTCCTCCGTCGATGCCTTCCATGACCGCACCCGGCCGGCGGACTGGTACGAGTCCTTGATGAAGTTCTATGTCACGGACGCCATCTCCGACGATTTCTACTCCGCGGTGGCATCACGGCTGGACGCCGATACCAACAGCCTGTTCCAGGGCCTGAAGGCCACGGAGCAGCCCGGCGAGATCCTGCTCGGCAGGCTGCGGGAGGCACTGGCGGATGATCCGCGGCTCGCGTCGAGGCTGGCCCTCTGGGGCCGGCGGCTGGTGGGCGAGGCCCTGACCCAGGCCCAGCGGGTACTGATGGAGCGGGCCTTCCTGAGCGGGTTGGTTGACGACGGCGGCCAGGGTGCCGTCGATGCTGAAATCAAGTCGCTTACGGCCCAGCTGACCCGGAACCATTCAAAGCGGATGAACCTCCTCGGTCTGACCGCCTGACTCCCTGGGCGGAGCCACTTCGGCCCGGGAAAGGTTCCGGAAGCCGGGGGAGTGGGACACGAAAAGGGGCGGTGCCGAAGCACCGCCCCTTTTCGTCTATCCGCGGTTATATCCAAAGTCCAGTTGCCGGGCGCCCTTCCGGATCACATCCGCAGAATGCGCTCAGACTCCGCCGTGTCGGCCTTGGCCCGGCTGTTCCCGATCGGCACAACCGCCACCAGCGGCGCCAGGATGGCCACCGCCGCGGGGATGACCCAGCCGATCCAGTCCGATTCAAAGGAAGCGGCTCCGGCGGCCTGGAGTGCCGTCCAGGTGAGGACCGCAGCGCCCACCGAGATGCCGGGGAGCAGCAGGGCACCGTACCGGTCCCGATGGCGGTCTGCGGCCCAGACCGCGAAACCCGCGGCGACGGCGGTCAACGTAACCAGGATCAGGCTGAGCATGCGCTCTAGAGGGCCCCGAAGCCGACCCGGCGGACTTCCTCGGCACCGATTTCGACATAGCCGATGGAGGCACCGGGAACGACGATCAGCCGGCCCTTGATGTCCTTCAGCCGCAGCAGGGCGCCGCTGGCGAGGGACTGCTCCACCGCATCGGCAACCTCATCGGCGCTCTGGCCGGACTCGAAGACAATCTCGCGGGCTACATTCTGAATGCCGATTTTTACTTCCACCGTGGTGCCTCCTGTTAACGATTTCGAACTTATCGAAAAATCTACTCTAGATTTCCTTAGGGAACCGGCTGATTCCGCGCCAAGCTAAACGGTAGACCAGCTCGCTTGCCGCATCGATGTCCAGGTCACCGTCGGTTTCCAGCCAGTAGCGGGCACTGACCTGGGCCATTCCGGCGAGGGCCCGGCCCAGCAGGGTGGCCTCATGGTGGGAAAGTTTGGTGTCTTCGGCAATGACGCCGGCAATGCTGTTGGCGAAGCGGGCATTGAATTCCTCAATGCGGGCACTGACCTCGGCGTCGCTGGTGAGATCGGATTCGAAAACCATCCGGTGCCCCTGGCTGTCCTGCGCCACGAAACGGAAATAGGCACGCATGGTTTCGCGGACGCGGAGCTTGTTGTCCGTGGTGGACTTCAGCGCGGTCCCCAGAAACTCCGTCAGGGTGTTCAGGTGGTTGTCCAGCAGGGCCATGTACAGCTCCCGCTTGCCGGGGAAGTGCTGGTACAGCACGGGCTTGCTGACGTGGGCCGCTTCGGCGATCTCGTCCATCGCCGCACCATGGAAACCGTTGCTGACAAAGACCTCCTGCGCTGCGCTGAGCAGCTGCCGGCGGCGTTCCTCCCGCGGGAGTCGAACCGGTTTGCCGGCTGCCTGGTTACTCACTGGTGGACCTCTCAACAGTTCCGGAGCGCTTGAGCTGCACGGACAATGACCCTTAGTTTACCTGCGGGTATTCGATCCGATAGGTCCGCCGCCATACCCGTGGCTTAGATTGGACTTCATGACCTTAGCAAGCGCACCCGTATCCGGAGGGGAACTACCTGCGTTGGTGGCGCCCGGTCCTGAACTTACCCGCGAGGAAACCGAACGCTACTCCCGGCACCTGATCATTCCCGGCTTCGGGTCCACCGCCCAGCGGCGGCTGAAGAATGCCCGCGTGCTGGTTGTAGGAGCCGGCGGGCTCGGATCTCCGGCGCTGCTGTACCTGGCGGCCGCGGGAGTGGGCACGCTGGGAATTGTGGACGACGACGTCGTGGACGTCTCCAACCTGCAGCGCCAGGTGATTCACGGGGTATCCGACGTCGGCACGCCGAAGGCCGAGTCCGCGGCCCGGTCCGTGGCGGAACTGAATCCGCATGTCGAGGTGGTCCTGCACCGGGAGCGGCTGGACAACTCCAACGTCTTGGAGATCTTCGCCGGATATGACCTGATTGTGGACGGCACCGACAATTTCGCCACCCGCTACATGGTGAACGACGCCGCGGAAATTCTGGGCAAGCCGTACGTGTGGGGCTCGATCCTCCGCTACGACGGGCAGGTCAGCGTGTTCTGGGGCAAACACGGACCCACCTACCGGGATCTCTTCCCGCAGGCGCCTCCGGCCGGATCGGTGCCTTCCTGCGCGGAGGGCGGTGTGCTGGGTGTGCTCTGCGGGCAGATCGGTTCGGTCATGGTCAATGAGGCCATCAAGCTCATTACCGGGACAGGCCGCACCCTGCTGGGCCGGGTCCTGGTCTTCAACGCCCTGGAAATGAGCTGGCGGGAACTTCGGGTCCGGCGGGATCCGGACGCTGTTCCGGTGACGGAGTTGAGCGACTACCAGGCCTTCTGCGGCCTGACCCCGGCTGAACCTGCACCGGCAGGAGCGGAAGTGGACGTGGCAGAGCTGCGGGACCTCCTGGCCGAACGCGCCGCCGGAGCACGGGAATTCGACCTGCTGGACGTCCGCGAACCGGGCGAATACGAGATTGTGCGTATCGACGGCGCCCGGCTGGCCCCGCGCGCTTCAGTCCTGGCGGGGGAGTTCCGGCCTGACCGGGACCGGCCCGTGTATGTGCACTGCAAATCGGGCGTGCGGTCGGCGGAGGTCGCCGCCTATCTGCGCCGTGCCGGCTATCCGCAGGTTTACAACGTCACCGGCGGAATCCTGGAATGGGTACGCCGGGTGGAACCGGAGAAGCCGCTCTACTGAGCTGCCTGCGCGTAAGCCCCTACGCGGACTTCGGCTCGGCGTCGTCCTCACCGGGGGTGGGGCCGCCGTCCTTGACGGGGGCGGCCTCGCCGCGCTCCACGGTGATGCCGTACAGGGCCTCCAGGCCCCGGATGTATTCTTCCTGCTGGCCGCTGGCGGCCAGCTCGCGGGCGCGCACGGTGGGGACATGGAGCAGCTGCTTAACCATCCGGCGCATGGCGAACTCCACTTCCTGGGCGGCACCGGTACAGCCGTGCTGGGCACGGACCTTGTCCAGCTCCGATTCCAGGACATCCAGGGTGTGCCGGCGCAGGGCGACGATGGCGGAATCCATCTCGCGGCTGAGCTGCTGCTTGGAGAAGTTCCGGGCGGCGTCGGCCACGATGGTGCTCGCCTGCTTCAGCGACTCGGCCTGCTCGGCCGGTGCGGCCAGGCGGACAGACTCGAGGGTGATCAGCTCGACGCCGTCGATTTCCCGGACCTCCGGATCGAAGTCATGCGTCAGGGCAAGGTCGATGATGATCAGCGGCTTGCCGGCGGCCTCGCGGACGCGGCGGACATCTTCGGCGCTGACCTGGCTGTCGCTGCCGCTGCAGCCGATGACGACGTCGGCCCGCTTCAGGGCGGCGGGCAGGGACTCACGGGTCAAGGGTGTCCCGCCGCGTGAGGCAGTGAAGGACCCGGCCCGGTTCGAGGACGAATAGACGCTGATGTCGGTGCAGCCGCGCTCCTTGAGCAGGGCCATGGTGGCACCGGCGTAGGCGCCGGTGCCGAAAACCACTACCGACTTCCGGGACCAGTCCCGGGCTTCGGACAGATCCGTTGCCAGGCCCAGGGCAACCGACACAATGGAAAGCCCCCGTTTACCGAGGGCTGTGAGGGCACCGACGTCCTTGGCGGTGCGGGATGCAGTTTGGAATAAGCGGGTGAGGCCGCCGCTGGCGGTTCCGCTTTCCTGGGCTTCGATTAGGGCCCGGCGTACCTGGCCCGCAATTTCCCGTTCGCCCACCACGGCCGAATCCAGTCCGGCGCCGACGGCAAACAGGTGCTGGGGAACGGATTCACCGGTGTTGGTGGCAAAGGAGCGGGACACCTGCTCCTCGCTCATGCCGGAGTGCCGGCTGATCTCCGCGACAACGGCGGAACGCGCGGCTTCAATATCGGCATCAGAGGGGGTTTCGCAATACACCTCCAGCCGGTTGCAGGTAGCGAGGACCACGGAGCCGGAGACGGCGGTTCCGGAATCGACCAGCGAAGACGAGACCTCGGATGCGCCGGCGCTCAGCCGGGCGACAGTCTCCAGGTCTACGTCGGTGTGCGTAGCAATGAGGGAAAGTAGAACCACAGTAGGTCAATAGTAGCCACGCCCGGGAGGATACCTTCAATCGGCCCGGCCGGAATTACCTCTTTAAAGCTGTGAGAAGCGCCACCGCGGCAGCCGAAAAGGCGCCGGTTATCGATTGCCCGGGATTTTGGAGAGAATCAAGGTATGACTCTTAGCGCCACTCACCCGCTGCTGGATGGCCGCACGGCCGATTCGCCCCTCATCACCGCGTACCGGGGCGGCACCCCCACCCGCCGCCCGGTATGGTTCATGCGCCAGGCGGGCCGGTCCCTGCCCGAGTACCTCAAGGCCCGGCAGGGGATCGGCATGCTCGAATCCTGCCTCCGCCCGGAACTGGCGGCGGAGATTACCCTGCAGCCCGTGCGCCGCCACGACGTGGATGCCGGCATCTTCTTCTCCGACATTGTCATTCCACTGAAACTTGCGGGTGTGGACGTGGATATTGTTCCCGGCGTCGGGCCCGTACTGGGCAGCCCGGTGCGGACCGCCGCCGACGTCGCCGCCCTGCCGCGGCTGACCGAAGAAGCGCTGGAACCCATCCGTGAAGCGGTCCGGCTGACCGTGGCCGAGCTCGGCTCCAAGCCGCTGATCGGCTTCGCCGGTGCGCCATTCACGTTGGCGGCCTACATGGTGGAGGGCAAACCCTCCCGTGACCACCTCGGCCCCCGCACCATGATGCACGCGGATCCGGATGCGTGGCAGGCACTGACCGCCTGGGCCGCGGATGCCTCCGGCATGTTCCTGCGTGCGCAGCTGGAAGCGGGCGCCAGCGCCGGGCAGCTCTTCGATTCCTGGGCCGGCTCCCTGGGCCTGGCCGACTACGTCAAGCACGTGGCACCTGCCTCCTCCCGTGCCCTGGACCACGTCCGCGGCCTTGGCGCGCCGCTGGTGCATTTCGGCACCGGCACCTCCGAGCTGCTGGTGGCCATGCGCGACGTCGGTGTGGACGTTGTCGGCGTGGACTACCGCCTGCCCCTTGATGAGGCCAACCGCCGCCTCGGCGGTACGACGCCGCTGCAGGGCAACATCGATCCGGCGCTGCTCAGCGCACCGTGGGACGTCCTGGAAGCCCACGTCCGTGAGGTCCTCGCCGCCGGCGCAGCCGCCCCCGGCCATGTGGTGAACCTGGGCCATGGGGTGCCGCCGGAAACCGACGCCAGTGTCCTGACGCGGGTGGTTGAACTTATTCACTCCGTGGAGCCGTAACCATGCCAGGCCGTTTCCTCCCGAAGCCGGAAAAAACCGCCAAAGCGGAAAAGCCGGCTAAGCCGGAAAAAACCGCTAAACCGGAAAAACCCGCTAAACCGGAAAAACCCGCCAAAGCGGACAAGCCGTCCGGTAAAACCGGTACACAGCATTCAGCTGCTGCGCCCGCCGGTCCCAGTGCCGTCGTCGTTGGCGGCGGCGTCTCCGGCCTGATCGCGGCCAGGGACCTGCAGCGCGCCGGCATCCGGGTCACGGTACTGGAAGCGGCGGAGCGGTTCGGCGGCTGCGTCGGCCGGCATAAGGTGGCCGGTGTTGTCCTGGACAGCGGTGCCGAATCCTTTGCCACGCGGTCACCGGCCGTGCCGGACCTGATTGCGGAGCTCGGCCTGGCAGCGGATGTGGTCCCGCCCAACCCGGCCGGTTCGTGGCTGCAGCTGGCAGCGGACGACCTGCCGTCGGGTGCGCAGCGGATGCCCAGCAGCGGCCTGCTCGGAATCCCCGCCGACCCGCGGCACCCGGATATCGTCCGCGCCCTGGGACGCGCCGGAGCGGCACGGGCAGCCATGGACAAGGTCCTTCCGGTGGGTTCCCTGAACCGCCGCGGATCCATGAGCCTGGGTGAGCTGGTGCGGACCCGGATGGGGGAGGCGGTGCTCCGCCGGCTCGTCACCCCGGTGGTCGGCGGCGTCTATTCGGCCGACCCCGACGTGCTCGACGTCGATTCGGTGGCCCCGGGTCTGCGCGACGCCGTGGGACGGCACGGTTCCCTTGCCGCTGCAGTAGGCGCCCTGCGGTCTGCGGCCCCTGCCGGGTCGGCCGTGGCCGGGCTGGACGGTGGAATGGGCAGGCTGACCGAGGCGCTGGTCGCCGACCTGGAAACCTCCGGAGCACTCCTGCGTACCGGGGTACGGGCCGAAGCCCTGTCCCGTGACGGGCAACAGTGGCGGATCCGTTGCAGTGACGGGGAAGAGCTGGCGGCGGACGCCGTGGTGGTTGCCGCCGAGGGGCCGGCCGCCGTGGATCTCATCAGTACCGCCCTGCCCGAGGTTTCGGCGTACCGGCCGCAGCCGGGTCCGGGCGTTGCCCTGGTCACCCTGGTGGTGGACCTGCCTGAGCTGGATGCCATGCCGCGCGGCACCGGGGTCCTGGTGGCCCGGGAAGTGGAGGGCATCGATGCCAAGGCGCTGACGCATGCCACCGCCAAATGGCAGTGGCTCGCGGATTCCACCGGGCCCGGAACCCATGTGCTCCGACTGTCCTACGGGCGGGCCCTGTCGGCGGAGGAGTCCGCCGCGCAGCCCGCGCACGTGGACCGCGCCGATGACGACCTGTTCCGGCAGGCAGTGGCCGACGCGTCCGGCCTGCTGCAGGTGGACATCAAGGCCGACGACGTCGTGGGCTGGGACGTTGTCCGCTGGGTGGGCGCTTTGCCCTCTGCCGCCGTCGGACATAAGGACCGGGTGGGCGCCGTCCGCGCGGCCGTGGCTGAAGCGCATGGACTGGAAGCGGTCGGCGCCTGGCTGGCCGGTACCGGGCTGGCAGCTGTCACCGCGGACACCCGCACGCGCATGGCAGGGCTAACCAACGCGATCCTGTGATGTTCCGCACTTTCTACACTTTGTAGAAGTGCGGTGTTTCGACTTACCTATATGCAAAGGGCAGACTGTTAAACATGAGTGAGACGATGGACCGCAGTGCCGCCGGAACGGCCGGCAACGACGAACAGTTCTTTACCCTCTGGACCGTTTTCAAGCGGTCCTCCATGCCGAAAGCGCCCGTCTCGAACGGTGCAGTTGATGCCTTCGAAACACTAACCAAGGACCTGGCAGCCAGCAACGTCACGCTCCGCGGGCTTTACGACGTCTCCGCCATGCGCGTGGATGCCGACGTGATGGTGTGGCTGCACGGCAGCGCGCCGGAAGCGCTGCAGGCGGCCCTGCGGCAGATCCGCCGGTCCGAGCTGTTTGCCGGCACCGAGATCGCCTGGTCCGCCATGGGCGTTCACCGCGACGCGGAGTTCTCCAAGAACCACTGGCCGTCCTTCGCCCGGGGCATCGACCCCGAGACCTGGATCTGCGTCTACCCGTTTGTCCGCTCCTACGAGTGGTACCAGCTGCCCGCCGAGGAACGTGGCAAGATGCTGCGCGACCACGGCATGCTCGGCCGAGAATTCCCCCAGGTCCTGGCCAACACCGTGGCTTCCTTCGCCCTCGGTGACTGGGAATGGATCCTGGGCCTTGAAGCCCCCAACCTGGTGGACCTCGTCGACATGATGCGCCACCTGCGCGCCACCGAGGCCCGCAACCACGTCCGTGAAGAAGTCCCGTTCTATACCGGCCGGCGTATTCCGGCCGCCGAAGTTGCCGAGGTACTCAAATGACATCCGCTGTTTCCAACGAGCCCGTTTTCGACCCGTTTGAGGGTGTCGACGAAAACGGCCGCATGGCCCCGAAGCATTACGACGCCATCCTGCTGGCTTCCTTCGGCGGCCCGGAAGGCCAGGAAGACGTCATTCCCTTCCTGCGCAACGTCACCGCCGGCCGCGGCATCCCCGACGAGCGGCTGGAGGAAGTGGCCACCCACTACCGGGCCAACGGCGGCATCAGCCCCATCAACGAGCAGAACCGTGCGCTGAAGGCGGCACTGGAAGGGGAGCTGGCACGCCGCGGCGTCGAACTCCCCGTCCTCTGGGGCAACCGGAACTGGGCGCCCTACATCAAGGACGTCCTGCAGGAGGCCTACGACGCCGGTCACCGCCGCATCCTCATGGTCACCACCAGCGTCTACTCGTCCTACTCCAGCTGCCGCCAGTACCGCGAAGACCTGGGCATGAACCTGATCAAGACCGGCCTGGACAAGAAGCTGCACGTGGACAAGGTCCGCCAGTACTTTGACCACCCCGGCTTCGTGGAGCCCTTCGTCGAAGGCGTCCGCGAGTCCGTGGCCAAGGTCCGCGCGCAGCTGGCCGCCAAGGGCGTGGAAAACGAGAAGATCGAGATCCTCTTCTCCACCCACTCGATCCCCACCGCCGACGCCGAAGCCTCCGGTCCCCGCGACCGGGAGTTCGAAGAAGGCAGCGCCTACGTCGCCCAGCACCTGGCCAACGCCCGCGCCATCATGGAGCGGATCCCCGAGGCTGCAGGCCTGGACTGGCAGCTGGTCTACCAGTCCCGCTCCGGCGCCCCGCACATCCCCTGGCTGGAACCGGACATCAACGACGCGATTGCCGAACTGCCTGCCAAGGGCGTCAACGGCGTGGTGATTGTGCCGCTGGGCTTCGTCAGCGACCACATGGAAGTCCTCTGGGACCTCGACACCGAGGCCATGGATACCTGCAGGGAGCTGGGCCTGGCCGCAGACCGGACCCCGACACCGGGCATCCATGAGACCTTCGTGTCCGGCCTGGTGGACCTGCTGCAGGAACGCACCCTGGAGAACAACATCGCCATCCGCCCCGCCATGACCGACCTCGGCCCGTGGTACGACGTCTGCCGCCCCGGCTGCTGCGCGAACCTGCGCGGCGAGAAGCCGACTATTGCCGGCGCCGATTCCACTGTGGGCGTCGAATAGTGGCGGATTCGCCCGTCCTGATCGGCACCCGCGGCAGCGCCCTGGCCGTCACGCAGACCACCACCGTGTCCGAAGCACTGTCCAGCCTGGGCGGGTTCGACGTCGAACTGGTGCGCGTCCGCACCGAGGGCGACATCAACCGGGCCGCGCTGTCGCAGATCGGCGGCACCGGCGTCTTCGTCGCCGCGCTGCGCGAATCGCTGCTGCGCGGAGACTGCGACGTTGCGGTGCACTCGCTCAAGGACCTCCCCACCTCACCGGCCGAAGGCCTGGCCCTCGGTGCCATTCCGGAACGCGTGGACGTCCGCGACGTCCTGTGTGCCCGCGACGGCCTCACCCTGGCCGGACTTCCGGCCGGAGCGAAGATCGGTACCGGCTCGCCGCGCCGGGCAGCCCAGCTGCGCGCCGCCCGTCCCGACCTCGAGATTGTGGACATCCGCGGCAACGTTGACACCCGCCTCGGCCGCGTGGCCGGACTGGTGGAAGGCGCTCCCGGGGACCTTGACGCCGTGGTGCTCGCCGCTGCCGGACTGGCCCGGCTGGGACGGCTGAACATGGTCAGCGAGTTCATTGACCCCGACGTTATGCTCCCGGCCCCCGGCCAGGGCGCCCTGGCAGTGGAATGCCGTGCTGCCGACGCCGCCGAAGGAGACCTCGGCAAGGCGCTTGCCGCGTACGACCACTTCGACAGCCGCCTGACCGTGGCTGCCGAACGGGCCATGCTCGGCCGGCTGGAAGCCGGCTGCACGGCTCCGGTAGGTGCACTGGCCCGCGTGGACGCCGACGGCATCACCCTGCAGGCCGTGGTCTGCAGCGACGACGGCACACGCCTGATGCGCCGCTCGGCCGTCACCGCCGAGCTCACCGAAGACGCCGCCCGCGCACTGGGTGTACAGATCGCCGAGGAGCTGCTCGCGGCCGGTGCCGCCCAGCTCACGGACCTCCCCGCCAGCTGATGCGCCACCTCCGGAGCTGCTGACATGGCGGCCAGTCAAAACGGTCCGGACCTTGCCGGACTGTTCGTCGTCCTGCCGCGCACCCCGGACCGGGCCTCGGCCATGGTCCGGGAGCTGCAGGACTGCGGCGCGTCGGTGGCGCTTATGCCACTGATCGATTTCCAGTACCCCACAGACACCGACCTGCTGGACCGTGCCCTGAATTCGCTCAAGGCAGGCCGGTTCGCCTGGGTGGTCTTCACCAGCGTGACCACGGTCCGGGCCGTGACCCGCCGGTGCGCCGCCCTGGGCATCCGCCCGGACGCCGTCGTGCCTCCGGATACCCGCATCGCCGCCGTCGGCGCCGGAACCCGGCAGGCGCTGGAGGAGGTCGGCTTCGACATTGACTTCCTTCCAGACACTGACCAGTCCGCCCGCGGCCTCGCGGCATCCTGGCCGGACCCGCTGGGCTCGGACCCGGAAGGCGGCGACCTGCGGGTGCTGCTGCCGCAGGCCGATGTTGCCGACCCGTCGCTGCACGAGGCCTTAACCTCCCTGGGCTGGGACGTCCGTGCCGTGACCGCGTACTGCACCGTGGACTATCCGGCCACCGGTGTGCGCTTTACACCGGAGGCAACCGGCGAAGGCATGCTGGACCCGGAAGCCTTTGCCGCGGCGGCACCTGCCGGGCAACGCGCCGTCGTCCTGACCTCACCGAGCATCGCCCGCAGGTTCGTGCGCAGATGCGCGCCGGTGCCGGACGGAACCCTCCTGGTGGCCATCGGCGAGAGCACAGCTGCACGGATGCGCGAGCTGGGGGTGGGTCCGCACGCCGTGGCGAAGCAGCCAACCCCGGCGGGAATAGCACAGGCACTCTCGGTTGCTATGTCTACGGGTCCTACCAACTAGTTCCCCATTTTTACCGGAAGGCAGAATATCTCCATGAGCTTCCCCCAGCACCGTCCCCGCCGTCTGCGCACCACCCCCGCCATGCGGCGGCTGACCGCGGAGTTCCGGCTGGATCCCGCCGAGCTGATCCTTCCCGTCTTCGTCCGTGAGGGCATCACTGAGCCCAACCCGCTCACGTCCATGCCCGGCGTCGTCCAGCACACCCTGGACTCCCTGAAGAAGGCCGCCGCTGAAGCAGTGGAACTGGGCATCGGCGGGATCATGCTGTTCGGCATCCCGGCCGAGCGCGACGCCGTCGGCAGCGCCGGCACGGACCCGAACGGCATCCTCAACCGAGGGATCCGGGCCGTCCGCGAGGAGGTCGGCGACGACCTGGTCATCATGAGCGATGTCTGCCTGGATGAGTTCACCGACCACGGCCACTGCGGTGTGCTGGACGAAAACGGTGTCGTGGACAATGACACCACCCTGGAGATCTACGGCCGGATGGCCGTGGAGCAGGCCCGCGCCGGTGCCCACGTACTGGGCCCGTCAGGCATGATGGACGGGCAGATCGCCGTCATCCGGCAGGCACTGGACGAGGCCGGGTACACCGATGTTTCCCTGTTCGCCTACGCCGCGAAATACGCTTCCGCGTTCTACGGTCCCTTCCGTGAAGCCGTGGACTCCCAGCTCAAGGGCGACCGCCGGACCTACCAGATGGACGCCTCCAACCGCCGCGAAGCGATCCTCGAGGTGGAACTGGACCTTGAGGAAGGCGCCGACATGGTGATGGTCAAGCCGGCCATGAGCTACCTCGACGTGCTGGCCGACGTCGCCGCCATGTCGCCGGTGCCGGTGGGCGCTTACCAGATCTCCGGCGAGTACGCGATGATTGAAGCTGCCGCCGCCAATGGCTGGATTGACCGCCGCCGGGCCATCGAAGAGTCCGTGCTGGGTATCAAGCGGGCCGGCGCCAATATGATTCTCACCTACTGGGCCACCGAGCTGGCGGCCTGGCTGAAGGAAAGCAAGTAATGTCCTCACCTGTCTCGACGTCCGAAGAACTGTTTGACCGCGCCCGGGCCCTGATGCCCGGAGGCGTGAACTCCCCGGTCCGGGCCTTCGGCTCCGTGGGCGGTACGCCGCGCTTCATGGTGTCCGCCAAGGGCCCGTACATCACGGACTCCGAGGGCCGCGAATATGTGGACCTCGTCTGCTCCTGGGGCCCTGCCCTGGTGGGCCACTCCCACCCGGACGTCCTGGCCGCGGTGCACGCCGCCGTCGACAATGGATTGTCCTTCGGCGCGTCCACGCCGGCGGAAGCCGAGCTGGCGCAGCTGGTGATGGACCGGGTGCCGGGCGTCAAGCGCCTGCGCATGGTCTCCACCGGCACCGAAGCCACCATGACCGCCATCCGGCTGGCCCGCGGCTTCACCGGCCGGAACCTGGTCATCAAGTTCGCAGGCTGCTACCACGGCCACCTCGACGGGCTGCTGGCTTCCGCCGGTTCCGGCCTGGCCACCCTGGCGCTGCCCGGCTCGGCCGGGGTCACCGAAGCCACTGCCGCTGAAACACTGGTGCTGCCGTACAACGACGTTGCCGCCGTCGAAAAGGCCTTCGCCGAGCACGGCGCCAACATCGCAGCGGTCATCACCGAAGCTGCTCCGGCCAACATGGGTGTGGTCACCCCCGAAGAGGGCTTCAACGCGGCACTGTCACGGATCACCTCGGCGCACGGTGCCCTGCTGATCCTCGATGAGGTACTCACCGGCTTCCGTACCGGCCCGGGCGGCTACTGGGGCCTGACCGGCGCTAAGGAAGGCTGGACGCCGGATCTGTTCACCTTCGGCAAGGTCATCGGCGGCGGCATGCCCGTCGCAGCCCTCGGCGGCCGTGCCGACGTGATGGACTACCTCGCGCCGCTGGGCCCGGTCTACCAGGCCGGCACCCTCTCGGGTAACCCGATCGCCATGGCAGCCGGGGTCGCCACGCTCAAGGCCGCCACGGCCGAGGTCTACGCCACGGTGGATGCCCGCTCGGCGGAGCTCTCCGCCGCCGTGTCCGCCGAACTGGACAAGGCCGGCGTCGACCACAGCATCCAGCGCGCCGGCAGCCTCTTCAGCGTCGCTTTCGGCACCTCCGCCACCGGCGTGCACAACTACGAGCAGGCCCAGGCACAGGAAGCGTTCCGCTACCGGCCGTTCTTCCACTCCATGCTCGACGCCGGCGTGTACCTGCCGCCGTCGGTCTTCGAGGCCTGGTTCCTGTCCGGCGCCCACGACGACGCCGCGATGAACCGGATCTACGACGCGCTGCCGGCAGCCGCGGCGGCCGCCGCAGCTGCGAAGCCGTAACGGCTCAGCCCGGGACAAGCAAAAACCCCGCATCTCCCTCGAGGGAGATGCGGGGTTTTTTTGTGTCTCTGCCTAGAAAGCAGCCGTCACGTCACCGTTCGGCCAGGTCTCTTCGATGAAGGCCTTGGTCTCGGGGGAGTGGAGCAGTTCTTCGAGCTTGTCGATCCGTGCGTCCTTGCTGCCGGCCTTCCACACCAGGAAGTTGGCATACGGGTTGTCTTCGACGGATTCCACCTGCAGGGCGTCGTCGGTGCTGAGCCCGGCTTCGAGGATGTAGTTGCCGTTGATGATGGCCAGGTCCACGGTGGGATCCTTGAGGTCATTAACGAGCAGCTCGGGCTGGTTTTCCTGGAAGTCCAGGTCCATGAAGTTCTGCTCGTCGGTCAGGGTCAGCACCGAGGCGTCCTCGGGGATGTCCTTCACGAGACCGGCTTCTTCCAGCAGCTTCAGGGCGCGGGCCTGGTTCGAGGGGTCGTTGGTGACCATAACCCGGGCGCCTTCCTTGATGGACGAGACGTCGTCGTGCTTCTCGGAGAACGCGGCGTACGGCTCCACATGGATGCCGGCGCCGTGCTCGAACTCGTAGCCCTGGCTTTCCATCTGGGATTCCAGGTAGGGCAGGTGCTGGTAGTAGTTGACGTCGCTGTCGCCGTCGTTCAGGGAGATGTTCGGCGTGATGTAGTCGTCGAACTCCTGGATTTCCAGCTCCAGGCCGGAGTCTTCCGCGAGGTTGTCCCGGACAAACTCGAGGATCCGGGCGTGCGGTGCCGGGCTGGCGCCCACGGTCAGGGTTACCGGGTTGGCAGGGTCAAGGCTCTCCACGGCGCTGGAAGAGGAATCAGATCCTCCGCAAGCCGTCAGCGCCAGAGCCGTGGCCACTCCGGTGGCAACGAGGGTCAGTGCTTTACGCATCGAATGCGTTCCTTTCACGTAACCCGGGAAGCGGAACTCCGCCGTCCGGGGAATGTGCAGCTAGCGGCTACTGGCTGCAGGTCCGGCAGGCCGGGGGCGTGCCCCGGCCCTGCCGAAGAGTTGGACTAGACCGTGGTCTTGTCGAGTGTGCGGTCCGTTTCCGGGCGGGCGGCGGGGCCGGTGCCGGGGTCAGCCAGCGCACCGGCCGGACGGCTGCGCCGGCCGGTACCGGAGGCCGAGCGGTGGTCCACCCGGCGGGAGGCGAAATCGCCGCCGATCTGGATGATCTGCACCAGGGCAACGATGATGACGATCGTGACCACCATGACCTGGGTGTCGAAGCGCTGGACGCCGTAGTTGTAGGCCAGCCGGCCGAGGCCGCCGCCGCCAATGATGCCGGCCATGGCCGAGTAGCCCACCAGGGTCACCAGCGTGGTGGTCAGGGCCGCGACGAGTCCGGGCAGGGCCTCGCGCAGCAGCACCTTGGTGACCACCTGCATCTTCGTTGACCCCATCACGAGGGCCGCGTCGATCTTGCCGCCGGAAACGTCGCGCAGCGCGTTTTCCACCAGCCGGGCAAAGAACGGGATGGTGGCGATGCTCAGCGAAACGGAGGCTGCCACGGGGCCGATCGAGGTGCCGGTGATGAGCCGTGCCAGCGGAATCAGTGTGACCATCAGGATGGCAAAGGGCACGGAACGGGTGATGTTGACGATGATGTCGCTGACGATCCGGTTAATGATCTTCATCGGGAGCAGGCCCCCGGGTGCCGTGACATGCAGGAAAACGCCCAGCGGCAGACCGACCAGCAGGGTGAAGAAGCCGGAAATGCCCACCATCTGGAGGGTTTCGATAACGGCCTCGGGCAGGGCCTTGGTGATTCCGGGGTTGTCGAAGAGTCCGGTCAGGAAGTTCATGCTGCCACCTCCACGGTGACGCCCTGCAGGGCGAGGTATTCATGGACGGCGGCCATGTCGGTGTGCGTGTCCAGCTGGATGCGCAGCCGTCCGAAGCGGGTTCCGGCCAGCAGCTCCACGCTGCCGGCGAGGACGTTGACGTCGGTGTCGAACCGGCGGGTCAGTGCGGAAAGGACGGGATCCGAGGTGGTCTGGCCCGTGAACAGCAGTTCCAGGACCGGGCCGCCGGGGGAGGGCGGAGTGACCGGCAGCGGGATCAGCTGCTTGGCCAGCCGGCCGCGGAGATCGGAAGCGACCTCGCGCAGGGGACCGTGTTCCACCACCCGTCCAGCCTCCAGCAGCGACACCGAATCACAGATCCGCTTCACCACGTTCATCTCGTGCGTAATGATCAGCACGGTCAGGTCCAGGCGCCGGGTCAGATCCGAAATCAGGTCCAGGATGTCATCCGTGGTGCTGGGGTCCAGGGCCGAGGTGGGTTCATCGCACAGCAGCACATCCGGATCGGCGGCCAGCGCCCGGGCAATGCCCACCCGCTGCTTCTGCCCGCCGGACAGCTGGGCGGGGTACGCCCCGGCACTGCCTTCAAGGCCTACGAGGGCCAGCAGTTCCTTCACCCGGGCGTCGATGACGCTCTTTTTCGTGCCGACCAGTTCGAGCGGATGCGCGATGTTGGCGGCGGCGGTCCGGGAGTCCATGAGGTTCGCGTGCTGGAAGACCATGCCGATCCGGCGGCGGGCCGCACGGATCTCGGAGTCCTTCACGGCGGTGAGTTCGCGGCCGTCAATGGTGACGGAGCCCGACGTCGGCCGGTCCAGTAGGGTCAGGCAGCGGACCAGAGTGGACTTGCCGGCTCCGGAGTGGCCGATGATCCCGTGGATCGAACCCTTGGGTACGCTCAGGCTCACGCCGTCCAGTGCGGTGACGTTGCGGTCGCCCTGTCGGTAGACCTTGCGAAGGTCGGTAACTGTGATCATTCGTCCTCGTAATATGCGTTGAATGGCCGGACCGGTGCATGGGGAAAGAAGCACGGGTCTATGCCGTGCCTCTTTTGTCGGCCGTGCGGAGGGTGCCTGCCAATCTCGTGGCGCGAGACGGTACGCGCGCGTCAAAACGCGGGTCCGCCTGGGGCGCCATCAGCGCCTGACACAGTAACCAGTATCGCATGTTGGCCGTGGCGCCCCGACAAAGTGACGGCCTGTGAAGGCCCGTCAACGCCGCCGGGGCGGCGGGAAAACCGGCGGGGACGAAGCCGGCTGGGAGAGTGCCGCCGGGAACGGCGCCAGTCTTCGGTCAGGCAGGATTCAGGACGGCCCCGGGCTCATGGTCCGGCGCGGGACGCAGCGGCCAGCTGCCGTCGATCACGGCCTCCGGGTCCCTGCGGCGGAGGTATTCCTGGAAGCTGGCGGCCTGGCCCGCGGCCCAGCCGACCTGGAAATCGTGCAGGGTCTGCGCATCGCACTGCAGTTCCGGATACTTCTGCGCCATCACGGCGGCCACGGACAGAGTCGCGGCGACGTCGGCCGCCGAAGTATGCGCATTTTCGAACCCCACACCGTAGTGCTCCGCCATGGCAGTGAGGGTCCGCTTGCCGCGGCGGAACCGGTCCACCTGCTTGTCCAGGATGTACGGATCGATGACGGGAGCCGGGTTCGGGGCCACCAGGCCGAAACGCTCGCATTCGCGGGCCAGCACCGTGAAGTCGTAGCAGGCGTTGAAGGCCAGGACCGGAATCCCGGCGGCGAACATGCCGGCCAGCACCTCCGCCACCTCAGCGGTCACTGTGGCCGGGTTCCCACCTTCGGCTCGGGCCCGCTCGTTGGTGATGCCGTGGATGGCGGCCGCCTCCGCGGGAATCGGGATTTCGGGGCAGGCCAGCCACTCGTGGTGCTGCAGGGTCTCGCCCACGCCATTGACCAGGATGATGGATGCGGTGACGATCCGCGCGGTCTGCGGATCGCGGCCGGTGGTCTCCAGGTCGAAGGCCGCACGGGGAAGGTTCTGCCAGCTGTTCATGCTCCAAACCTATCCGGGAGCGGTGACATTCCCGGGATTGGCGGCGGCCGCCGCGGCGTCGGTACCCTACTGGATATGCGCAGGGACTACGCCGATGCGGTGCTTGCTGTGGCCGATCTCATACCGCCGGGGCAGGTGCTCTCCTACGGTGACATTGCCGAGCTGCTGGACGCCGGCGGGCCGCGCCAGGTTGGCGCCGTCATGTCCGCACGCGGTTCCGAGGTGTGCTGGTGGCGGGTGCTGCGGTCTTCGGGACAGCCGCCCAGGTGCCACGAGGCCCGTGCCTGGGAGCACTACCGGCTCGAGGGCACCCCGGTCAGCGGAACAGCGGACGACGACGGCGCGGGCTACCGGGTGCGGATCGAGGCCGCCCGCTGGCAGCCCGGTGACGCGGAATGGGACCGCCTGGACGGCCTCCGTGCGGACCTCCACGACGCCCTGCGTGCAGGCACCGAAACTGCCCCGTCGGCTACCCCGTCGGCTACCCCGTCGGCTACCCCTTCGGCTGCCCCGCAGACTGCCGGCGGCAGCGGGCGGCGGCGCCCGGCAGCGCCGATATCAGGAATGTCGGCGGGACATGATGAAGTGGACCCATGAGCGTTGAACTCCAACTCGTCGGACCGGCTGCAGGCGCACTTTCCGCGCCCCGGCTCAGCGCGGACCAACAGGCCGTGGTGGATCTGCCCACGGGCAGCGGCCCTGTACTCGTCCTTGGAGCGCCAGGAACCGGCAAGTCCACCGTCCTGGTGGAAGCCGCCGTGGCACGGATTGAACGCGACGGACTGGATCCGTCCCATCTGCTGATGCTGGCCCCCTCACGGCTTGCCGCCGCCGGGCTGCGGGACGCCTTGTCCGCCCGGCTGCAGGGAACCCTGAGCACGGCACCCGCCCGGACCTGGGCCTCCTATGCCTTCGACCTGATCCGGCGGGCGAAGACCGAAGGCCGACTGCCCTACCTCACCCGGGCGCCCAAGCTCCTCTCCGGCGCCGAACAGGACGTCATCATCAAGGAACTGCTGGCCGGACACGGGCAGCAGGGTGTGCCGGAGCTGCCGTGGCCGGACAGCCTGGACCTGGCCCTGGGCACCCGCGGCTTCCGGCAGGAAATCCGCCAGCTCTTTGACCGCGTCATCGAGTACGGCATCTCCGCCGAAGAACTGCGCGAACTGGGCCAACGGCACGGCCGCCCGGACTGGGTGGCAGCCGCAGGGCTCTACGCGGAATACCGGGACGTCCTGGACCTGCGCATGCCGGAGTCTTTCGACCCGGCGGGCATCATTACGTCGGCCCTGAACATCCTGCGTTCGGACCCGGAGTTCCTGGCCGCGGAGCGGGAACGCCAGCAGCTGGTACTGGTGGATGACCTGCAGGAAGCCAACCCGGCCATCCACAGCCTTTATGCATTGCTGGCAGGCACCGGAGATTCAATCGCCGCAGCCTGCCCCGACACCGTGGTGCAGGGTTTCCGCGGTGCCCGCCCGGACCTGGTGGGCCAGCTGGGGAGGCGCTTTGACGGCCGCCTCGAGACCCGGGTCCTGACCACCTCGCACCGCCTGACCGGCTCGCTGGCCGGAGCCTGGACCCGGACGGCGTCGCGCATTTCGGTGGTCGGCCAGCTGCCCTCCTACCGCACCGCCGTGGCGGACGCGCGGTTCATCGGGACGGCTGCAGGGAATTCTCCAGCCGACGGCGGAACCCCCGCCGATGCACCGCAGTCTGAAGTACCGGGAACCGACGCACCACACACTGGCGGATCCGGTACCGGCACTTCGGAATCCGCCGCTTCGGCAGCCGCCGATGTTCCGGCAGCCGGCACGGCCGAGGCACACGTGGTGGATACCCCCATGCATGAGCAGCGCTACGTAGCGCAGCGGATCCTTGAAGCCCAGCTGCTGCAGGGCCGGTCGCTGGAGGACATCGCCGTCATTGTCCGCACCGGCGCCCAGCTGGCCGCCCTCCAGCGCTACCTCACCGGCCAGGGGATCGAGGTCAAGGTCCCCGTTGCCGAACGCGCCGTCCGCGACGAAGCCGCCGTCCGGCCGCTGCTGGACGCGTTCGCCGTCGTCCTGGAGCCGGACCTGTTGACCCCCGAGCTGGCGGTGTCGCTGCTGACCTCACGCATTGGCGGTGCGAGCACCCTGGAACTGCGCCGGCTGCGTCAGGCGCTGCGCCGCGAAGAACGCAGCGCCGGCGGCGGACGGACCAGCGACGCACTGCTCGTGGAGTCGCTGCTTGACCCCGAATCGGACTCCGGCCGCGCCCTGGCCGGCCTGAGCTGGGATGCCCGCCCGGCAGCCCAGCGCATTTCCGCCATGCTGGCCGCCGGACGGGAAGCCGCCCGGGAGCCCGGGGCTACAGCCGAAACCGTCCTCTGGGCCCTCTGGTCCGTCTCCGGCTGGTCCAAGCGTTGGGCGGAAACCGCTCTGTCCGGTGGTCCGGGAGCGTCCCGGGCGGACCGTGACCTGGACGCCATCATGGCCCTGTTCCAGACCGCTGAACGTTACGTTGACCAGCTGCCCGGTTCCACCCCGGCACAGTTCCTGGATTACCTGACCAGCTCCGAGCTGCCCATGGACACCCTGGCCGCCCGGGCGCAGCGCCGCGAGGCGGTGGAGCTGCTCACCCCGGCCAGCGCCGCCGGCCGGGAATGGCCCATGGTGATTGTCGCCGGCATCCAGCAGGATGTCTGGCCCAACCTCCGTCTGCGCGGTGAGCTGCTGGGCAGCGGGGAACTGGTGGCCGCCGTCGAGCACGGCGACAACTTCCGGGCCCACCGCAGCCCGCTGACGCTGATGCAGTCCATCCGCTTCGACGAACTGCGCAGCTTCTCCACCGCCATTTCACGTGCCCGCGAGGTGCTGATCTGCACGGCCGTCTCTTCCGAAGACGAGCAGCCCTCCTCCTTCCTGGACCTCGTGGCGCCCTTGGAACCGGGCGCGGAGAAACGGCAGCGCACCGAAGTCCTGCGCCCGCACACGCTGCGCTCGCTCGTCGCGGAACTGCGCCGGTACGCCCAGCAGCCCGAAGAAGACCCGGAAGCGGCAGCGGAAGCCGTCCACCATCTGGGCACCATGCTGAACCATCCGGTTCCCGTTCCGGGAGCCCACCCCGGCCAGTGGTGGGGGCTCGCCCCGTTGTCGAGCACCGCTGCCATCCTTCCTCTGGATGCGCCCATCCCGGTCTCACCCTCCAAGGTTGACGCCGTACTCAAGTCGCCGCTGAGCTGGTTCGTCTCAGCGGCCGGCGGTGAACAGGCCACCGACTTCGCCCGGTCCCTCGGCACCCTGGTCCATGCCATTGCGCAGGATATGCCCGACGCCGCTGGCAGCGAATACGTGCAGGAGCTGCAGAAACGCTGGCCGTCCCTGGGCATGAAGGACAACTGGGAAGGACAGATGGACTACCAGCGGGCCGAAACCATGGTCCGCAAACTGGCCGAATACGTCATCACCATGCGCCGCAGCGGGCGTTCCCTCGTGGCGGTCGAAAAGGATTTCGAGGTGGAGCTGCCCGTGGAGATCGACGGCGCCGTCCGGACCGCCCTGCTGCGCGGGCAGATCGACCGGCTGGAAGCCGACGCGGAGGGCCGGCTGTTCATCGTGGACCTCAAGACCGGAAAATCCGCCCCGAAGAAGGATGACCTGCAGGGCCACCCGCAGTTGGCGGCGTACCAGGAAGCTGTCCGCGAGGGCGCGCTGCCGGACGCTCCGCGGGTGCCGGGCGGAGCCGCGCTGGTGCAGCTGGGCACCACGAACAAGGGCGTTTCCGTGCAGGAACAGCCGCCGCTGGATCCGCAGGACACCACTGCGCGGGATATGGTCCGCGATGCCGCGGCACTGATGTCCGCGGCCTTCTTCGAGACGGTCCACGATCCCGGCCGCAGCGGGTTTGGCGGCAACGGCTGCCGTCTGCCCGAAATATGCCCCCTCTGCGCTGAAGGAAAGCAGGTCACCGAGTGAGTACGTCCGTAACCGACGAAGTGCCCGGCGGGCTGCCGCAGCCTGCACCCGCCCCCAAGTACTCGGCACGGGAACTGGCGGAGCTGCTCCACACCGATCCGAAGTCACCGGTGCAGTACCCCACCGATGACCAGGCCGGCATCATCGAAGGTCCCCTTGAGCCGTTGCTGGTCATTGCCGGCGCGGGGTCGGGCAAAACCAAAACGATGGCGGACCGGGTGGTCTGGCTGGTGGCCAACGAACTGGTCCGGCCGGAGCAGATCCTCGGGGTTACCTTTACCCGGAAGGCGGCCGGGGAACTGGCCACCCGCATCCGTGCCCGCTTGAACCTGCTGTACCGCCAGCTCGACGCCGGACCCGGCGGGGCAGCGGACCCGGACACTGCGGGCGGCGGCGAGGAACGGATGGAACCGAGCGTTTCCACCTACCATTCCTATGCCAACGGCATCGTGAACGACTACGGCCTGCGGATCGGCGTCGAACGCGATTCCGTGATGCTCGGCGGCGCGCAGTCCTGGCAGCTGGCAAATGAGGTGGTGGAAGCCTATTCCGGCGACTACGAGCACTTCACCGCCGCCAAATCCACCCTGGTTGGTGCCGTGCTGCAGATGGCCGGCGAATGCTCGGAGCACCTGCGCACGCCAGCGGAGGTCCGCGCGGAACTTGAGGCTCACGTGGCAGCGGTCTCCGCGTTGCCGTACCAGTTTGGCAAGCCGAAGGAACCCACCCAGGCGGCACGGAAGCTGCTGAACCGGCTGCGTACGCGCATCTCCGTCACCGAACTGGTGGAAGCCTACCGGCGGGCCAAGGCCGAACGACGGCAGCTGGACTTCGGCGACCTCGTGGAGCTCGCCGCCCGGATTGCGGCGACCATCGACGAAGCCGTGGAGATGGAACGGGCCAAATACAAGGTGGTGCTGCTGGATGAGTTCCAGGACACTTCCCACGCGCAGATGGTGCTCTTCTCCAAGTTGTTCGGCGACGGCCGGTCCGTCACTGCCGTCGGGGATCCGCACCAATCCATCTACGGGTTCCGCGGGGCCTCGGCCGGCCAGCTGGGCACCTTCCGGGAGAAGTTCCCGCTGTTCACCGACAACGGCCGGGAGCTGGCACCGCTGGCCAACCTCTCCGTGGCCTGGCGGAACTCCACCTCGGTCCTGGCGGCAGCCAACACCGTATCCACGCCGCTGAACGGCGTTGCGCCCTGGCTGAAACACCAGCGGCTGCCGCACGTGCCCGAGCTGCAGGCCAAGCCCAATGCCCCGGTGGGTGAGGTGTATCTGGGCCGCTACCTGTCGGATGTCTCCGTGGAGCCCGGCAAGGGGACCCCGGACCGGATTGTGGGGGAAGCGGAGGCAGTTGCCGAGCAGGTGGCTTTCCACCGCAGCCGCAGGGCAGAGCTCGGCGGCTTTGATGACCGGGGGAAGGAGCAGACGCCCACCGTGGCGGTGCTCTGCCGGGGCCGCAAGCAGTTTGAACCGATCCGCAGGGAGCTGGAGCTGCGGGGGATCCCGGTGCAGATTGTCGGCCTTGGTGGACTGCTGTCCACACCGGAAGTGGTGGACCTGCTCGCGGTCCTTCGTGTCCTGGGTGATCCGGGGCGTTCGGATTCCATGCTGCGGATCCTGGCCGGAGCACGCTGGCGGATTGGGCCGGCGGACCTCATGGCGCTGGCCGACTGGTCCCGGCACCTGGTCCGGGTCCGTGAACGTGCCGTCCGGGTGGCCGATGCCGCCGATATCCACGGCCCGGACGAGGGCCCCGACCTCGTGGTGGAAGCCGACCTGGTGGAAGCCGGCAGCCTGGTGGAAGCCGTGGACTCCCTGCCACGGCCCGGCTGGGTATCCAATGCCGGCCGGTCCCTTTCCGAGGAAGGGCTGCGGCGCCTGAAGCTGCTGCGGAACGAGCTGCGGGACCTGCGCGGTTTCGTGGGGGAGGACCTGACCACGCTGATCGGCGAAGTGGAGCGGAGGATCCTGCTCGACCTCGAAGTAGCCGCCAAGCCGGGTGTCACCCTGCACGAGTCCCGGCGGAATCTGGACGCCTTCATCGACGCGGCGGCCACCTTCAGCTCCTCCGCGGAGCGGGTGGACCTGGCCGCGTTCCTGGCCTGGCTGGAAGCGGCCAACTCCGAGGAGAACGGCCTGCCCGTGACTCCCCTCGAGCCCAGCCGTGAGGCGGTCCAGCTCCTCACCGTCCACGCGTCCAAGGGCCTGGAATGGGACATCGTGGTGGTTCCGGGCCTCAACGAAGCGTCGTTCCCCAGTGACAAGGATTCCCGCTGGAGCAGCGGCGACTCCGCGATGCCGTGGACCCTGCGCGGCGACAGCCTGGACCTTCCGCAGTGGGACTGGGAACAGGTGGACCAGAAGTCCTGGCTGGAGAGCGAAAAGCTCTTCAGCGAAGACGCGAAGGGCCATGCCGAGCGCGAGGAACGCCGGTTGGCCTATGTCGCGTTCACCCGCGCCAAGTCCGTGCTGATCTGCACGTCCTCAGCCTGGGGCGGCGGACGGTCCAAACCGCTGGGGGTGTCCCGGTACCTGCAGGACCTATACGAGCTGGAGCAGTCCGGCGCTGCAGGATACCGGCTCCTGACGTGGGTTATGCCCGAAGACGAGGGGACGGAGAACCCGGCCAACGCCGAGGCTGAACGGGCACGGTGGCCGGTCGATCCGCTTGGTCCGCGCCGGCAGGCGATGGAAACCGCGGCGGAGGCCGTGCTCCAGTCGGCGGGCAGCCGGGCCGGGGAGGCCCCCGGGCGGAGCGGGGAACAGGCCCCGGGGCGGTGGAGCCGCGAAACGGAACTGGTGCTGGCACGGCACCGGCCGCCGAACGAAGTGGTCCAGGTCGAGCTTCCTGCCCATATTTCGGCCTCCATGCTGGTGGACCTGAAGGACGACCCGGCGGAAGTCACCCGTCAGCTCCGCCGGCCGGTTCCGCGGCAGCCGGGGATGGCCGCCCGCAAGGGCACGGCCTTCCATGCCTGGGTTGAGGAATTCTTCGGCACCAGCGGAATGCTGGACATCGACGAGTATCCCGGTGCAGCCGATGCGTACGTGGACGAGGCGTATGAGCTCGGGGACATGATTGCCACGTTCGAGGCCTCGGACTGGGCGCAGCGGACCCCTGCGTTTATCGAGGTCCCGGTGGAGACCAAGGTGGACACCGTCGTCGTGCGCGGGCGCATTGATGCCGTCTTCCAGGACGCCGACGGCACCTGGGACCTCATTGACTGGAAGACCGGTGCGCCGCCGTCGTCCCAGAAGTTGGATGTGCGGTCCGTGCAGCTGGCCGTGTACCGGCTGGCCTGGGCCCGGCTCAAGGGGGTTCCGCTGGAGAAGGTGCGGGCCGCGTTCTACTACGTGGCGTCCGACAAGCTGATCCGGCCGTACAACCTGGCCGGGGAGGCCGAGCTGGAGGAGATCATCCGGGAGGCAGCGAACACCCCGTCCGCCGGATTCTGAGTCCGGCGGGCGGGGTTCGGGGAGCTGAACCGGCGGGGAGGATCAGGGAACGGCACGCCGAAGCGTGGCGTAGGACGTCAGGGCTAGCAGCGCACCGGCAGCCAGCAGCCAACCGGCCAGGGAGATCGGCGTCAGCTGCACTATCCAGGCGCCGACGGAGGGCCAGGCCTCCCGCCAGGTGATCAGGGCGATGACTCCCAGCAGGACGGCGCCGGCGCCCACCAGCGCTGCCGTGAGTCCAATAGTCCGCCAGCGCTTGTAGATGGTCGAACTCCAGAAGCCCAGCAGGAACAGCAGGATGGTGACCGCGAAATAGAAGAGGATCTGGGTGTACCAGGCGCCCTCGGCAATCCACGGGATGGCGAAGATGGCGCCCTTCATGCCCCAGCCGTCGGTCGCCTGCTCCACCAGGCCCAGTACCCAGTACAGGACCGCGAGAGCCAGGGCGACCAGTGAGAACAATCCGATGGTGCCGATGTAGAAGGCGCGCCGGCTGACGCTGAGGGCCTGCGAGAAGGGGAAGAGCAGGGTCATGGCCTGGATGCCCAGGGCAAAGAAGTACCACATCACGGCCTGCCCGGAGCCCGAAATGACGTTCGAGGCGTCGTCCGGGATCATCGCGAAGATTGCCAGCGATATCAGCGTGGAGGCGACCAGGATGATCAGCGGAATCCACAGGTAGATCCATTTGTTGGTCAGCTGCATTCTCGCCACGGCTACTGCACGGTTCATTGGAAGGCCTCCAGGCTGTCTGTTGCCGCAGTGCCGGACGGCTTCTCTACGCCATCGGCATGCAGTGTCTTGCGGACAATGAGTTGCTGCAGGGATACAGGGGTCAACTGCAACCCAAGCTCGGCGGCTTCCCGACGCCCGGCGTCGTCCAGCCGATGCTCTACGGTCACCGAGGCAAGGGACCCCAGGGATTCGCGGTGCAGCACCGGATACCCGGCGATGAAGGCCTCGACGATGTCCGCAGTGCCGGTGATGGTTACGGCGCTGCCCCTGATGTTCTCTGCGTCGTCATCCAGGACAATCCTGCCGCTGTCGATCACGATCACGTGCTCCAGGAGAAGGGCGACCTCGTCGATCAGATGCGAGGAAAGCACGATGGTGCGCGGATACTCTGCGAAGTCTTCGACCAGCCGGTCGTAGAAAATCTGCCGGGCCACGGCGTCGAGCCCCAGGTAGGGCTCGTCAAAGAAAGTGATCTCCGCCCGCGAGGCCAGTCCGAGAATCACTCCGACGGCGGAAAGCTGGCCGCGGGAAAGTTTCTTCAACCGGCGCTTGACCGGGAGGCGGAATTCCTCCGCGAGCGAGGCGGCGAACCCGGCATCCCAGTTGGGATACAGCAACCCGGCGGATGCAAAAGCGTTTGCCGCGGTGAAATCATCCGGGTACTTCTGCGATTCGCGGACGAAGCACAGCCGGCGCAGCACACGGTCATTTTCGAAGGGGTGTTCTCCGAAAACCCGTACCTCGCCGGAAGACTCAAAGCCCTGGGCCGTGAGGATGGACATCAGGGTTGTTTTGCCCGCTCCGTTGCGACCGAGCAGCCCGTAAATGCGGCCGCCGGAAATATCCAGGTTAACGTTGTCGAGCGCTAGCTGGTCCCGGTAACGGCGTGTGAGGTTCCGGGTTTCTATCACGTTCGTGGTGCCGGCATTCATGGCGCCATGCTCCCTTCGGTGTCGACGGCGCTGCGCTGAATCAATCCGGCGAGCTGGGTGCCGTCAATACCCAGCTTCCGCGCTTCGATTGTCAGCGGACGGACGTACTGTTCGTAGAACTGTTCCCGCCGCTTCTTGAGGACGGCTTCCCTGGCACCGGGCGCCACAAACATGCCGATGCCCCTGCGCTTATAGAGGATTCCCTCATCTACGAGGAGATTGATGCCCTTGGCAGCCGTCGCCGGGTTGATCCGGTAAAAGGCTGCGAACTCGTTGGTGGAAGGCACCTGGCTTTCCTCCTTGAGGGTTTCGTCAAGGATGTCGCCTTCGACGCGTTCGGCGATCTGTTGGAAGATCGGCCTGCTGTCATCTATCAAAGCGGCTCCCGTGTTTTCATCCCCCGGGACCCAAGTGCCCGGTTCACTACTTGCTTGGTTCATTAGTTATGTAACTAACCTATCGGCGGAGCCGGGACATGGCAAGGGGGTGTGAAAGAAAAAAGGTGCCCCGCCGAAAAATCGGCGGGGCACCGGAGTCCGGGCTAGCGGAAAACGGTTACTTGTCCGGAACCGGGGTCAGCGGAAGGGTAGTGGTTTCGGTGCCCGGCTGACTGCTATGTCCGTCGCGCGGGGCGCCGTCACCGGGAGCACTGTCCGCAACAGGTTCGTTGCCGGATTCCGGATCGTTCCCGGGCTCAGCGTCCACGCCGGAGACCACGGCTTCATCCGCTTCGGCTTCGGCTTCCACTGCGCGCACCGTTGCCCGCTCCGATTCGCCGGGTTCGGGGCTGTCCGTTGCGGTATCGGCACCGTTTTCCGTGTCTGACCCTGTTCCGGTACCAACCACGCGGCTGACGCTGCCGGTGTCCGGGGCGGCGTCGTCGGCGCCTGACGCCGCGGGGGCCGCCTCGGGAGCAATCGGAGCAACGGTAACCTTGGCGGCAGCCGGCCGGACTGCCGCCGCGGCTTCGGCTTCCGCCGTCCGGGCATTGGCAGTGCGGGCCTGGCTGTCGCGCCGGTCAGACGCTTCCTGCGCCAGGACGTCTTCTTCGAGGGTTCCGAGCATTTCCACGGCTTCGTCGACCATGGTGGAGTTCTCTGCGGCGACGCCGCGCACCAGCCACTGCGCGAGGGCGAATTCGGCAGACAACGCTGCCCGGCGGATCAGGTGCGGATCCTCGGGATCGTTGCTGGCTTCCAAGTAGGCAGCGTGCACGGTCTCGGTGAACTTGGGATCGTTGGCCGCGATCAGCCACGCGAAGTCATCCGCGGGGTCGCCCACCCGGAGATCGGTCCAGCCGGTGACCGCGCTGACCCGCTCGCCGGTGAGCAGGATGTTGTCTTCATGCAGGTCGCCGTGGACCACGGTGGGCTTGAAACGCCAAAGCGAGACGTCTTCCAGCGCGTGCTCCCAGCGCCGCAGCAGTACGGCTGGGATCTTGCCGGTGGTGGCGGCCTGGTCCAGCTCATTCAGACGGCGCTGGCGGAACTCGTTGGCGCTGTAGCTGGGCAGGTCAGCCTTGGTGACCAGTTCCCGGGGAATGGCGTGGATGGCAGCCATGGCCCGGCCGATTTCCGTGGCTACGGAACGCCCGGACGTCATCAGTGTGTCGATGCTCCGGATGGCGCCTGGAAGGTGGGAATAGACAAAGGTGCACAGCTCGCCCTGGCGCACGGTGCCCGCAACATACGGAAGCGCGAACGGCAGTTCGGCCCGGACCGCGGGGACAAACGTCCGCAGGACCAGGAGCTCGGTCTCCAGGCGCATGCTGGCCTCGAGGTGTTTGGGGGACCGGACGCGCCACCTGCGTCCGGCGTCGTCGATGAGCAGCGCCGCGTCAAAATCGGCGGCATCGTCCGGGGAACCGGCAACGCCGGTAGGGGTCAGCCCTGGGACGGCAGCGCTGGCCATTGCAGCCAATTCCATGGGAGTCCGTTTCACATCTTCAACCGTATGGGTAGATGTGGTCCGAATAACCATCCGTGGGCGGCGAGTCGCCTAAACCGTGAGGAAAAGCTCATGCCGGGCACGGCGCCGGGGGCCAACTACAGTTTGGGGGGAGAGAGTCAGTACGGTAGGTGGTATGAGTATCCCGGCACCGGCAGCAGAAGTTTCACCCCTGGGTTTGTTACCGCTGGCCCGGACGGCCGTGGACAGGGGATCCGACCGCCGTGTCGCCGCCGATCTTTTCGACACCATCCGCGCCGACGGCGGCACCCGCGTGATGTACCTGGCCGGGGGACGGACCCTGGTCCGCGAGGGCGTGCTGGTGCTCCTTGATCCGCCGGCTGCCGGCTTCGGAGATGTTCCCATCTATCTGGGACGCACCCTCGAGGACGCCCAGGTGCCCCTGGGAACCGACATCGTCCTGATGACGCTGCCCGAGCCGGATCCCGCATTAGCCGTCGACGGCGCCGCGTGGGTCAGCCTGCGCGAGTCCGCCACCCATCTGGGCGCCCTGGACGCCGGATTGTTCGTAGAGGCTGCCGCCGTCGCCAACTGGCACGCCGTGCACACCCACTGCCCCCGCTGCGGCGCCCCCACCGTTCCCGAGCAGGGCGGCTGGGTCCGCCGCTGCCCCGAGGACGGCAGCTCCCACTTCCCGCGCACCGACCCGGCCATCATCGTCGCCGTTGTGGACGAGCAGGACCGCATCCTGCTCGGCTCGGCGGCGGCCTGGCCGGGGAACCGGTATTCCACCCTCGCCGGTTTCGTTGAACCGGGGGAGTCGCTGGAGGCCGCTGTCATCCGCGAGGTGGCCGAAGAATCCGGGGTTGTTGTCCACACTCCGCAGTACCTCGGTTCGCAGCCGTGGCCGTTCCCGTGTTCACTGATGCTGGGCTTCACCGCCCGCGCCGAGAACGCGGAGGCGAAGGCCGACGGCGTCGAAATGTCCGACGTCCGCTGGTTTAGCCGGGCCGAGCTTGCCGAGGCCGTGTCTAGCGGAGAAATCACCATTGCAGGTCCCATTTCCATTGCCCGTAACCTGATCGAACGCTGGTACGGCGGGTCCATTCTTGAACCGGAGGCCAACACCCGCGCATGAGCAGCGAATCACCCGAAGCACGAATCCTGGCCGGGCTCGACGACGAGCAGCGCGAAGTTGCCACCACCCTCACGGGTCCGCTCTGCGTCCTGGCCGGTGCAGGGACCGGCAAGACCCGCGCCATCACGCACCGGATGGCCTACGGTGTGGCCACCGGCGTCTACAAACCGCAGCAGGTCCTCGCGGTGACCTTCACCGCGCGGGCGGCAGCGGAAATGCGGACCAGGCTGCGGGACCTGGGATCCGGCGGTGTGCAGGCGCGGACGTTCCACGCCGCGGCGCTGAAGCAGCTGCAGTACTTCTGGCCGCACACCGTGGGCGGAACCATGCCCGGCCTCCTGGACCACAAGGCGCAGATCATTGCCGAAGCCGCCCGCCGGCTCCGGCTGTCCACCGACCGGGCGGCCATCCGCGACGTCGCCGCGGAAATCGAGTGGGCGAAGGTCTCCATGCTCACTCCGGACAGCTACGTGCGGGCTGCCGGAGACCGGGAACCCCCGGCCGGGTTCGACCTGACCGCCATTTCACGGATCTTCCAGTCCTACGAAGACGTGAAGGTGGACCGGAACATCATCGACTTCGAGGATGTCCTGCTGATCATGGTGGGAATCCTGCAGGAGGACGAACGGGTCGCAGCCATGGTGCGGGACCAGTACCGGCACTTTGTGGTGGATGAGTACCAGGACGTTTCGCCGCTGCAGCAGCGGCTGCTGGACCTCTGGCTGGGCGCCCGGGATGAACTGTGCGTGGTGGGCGACTCCAGTCAGACCATTTATTCCTTCACCGGCGCCACGCCGCGGCACCTGCTCGACTTCACCAAGCGGTTCCCTGGGGCCGACGTCGTCAAGCTCGTCCGCGACTACCGTTCCACACCCCAGGTGGTTGGCCTGGCGAACCGGATCCTTGCGGCCCGGACCGCCGAGGGGGAGCGGAACCGGTCCGCTCCGGCCTGGCCCACACCGCTGGAGCTGGTGGCTCAGCGGCCGGCGGGACCGGAACCGACGTTCACCGAGTGCGCCGACGACGAGGCGGAGGCCGCACAGGTCGCCACCTCCATCAAGGCGCTCATGGAACAGGGGGTCCAGGCCAGCGAGATCGCCATCCTCTTCCGGACCAACGGGCAGTCGCAGGCCTACGAGCAGGCGCTCGCGTCGGCCGGCATCGGCTATCAGCTGCGCGGTGGGGAGCGGTTCTTCGCCCGGCGCGAGGTCCGCGACGCCGTGCTGCAGCTCCGCGCTGCGTCACGGTCCGTCGGGAACGAACCGGTGCCGCAGCTGGTGCGGGACATCCTGGCCTCGCTGGGATATACCTCCGAAGCCCCCGCCGGTGGTGGAGCCACCCGCGAGCGGTGGGAATCCCTGGCCGCACTGGTGTCACTGGCCGAGGAACTGCAGGCCACCCGGACCCGCGATCCGGACAGCATTTTCACCATGCAGGATTTCGTGGCCGAACTGGAGGAACGGGCCGCGGCGCAGCACGCCCCGCGCGTCCAGGGCGTAACCCTCGCGTCCCTGCACTCGGCGAAGGGCCTGGAATGGGATGCAGTGTTCCTGGTCGGGTTGAGTGAAGGCCTCATGCCCATCTCCTTCGCGGACACTCCCGAAGCCGTCGACGAGGAACGGCGCCTGCTGTACGTGGGTATTACCCGTGCACGGGAGCACCTGGCGCTGTCCTGGTCGACGGCACGGACACCGGGTGGCCGCGCCAACCGGAAGCCCTCACGGTTCCTGGACGGTCTGCGCCCGCGCACCGAGCGCGACGCCGGCCGCACGGCGGGACCGGCCAAGCAGGCCCGGCGCAAGGTCACCGGCCCGGCGAAATGCCGCAGCTGCGGTTCCTTGCTGAACACGGGTGCCGAACGCAAGGTCGGACGCTGCGGGGACTGCCCCGTGACGTACGAGGAAGCGACCTTCGACGCACTGCGGGAATGGCGCCGGGCAGCCGCCGCCGAAGCGGGCATTCCCGCCTTCGTTGTCTTCACGGACGCGACCCTCGTGGCCATTGCCGAAGACCGTCCGCCGTCCCTGAACCGGTTGGCCACCCTCCCCGGAGTGGGTCCATCGAAGCTGGAGCGCTACGGCGAGGCCGTACTGAAGGTGCTTTCGGAGAGCTCCGACGCCTAGCCCCGGGCGCCCATGCGCCTAGCCACGGGCGCCCGGATCCCTGGCCACGGGGCGCGGCTCCGGGGCCGGGCTAGGCCACCTGGTTTCCGCGGCGCTGCAGCCGGCAGCCGCACGCCGGGTGGTAGTCCAGTTTCCGCAGCTGCGGGTAGCCGTCGGAGGTCCGCAGCCGAAGGACAGCGGACAACACGGCAGGCTGGTTGATCCCGTCCAGGAAGACCAGCGCCGCCATGGCTGCCGCTCCGGCGGCAAGCACCGAGCCGGCGAGCTCCTCACCCCCGGGACCCGAAAACAGCCCGCCGGCAGCGTCCTGCCTGTCCGCGGCTTCGGGCCGGCTGGCTGCCAGGGCCTCCCTGGCGGCGTACCACCCCGGATCGGTCTCTGCCCGGTGGCGGTCCAGGCATTCCAGGCACGGCGTGAGGCCGGGAACCACCAGGGGGCCGATGTCCCACGCGCTTTCCTGTGCTGTCAGTACCAGCCGGGGGACGCTGCCGTCGTCCTCCGCCGGTTCCGGCCGGCGTTCCCCCGCCCGGGGCACGGCAGCCACCGCGCGGATGGTCACGGCCAGGTCCACGGCAGGCGGGGACGGACGGCGACCGGCAGATCCACGGCTGATACCCGGCATCGTCAGCACCTGGAGGGTGGGGTCCACCCGGAAAAGGTGCCGTTTGACGGCTGCGGCCCGGTTCATTCCGATATCGGTCATGGCGTAGGCCGTTCCGACGTCGGCCGGGGAAACCACGTCCGGATCCGTGAGCAGCAGGGTTCCAATACCTGCCGAGCCGAGCGCGCGTGCCAGCAGGGCACCGGTGCGCCCCAGCCCGTCCACGGAAACCGCAGCGGCGGCCCGCCGCCGCACCGTTTCTTCGCCGTTGACGCTGTAGGCGGATGAGAGACGCTGTGCGTCCGGGAGCAGACGTTCCGTACGCAGGGAGGGGATGGGTTCAGCGGCGGCCTCATGCGGCACCAGGAGGGGGCCGAGAACCTGCAGCAGTGAAGCCGCCCGGTCCTGAGGAACGGACAATCCCGCTGCGGCGGCCTGTTCCGATCCATCCGGAACACCCCTGTGCAGGGCCGCCAGGAAAGCGAGGTCGGCGTCCTGGAGGTTGCGCAGGAGCAGGGACCCCGAACCGATGCCCAGCTGACGGGCACCAGGCGACACTTCGAGCACATGAATTCCAGGATTGATCCGCATTGGCCTGCTCCCGTGTCGACTCCCGTGGTCTGTTCCGGCTGCTGACCATGCTGACACGGCAGCCCGCGGCCCCCGGAGTTATCCACAGGTTCCAGGGCTGTCAGCGGCGGCGGCTAGGCTGGGAATATGCCTTCTCCGCACCGGACCGCCGACGTTTCGATTCCGGCAACCACCAGCACCGGAATACCGATCCAGGTGCGCCGGTCCGCCCGGCGGAAACGGACAGTCAATGCCGTGTTCCGTGACGGCGTGGCCCTGATCTCCATCCCGGCACACTTCTCCACCGCCCAGGAAGCGGAGTGGGTACGGCGGATGGTGGCCCGGCTGGAGGAACGGTCCTCCACCGAGCCGGATCCCGGGGCCAGCGAAAGCGAACTAATGCTGCGCGCGGCGGAACTGTCCCGGACCTATCTTTCCGGACAGGCACGTCCACAGTCGGTCCGCTGGGTCAGCAACCAGAACTCACGCTGGGGTTCGGCGACGCCGGGCAGGGGCACGATCCGGCTGTCAGACAAACTGCAGGGAATGCCCGAATGGGTCGTCGACTACGTGCTGCTCCACGAACTGGCCCATCTGCTCGTACCCTCGCACGGTCCGGCTTTCTGGCGGCTGCTGGAAAACTATCCGCAGACGGAAACCGCAAAGGCTTTCCTGTCAGGAGCGGCGTTCGCCAGCGCCCGGGGGCTGAAGGGGGAAATGGGGGAGGACTAACGGCTCCGCAAAACACAACTACTCCAGAGGCTGCTGCCTCTGGAGTAGTTGTTACCGGCAAAGTCCCGGTCCGCACGGAAGCCGGCCGGAAAACACGCCGCTAGGGTGCGCCGGGCTTGCCGCCCTCGTCGGTGTCATTGTCGTTTCCCGTATCGCTGCCGTTTGCGGTGTCGCCGTCGGTATCCGCGGAAGTGTCCGCGTCGCCGGCGGTTCCGGACTCTTCAGCTTCCGGTGCACCGTCGCCGGCCGGGGTATCGAATCCACCGTCAAGCAGGCGTTTCAGCGCAGCATCGACATCGGAATCCGCAGCTTCCAGGAGCTCCCGCCGCCGGCTGAAGCCCTTGGGGTCGTCCAGGTCTTCCGAGGTGGGAAGCAGGTCCGGGTGCTCCCAGATGGCGTCCCGGCCTTCAATGCCGCGCTCTTCGGTCAGGTGCGCCCACAGGGCCGCTGCATCGCGCAGCCGCCGCGGCCGGAGCTCCAACCCGACCAGGGAAGCAAACGTGTGCTCGGCCGGACCCCCGCTGGCACGGCGCCGGCGGATCACTTCCCGCAGGGCACCGGCGGACGGCAGGTTCGCGGTGGCGGCGGCGGTGACTTCATCCACCCAGCCCTCCACCAGGGCCAGTGCGGTTTCCAGCCGTTCGAGGGCCGCCTCCTGGGCGCCCGTGCGCTGGGGCTGGAAAACCCCGCCGGAAAGGGCAGCCTGGATGGACTCGGGATTGGAAGGGTCGATGTCCCGTGCGGCTTCCTCGATCTTGGAAATATCGATGTGGATGCCGCGGGCATAACTCTCAATGGTGCCGAAGAGATGGGGTGCCAGCCACGGGGCCTGTGCGAAGAGGCGGGCATGGGCCGCTTCCCGAACGGCCAGGTACAGCCGGATCTCGGCCTCCGGAATGTCCAGTCCTTCACCAAAGGCGGCAACGTTGGCAGGCAGCAGTGCCATGGTGCCTGCGGCGAGCGGCAGCCCGACGTCGGTGGAGCTCACCACTTCCTTGGACAGCGCGCCGACGGCCTGGCCGAGCTGGATGCCGAACATCGCCCCGCCCATGTTGGCGAGCATGGAGGACGCCCCGCCCATCATGGACTTCATTTCTTCGGGCATCTGCGCGGTGATGGCGTTGGAAAGCGCTTCCGAAATGCTCACGGCTACGGGCTCGGTGAGCCGGCGCCAGGAATCCATGGTCGCTTCCACCCATTCCGCCCGGGACCAGGCCCGGCCAAGACTTGCGGTGGACGCGAAATCCGTGGCCGGGTCGAGCCAGAGTTCGGCCAGGTGCAGCGCCTCGTCAACCTCGCGGGCCGCCGTCGGGCCGGTGGAGGGATCGCTGCCGGTTGCGGCGACCCGCCGGGCATTGTCCTTGGCCAGCTGCCAGTTCACCGGCCCGTCCGATGAAGCACTGAACATGGCCTGCACCTGCTGGAAGATCATGGCCATGGCATTGGGGTCCGAGGGCAGTCCGGCAGCCTTCGCCAGTTCCGACGGATCCATGCCGCCGGCCCCGCCGGCGCCGAACAGGCGCGCGAGCATTTCGGACAGCGGATCCTGCGGGTTGTCCCCGCGGTCGGATGGATTGGAACTCATGGGATACCACCGGTCCTGTGGAAGAAGATAAAGCGGAAAGTCCTGCGTGCACATACTGCGTGCGGTTGTTGTGCGATGCCCGGCACTGCCGCGCATATTTCTCCTTACGTTACCGGCAGTGCCCAACACCTGTCCCGCACAGCGTGTTTTCGTTCGCTGTAGGCAAAGCCGGCCCTGCACGTTCGGTTCGGTTGCCGGGCGTAGGCTTGCAGGGTCGGCGGTCGGGTATCGGGTGCCGGCTCCGTACAGCACACGAGCGCAGGAAAAGGTTGGTCAGTTGCGCCACTCTCACGACGACAGCAGCACCGCAGCGCAGGACGGGCCGGGCACACCGGCCGCACCGGCCCCGCAGCCGGACGGCAGCTACTCCGTCTACCCATACCAGGGCCTGGGCAGCGGCCGCCCGGCACCGGCCAAGCGCACGCCGCGCACCCGGGCCATCCTTGTTTCCGGAGCGCTCGCCGTCGTACTCGGTGCCGCCGGGCTGCTGCTGCCGGCGCAGTACGTGGTGGAATCTCCCGGGCCGACGTTCAACACACTGGGCAGCGCCGGGGACGCGGAGATCATCGAGATCGAGGGACAGCGGACGTATCCGACGGACGGTGAACTGGACCTGACCACCGTGTACGTTTCCGGTGGCCCCAGCACCAACATCAGCATCTTCCAGGCTGTGGGCGGATGGGTGGACCAGGACGACGTCGTGTACCCCACCGAATTCCTCTACGCTCCCGGAACCACCAGCGACGAGGTGGATGAGGAGAATGCCGCCGCCATGACGTCGTCCCAGGAATCCGCAGTTGCTGCTGCCCTGACGCAGCTCGACATCGGTTTTACGCAGGAACTCACTGTGGCGGCCGTGGTGGAAGGCTCACCTGCCGAAGGAGTGCTGCAGCCGGGGGACACAGTGGTTGCGGTGGGGGAGACCAGGATCGAAGGCATCGACAGCCTGCGTGCTGCCCTGAACGACGGCGGAGGGTCAGCCGCGCAGCTCACGGTGCGGCGGGACGGGACCGAGGTCTCCGAATCCGTCACCCCGCGGCAGTCCGACTCCGGTGCCTACCAGCTCGGCATCGAACTGGCCACTTCCTTTGAGTTTCCGTTTGACGTGAGCATCGGTGCGGGCATGGAGAAGGTGGGAGGTCCGTCCGCGGGGATGATGTTCGCCCTCGGGATCGTGGACCGGCTGACTCCGGGCGCCTTGACGGACGGCAGGCATTTCGCCGGAACCGGAACCATCGACGCGGCGGGAAATGTTGGGCCCATCGGGGGAATCAGGCAGAAACTCATTGGCGCTTCCGACGCCGGGGCCGAGTTTTTCCTGGCCCCGGCGGACAACTGCGGCGAGGTCGCCGGGCACATTCCCGACGGCCTGGACGTGGTGCGGGTGTCCACCCTGGACGAGGCCATCCAAGCGGTGGAAAAGCTCGCCGCCGGCGGCAGCGCGTCGGACCTCCCGCAGTGCACCCCCTAGAAGTGGACGGCCGTGCCTAGTTACGATCGGGACAAGGTTGTTTCCGGCACCGGATCGAAGTGGCCGCCAAAGAGCAATCCAAGGCAGAATGATTCACGGACGGCTTCCGGCCGTCCGGCGGGCAAACAGGGCCGGAATATATGTCCTGGCATTGTTCCCGCCGGTGCAGTCCGGAGCGGCCGCCAGCCGACGCACCGAACGATGAGGTAACTGTGACTTCCGGACCAAACGGCCCATTTTCCCGACCCGGCACGGCCACGGCCGTCGGCAGGCGACGACGGCGGAGTCCGCTGATCGCGACGCTGATCGTCGTTGCCGTGCTTGTCATTGGTTTTGTGTATTTCTCCCAGGTCTACGCAAACGTCCTCTGGTACAACCAGCTGGGCTACCTGGAAGTGTTCGTCAAGGAGAACCTGACCCGGATCTCCATGTTCCTCGCGGCCTTCCTCGTGATGGCCGCCGGAGTGTTCACCAGCATCCGGGTTGCCTACGTCTCGCGGCCCATCTACGCGCCCGACAGCGCCCTCCAGGACAACCTGAACCGGTACCAGGCCCAGCTTGAGCCGGTCCGCAAGCTGCTGATGATCGGTATTCCGCTCGTGGTCGGCGGCTTCGCCGGCACGGCGGCCATGTCGATGTGGCAGCAGGCGCTGCTCTTCTTCAACCGGCGCGACTTCGGGAAAACGGACCCGCAGTTCAACCTGGACTACAGCTTCTACCTGAACACCCTGCCCTTCATCGGTTTCCTGGTGGGCTTCCTGATCAGCGTCGTGGTGATTTCCGGGATTGCCGGCCTCCTGACGCATTACCTCTACGGCGGCATCCGCCTGGAAGAGAAGGGCGTGTTTGTCAGCCGCCCCGCCCGCCTGCACCTGGCCATCATCGCCGCAGCCTTCCTCCTGCTGCAGGGCGTCAATTTCTGGCTTGACCGCTACGACACCCTCCTGAGCACCTCGGGGACCTGGACCGGCGCGCTCTACACGGATGTGGAGGCAGTCATCCCGACCAAGGCCATCCTGGCCGTGGCCTCGGTGATAGTCGCAGTGCTGTTCATCCTTTCCGCCGTCATCGGCCGCTGGCGCCTGCCCATCATCGGCACCGCAATGCTGATCATCACGGCCATCGTCGCGGGCGGCGTCTACCCGTGGATTGTCCAGCGCTACCAGGTCCAGCCTTCGGAACTGAGCCTCGAACGCGAGTACATCCAGCGCAATATCGACATGACCCGGGAAGCCTACGGGCTCGCCGATACCGAGGTCATTCCCTACGACGCCACGGTGAACGCCAACGCAGGGGCCCTGGAACAGGACGCGGGGACCACCACCAACATCCGCCTCCTGGATCCCAATGTCGTCTCCGACGCCTTCGGCCAGCTGCAGCAGTTCCGCCAGTATTACCAGTTCCCCCAGACCTTGAACGTGGACCGCTACGAAATTGACGGCGAGATCCAGGACACCGTCATCGCTGTCCGTGAGCTGAACGTCGGAGGCGTTCCCAGCGGCTGGGTCAACGAACACGTCCTCTACACCCACGGCTATGGAGTGGTCGCCGCGCGGGGTTCCACAGTCGCTCCCGACGGCAAGCCGAGCTTCATGGAATCCGGCATTCCCTCCACGGGCGTCCTCACCGACGGCGGGGACTACGAGCCGCGGATCTACTTCGGCGAAAACTCTCCGCAGTACTCAGTGGTCGGTGCCCCTGAAGGTGCCGCCCCGGTGGAGATCGACCGGCCGCAGACCGGCAACTCCGAGGAAGAGTCGCAGACCACCTTCAGTGGTGAAGGCGGCCCGAGCGTCGGCAACCTCTTCAACCAGCTGGTCTACGCAATCAAGTTCCAGTCCACGGAACTGCTTCTCGCGGATGCCATCAATGAAGAATCACAGATCCTGTACGACCGGGACCCGCGTGAGCGGGTCGAAAAGGTCGCCCCGTACCTGACGGTGGACGGCAATGCCTACCCGGCGGTCATCGACGGGCGCGTGAAGTGGATCGTGGATGGCTACACCACGAGCAAGTACTTCCCCTACTCGACCCAGCAGGAACTGCAGGACGCCACCACGGACTCACTGACCCCGGGTGCCGCAGCGCTCCCGCAGGAACAGGTGAACTACATCCGCAATGCCGTGAAGGCGACTGTCGACGCCTATGACGGTTCCGTCGAGTTGTACGCCTGGGATGACGAGGATCCCCTGCTGCAGTCCTGGCAGAGTGTGTTCCCCTCCACGCTGAAGCCGTACAGCGAGATGTCCGAGGACCTGATGGCGCACGTCCGCTACCCGGAAGACCAGTTCAAGGTCCAGCGGGAACTACTCGGCAAGTACCACGTCACCGACCCGGACTCCTTCTACAAGAACGACGACGCGTGGAGCGTTCCGAGCGATCCCACGGGTGGCAACGCCGACGTCAAGCAGCCTCCGTACTACCTGTCGCTGCAGATGCCGGGACAGGATGAGGCAACCTTCTCGCTGACGACGCCGTTCATCCCCTTCGTGAGCGAAGGCGGCGACCCCCGCAACGTGCTCTACGGCTTCCTCTCCGCGGAGGCGGACGCAGGCACCGGGGAACCGGGTGTCAGGAGCGAGGACTACGGCAAGCTCCGGCTGCTGGCGCTGCCCACGGACACGGCCGTTCCCGGGCCGGGACAGGCGCAGAACACGTTCAACTCCGATCCCACCGTGTCCAATGCCCTGAACCTCCTGCGCCAGGGTGCGTCGGAAGTCATCAACGGCAACCTGCTGACCCTGCCGGTCGGCGACGGCATCCTGTATGTCCAGCCCGTCTACGTCCAGTCTTCAGGTGAAGCGTCCTACCCGACGCTGCAGCGGGTCCTGGTGAACTTCGGCGAGAAGGTGGGCTTCGCGCCGACCCTCGACGAAGCGCTGAACCAGATCTTCGGTGGAGACTCCGGAGCCGCCACGGGTGACGCCGGCAATGTCGGTGCCACCCCTCCGACGCCCGAGGGCGGGGGAGACGGAACGGCCCAATCCGACCTGGCTACGGCGCTGTCCGATGCGGGCCAGGCTATCCAGGATGGCCAGAGCGCCCTCGGACGCGGTGACTTTGCCGCTTACGGTGAGGCGCAGAGCCGGCTCCAGGACGCCATCGCCCGGGCCACCGAAGCCCAGGAACGCATGGAAGGCGGCGAAGGCGCCGACGAATCCGGTGCCACCGCCCCGGCGGAGGACGGCGACGGCGGCAGCTAGCACAGCGGCCGCGGGGAACGGCCGGCGGCGGATTGATCTCCGCCGTCGGCCCCCACCCCCCCGGAGTTCCGCGGGGCTGCAGGCTCCCGCATCAGCGGTTTGCGCCCGGGACCAGCGGCGGGTAGAGTTAGATATCGCGCCGCGGGGTGGAGCAGTTCGGTAGCTCGCTGGGCTCATAACCCAGAGGTCGCAAGTTCAAATCTTGCCCCCGCAACAAAGGAAAGTCCCTCGAGGATCCGAAAGGAACCTCGAGGGACTTTTGTTTTGCCCCGGTGAGCAGGAACTACACTGCACTATGGGCAATACCCCGGCGGAACGGGACCCGGAACGCGATGAAACCCCGCTGCAGAAACAGGACCGGAACTGGACGGACCTGCTTCAGGAACTCCGGGTGCTCCAGACCGGAATCCAGATCCTGACCGGTTTCCTGCTGACGCTGCCGTTCCAGCAGCGCTTCACCACCCTGAACCCGGTCCAGGTGGGAATCTACCTGTCCCTGGTGGTGCTGTCGGTCCTTGCCACGGCCCTGCTGCTGTCGACGGTGGTTATGCACCGTACATTCTTCCAGCGGCGGATCAAAAGGGATCTCGTCGACAGTGCCGACCTGCTGCTGCGCATCACGCTGGTGTTGGTCGGGCTGATCCTCGTGGGCACCATCGGCCTGGTATTCGACCTGGTGCTCGACGGCGCCGCGGGCGCCGTAGCCGCAGTGTCCGTGGCGGTTATGGTCGGCCTGCTTTGGCTGCTTCTGCCCCTTGTCCTGCGCCGGCGTGCCCTGCAGCGCCGCAGAGCCGATCAGTAGGACAGCGGAAGGGCGGGCGCCGTAACGGTGCCCGCCCTTCTGCTGTACGGAAGTGGAGCGGTTAGTCCTCGATGGCGGACTGCTGCGTGCCGGATGACTTCAAAGCGGCCAGGCGCGCCTCCACCTCGGTCTGCTCGCCGAGATCCTCCAGGGACTCGAACTGGGCGTCAAGGCTTGACGAGGCCAGCTCGTTGGCGCCGCGGACGCGCGCTTCCTCGCGGCGGATCTTCTCTTCGAAGCGGCCAACCTCGGACGTGGAGTCCATAACGTCGATGCTCTTCATGGCATCGTGCATCTGCGTCTGGGCCGAGGCATTGCGGGCGCGGGCAATGAGTTCATCGCGCTTGCTGGTCAGCTGGTCCAACTTGCCCTTCATCTGGTTCAGTCCGGTCTTGAGGCGTTCAACGATCTCCTCCTGGGAGGCGATCGTCGGCTGCGCACCCTTGGCTTCGTTTTCGGAGGCAATCTGCCGCTGAAGGGCAACCTTGGCGAGGTTGTCGAACTTCTCGGCGTCGGCGGTGTTGCCGGCAGCCCGGAACTCGTCAGCCTTGCGGGAAGCGGCCAGGGCCTTGTTGCCCCAGTTCTGGGCGTTCTGGATGTCCTCGTTGTAGTCGTCCTGGAGCATCCGGAGATTACCGATGGTCTGGGCGACGGCGCTCTCGGCTTCGGCGATGTTGTTGCTGTAATCCCACACCATCTGGTCGAGCATCTTCTGCGGGTCCTCGGCCTGGTCGAGGATGGCGTTGATGTTGGCCTTGGCCAATTGAGTGATACGTCCGAAAATCGACTGCTTAACCACGGTGTCTGCCTTTCAATCTGCTGTGCTCGGAAAAATCCCGCGTTCGCCATGAAACGTTACGGGTACATCTTGGTGTAGTTTTGCGCCTTTGACCCGGGCAGGCTAGAAGTTTCCACCGGACGAGCCGAAGCCGCCGCCGCCGAACCCGCCGCCGCCGCCGAATCCGCCTCCACCGAAACCGCCGAATCCGCCGCCGCCCCATCCGCCGCCGTGCGAGCCGCCGCGGAGGATCGAATCAATGAGGATACCGCCGAGGAGTGCGCCGCCCAGCCCGTTGCCGCCGCCGCCGAATCCGCCTCCGCCGAAGCCACCACCGCCGCCGAAACCGTCAACGTCCTGCTGCGCCATTTCCGCAGCCTGCGCTGCCAGCGTATTGGCCTGCTGGGCGTAGGCAAGGGCACTCACCGGATCGCCGGACTGCATGGCGATGGCCTGCTGGAGGTTCCGTTCGGCCTCGGCCAGGCGGGTGCGTGCCTCGCTGCCCACACCGCCGCGGCGTGCCCTGATGTAATCGGACGTGCCGGAAATCTGGGCCTGAGCGGCCATGACGGCGTGCTGCAGGGAATCGCGGGCCCGCCGCTCCTGCTCCTGACGGTCCCGGATCCCCTCCAAAGCAGCGTCAAGCTGGCTGTTGGCTGTCTCCAGCCGGCGCAGCAGGTCAACCGGATCTATGGGGCCGGCGGAGGTTGACTGCTTCACGGCGTCCAGTGCGGCGCGGACCCCCGCCACCGGCCCCGCGAGCCCGGGAGTGGAGCCGCCGGCGGCAATGGCACCCGCCTGTGCCAGGTCCTGATTGGCATCAGCCACGGCACGCTGCAGTTCCTGCCGTGCCGAGCCCAGCTCCTGGCTGCGCTTGTCGATCGCATCGAGCAGGACATTGGCCTGGTGCACCGACTCTTCCGCGGCGCGTACGGAAACCACCGCGGATGACGTGTCGCCTTCGGCCAGTTTTTCGTTCGCCGTTGCCGCGGCACTGGACACGAAGGCCAGCCGCTCATGGGCCTGGTCGATATTGTCGCTGACCTGGCTTACAGCCGAGGCTGCGTAACGTGAGCGCAGCGCATCCAACGTCGCGGCTGAGGTGCTCAGGCGGGAAGTGGTCTCCTCCGCTGCCGCCTGGGCCGACGACAGGGCGGCCGGTGCATTCTTCTCCAGTTCCCGGAGGGAATCGAACTCTTCCTTATGCGCCTGCAGCGACTCGTTCACTGCCTCGCACCGGCGGATGATTTCCTTCAGCCAGGTGCGCTGCTGCTGTTCCGTGTCCGGGATGTGGTCGTCGAGCTGCTGCTGCAGCTTGAACGACTCGCCCATGTGCGCCCGTGCGGCGGCGAGGTCGTCGGAGAAGGTGGTGACCGCGCCCTCGCCGTAGGCAGCCATGGCGAAACCCAGTTCCTGTTCGCTGGACTTGATCGCATCATCGGCGGCCACCAACAGGCTTCCTGCCCGCTTGCGGAGGTCCGGCACACTCATGGTGTCCAGCGGATCCACTGGTTCCGCCGGCCCCTGCTGCTGCACGGGTACGGCTGCTGCCGACTTGCGCCGCCGGCTGCGGATCAGCAGGGCAGTACCCAGTCCACCCGCAACGACGACGCCGCCGACCACCAGGGGAGCGACGTCGGCTCCGCCCGCTTCTTCGGCTGCGGCGACTTCCCCTTCACCGCCCCGGGCGATGTCTTCCAGCGACTCCGCGGCATTCACCGCACTATTTGCCCACTGGGCGGAGGTGATGTCCTGCGAACCCAGCAGCGGGTCGGTGGCCGCCGCGAGGATGGCGTTGCGGCGGGTCTGGTTCAGGACACTCTGGTCCCCGGTGGAAACCTGGATCTTGCGGTCCTCGGTGGCGATACTCAGGAGGGCTTCCTTGCTGCCCATACCCTTGCCGCGGACTACCTGTTCAGACCAGGCGGCGGGGTCTGACGGATTCGTGAAGGAATCCACATACACGACGTAGAGCGTGTAGCCGCTGTTCCGCTGTACCTCGGAAATCGCCTCTTCCACCTCGGAAGCATCGCTGCCGAGAACATCGGCGGGGTCTACGACGTACTCGCCCGGTGGAATCCGGACCGGAGATTCGGCAGGAACGTTGACCGCCGCAGGGACCAGTGCGGCTCCGGTGCGCCCGGCAGCGGCCGCATCCGCGGGTCCGGCAACGGCAGCGGCCGGGAGCAGGACCGTAACTGCACTCAGGCCGAGTACGGCCGCCCAGCTGTTCCGTGACCGCATAAACTTTTCCTTTGGTTATTTATCTCGTTCGGTGCTCGGTGCTCGGTACCGCAGGGGAGGGGTGCAGATGGGGCCCCCCGGACCTTGGTACCGATTCTATGGGCCGCCCCATGCCCCGTCCACCGGGTCCGGGCGGCGGGTCCACCCGGGGGAGGGCCGCAATGCTCTTCTGACCTGCGCTTTTACTGAATCCCGCGAACGGTCACCCTGGGCCGCGGCGTCCGGGATTTTCACAGCGGACATCCAGCATTCGTCCCCGAATGTCCCAGCCGACGCTGTCATAGTGGTTACAACAATGTTGTGGCTACACCATGGGTAACCGAACCTTGAAAGGACAACCCACATGACTGAGCAACACGGCGGGCATGACGTACCGGAGCGCCCGCTGCCTCCCCGGCCGGCGACGCCGCCGTCGTCATACACGGGGTCCACAGAGGGACAGTCGGGCGCCGGATACGGCACTGCCGCACCCGGGGGAACCTACGGGCCCTACGGATCCCAGGGCAGCGCCTTCTCCAGCCCGGCCGGTGCCGCACCGGCCGGCGAGTCCCGGGCAAAGAAGTTCGGAGCCGGAACCCTGGTCACCGGCATGCTGCTTGCCGGGCTGCTCGGCGGCGGGGTGGCGGTCGGAGCCGACGCGTTGATGGACAGCAACAACACTGCCGGCCAGTCCGGCCGGTCCGAGACTGTCGTTGTCAACGACAAGGACAGCGTCAATGCCGTCACTGCGGCGGCCGTGAAGGCTTCACCGAGCGTGGTCACCATCGAAGTGGCCGCCTCCGGCAGCACCGGCACCGGGTCAGGGATCATCCTGGACGATGACGGGCATATCCTCACCAATACCCACGTGGTGACGCTGGGCGGGACCGCCGGCGATCCCGTGGTCGAAGTCCAGACGTCCGACGGACGGGTCCTGACCGCCACCATCGTCGGCACGGACCCCGTATCCGACCTAGCGGTCATTAAGGTGGATGCCTCCGACCTGACGCCGGCCGCCCTGGGGGATTCCGGAAAACTGAACGTCGGTGACACCGTGATCGCCATCGGTGCGCCGCTTGGCCTGGCAGGTACCGTCACGGACGGTATCGTCTCCACGCTGAACCGCACCATCAGTGTCCAGTCCTCGGCCGCCCCGGAGGAATCCGAGAGCTCGGACGAACCGGAAGACAACGGCTTCGGCTTCCGTTTCGCTCCGCCGGATGGACAGTCGCAGGAGCAGAGCTCCGCGGAGAGCTCGATCTTCCTCAACGTCATCCAGACCGACGCCGCCATCAACCACGGCAACTCCGGCGGCGCGCTGGTCAACTCTGACGGCGAGGTCATCGGCGTGAACGTTGCCATCGCTTCGGCCGCCTCGGGTGCCGCAGGCGAGGACAGCGGAAACATCGGCGTCGGGTTCGCCGTCCCGATGACGTATGCGGAGCGGGTCGCCGAGGAGATCATCGCCAACGGATCCGCCACCCACGGCTACCTGGGTGTCTCCGTGACGCCGGCAACCGCGTCCGAATCGTCGTCGTCCTTCACCGTGGGCGCCGAAGTCGCCGACGTGGTGTCCGGATCGCCGGGCGAGAAGGCGGGCCTGCGCAAGGGGGACGTCGTGACGTCGGTGAACGGCATTCCAGTGACCGATGCCCAGTCACTGACCGCCGCGATCCGCATGCAGCCGGCCGGCGGCAAGGCCACCGTCGATTACACGCGCGGCGGCAACGCCGACACGACGGACGTTACGCTCGGGGATTCCGCCAAGCAGTAAGAGTGTCCGTTTCACCGGCCGCGTTGAACGCAAACAGAAGGGCCGCCTCCCGGAGCACCGGGCGGCGGCCCTTCTGTTTGGTGAAGGGAAACCCCGGCCAGTGTGTGATTAGCTTTAAACGCACCGCCCACAGGCGGGGGGCGTCGGCGGGAGGATTTCCCGGCCGCCGGGAACCGATTTTCCTACCGGAAAGGCCGGAATGCAGGAGTCAGCCACCCATCCGCTGAACATCGTCGTCTTGGTCAAGCATGTCCCCGACGCGCAGTTTGACCGGCACCTCACCGGGCCGGGGCACACCCTGAACCGTGCTGAGAGCATCCTTTCGGAACTGGACGAGTACGCCCTCGAAGCGGCGCTGCAGCTGGCCGAGGCCCGCGGCGGGGAGGCTGCGGGAAACCGGGTCACCGCGCTGGCCATGGGCCCGGCGGCGGCAGTCAACGCGGTGAAGAAGTCCCTGCAGATCGGCGCCTACGCGGGCGTGCACCTGAACGACGACGCCCTGGCGGGCTCCGATGCCGCCGGCACTTCGCTGGCCCTTGCCGCCGCGGTCCGGGCCATCGCCGATTCGCAGGGACCGGTGGACCTGGTCATCACCGGGATGGCCTCCACAGACGGCGAAACCTCCCTGGTGCCGGCCCAGCTCGCCGAACGGCTGCAGCTGGCACAGGTGACCTTTGCTTCCGAGCTGGACGTGGCGGACGTCGACGGCGTGCCCGTCGTGAAGGCCCGCCGCGACGGCGACTCCTTTACCGAGACCGTGGAGGCACCGCTGCCGGCCCTGGTTTCGGTCACGGACCAGGCCAACAGCCCGCGCTACCCGAACTTCAAGGGCATCATGGCAGCCAAGAAGAAGCCCGTCACCGTACTGACGCTCGCCGAGATCGGGGTGGACCCTGCACAGGTGGGCTTCGACGGTGCCTGGACGGCGGTAGCGGCTTCGGCTCCCCGCCCGCCGCGCTCGCAGGGAACCATCATCACCGATGACGGGACCGCAGGCGTGCAGCTGGTGGAGTACCTCGCCGCGCAGAAACTGATCTAACTTCCTGCATTGAACCGGCGCCTGCAGGCGCCCCCGCCTACGTCCCAAAGGAGCGCATCATGGCGTCCGTCCTGGTTTTTCTTGATGTTCCAGCCCTGCCCCTGCCGCGGGCTGCCCGTGAACTGCTGACCCTCGCCCGCACGGTGGGCGAACCTGTGGTCGCCGCTGCGCACCGCGCCGAGCCGGCCATGTTGGAGGCGCTCGCCGCCAACGGTGCGGTGAAAGTCTACGAGCCGGCCGGAGAGCTGGATACCGTCCTGGTCGCCGCGAAGGCCGCGTTCCTGGCGGACGCCGCGAACGCTGAGCAGCCGGCCGCCATCCTGCTCGGCAATTCCTTCGAGGACCGGGAGATTGCCGCCCGCGCCGGAATCAAGCTCGGCTCCGGGGTCATTACCGACGCCGTTGCGGTGGCACCTGACCTTGCCGTCACTAAATCCGTCCTCGCCGGGTCCTACACCTCGACGTGCCGGGTGCGGACCGGGACGCCCATCATCACGGTTAAGGCCAACAGTGTTGAACCCGCACCGGAGGTCCCGGCCACCTCCCTTGAGCGGGTCGAGGTGCCGCTCTCGGCAGCCGGTCCGGCAGCCCGGGTCACCGGCCGCTCCGGCAAGCGCGTAAGCGGCCGCCCCGAGCTGGCCGAAGCACGGGTGATCGTTGCCGGCGGACGCGGCATGGACGGCGACTTCGGCCCCGTGGAGGAACTGGCAGATCTGCTCGGCGGAGCGGTGGGAGCGTCGCGTGCTGCCACGGACGCCGGCTGGATCGAGCATTCCGCCCAGGTGGGACAGACCGGAAAGACGGTCTCCCCGCAGCTGTACATCTCCGCGGGTATTTCTGGAGCCATCCAGCAGAAGGCCGGTATGCAGACCGCCAAGGTCATCGTTGCGGTGAACAAGGACGCAGACGCGCCGGTGTTCGAGATCGCCGACTTCGGCATTGTGGGCGACGTGTTTTCCGTGCTGCCCCAGGCCGCCGAAGAGATCCGGAAGCGCAGGGCCTGACATGTTCCCGACGTCGGCTCCCGCCCGGGCCCTGGCTTTCGCCGCGCATCCGGATGACATCGACTTCGGTGCGGCCGGCACGTTGGCGCGCTGGGCCCGTGAAGGCACCGAAATCACCTACTGCATCATGACGTCCGGCGACGCCGGCGGGTTCGATCCCGCTGACCGTTCCAGCGTCAGCGCCGTGCGCAGCGGGGAGCAGTGGGAGGCCGCCCGGCAGGTAGGCGTGCGCGACGTCGTCTTCCTGGGGGAGCGCGACGGCTATCTGGAGGCCACCCACGCGGTGATCGCCCAGGTGGTGGAGCAGATCCGCCGGGTACGTCCCGACGTCGTGCTGTCCATGCACCCCGAGCGGAACTGGGACCGGCTCCAGGCAAGCCATCCCGACCATCTGGCCTGCGGCGAAATTGTCACCCGGGCGGTCTATCCGGCGGCCGAGAATCCCTTTGCCTATCCCGAACTCGCGGAGCGCGGACTCCAGGCGTACAAGGTGCCCTGGCTGTGGTTTTACGGTGCGCCGCGCGGGCGGGAAAACACCGCAGTTGATGTCAGCTCCACCGTGGACGTCAAACTGGCGGCCATCCGTGTCCACGCCAGCCAGCATCCGGACATTGAGGGCATGGACGCTTCAGTGCGCCGGTTCCTGCAGGACAACGCCCGCCGCCACGGCCTGCCTGAGGGTGCCAGCGCGGAAGCCTTCCACGCCGTTGGCGTGAACACTCCCGAGACCATCGCCGGGTTCTGACGGTTACAGCAGCCGCCGTTCCTGCCCGGGGCCCGCGGGCGGCAGGCTACGGGCGGACCGCCGTGGCGATCAGCGTGTCGGTGTTGAGCGCGAAGTCCTCGCCGAGTTCTGCGAGGAACGCCGTCCGGACCCGCTCCAATGCGTCAGGGTCCCGGGGCAGCAGCATGCGGTAACCGCCGCCGAGCACCAGTGACCAGGCGAGGGACGGATTGAGCTGGACCTGTCCGGGCGTAGCAGCCACGGTGATGTCCGTCAGCCCGAGGGATTCGAGCCATGACGTGACCCTTTCAGGGGTCTGAAGCCGCTGCGCGTTCTCCGCTCCGGACTGGGGAAGGGCCTCGAGATCGGGCCGTTCCTGCAGGCAGGCTTTCCACAGCAGTTCCCTAAAGGGCTCCCAGGATCCTTCGGCCCACGTGCTGAGGGCGAAGCGCCCGCCGCTGCGGAGCAGTGACACCAGATGTGCGGCTCCGGCATCCATGTCCGGAAGGAAGAACAGGGAGTAGGCGCAGACCACGGCGTCGTAGGGCGCATCTGCGTGCCAGGATCCGATATCGGCCTGCGCAAGGTGGACATTGTTGAGTGCAAGGGTGTCTGCCTTGGCCTGGGCCAGGGCCAGCATCCCTGCACTGAGGTCCACCCCGTCGACGACGCCGTCCGGACCGGCGAACTGCGCGGCCGGGATGGTGGTGGCTCCGCTGCCGCAGCCTGCGTCCAGGACCCGGTCGCCGAGCGTGATGTCCGCTGCGGCGACGAGCGCATTTCCCATGGGATTCCAGAGCGAGGGCGCGAGCCGCTCAAAGTCGGCGGCGCCGTCGTCGAACGCGTTGCCGATGTGGAGTTCAGGCATGGGAAGTGTCCTTCGCTAGAGCTGGGCACCGGCGAAGCCGTGCTGGCGCCAGGCTTCGTAAACGGCTATGGAGGCGGAGTTTGCAAGATTCAGTGAGCGTAGGGTCGGCAGCATGGGCAGCCGGACCCGGGCGGTGACATGCGGGTCCTTCTTCACCTCGTCCGACAGCCCGACCGATTCGCGGCCGAACATCAGGACGTCTCCGGCACGATACTCGATATCCGTGTAGGAAGTGTCACCGTCCGAGGTGAAGGCGTACACGCGTTCCGGTTTCAGCGCTTTCCAGGCGTCCTGCAGGTTCGCGTGGACGTGGAGGACGGCGAGGTCGTGGTAGTCAAGGCCGGCGCGGCGCAGCTTCGAGTCCTCCAGGCTGAAGCCGAGTGGCTCGACCAAGTGGAGCTCGGCTCCCGTAATGGCGGCAAGGCGAATCGCGTTTCCCGTGTTGCCGGGGATTTCAGGGGAATGGAAAAGGATACGGAACACAGCACCATCCTATGCCCGGCCCCGGGACGCGAACGCATCGGTCAGCGGGTGGACGCGTCGATCAATGGTGCCAGCACCGGCAGCTGGACGGTGTTCGGCTGGGGACCTTCGGCAAAGAAGCGGCGCAGCTCCCGCAGCAGGCCGCCCGGGTTGGCAGCATGCAGGGCCGCGGGCGCTGACCGGCTGAGATTCGGCGGGTAATCGATTATCGGCTCGAAGGGATTGCCGTTGGGGCTGTGGAGGACGAGCCAGCCGGTGACGTTGCATTCGGGAAAGCGCATCTGCAGGGTCCGCACAGCATCGGCCAGACGGAGGGTGGTGGTCTCCCGGCCGCGGTGCAGCAGGTGCCGTCCGTCCCACCGGTAGTTGCCGGGGGAGGCCATCAGGGAACCCAGGACGGCCATGCGGTAGCCGCCCAGCAGGACGTGGCCGACGTCGAGGTTGCCGCCGCGCGGGCCGGCGTCCGGAATGTGCAGGCCGTTGACGAGCCGGGCGGCGGGGTAGTCCTCCAGCAGTTCCCGGTCCAGCAGGCGGAGCGTCCGGTTCTCGGCCTCGAAGCGCCCTGCGGCGTGGGAACCGATCCGCGAGAAGAAACCGGGACGGCGCGGCGTTCCATGGATCTGCTGGCCCGCCAGGGTGAGGGGGATGAGGGGAGGATTCTTTGGGGAGAAATCCGGGACAAACACCGGCGGCCGGTCCAGATCCGCGGCGGTACGTTCCGGGGCGGACCGGGTACCTGCAGCCCGGCCGGCCGGGGTGCCGGGAGCGCCGGTCCGGCTGCCCGCACCGGCACTGCCTGCACCCGTGCCGTGGCCCAGCTGCCGGTCATAGGCGGCTTTCCGCCGGGGATCCGAGAGCACCCGGTAGGCTTCCGTGACTCGGTGGAAGCGCTCGCTGGTACCGCCCTGGTCCGGATGGGAGCTTCGGGCGGCCTTCCGGTAGGCGGCCTTGATCTCCACCGCCGACGCTGCGGGCTTCAGCCCCAGCACCTCGTAAAGCGTCCGGTCAGACGGGTTCACGGTGGTTCCTCTCGGCGGGTGCGGCATGCTCGTTCCGGTCGGGCGGCGGGCCGGGGGTAGCCCCCGGGCCGGGTGCGGCAATTCTACCGGGCGGTGCGGTGCGTTGCCGGAGGATGAAGAGTTCCGCGGACGCTGCCGGTCCGGGCAGCGCAGTCTCCAGGACGTGGTCCCGGCAGATCAGTTTCATCGGCTGCCCAAGCGGTAGCTGGCATCCCCGGCGGAGATGACCCGCAGTGTCCGTTCATCCCCGTTGTCCAGCACCAGGTCCGCCCGTGCGGCGGGGTCTGCGGAAGCGAAATACCGCAGCTGCCCGCCGACATACCTCTGCGCTCCCGCGGGCTGCCGGACACCATCCCGCCGTGCCATCCGCGCGGCGCTGACATCGAACGGCACGTCGAGGAACACCGAGAAATCCCAGGACCCCTTGAGTTCCTCCCGGTGCAGGAACATTCCGTCCACCAGGACCAGGGCATCGCGGGCGGCCGGAACCGGTTCCGGATCCAGGACCGCGTCGGCGGCAAGGTCATGGCCGCGGGGACGGAACCGGTCGGCACCGGTGGCGAGGGGCTCCAGGACGTATTCCCGGAACTGCTCAAGATTGTAGGAATCCAGCCAGAAACCTTCCGGCGACCGGCGTCCACGCCGGTACCGGACCGAGCGGACATTGTGGAAGTCGTCCATGCCGATCCGCAGGACCTGACGGCCCCGGGTGCCGGCGGCGGAACGGAGAGCGGCCGCGAGTTCGTCGGCGAAGGTGGTTTTGCCTGCTCCGTCCACCCCGTCGACCGCTGCGAGCAGGCGGGAACCGGGCCGTGCGGAAAGCAGCACCGCGGCCAGGTCCGAAATCACGGCGTCCCGCTTCCGGGCGGGTTGCCGGGGCAGGAGGCGGGCGGCTGCCGGGTTGTGGGTCTCCATCGGGGTCAGTCTGCCATGGATCCCGGCACCGGCTTCCGGGACAGCAATGAGGCACCTCTGTCCGGTCTGGGGCCGGTCCGGGCCCGGTGTCGCCGCAGCCACAGCTCACCGTCAGGAAAGTCCCAGCCCGCGGAATCGGCTACAGGCGCTTCGACCGTTAGAATTAGCTGGTGCCCGTGTACCTAGATCACGCGGCGACCACGCCGATTTCGGCTTCGGCCCTCGCCGCACTCACCTCAGAACTCAGCCGCAGCGGCAATCCCTCGTCCCTGCACGGTTCGGGCAGACGCGCCCGGATGGTGGTGGAGGACTCCCGCGAAATCCTGGCCGCGGCAGCGGGCTGCCACCCTTCGGAGATTATTTTCACCTCCGGCGGCACCGAGGCGGACAACCTGGCCGTCAAGGGCCTCTTCTGGGCCCGGCGCGACGCCGACCCGGCCCGCACCCGGATCCTGGTCTCCGGCATCGAACACCACGCCGTCCTGGATACCGTCGAGTGGCTGGAAAAGCATGAAGGCGCGGTGCCGGTATGGATCCCGGTGGACTCCGACGGCGTAATTTCCCTCGACGCCATCCGCCGGGAACTTGAGTCCAACGCCGACAGCACGGCCCTCCTTACCGCCATGTGGGCGAACAACGAGGTGGGTACCGTCCAGGACATCCGGGCCATTGCGGCGCTGGCCCACGAGTTCGGTGTGCCCGTCCACTCGGACGCGGTGCAGGCCTTCGGTGCACTGCCGGTGGACTTCCGCGCCGCCGGACTGGACACCATGGCCTTGAGTGCCCACAAGATCGGCGGTCCAGTAGGGGTAGGTGCACTCGTCGTCGGGCGGGCGGTCAAGCTCACTCCCGTCCAGCACGGCGGCGGACAGGAACGCGACATCCGTTCCGGCACCCTCGACACCGCGGGAATCGCGGCATTCGCTGCCGCGGCCCAGGATGCAGCGGAGCATCTGCCGGATGAGTCCGAACGCCTCCGCACCCTGCGTAACTACCTCATCACCGGCGTCGAGCGGGCCATCCCGGACGCTGTGCTGCGCGGTGCGCGGGACGACGACGGCGGCGGGCGCCGGCTGCCCGGCAACGCGCACTTTACGTTCCCCGGCTGCGAAGGCGATTCCCTGCTCTTCCTGCTGGATCTGGCCGGCGTCGAGTCCTCCACCGGCTCCGCCTGCACCGCCGGCGTCCCGCGGCCGTCCCACGTCCTGCTGGCCATGGGCCTGAGCGAAACCGAGGCACGCGGAGCGCAGCGTTTCAGCCTCGGGCATACAACCACTGCCGAAGACGTTGACACGTTGTTGGAAGCACTGCCCGAAGCGTATGAGCGGGCCAAGAAGGCCGGTATGGCCGGACACGTAAGCAGCATTCAAACCGCAGGAACAGGTTTTACTTCATGAAGGTATTGGCAGCAATGAGTGGCGGAGTCGACTCCGCCGTGGCCGCGGCACGGGCAGTTGAGGCCGGACACGACGTCGTCGGCGTCCACCTGGCGCTGTCCCGGATGCCGGGCACCCTGCGCACCGGCAGCCGCGGCTGCTGCACCATCGAGGACTCCCGGGATGCCTGGCGCGCCTGCGACATCCTCGGCATCCCGTACTACGTCTGGGACTTCTCGGAGCGGTTCAAGGAAGACGTCGTGGACGACTTCGTCGCCGAGTACGCAGCCGGCCGCACGCCGAATCCCTGCATGCGCTGCAACGAGCGGATCAAGTTCGCCGCCCTGCTGGAAAAGGCACTTGCGCTGGGCTTCGACGCCGTGTGCACCGGCCACTACGCCAAGGTGATCACCAACGCCGACGGCAACCCTGAGCTGCACCGCGCCGCCGATTGGGCCAAGGACCAGTCCTACGTGCTGGGCGTGCTCACGGAAGAGCAGCTGCGCCACTGCATGTTCCCGCTGGCCGAAACGCCGTCGAAGGCCGAAGTCCGGGCCGAAGCCGAGAGCCGCGGACTGTCCGTGGCCAACAAGCCGGACAGCCACGACATCTGCTTCATCCCCGACGGAGACACCCGGGGCTGGCTCGAAGAGCGCATCAACATGACCGAGGGTGACATCGTGGACGAGACGGGCGAAAAGCTCGGCACCCACCCGGGAGCGAACGCGTTCACTGTCGGCCAGCGCCGCGGCCTGAAACTCGGGACTCCTGCAGCCGACGGGAAGCCCCGCTTCGTCCTGGAAATCCGCCCGAAGGAAAACAAGGTGGTGGTCGGCCCCGAGCAGCTGCTGAACATTGACCAGATGCGCGGCATCAAGATCTCCTGGGCCGGAGTGCCGATCCCGGAAATCGCTGCCCGGACACCGTTCGAGTGCAGGGTGCAGGTCCGGGCGCACGGCGACCCCGTTGCAGCCACCGGCTGGATGGAAGACGTGGCCGACGGACCGGACGGAGCCACGCACCCGGAGCTTGTGGTCCGCCTGGTCGACCCCCTGCGCGGGGTTGCCCCCGGCCAGTCCATGGTGCTTTATCAGGGGACCCGCGTGCTGGGTCAGGCAACCATCGACTCGGCCCGTTCCCTTGAGTGGGATCCGGCAGCTGTTTCCTAACCGGGCCCAGGGTCCCGCCGGTAAGCCCGGCGTAACCTGCTCCGGGTTCGGTGCCGTGTCCACCTAAACTGGACCAATGAGCCAGACAGGACCAATGAGCGAATCACCGGACGCTGAGTTCGACCCGCGTGCAAGTTCCCTTTCGGGGAAAGTGGCACCCGACGTCATGGAGGAGCTGCTCGCCATGCGCAGCAGCATCGACAATATCGACGCCACCCTCGTGTACCTGCTTGCCGAAAGATTTAAGGCAACGCAGCGGGTGGGCCATTTGAAGGCAGAGCACCACCTGCCGCCCGCGGACCCGGGGCGTGAAGTGGCGCAGATTGCACGGCTTCGCAGCCTCGCCGAGGATGCCAACCTCGATCCTGCTTTCGCGGAGAAATTCCTGAACTTCATCATCAGCGAGGTCATCCGCCACCATCAGGCGATTTCCCAGACCCGCAACGGTGGAACAGATGCCGCAGGCGAGTGACCTGAACGGGCCGCAGGACGCCGCCCGGGAGGTTCCGCGCCCCGAGGCGCGGAACGGGATGGTCACAGCCACGGCGTTGGGCAGCTGGCCCGGGACCGATCCCATCGAGGCCAGCCGGGTGGTCCGCGGCGAACTGGGGGATCCCCACCTGCCTTTCCTTGTTGAACTGCCGCAGCGCGGCCCGGGTGCGGACGCGCTCGGGCGCAGCGCCGCACTGCTGGTGGACCTGTTCGTCGACATCCAGCCGCACGGCTGGCGGCTGGTGGACCGCCCCGGCAAGGACCACCGGCGCGCGGTATCCCTCCTGGGCCAGGACCTGAACGTCCTAGCCGACGTCGTGGGAGCGGAGGAGCGCACGGGCGAAGCGCTGAAAATCTCCCTTCGGGGACCCCTCTCGCTTGCGGCAAACCTCTATCTGCACAACGGTGAGCGGGCACTGTCCGACGCCGGGGCACGCCGGGATCTCCTCCAGTCCTTCACTGCCGGGCTGGGGGACTACGTGGCCCGGGCCGCGTCGTCGGCCCCCGGCGCGCGGATCACCGTCCAGATCGACGAACCCGACATCGCCGCGGTGCTGGTCGGCGGCATCCCCACCGCCAGCGGCTACCGCACCCTGCGTTCCGTCCCGTCCTCCGAGGTGTCGGGTGCCTGGCAGCAGGTCTGTGAAGCGGTCGAGGCCACTGGCGCGGACGCTGTCTTTGCCCTGCCGCGGGCGGAGGCATTCGGCCCGCTCCGGTCCGGAACGCAGTCTCCCTTTGAACTGGCGGTCAGCGCCGGAGCGCGGGGTGCGGCCCTGGCTGCCGACGGATTGGACGCGCGTGACTGGGAAGGCATCGCGGAAGCTGTCGAAGGCGGCCGGAGGATCTGGCTGGGCATCCTGCCCGTTCCAGCCAACGGGACGGAACTGCCCCAGGTGAGCGTCCTCGTCGAGCGTGTGCTGCGTCCCTGGCGGAAGCTGGGGTTGTCGCTGCAGGAGCTGCCGGCACTTCGCCTCACACCCGCGGAAGGACTTGCTGACCTTTCGCCCGCGGCAGCGCAGAAGGTCCTGGCCCGGCTCACCCAGACGGCTTCCGCGCTGGACCAGGTGGCCGCCGAGGGGTGAACCCGCGCCGCCGGAACGGGTCTAGGTCCGGTGTTCCCAGTGCTCCGGTTCGGCGTCTGCGGGCAGGACGCCGTCGAAATCCCGGTACCGGTAGCTAAAGGCGCCGTCGTATTCGAAAACCGTACCGATCTGCCGCTGGATCACCCGCGCGCGGATCCGGAACAGCTGCTGCTCCTCGTCCCACCACTGTTCCACCTGTGCATCGGCCGCAGTGACGGCGGGCAGTGGGAGCCGCAGTGGACCGAGGAAGAGCCGGCTGGTGGGGGACGTCATGTGCAGGTGCCCGTCCGCGTCCACCCGCAGCTGCAGGCCGGTGGCAAGATTGCGGCGGCGCCCCAGATAGTCAGTGAGGATTCCAGGCGCCGTCAGGACCGTTGTGTCCTCGAAGATCCGGGTCCTGCCCGGGAAATCGAAGCTGCGGACCGCGGTCAGCGCCGGTCGCCCCCACGGGTCACGGTGCGGATAGTTGCGGATCGTGAAGGGAACGTTTGTCCCGTACTCCGGGAAGAAGGCGTTGGTCACCGGAACCAGCGGGAGCACGGGACGCAGCCATGTCCGCGGGCACCCGGCCCGGCTAAAGACGCCGTGCCCTTCCCCGGACCGTCCCCCGTCCGGAGCGAGGCTGAAATAGTCCTGTAGCTGCGGCTGCAGCCGGCGGAATTCCGAGCCGAGGACCTGCTGGTAGATGGAGGCCACGGCTACGGCTTTCCCGGCGGCGTAAGCCGAAGACAGCCTGCGCCGGACGTGTGTTCTTGCTCGCTCATCCCTACCCGTTTCCGCCGCGGACATCAGCGTTTGCTGTTTCGACTATAGTGGGGCCTCCTTCACCGGGCACCCGGCGAGCCGTGCCGGGGGATGTGTCCCTTAGGATGATAGGGATTAACCTAGGCGGCTTTGCACGCCGTGGGGGAGCGGCAGCCGATGCTGCCCGACGCGCGCAACGGCGCGCGTGGACGCAAGCAGCGAAAAACAGGGAGCTATGAAGGCACGCATACTGGTCGTAGACGACGACGAAGCACTCGCCGAAATGATTGGCATCGTGCTGCGCAATGACGGGTTTGAACCGGTCTTCTGCGCCGACGGCTCCTCCGCGCTGGAAGTGTTCCGCAACAGCAGGCCGGACCTGGTCCTGCTGGACCTCATGCTTCCGGGCATCGACGGCATCGAAGTGTGCCGGCAGATCCGCAGCGAGTCCGATACCCCGATCGTGATGCTCACGGCAAAGTCGGATACCTCCGACGTCGTCCGCGGCCTTGAATCCGGTGCGGACGACTATGTGCCCAAGCCCTTCAAACCCGCGGAACTGGTCGCGCGTGTCCGTGCCCGCCTGCGTCCGGGAGACCAGAAATCACCGGAAACGCTGCGGATCGGCGAAGTTTCCATTGATGTCGCAGGCCACTCGGTGACCCGGGGCAGCGACAGCATTTCGCTGACGCCGCTGGAATTCGACCTGCTCGTCGCCCTGGCACGCAAGCCGTGGCAGGTCTTCACCCGCGAGATGCTGCTGGAACAGGTCTGGGGTTACCGCCACGCCGCCGATACGCGGCTGGTCAATGTGCATGTGCAGAGGCTCCGCTCCAAGATTGAACGCGACCCCGAAGCACCCGAGATAGTACTGACGGTGCGCGGTGTCGGATACAAAGCGGGCCAGAGCTAAGGTGCCGGGTTTCCTGGCCGGGATGGCCGGGGACCCGAGATTCGACAAGACGCTGCAGGGCTTCGTGCGCCTGCGCGATTCCTTCCGCCGGGCTACCCTTCAACGGATAGCCCGGCAATGGCGGCGGTCGCTTCAGTTCAAGACCATCGTGTCCACGCTTCTGCTGGTGGCGCTGGCGGGTGCGGGGATCGGCGCGTTCCTCTCGCACCAGATTGCCGGTTCCCTCTATGAAGAGCGCCTGGCACAGTTCCGGACCGAGGCGACTACCGGCCTGACCAGTGTGAAGGACAACTTCCGCGACACCGCCGCGAGCGACCGCGAAAGCACAGACCGCCTGGTCATGGACACGCTTCCGCTGCTGCAGGGCCGTGGGGCAGACGCCGAACGGACCTACCTGCTCACCCCGTTGCCGACGAAGGACCCCCTGTACGTCACGTCCTCGGTCAACAGCGGAAACATCACCGCCAGTGGTATTCCCGTAACACTGAGCGATGCCGTCGTCGCCAGCAAAGCCGATGAGTCCGAGACGGATTACGTGTTCTGGTCTCCACTGGAGCTGGCCAATGGCGAGCCCGGCATTGCCTTTGGCACCAAAGTCACGCTGCCTCCGGACAACTCGGAATATGCCCTCTACCTGATCTACGACCTGCAGTCCATGCAGGAAACCCTCGACGACATCCACCGGATTCTCTGGATTGCAGGATTCCTGCTGCTCGCCATCAGCGGCACCATCGCGTGGATCGTGACCAAGGCCGGACTCGGCGCCGTCAGCGACGCGGCCGCAGTCTCCGAGAAACTCGCCGCGGGCGAACTGCAGGAGCGCATGGAGGTCAAGGGCGAGGATGAGGTCGCCCGCCTGGCTGCATCATTCAACCGCATGGCCGGCACCCTGCAGGACCAGATCACGCAGTTGGCCACGCTCTCACAGATGCAGCAGGTCTTCGTCTCCGATGTCTCCCACGAGCTCCGGACGCCGCTCACCACCGTGCGTATGGCCGCGGAGGTGCTTTACGACGCCCGCGAGAGCTTCGATCCGATGTACCGGCGTTCCACGGAGCTGCTCTATCACCAGGTGGAACGCTTCCAGGCGCTGCTGGCCGATTTGCTGGAGATCTCAAGGTTCGACGCCGGAGCGGCGGCCCTCGACCTGGAACCCACCGACGTCTTCCACATCATCCGGGACGTCATTGACGCGACGGAACCCCTGGCCAACAACCTCGGGTCCGAGGTTGTGGTGGTGTCCTCCGAGTCGAGCTGCGTGGTCGACGCCGATCCGCGCAGGATCGAACGCATCCTGCGGAACCTGCTGGTCAACGCGCTGGAGCACGGCGAGGGCGAACCCATCGAAATTGCCGTGGCAGCATCCGCAGACGCGGTGGGCATAGCCGTCCGCGACCACGGTATCGGGATGACAGAGGACGACGCGGGCCGCGTCTTTGACCGCTTCTGGCGCGCGGATCCGGCGCGGGCACGTACTACGGGCGGCAGCGGCCTGGGCCTGGCCATCGCCACCGAAGACACCCGCCTCCACAGCGGCTGGCTTGAGGCCTGGGGCGAACCCGGGAATGGATCATGCTTCCGGCTGACGCTTCCCCGCCGTCACGGCGTGGACTTTGAATCATCACCGGTGCCCCTGTCTCCGGACGACGTTATGGCCGGCCCCCGCGCGCTCACGGCAGCGGCAGCGGCCGGGGAAGAGGATCCCGATGTCTATTAGCAAGAGCGTGGTGCCCGCGAGGCGCCCGGGGCAGTCGGGAAGGCTGCTGGTGCTGTGGCTCAGTGCCGTCCTCGTCCTGGTTGGCTGCTCATCCATTCCGACCGTGGGGCCGGTGGGCACGGCATCGGCCGAGCACGGCGGAGAAGCAGGGGAAGACGCCGTTTTCTCCCCTGAAGGCCCAGGGGTGGACGCCTCGGAGCAGGACATCATCCGTGGCTTCATGGAAGCGGGAAGGGGCGCAGTCGACGACTACAGTGTCGCCCGGCAGTTCCTGGCACCTGAGCTGGCCGGCACCTGGTCGCCCACGGAGCGGGTAACTATTTACCGGTCCTCCCGGATCGTGGCCATGCCCGAACCTGACCAGTTCCAGATTCAGCTGGAAGTCCAGGGAAGCGTGAATGCCCAGGGCATCCGGACCGACGAGCCCGAGGGAACCACCGAAACATATCCCGTCCGGCTGGAAAAAGTGGACGGGCAGTGGCGGATCAGCGAGGTTCCTAACGGAATCATCGTGTCCCTGGCCAGTTTCCCCGCGCTGTTCATTGACCACAACCTCTACTTCTACTCCAGCGATTACCAGTACTGGGTGCCGGATACCCGGTGGTTCGTCCAGCGCTCGGGTATCGCGGCCAACATCATCAAGGCACTCCTGCTTGGCCCCGCTCCCTACCTGCAGGGCGCCGTCGTCAGTGCCTTCCCCGCGGGAACCGCGCTGGCCCGGGACGCAGTGCCGGTAGCAGCAGGGGAAGCAACTGTAGATTTCACGTCCGAATCGCTGCGGGATTCCAGCGACCTGAACCGCCAACAGATGGTGAAGCAGCTTGAGCAGAACCTGCGGAGCCTGAACAACGGCACGTCGGTGAGGATGACGGTGGCGCAGCGGGACGTCGACCTGGGCAAGGGCAGCGGTGAATTGCGGTCCGCCATCGCGGACCCGTCGGCCGGAGCCACCCAGATTGTGGTCCATCAGGAGGAATTGGCCTTCTACGCCGACGGTCTCGAGCCGATAGCGGATATCCCTTCCGTGGCGGAATACGGTCCCCGGCATCCGGCCATGTCTGCGGACAGATCGGTCATTGCCTTCCTGGACAGCCGGGAGGGCACCCTGCGGATCACGGGACCCGGGCAGGATGTCCGGGTTGCGGCCGAGGCCGACCGGTTGACACCGCCCAGCATCGACCCCCGCCAATGGGTCTGGACAGCCCGGCCCGCGGGCTCCGGTTACCAGGTCCTCGCGATACCGCCTGATGGCGACCGCAGTTCCGCGGCCGTTCTCTCGGCGCCGTGGCTGGAAGGGCTCACGGTGACGGAGTTGAGGATTTCCCGCGACGGCAGCCGTGCTCTCGTCGCTGCCAACCAGGGCGGCCGCAGCCAGGTGATGGTTGCCGGCGTCGTCCGCTCCGCTGAGGGCGTTCCCGTTTCCCTGACGGCTCCGATGACTCTTCAGGTGCCCTCGGCGGCGGGAGAGGTGAACCGGGTGAAGTGGGCTTCGGAAGACACGGTGGTTGCGGTCCAGGCCGGCGTGCAGGAGGCTGCTCCAGTGATCCTTGGCCCCGGACGGAAGGAAGCTGACGTGCTTTCCCCGAAGCAGGGGATTACTGGACTGAGCGCGGGCAACGGCGTGGAGGACATTTTTATCCAGACCGGCGAGGGAATCTTCAGCAAGGTGGGCAACAGCTGGACGCTGCGGACCGAAGGGGTACGCGACCCGGGGTTCCCGGGCTGACCCGGCGCTGCTTTCCTCCACAGCGTTCTGATGCGGCGGGTCCGCGCCGGGGATATCCCCGGCGTGGCCCGTGACGTAACCCGATGGTTCCCCCCGGCAGCAGGGTGGATGGATGGGCGCACTGGGCACACTACGCGGGCAGCTGGACCGGTTGCTTTATTCCGGCCCTGGCCGGGCCCTTGCCGCCGCCGTATCCGACCTTGCTGCCGTGCTGGTGCCGGTCTCCTGTGTGGCGTGCGGCGCTCCGGACCAGTGCCTGTGCGGCGGATGTGCAGCCAGGATCCGGCGCGGTACCTTGCACCCGTATTTTGCCCAGGACGGCGCAGGAGCACTTCCAGCTGAGGAACCGCCGGAACACCCGGACCCGCAGTCTGCACCTGTAGCCGCCGGCCAGGAGCCTGCCGAAGCGCCCTTTGCCCCGCTGCACGTGCTGGCTGCCGGCGTTTATGCGGGCGGATTGGCGCAGACCCTGCTGGCCTTCAAAAACAGGGGACACACCGATCTGGCTGGTTTCCTGGCCCCGGTGCTGGCGGGAGCACTGCAGGCCGCAGTGCTGGATGCGTACCAAAACCGGGGAGTTTATCCGTTGGTGCTTGTCCCTGTGCCCGGTACCAGCGCCTCACTGCGAAAACGGGGCTACGTTCCCTTGGTGGTGCTCCTGAAGCGGATTCAGCACCGTCAGCTGCTGCCGGCGGGCTGCACCGTTGGCTCCCTGGTCTCCGTGTCGGCCGGGCACGGTATGGCCGAAAGATTTCCTCGTGTGACCACCTGGGCAGCCCGGCTGGGCGGTGCAGGTGGGTCCGGCAGATCCGTCCCGGCCGGGACGCAAAAGGGACTGGGCAGCAGCGCCCGGAGACGAAATGTACGAAACACCATGACAGCAGGTCCTCCCGGGGCACTTGCCGGTGTCGACTGCCTGGTGCTCGATGACGTCCTGACTACGGGTGCCACCCTTGCCGAAGCCGTGCGGGCTCTCCGGGCGGCCGGCGCCACGGTCCGAGGCGCGGCGGTTATTGCCGCAACACCGGCCCCTGCACGTAACACTGTTCCCATCTTCCCTGCCGTTCCGGGGGCGCTTCCCACCGCCGGCGGAAACGGAATCGGGAGACGTGAATAAAGGTCGGCGGTGATCTAACGTGTTGAGTATGGATAGCTTCAAGTAGCGGGGCTATCCTGCGGCAACGGTCGCGAAGCAACCTGACAGCGGCCGTTGTTGTGTCACCGAAATCTATTGGAGGGCACCATGGAATTCATGATCAGCGGACGCAATGTTGCAGTATCAGACCGGTTCCGCGAGTACGCCGAAGAGAAGATCGGCAAAGTGGAGGCGCTCGGCGACAAAGTCCAGCGGGTGGAGGCCAGGGTCACGAAGCAGGGTAACGTCCGGGACGCAGACAGCGCCCTGACCGTGGAGATCACGGTCACCGGACGGGGACCCGTTGTCCGTGCAGAGGCAACATCCGGGGACAAGTTCGCAGCGTTCGACCTCGCGTACGGAAAGCTGCTGGAACGGTTGCGCCGGGCAAGCGACAGGCGCAAGGTGCACCACGGTCGCCACACGCCGGTACCGGTCCGGGTTGCCACTGCTGATCTTGGTCCCGTGAGTACGTCGGAGCCTCTTTACGTCCAGGTGGCAGCAGCCGCCGAGGAACGGGACCAGGAGGCCGAAGAAGCCGCAGCGGAAGAAGCCGCCGGCGAGTGCCCAGTATTGATCCGGCGCAAGGTTTTCCCGGGTGCCCCCATGAGCCTTGACGACGCCGTCGACAACATGGAACTGGTCGGCCACGACTTCTACCTGTTTGTGGATTCCGCCACCGGCGCGCCTTCGGTGGTGTACCGCCGCCGGGGCTGGACCTACGGGGTCATCACCCTGGACGCCAAGTGCGCCGAAGGCACGGAAGAGCCGCGGGAAGAAATACGCGGCTACCGCGCCGCCGAAACCGCAGTTGACGGCCGCGCGACCGCCTGACCTGCACCTGCTCCCCTAGGATGAGGGGATGAAAAACACCAGGCTCTCGCTCCGCCAGGCACGCCGTACGGCCTTGGCGGCGCAGGGACTGGCCCGGGTACGGCCCACCGGCGTTGTTAACGCAAGGCAGGTGGGCCGTACTTTTGAACGGCTCGCGGTATTGCAGATCGACTCCGTCAACGTGCTTTCGCGCAGCCACTACCTGCCGCTTTTTTCCCGGCTCGGTCCTTATGATTCGAAAATCCTGGACCGGATGGCGGGCAGGCGGCCGCGGCGGATGGTCGAATACTGGGCGCACGAGGCCAGCTTTGTCCGCCCCGAACTGTTCGCGGACCTGCGGGCCGTCCAACGGCGGACATGGATGACCGCAGGATCGCTCCCGGAGGTCCTGGCAGAGGATCTCCGTGAACGCATCCTTGAGGTTCTGGAGTCCGCGGGAAGGCCCCTGACCTCCCGCGAGACCATGGACCTCCTCGGCCACAGCCGGGTCCGGGGAACCACGGACTGGGGCTGGAACTGGAACGCTGCCAAGCGGGTCCTGGAGGACCTGTTTGCCGCCGGCCTGATCAGTTCCGCAGGGCGGACCGCGCAGTTCGAACGGCTGTATGCGCCCACGCAGGCCGTTCATCCTGCCGGGGCGGCCGCATTGGCGCCATCAGACTTTGACGATGCCGTGCTGCGCCTGACCGAGGCCGCAGCACGGGCGCACGGCGTTGCGACGGTCCGCGGGCTCGCCGACTACTTCCGTCTCCAGCAGCGTGAGACGGCACTGGCCGCAGAGGAACTGGCGGGCAAGGGGATTCTGGAGCGGGTGGAGGTGGCCGGGTGGAGGCAGCCGGCCTACCTGCATGCCGAAGCGGTGATTCCCCGGGCCGTCTCCGGACAGGCGCTCCTCAGCCCCTTCGATTCCCTGGTCTTCGAGCGTCGGAGACTCGAAGAGCTGTTCGGGTTCCATTACCGGATCGAAATCTATACGCCGCCGGAAAAGCGCAGGTTTGGCTACTATGTCCTGCCGTTCCTGCTCGGCGAGGAACTCGTGGCCCGGGTGGATCTCAAAGCGGACCGTGGCGCGGGTATGCTCCTTGTGCAGGCAGCCCATTCAGAACCCGGGGCGCCGCACCATACGGCGCGTCAACTGGCTGCCGAGCTGCGGCTCATGGCACAGTGGCTGGGGCTCGGGCAGATTACGGTGAAGCCCGCGGGAGACCTGGCTCCGGCCCTGAAGCTGGAAGTAAGCAGGGAATAAAGGTCAATGGGGAACCACGGACCGCCACCGTACGTCTCTCACGTAGACTGGGGACGCCAGATTTCGGCAACACTAGATTGGGAGCAAATCAGTGGCATCACTACTCGAACGAGTTCTTCGTACCGGCGACAAGAAGACGCTGAAGACACTGCGTAACTACGCCGACGCGATCAACGTGCTCGAGGACGAGTTCAAGGGCATGACCGATGCCGAGCTCCGGGGTGAAACGGACCGCCTCAAAGAGCGCTACAACGACGGCGAGTCCCTCGATGACCTCCTTCCCGAAGCATTCGCCGCCGTCCGCGAGGCTGCCGGGCGTACCCTCGGCATGCGGCACTTCGACGTCCAGCTGATGGGCGGCGCGGCCCTGCACCTGGGCAACATTGCCGAAATGAAGACCGGTGAGGGCAAGACCCTTGTCGCCACGGCACCTGCCTACCTCAACGCCCTCACCGGGCGTGGCGTTCATATCGTCACCGTCAACGACTACCTGGCGGAGTACCAGTCGGACCTGATGGGACGGGTGTTCCGCTTCCTGGGCATGACCAGCGGCTGCATCCTTTCCAACCAGGACCCCGCGACCCGGCGTGAACAGTACGCTGCCGACATCACCTACGGAACCAACAACGAGTTCGGCTTCGACTACCTCCGCGACAATATGGCCTGGAGCGCCGCGGAGCTGGTCCAGCGCGGCCACCACTTCGCCATCGTCGACGAAGTGGACTCCATCCTCATCGACGAGGCACGTACTCCGCTGATCATTTCCGGCGCGGCCAGCGGCGACGTGAACCGGTGGTACACCGAGTTCTCCAAGGTCGTCCAGCGCCTGAAACTGGACACCGACTACGAAGTGGACGAGAAAAAACGCACGGTCGGCATCCTGGAGCCCGGTATCGAGAAGGTGGAGGACTACCTCGGTATCTCCAACCTCTACGAGGCTGCCAACACCCCGCTGATCGGCTTCCTCAACAACGCCATCAAGGCCAAGGAACTCTTCAAGCGGGACAAGGACTACGTGGTCCTCAACGGCGAAGTCATGATCGTTGACGAGCACACCGGCCGAATCCTGGCCGGCCGCCGGTACAACGAGGGTATGCACCAGGCGATCGAGGCGAAGGAAGGCGTGGTCATTAAGGCCGAAAACCAGACGCTCGCCACGGTCACCCTGCAGAACTACTTCCGGCTCTACGAAAAGCTGGCCGGCATGACCGGTACGGCCGAGACCGAAGCCGCCGAGTTCATGAGCACCTACAAGCTTGGCGTGGTGCCGATTCCCACCAACAAGCCCATGTCCCGGATCGACCAGGCAGACCTGATCTACAAGAACGAAGTGGCAAAGTTCGACGCCGTGGTCAAGGACATTGCCGAACGTCACGCGTCCGGCCAGCCCGTGCTGGTCGGCACCACCAGTGTGGAGAAGAGCGAGTACCTCTCCAAGCAGCTGGCGAAGGCAGGCATCCGGCACGAGGTCCTCAACGCGAAGAACCACGCACGTGAAGCCGCCATCGTTGCCCAGGCAGGCCGCAAGGGGGCCGTTACCGTAGCAACCAACATGGCAGGCCGCGGCACTGACATCATGCTCGGCGGCAACGCGGAGTTCAATGCCATCGCAGAGCTGGAACGCCGCGGGCTGGACCCGAATGACAACCCCGAGGACTATGAGTCCGCCTGGCCGGATGCCCTGGAGAAGGCACGCCATGCCGTGGCCGCCGAGCAGCAGGAAGTGGTCGAACTCGGCGGGCTCTACGTTCTTGGTACCGAACGCCACGAGTCACGCCGTATCGATAACCAGCTCCGCGGCCGGTCCGGCCGGCAGGGCGATCCGGGCGAATCCCGCTTCTATCTTTCGCTCACCGATGACCTGATGCGCCTGTTCAACTCCGGTGCTGCCGAACGGATCATGAACAGCTCGTCCATGCCCGACGACGTCGCACTGGAATCCAAGCTGGTGTCGAAGGCCATCCAGAATGCGCAGGGACAGGTTGAGGGACGCAATGCGGAACAGCGCAAGAACGTCCTGAAGTACGACGACGTCCTGAACCGCCAGCGCGAAGCCATCTACGGCGACCGCCGCCGGATCCTGGAAGGCGATGACCTGCAGGAGAAGATCAGCTTCTTCCTGGAGGACGTCGTCACTGCGGTCGTCAACGAAGCCACCGCTGAGGGACACGGGGATGACTGGGACCTCGAGCAGCTGTGGACCAACCTCAAGACGCTGTACCCGATCGGCCTGACCATTGACGAGGTGGTTGAGGAAGCGGGCGGCCGGTCCCGGCTCACCCGCGACTTCCTGCACAACGAGATCCTGTCCGACGCGAAGCTGGCCTACCAGGCCCGCGAGGAAGCACTGGGGTCCGCCACGATGCGCGAACTGGAGCGCCGGGTCGTGCTCTCGGTCATCGGCCGGAAGTGGCAGGAACACCTCTACGAAATGGACTACCTCAAGGAGGGCATCGGACTGCGGGCCATGGCGCAGCGCGATCCGCTGGTGGAATACCAGCGCGAAGGATTCGTGATGTTCCAGACGATGATGGAGTCCATCCGCGAGGAAAGCGTCGGCTACCTCTTCAACGCCGACGTGCAGGTCAGCGAGCCTGCCGTCCCGGCAGCGAACGCCTTGGCCGGCGTAAAGGACGCGCGCGGCGTCGTCGGCACCCCCATTATCAAGGCCGCCGGACTTGAAGCTCCGCAGCAGCCGGCCAGCCTCCAGTTCACGGCACCGAACAGCCAGGGCGGGGTGGATACCCGGGTCGAGCGGACAGGGTCCCGCGACAAGCAGGATTCCAAGGCCAATCCGGCTGCTCCTGCCGCCCGCAAGGCAGCGCAGACCGGCGCCAAGAAGGCGAAGCGCCGCAAGTAACCAAGATGCACCGCCTCTACCGGGCGGGACCTATCCAATTTCCAGGGCGGTGACTTTCCAGAGCCCGCGCCGTAGCTGAACCCTCAGCGCAACGGCGCGGGCTCTTTCGTTTTCCCAGGCCACTACCGAGGCTTCATAGATCCCCTCCGCGACCGGGCACAGGCGGCAGGAGCGGATGCGTACGCCCCGGTGCAGCAGCTGTGGGTCGGACCCCGGCCCTCCGCGGGGATTCTGCTTCAGCCCGCGGACCAGATTGGCACGCAGCTGCAGCCGTTCGTAGTTTTCCGGATCCAGCCAGCGCGCCATCTGCTGCAGCGGGCGGACGCCGCCCAGTACCTCCAGGGCGGCGAGTGCCACCGATTGGCAGATGGCCTTCACCCGGGCGTCGTCCGCTGGATCCGAGGCCCAGTTTGGGGCCGGAGAGACGCGGGCGGGATCCGGTGCCGGGTCGGCCCGGTACCGCATCGGCGGGGTGGCGGGAACAGGTGCCGGAAGCACTTCCTGCACGGGTGCCAGATAAACAGCGATCGGGCCCGGTTCGCTCCCCGCCTGCCCCCGCTGCGCCAGCCCGGCCGGGGCATCCGGAGCCGGAAGGAATATCACGCTCGTCATGGTGCGTCCTTTCCTGTCAAGAATTCGGTGGGAACATCACCGGGGCGGCATGGCCAGGACCTGGCCGGGGTGGATAAGACCCGGGTCGGGACCTATGACGTCCCGGTTCAGTTCGTACCAACGGGGCCAGAGGGCAGCCGTCTCGGCGTCGGTGGCGTACGGTCCCAGCTGTGCTGCCGCCAGCGCCCAGAGGGTGTCTCCCGCCGCGACGACGACCTCCCGCTCGTCCTGCCGGGGCGAGCCGGTCAGCAGGTTGCCGGCTGCAGGCTGAGGGGGAGCCGGACGCCACAGCGGAGAGACGGCTTCCTCCGCGTCGGCCGTTTCCGGAGTTCCGGCGCCGTCCGCGTTTTGTTCTCCTGTGGCCGCTGTGGCCGATGTGGTCGCTGAAGCAGCTGCTGCTGTGCCAGCACCGGGCGCATCGGCCGCCGTCGGGTGTGCTGTCTGGAGAGTCGTCCTGGCTGCCGCTGCTGCGGCGGCCACTGGCGTGGATGCCGCTGACATCGGTGCGGTGCCCAAGGCGCCCCCGGCAGCCAGGGAAAGCCCCAATGCAGTCGCGGCCAGCCGGCGCAGCGGCCCCGGCGCCAGCGACAGCGTCCGCCTGGCGGCAGTGCGGAAACCGGACCGGTGCAGGAGGCACCCGGCCAAGGCGAAAATCGAGCCTGCAACCCACCAGAGCGTCAGCAGCACACCCGCGGCTGCGGCACAGAACCCGGCGATCTGCGTCAGCGTGGCGAATGAAAGCGGTTCCGGGGAGAGGGGATCCGGGGCGAACGCTGCAGAACCTACAGCGGCGGCCGGAAGCATCCGGGAACCGCACCACAACAGCAACAGGCCTAGACCAGCCACGGCTGCGGCGGTAAGCGCGTCTGCCGCCAGTCCCGGACGGGGAACGGATACGGTCATGGCTTTCTCCGATCTGGGGAGCGGCGGTGTGGATCGGGACAGGTGTACGGATGCTCTGACCCGGTTATGCGATTTGTTTAGTGCTGGGGGGCTTCTCTGGGCCACGTCGTGTGGTGTTCGCTGGTTGCTTGAATTTGCCCGGCATTTGATTTGTTTGCCGGTTTTTAGTTCTTTTGGTGACCCCTGCCTTGTTTGGCAGGGAACGGTTCTCTTGGCGATGGATGGTTCAGTTGATGCCCGTGTCTACACTTCGCTTCGGTCGGTGTCCAGAGTGGTCGGACGGCTTCGTGGCCGCTAGCCTAGGGCGATGCGATGGGATGCCCTGTTTAGGGACATGGAGGCACAGATGGCCGCAGCTGCCGGGGTGGCCGTCGAAGGTGAGATCGCCGAACGGGTGCGGATAGAGCTCCGCGGGATCAGCCTGCAGGACAGGCTCCGCAGCCAATGCGGGAAGCACCTGGTGGTCGATCTCGGCACGGCAGGCCTGCTGCAGGGGATCCTGCGGCATGTGGGGGAAGGATGGCTGGTGTTGGAGCGGGACCGCGGCGCCGCCTTGGCGGTCCTGGCGCACGTGGTTTCCATCAAGGGCATGGACCGGTTTGCCAGCCAGCCTGCAGAGACAGTGCGGCTTGGAGTTGCCTCTGCGCTGCGGGGCATTGCCCGGGACCGCAGCGCCGTCGTCGTCCGTTCCGTCGGTTCGGCGGCGGAACGCGCCCTGCACGGAACCATCGACCGGGTGGGCAACGATTTCCTGGAACTGGCCGCCCTGCCGTCCGATCAGCCGCGGCGCCCAGCCAACGTCACAGCCGCCTATGTGCTGCCGATGGCCACGGTGGCCGCAGTGCTCTCACAACAGAGCGGCTGGGACTGAACCGGACGGGACTGAACCTGGCAGGACTGAACCTGGCAGGGGACAGGCAGGCTGGGGCGGGCAAGGACAGTGCGTCCGAAGGAAGCTACGCGCTGCCGGCATCCCGGCTCAGCTCCCAGCATTCTCCTCCACCGGCATGCCCTGCCGCACAGCTGCGGCGGACTTCCGGTAGGCGCGGGAAATGTAGTCCTCGAGCTGCTGCGCCTCCACCCGCCACTGGCCCCTGCCGCCAATCTGGATAGCTGGAAGTTCTCCGCTGCGGACAAGGGCATACGTCTGCGAGGAGGAGATGTTCAATACCTCGGCGACATCGGCCAGCGTCAGGAATCTCTTATCGCCCATGCCACTCACCTTTCGCACCGCACCACTGCGGTTTGCACCGTTGTATACCAGCAGCACCAGTGTGGCACCAGCAGGATCGGGCTGATGGGTTATCCACAGATTCGGCTTTCTCGAAAACCACCGTTTCCTTCCCCCCGGGCTTCCTCCACAATGGCGGCCATGGTCCCGGAGCGGGGCGGGAGAGTGGCACAGGGGAGTGGGACAGGGGAGTGGCACAGGGGGACGACACCTGAGCCTGGCACCCGTGCATTACACCTGGGCATGACATAGGGGATCCGGACATGTGGGATCCAAGGGGGACGTGGAGCATGAGCCTGCATCTATCGGAACGTACAACCGGTGCGGAACCGGCCGCGGCACGGCTGCGGAAACCGTCATGGCGGGATCCACGGCTCCTGCTGGGCATCCTGCTGGTGCTCGGATCCGTTGCCTCGGTTGTCGCCCTGGTGGACGCCGCGGACCGGACCACGGAGGTCTACGCTGCAAAACGGGATATTCCCCCGGGTACGTCCCTGACCGCTGAAGACCTACTCGTGGTGCCGGTACGGCTCGGCAATGCCGAAGAGTTTTATGTCCCGGTGGCGGCAGGATTGCCCAGGGACGCTGTTGCCGGTGCGGTGCTCCGCGAGGGGGAGCTGGTGGCCCGGTCCGCGCTGGTCCGCCCTGACGCGCTGGACCGCAAACCCGTGGGGCTGCGGGTGGAAGACCCGCTGCCTGCCAGCACCGACGCCGGATCGCGTGTGGACATCTGGGCGGCCATGCCCAACGCAGTGAACGGATTCGACGAGCCGCGGCAATTGATCGAGGCTGCGGAGATATCGGAGATGGCCGTTACGGAGTCCGCTTTGGGAACCACCCGAAGCACGGAGCTGCTGGTCCTGGTGGAGGACGCGGACCTGCCGCTGCTCCTGAGTGCGTTGTCCAACCAGGCCAAGATCACCGTGGTCCACAACCCGTCGCCGGGCTCATGAATATCCCGGTGGCCACCGTGGGGGCCGCAACCGCCGGGGTGCTCGACGGGCTGGAACGCCTGCAGGGTCCAGTAACCGTGGTTCGGCGGTGTACGGAACTGGCGGAACTCGTCGCCGTTTCGCAAAGCGGCATCGTGCGGGCCGCCGTCGTCGCCGGGAACGCCGGTGAACTTACCGCAGCCCTGGCCCAGCGGCTCGGCGCCGCCGGCGTGGCGCTGGTCGCTCTTACCGATGATCCCGTCCTCCGGCGGCGCCTGGATACCATCCGGATCCTCAATGCCCCCGCTGGTGTGGACCCCGGTACGCTCGCGGGATTGATTTCCACCGCGGTACAGGTGCTGGGGCAGGCCGGGGATGCCTCCGCTAGTACGGGCAGCAACGCGCTCGCCGACCCGGCGGCTGCCTTCGGGACAGGCACGGGGGGACCGGGGCCGGGTCCGGCAGTCTCCGGCACGGGGGAACCGGACGTCCGCACCGGAACCGTCACCGCTGTCTGGGGTCCGGCAGGGGCGCCCGGCCGGACCACGCTGGCCGTCAATCTGGCTGCTGAAGCGGCTGCGGCAGGCAAACGCGTGCTCCTGATCGACGCCGACACCTATGGCGCCAGCGTAGCCGTGAGCCTTGGCCTGCTTGACGAGTCCGCCGGGCTGGCGCAGGCCTGCCGCCTTGCCGACCAGGGCCTGCTCGACGACGCCGCGCTGCAGAGGATTGCCTCCGTTGTCTCCCTCCGGGGGCACCGGTTGGCGGTGCTCACCGGTATCACTCGGTCCGACCGGTGGGTGGAACTGCGCCCCGCAGCGCTGTCCGGGGTCCTGGAGGTCGCACGCCGGACGGCGGATGTCACCATTGTCGACTGCGGGTTCTCGCTGGAAACCGATGAGGAACTGAGCTTCGACACCATCGCCCCGCGCCGCAACGCCGCCACGCTGCTGGTGCTTGAAGCAGCGGACACGGTCTACGCTGTTGGCGCTGCCGACTCTGTCGGTGTTCCGCGTCTGGTCCGCGCCCTCTCGGACCTTGCCGCAGCAGTGCCCGGCGTCGAGCCGAGGATCGTGTTGAACAAAGTCCGGGCCGCATCGGTCGGGCGGCAGCCGGAGAGCCAGCTGCGCGGCGCGTGGGAAAGATTCGGGCCGGGCCGGGAAATCAGTGCCTTCCTTCCGGCTGACTACGACTCCGCGGACGCCTCCCTGCTCTCCGGAACGGCCCTGCTGGAAACGGCTCCGGCGTCGGCCCTCCGGGGAGCCATCGCGGAGTTGGCTGGCGTCCAGGTACCCCGGCGGCGTCGCGGCGCACGGGGATGGGGAGCAAAGTGACCTTTGGTGCATTCGCGGATAGGCTCAAGGGGAGCAGGCTGCAACGGAGCAGCCGGACGTAAGCACTATCGGAGGCGTATTACATGTCGTCAGGATCCCGCATCGCGGATCTTTTCAGTTCGGACACTTCCCTGGATGAGTTCATCGGGAATTACTACGAGCATCTGGCGCGTGAAGATGCCCAGGCGTATGAGCCGTCGGTTCTGCGGGAACGGGCCCAGAAGCACATGGAACTGGCGCTCACCCGCGCCGAGGGCACCGCCGCCGTAGACGTGGTGGACCAGGGTGACACCAGCGTCATTCTCATCGTCACCGACGACATGCCCTTCCTGGTCGACTCGGTTACTGCAGAGGTGGTGCGCCGCAACGCCGCCATCCGGCTGGTGGTGCACCCGATTTTCCTCGCCACCCGGGATCCCCGCAGCGGCGAACTGCAGCAGGTGCAGCGCGTCCCCGCCACCGCCGGCGTCTCCAGCGGAGACACCGCCGCCCTGCCGAACCTGGCCGACCTGATGGGCGGAAACGGGGGCACCACCAAGGTGGAATCCTGGATTGCCATCGACGTCGCCCGGATAACGGACGCGGACAAACGCATCGGACTCATTGAAGGCCTGAAAAAAGTGCTGGGCGACGTCCGGATTGCGGTCTCGGACTGGCCGGCCATGCGGTCGAAGGTGCATGAGATTGCCCGTTCCCTCGAAACCGTGCCCGGTGCGCGTGAGATCCCCGACCTCCAGCAGGCCCGTGAACTGCTGACGTGGCTGGATAACGGCAACTTCACCTTCCTTGGTTACCGCGAATACGACCTCATCACCGAAGACGGCGAAGATGCCCTCCGTCCCACGGAGGACAGCGGCCTCGGACTCCTTCGGCTGCACTCCACCAGGCGGGTCCAGCGCCTGACCGGCGCGGGCCGTGCGAAAGCACGCGAAAAGCGTGCCCTTGTCATCACCAAAGCCAACTCGCGCTCCACCGTGCACCGGCCCGCCTACCTCGATTACCTCGGGGTCAAGCGGTTCGACGAGCACGGCAACGTCAACGGGGAACGCCGCTTTATCGGCCTGTTCGCCACCGGTGCCTATACCGGGTCCGTCCGCAGCATCCCGATTGTCCGGGACAAGGTCCGGGAAGTGATGCGCACATGCGGTTTCCCCGCCGATTCCCATTCGGGCAAGGACCTGCTCTCCATCCTGGAAACCTACCCGCGCGACGAACTCTTCCAGATCGACCCCTCGGCGCTGATGGATACCTCCCTGGCAATCCTCCGCCTGCAGGAGAGGCGCCGCACCCGGCTGTTCCTCCGTCCCGACATCTACGGCCGCTTCATGTCCGCGATCGTCTTCCTGCCGCGCGACCGCTATACGACGCCGGTCCGGCTCCGGATCCAGGACGAACTGCGCTCCACGTTCAAGGCCGAATCCATCGACTTCGAGGCGCGGATGACGGAATCCGCCCTCGCCCGGCTCTTCCTGCGGATCCGGCTTCCCCGGGGCCAGGAAATCACGGATGTCGACGCCGCGGCCCTGGAGGCACGCCTGGTCCAGGCGACCCGGTCCTGGGGCGAGGGCATCGAAGAAGTAGTGCGGACCAAGTTCTCCCGCCGGGAGGCGGAGAAGCTCTCCGCACTGTGGGCTGATGCCTTCCCCGCCGCCTACCGGGTGGCCTATGAGGTGGAGGACGCCCTCGAGGACATTGCCCGCTTCGAAGCCCGGGTGGCCTCCCCGGACACCGCCCCGGAACTCTTTGTCTACATCCCCTCCGGGGACGGCGGGCACGGTTCCGAGGACGCCCGGCTCAAGCTTTACCTGACCGAACCCAAGTCGCTGACCCAGATCCTGCCGTTCCTGCACAATCTCGGCCTCGAGGTGCTCGACGAACGGCCGTTCGAAATCCAGCGGGCTGACGGCACGACTTTCTACCTTTACGATCTGGGCCTGGTGTATCCCGCCGGCATCGACCCGCTGCAGACCGGCACCCTGCTCGCCGAAGCCTTCCGCGCCGGCCTGTCCGGGACCGCCGAGTCCGACGCCTTCGACCGGCTGATCCTCCGGCAGGGGCTGCGCTGGCGCCAGGTGGTCATCCTGCGGGCCTACGCAAAGTACATGCGCCAGGTCGGCACGGCGAACTCCTACGGTTTCGTGGCCGGCACCCTGCTGGCCAACCCCGACGTCGCCCATGCACTGATCGCCCTCTTCGAAGGGCGTTTCGATCCGGACCTGACGGACGAGGAGCGCCGCACCGCCGTCGAGCAGGCCGGAGCCGCGCTGGAGCGCGGCCTCGAGCAGGTACCCACCCTCGACGCCGACCGCGTCCTGCGGACCTTCGCAAACCTGATCAACGCCACCCTGCGCACGAACTTCTACCAGGACAAGGCATACGTCAGTTTCAAACTGAACACCGGTGCCATCGAGGGTGCTCCGTTCCCGCGTCCGAAATACGAAATCTGGGTGTACTCCCCGCGGGTGGAAGGCGTGCACCTGCGCTTCGGGGAAGTGGCCCGCGGCGGGCTGCGCTGGTCCGACCGGCGCGAGGATTTCCGCACCGAAGTCCTGGGCCTGGTCAAGGCGCAAACGGTCAAGAACGCCGTGATCGTCCCCACCGGAGCCAAGGGCGGGTTCTATGCGAAGAAGCTGCCCGACCCCGCGGTTGACCGCGGCGCCTGGATGGAAGACGGAAAGAACAGCTACCGCACCTTCATCCGCGGTCTGCTGGACCTGACCGACAACCTCGTGGTGAAGGAATCCGGCGAGGAAGTAGTTCCGCCCGAACGCGTGGTCCGCCACGACGGCGACGACAGCTACCTGGTGGTCGCTGCGGACAAGGGCACGGCTTCGTTCTCCGATATCGCCAATTCCATCTCCGCGGAATACGGGTTCTGGCTCGGCGACGCGTTCGCCTCCGGCGGATCCGTGGGCTACGACCACAAGGCGATGGGCATCACCGCCCGCGGCGCGTGGGAATCGGTCAAGCGGCACTTCAGCGAACTCGATCTGGACACCCAGAGCCAGGACTTCACCGTGGTGGGTGTGGGCGACATGAGCGGCGACGTGTTCGGCAACGGCATGCTGCTGTCCAAACACATCAAGCTGGTCGCCGCCTTCGACCACCGGCACATCTTCCTGGACCCCAATCCGGATGCCGCCCGGTCGCACGCCGAACGGCAGCGCCTGTTCGAGCTGCCGCGCTCGTCCTGGGCCGACTACGACGAGTCCCTGATCAGCGCAGGCGGCGGGATCTTCCCGCGCCAGTCCAAGAGCATCCCGCTTTCCGAAGAGGTCCGCCGTGTTCTGGGCCTGCCCTCTTCGGCGACGAAGATGAGTCCGCCGGAGCTGCTGAAGGCCATCCTGACGGCCCCCGTGGACCTGCTCTACAACGGCGGCATCGGCACCTACGTGAAGTCCTCGGACGAGACCTCCGCCGATGTGGGGGACAAGGCCAACGACGCCATCCGTGTGGACGGCCGCGACCTGCGGGTCAAGGTAGTCGGTGAAGGTGGAAACCTGGGCATGACCCAGCGTGGACGCATTGAAGCTGCACGCGCCGGCGTCATCCTCAACACCGATGCCATTGACAATTCCGCAGGCGTCGACTGCTCCGACCACGAAGTCAATATCAAGATCTTCGTGGACCGGATGGTTGCAGCCGGCCGGCTGGACCCGGAGGAGCGTGCCGCGTTCCTGCACTCGATGACGGACGAAGTGGGACACCTGGTCCTGCAGGACAACGTCGACCAGAACATGCTGCTGCTCAACGACCGGCAGCGGGTCCTGGAATCCAGCCCCAGCTTCGAGCGGTTGATGGACTGGCTTGAGGAACATGCCGACCTGGACCGTGAGCTCGAGGCACTGCCCACCAACGAGGAACTGCATGCACGCATCGCTGCGGGCGAGGGGCTGACCTCACCCGAGCTGGCCGTCCTGGCCGCGTACGCGAAAATCGAACTCACCAAGGCATTGACCCGCTCGAACCTGGCCGACGATCCGTACTTCGCAGGCACCCTGCGCAGGTATTTCCCGAAGCAGATCGTTGAGCGTTTCGGGGACCAGCTGGACACCCATCCGCTGCGCCGGGAGATCATCTCGACCGTGGTTGCGAACGACATGATCAACATCGGCGGCATTACCTTCGCCTTCCGCATCATCGAGGAAACCTCCGCCACCGAAGCGGAGGCCGCCCGCGCCTTCACATCGCTGCGGGAAATTTACGGAATCGACAAGGTCCTCGCCGGACTTGGTGCGCTGCCCGCGGACTTCCCCACGCAGACCTGGTCCATGATGCACCTGGACCTGCGCCGGCTGCTGGACCGCGCGGTGCGCTGGTTCGTCAACCACGTGGGCCGGGGAACCACGATCGACGAAGACATCGAGGCGTTCCGGCCCGTCCTGCAGCCGCTCCTCGCCGAACTGACCCGGTACCTCCGCGGCGGAGACGCCGAGAGGGTGGAAGCCATGCGGCAGAAGGCCCGCGAGCTGGATATCCCGCAGGAGCTCGGCAAGTACTGGGCCGAACAGTTCGAGTCCTTCGGCCTGCTCGACGTCGCCCTTGCGAGCCGGGGCAGCGACGAGCCGGCCGCCGAAGTGGCGGGCGTGTACTACGCCGTCTACGACAAGTACGGCATCGACGGCCTGCTGGACCGGATCACCAACCTTCCGCGCGAAGACAGGTGGCAGTCGCTGGCGCGCGGTGCCCTGCGCGATGACCTGTACTCGACCGTGGCTGACATGACGGTGGCCGTCCTGGACGCAACGCCTGACCAGTCCGGCACGGATCCGGGGGAACGGCTGCACGCCTGGGAGCAGGAGAACGCCGACAACCTGGAACGCGCCTCGAAAATGTTCAACGAAGTGAACCGCCTCGAGCAGGATGACATGGCCTCCCTTTCGGTCGCTCTCCGCGTGCTTCGCTCCATCGTCCGCCGCTAGCCCGGAGTCCACGTGGCAATTTTTACCGACCCGATCAAGGATCATGCGGACTTCGGCCCGGGAGACGCTGAATGGCTGCACCTGCTGGTGGGGGACTGGCAGCTGGTTGCCGACCTGGCGTTCGCGGACCTGGCGCTCTGGTTCCCGGTGCCCGACGGCGGATACGTGGCGTTGGCACATGCCCGCCCCTCGACGTCGCACACGGTGTTCCACAGCGACTTTGTGGGCGAACGCATCCGCTCCGACCTGCACCCGCTGGTCGACGCCGCATGGCGGAGCCAGCACATCGAACGGTCCAGCGAAACCAGCTGGACCGCTGAAACGGCCATGCGGGTCGAGGCGATCCCCTTTGTCCGCAACGGCCGGACCCTGGCTGTGGTCACGTCGCACATGGACCTGTCCAGTTCGCGGATGCCTTCGCGGCTGGAACTGACCTACCGGCAGCTCGCCTATGACCTGCTGCGGATGGGAACCCTGGGCCTCTGGCCGGACTTCGCCACGCCCACGGGTTCACGCAGGGGCGCCCCCCGCGTCGGTGACGGATTGATCCGCCTCGATGCCGAAGGGATCGTGCAGTATGCGAGCCCCAACGGTGTCTCGGCGTTCCGCCGGCTGGGCGATATGGAGACGCTGGAGGGACGTTCCCTGGCGGAGATCACCACCGCACTGCTCAAGGACCGGCGGATGGTGGATGAAACCCTGCCGCTGGTGGTCACCGGACGGATGCCGTGGCGCACTGAGATTGAGTCCCGCGGCGTCAGCCTGTCCCTGCGCGCCATCCCGCTCCGGGACGAAAAAGAGCGGTTCGGTGCCCTCGTGCTCTGCCGCGATGTCTCCGAGCTGCGCCGCCGCGAGATGGAACTGGTCTCCAAGGACGCCACCATCCGGGAGATCCACCACCGGGTCAAGAACAACCTGCAGACGGTGGCGGCCCTGCTGCGTATGCAGTCACGGCGGATGGAGAGCGAGGAAGGCAAACTGGGCCTGGCCCAGGCCATGCGGCGTGTGTCCACCATTGCCCTCGTGCACGAGACCCTCTCACAGGGCCTGACCCAGAACGTGGATTTCGACGAGCTGATCGACCGCCAGTTCCGGCTTTCGGCCGAAGTGGCCTCGCCGACGCAGGAAGTCCGGACCCGCCGCGAGGGATCCTTTGGGGAACTGCCCAGTGACCTGGCCACGCCGCTGGCCCTGGTCATCAACGAACTGGTGACCAACGCCGTCGAACACGGGCTGGCGGGCCGGCGCGGGACCGTCGGCCTGGCTGCCCGGCGGCATGGTGATGCAGGCCGGGAGGAACGGCTCACCGTAACGGTGACCGACGACGGCGTGGGGCTGCCGCCCGAGCCGCGGCGCGAGGGCCTGGGCCTGCAGATCGTCCGGACCCTGGTCCAAAGCGAACTGGACGGGACCATCGAGTGGTCCGCCAGCGACGGCGGCGGGACGGAAGTCACGATCGAAATGGGCCTGGATACCGAGTACCGCCGCACCTGAGTACCTCCACGTACGACGAAGGGCCGCTGCCATTGGCAGCGGCCCTTCGATTGCACCGGCCTAATGCCGGGATAAGTCCTGTTAGGAGGCGCGGCGGGCGCGGGCTGCACGGCGCTTCAGCGCGCGGCGCTCATCTTCGCTCATACCGCCCCATACGCCGGCGTCCTGGCCGGTCTCGATAGCCCACTGCAGGCAGGTGTCGATCACCGGGCAGCGCCGGCAAACACTCTTGGCTTCTTCGATTTGAAGAAGAGCCGGGCCGGTATTGCCCACGGGAAAGAAAAGCTCCGGATCTTTATCCAGGCAAGCTGCGCGGCTCCGCCAATCCATACTGATCACTATCTCCTCTGAAAAGTTGACTCCTACGTGTTTGTGAAAACATTCACGAGCAACTACAAACTAAAGGGGCCGGTTTCGGCCCCTGACTTACCTCCTACTAGCGTGGCACGTCAACCCAAACCAAACAAGGGGTAACAAGCGGAAAATGCGGGCGCAGGCCTGAGGGATGCATCACAATCGGCCTCACGTTCGTCCTCCGGAGGTGCCTGCGGCCGACGATCCGTACCGCGGCCGGGAGGCGCCGGTGACAAGAGTTGAGGGACCGCCGCCGGCGCTTCCCTGACAGCTATGTCCGGTATTCTTCCTGTGTGCCAACACCTGAAAACGCGCCTTCACCGCAGCGTTCACCCGCTGTCCTGGTTATCTCGGCAGTACTCGTTCTCGAAGCGCTGTGCCTGCTCGGCTTTGCTGCCTGGTATGGATATCAGCTGACCGTTTCGGCGCCGCTTTCCCTGGGTGGGGCCGTATTCACGCTGGCCTTCGCCGTGGCCCTTGCCGTCTGGCTGCTGGCAGTGGGGCACTTCTTTTTCCGGGGATACCGCTGGACCCGTGCGGCGGCCCTCGTCTGGCAGCTCTTCGTGGTGGTCCTGGCCGTGCCGACCCTGCAGGCCGGGCTGGTGCTGCCCGGACTGGTGCTGCTCCTGCCGGCGGCAGCCGTCCTGCTGCTGCTGTTTACGAAGCCGGTCCTTGCGCACACCACCCGGGTGACGGACAGCGGCAGAACCTTCTAGCAGCCGTATCTGGACTGCAGCGCAGCCCGCACCCAGGGTCATCCGGCCGGACTGTACGCGGTCTGTGCCTCACGGATGTCCGTTCCCTCGACGAGATAGCATCTGCCGGGCGGCCGCCGGAGGCCGGGGTCGATACGGACCCCGAAGATATCGCCGTCGGCCGGTGCCAGAGGCCGAAGCAGGGCGCCGTGAGGTGACGAACGTACCTGTAGGGCGAGCGGGACGCGTGCCGCCAGCTGGTGCCCCGAAACCCCCGCCAGCGCCAGCCGTACCCCCAGGATCTGCAGGTCTGCCAATTTCCGGTGGATAGGGGCCGGGAGTGAATCCGCGTCGTCTACAAGGAGCAGGAAACCCCTAAGCTCATCCGGCCGGTGCTCCAACGCCGAAACAGCGCGTTCCACTTCTTCGGGCGAGGATGCCAGGCAGCACAGGGCCGGGTCCGCCGACCGCCGCAGCTGCCGCAAAAAGGACGTCCGTCCGGAGCCACGGGGGCCGGCAACCAGGAACACCGAACCGGACGGGATCCGGACTGAAGCGGTATCCAATTCGTCACCGGAAACGCCGACGGGTAGCCACTCAGCCGAGGAGGCCTTCCCCAATGTTTCCGGAGGAACGACCGCAGGCAGGCTTTCAATCCGGTGCGGCCGGGGGCTCCCGGGTGGCAGGGAGGGCAGCCGATCCGGGTCGACGGGGAGCTGCGGGTCCAGCATCTGGGCCGACAGGCCTTCCGGCGTTCCGCATCTGCCCTGTACGAGGGCGCGTCCCCTGACCCGGTCCATGGGTGGGAGGCGGGGCCAGAGGAGCAGCGTTTCCGCGCTGGCCTCTGCCGGGAAGAACATCCGGTTGGGGATCAACGGGAAAAAACGGGCGCCAAGGACTTCACGGTCGCCGGCCAGGACCACGCAGATATCCGCCCGTTCCCCATCACGGACAAGGTCGGCCAGGTCCTCTTCGCCGGACAATCCGCGTCCGGACCGAAACGCGGTGCACCACCGGGCCCAGCCCGTAATGATGAGGGTGATTCCTGCGGGCGGTAATCCGGCGTCGTCCTTCCCGGAGCCTGCCGCCGGTGAGCGTCTGTCCTGGCCCCGGGACTCCGCGGCGGTAGGTGCCGGGGGTGCCAGCCGGTGCAGTATTTGTCCCGCGAGGTAGGCGAGGACCCGGGCGGCCCGATGGGTGTCCGAAGGACCCGTGTAGGCGCCGGTCTGTTCCGCCGCTGCAAGCCAGGCCAGGCTGCCGTCGGCATCCAGGACATAAAGGTGCCTGCCGGGCAGCGCGGCAAGGTGGGCCGACACGGTGAGGTTGAGGCAGTCCGGTGCCCCCGACCTCGGGGCGCCGAGCACCGCCAGGTGCGAATCCCGGCGGGGATGCCAGCTCAAATCCCGCAGGCGCTGCTGACCGGGTTCATCGAGCAGGCCGAGTAGGATGCCGTCAGCTCCCGCTGGCCTTTGGATGCGGGAGAGCAGCTCGGGGCTCAGGGCAGCGGGGAGTGGCTGCTGCACCGGGGGGAAAGGAGCGGAATACCCTCCAGCCGCGGCAGCCTCCCTGAGCTCCGAAACCAGCCGGTCCAGTGCATCCGGGTCAGCGGTGGTTTCCGTGCCTTCGACGCTGGAGGAGGCGAAGTATTCGTCCAGTTCCCGCAGCTCCGCGTGGGTGGCGCCGCTGCGCAGCGAGGTTGAAAGGCTTTGGAACGGTTGCGGTGGATGGCTCCCTTTCCTGAGGTAGGCCCGTCCCGGCATTTCAGGTGGAATTGCGGCCGCGGAGTCGGTGCTGATGACATCCCGGGACTCGGCAGCCGATTGGACGCGCAGTGCAACGCTGGTGGCGATGTTCGCCCGGATGTCCGTGCTGACGGCCCCTTGGGGACGCTGTGTTGCCAGGAGCAGATGCAGGCCGAGGGAGCGTCCAACGGCAGCGATCCGGAGGAGGTCGGTTACGGCACCGGGTACTTCGTCAGCCAGCATCCGGAACTCGTCGATCACTACCAGCAGCCGGGGGAGGCCCTGGGCTGCGGCCCGTCCGGAATTATAGGCAGCGAGGTTGTCCACCCCGGCGGCGGACAGCAGCGACTCCCGGCGGCGGAGTTCCGCACGCAGGGAAACCAAGGCGCGCGAGACGTTCTCCGCGGTGAGATCGGTCAGGAGCCCCACCGCATGGGGGAGTGAGGCAAGGGGCGCCAATCCGGACCCACCCTTGAAATCAATGAGCAAGAAGGTGAAGGCGCTGGGCGGCTGGGAAACAGCCAACGAAGCCACAAAGGTACGCAGGAACTCGGACTTGCCGGATCCCGTGGTTCCAGCCACCAGGAAATGCGGACCGTCCTTGTCCAGGGCCAGGGTCACGGGCCCGGACTCGGTAACCCCGACGACGGCTTTCAGCTCCTGTGTCCTGTCCTGCCAGCCGCGCAGGAGCAGCTCCGGGGACAGGCGGTGGCAGGCCCCGAAAGCCGTAGCCGAAGGAAGCTCTCCGGAGGCTGTGCTTCGCGTTGGCTCCGCCAGGGGCACCGCGGCTGCTGCAAGTGCCCGGCTAAGCCGTTCAAACGTCAGGGGTTGGACCAGGTCCGGAACGAAATCCAACGAGCCGCTGCGTGACACCAGCGTTCCACGTCCCGGCGCCAGCGTCACCGTTATCGCAGCGAGGGGACCGCCCATCCGTACAACGCTTATCTGTGTCTGGAGGGACTCGGGCAGAGCCGTGAGCAGGCCTGCGGCATACCGTGCCCAGGAACGGGAGACGAACAGGACACGTACCGCTGGGCCGTCCAGCCCTGAAGGCCCTGCCAGCGCGGTGCGCAGCGTGGCTGCTGCCGCATTCACCGCAGAGGTTGAAGCGCTGGGCAACGGGGCCAAGGTGACGCCGGGCAGGAACCGTGCGTGCAGCTCCAATTCCGAAGGTGTTCCCGCGTAGACAACACGGGGACCGGCCGCAGTGGATGCCTGCATCAGGATCGTTCGGGCGCAGGCGTCAACCTCTGCCGTGGAGCCGTCCAGACGGATATCGGGGTCCCGGCCCAGGGCAAGGACCACCGGAGCCTCGGGTATTTGAGGTGGAGTGAAGTGCGGGCGGGCCGGAACCACTTCCAGGTTCGCCGGCTGGGTAGCCGCGCCAATCCGCACCGGGCACACCATTGCGGCGTACCGCGCGCCGACCCGCTTCCGGTGCGCATGTGCGGCAAGCGCAGTCTCCCCGGGGTCCGGGGCAGCCAACATCCGTCTGCTGCGGTCCTCCTCAACAGCACGGGCAACTGCAGCAGCGTCCTCCCGTCGCCGGCGGCGGGCACCGGCAGCCGCGAGCAACGCCGTCACCGCGGAGACAGCGCTGAAGGCCAGGGACATCCACAGGCCCGTCACCAAGGCCAGCACCACACCAAGGGTCAAGGGGAGCAGCGCCCCCACCAGCAGGAGACCGGTTTTCTGCCCCTGGTCCGCCAGCCGGACGATCAGCGGCTGGAAAAGATCCGGCGGCGTCCCCGGTACCTCAGGTGAGGCGCCGGGGAGGGACAGGCGGACCTGGCTGTAGCCCAGCCGAAGGGAGGTCCCGGTGTCCACCACTGCTGTACGGACACGGCACCCGTCGACCCAGGTGCCGTTCGCCGATCCCAGATCGCGGATGACCACGGACTCGGCTCCCACGACAAGCTCCGCGTGGTGGCGGGACAGGGCTGGATCCGCGATGCCAATGCCCGGGCCTGCCCCGTCCTGAACGGTGCGGCCGATGATGTACCTGCCCCTTTGGAGCGGGACCACGCGCCCGGCATCGGGTCCGCTGCAGACTGCCAGAAGCAGGGGAGGGGCGGGGAGATGGCCAGGTGCTGCTGCCGGGGACCCCGCGCCGGGTGGCCCCGCGGAGCGGAGGATCACGGCACCGCTGGTAAAAGGTGCCACTCCAGGTATCAGGTCGTGCAGGGGGAAGCCTTGGACCGTATAGGCCCCCGCTCCGTAGCGTTGCTCGAACAGGGCCTCGATGTCACTTCCTGATGGCGCACCCCTGACGTCGATAACCGCTTCGCGCGGAGGCATCGGTGGAACGGAAAAAGTGCCGCCCGGCGCGGCGGCAACGGTTACGTGAAGCAGCATTAACCCTCCGAACATTCGCCTGCCCCGGCCCGGTTTCCAGCCTATTAAGCGCGTTTCACCCCGAGCGGGATGCGGGCGGGCATGGGGACAACCGGCACCTGCGCCCAGGGTTGTGGAGGGAAAGTGGCACGGCGGCGGCACAGAAACGCATGGCGGTGGGGAGCACCCGCTTTCCTGCGGCACACCTGCGGTTGACCAGCGGACGCACTGCGGTATCCACCCGCTGACACACGTTCCGCAGTGGAGGTGGAAAGTGCCTGTAAGGCAATAGTCCGATACCCTTGACCCGGGTATAGGCCGGATCGGCCATGCCGTACCAAACAGGAGATACAAGTGAACGTTGACCTCGTCGTCGTTGGGTCGGGCTTCTTCGGCCTGACCGTAGCCGAGCGCGCTGCCAAGGAACTGGGCCTGAAGGTCGCGGTCCTGGACCGCCGCCACCACATCGGCGGCAACGCCTATAGCGAGAACGAAGCCCAGACCGGAATCGAAGTGCACCGCTACGGCGCCCACTTGTTCCACACCTCGAATGAGCGGGTTTGGGAGTACGTCAACCGGTTCACCGAATTCACCAACTACGTGCACAAGGTCTACACCAGCCACAAGGGCGAGGTGTACTCCATGCCCATCAACCTGGGCACGATCAACCAGTTCTTCCGTTCCTCGATGGGCCCGGCCGAAGCAAAGGCCCTGATCCAGGAGCAGGCAGGCGAACTTGCCGGCACCGACCCGGCGAACCTCAACGACAAGGGCATCCAGCTGATCGGCCGCCCGCTGTACGAGGCCTTTATCAAGTACTACACCGGCAAGCAGTGGCAGACAGACCCCAAGGACCTCCCGGCGGAGATTATCAGCCGGCTGCCCGTCCGGTACAACTACGACAACCGGTACTTCAACGACAAGTACGAGGGCCTGCCCGTCGACGGGTACACCGCATGGATCGAACGGATGGCCGACCACCCAAACATCCAGGTGCACCTGAAGACCGACTTCTTCGACGAAGGCCACGAGTTCTCCCGGAACAGCACCCTCGGACAGGTGCCGGTCATCTACACCGGCGCCGTCGACCGTTACTTCGACTACGCCGAGGGCGACCTCTCCTGGCGCACGATCGACCTCGAGGAAGAGGTCCTTCCGGTCGAGGACTTCCAGGGCACCTCGGTGATGAACTACCCGGACGAGGACGTTCCGTACACGCGGATCCACGAATTCCGCCACTTCCATCCCGAGCGCGAGTACACCAAGGATGCCACCGTCATCATGCGTGAATTCTCCCGCTTCGCGGAAAAAGGCGATGAGCCGTACTACCCCGTCAACACAGCCGAGGACCGGGCAAAACTGCTGGCCTACCGCGACCTCGCCAAGGGGGAAAAAGACGTCCTCTTCGGCGGCCGCCTGGGCACCTACAAGTACCTTGACATGCATATGGCCATCGGGTCGGCGCTGTCGATGTTCGACAACAAGATCAAGCCCCACTTCACCGGTGGAGCAAAGCTGGAAAGCGGAGGAGTAGACGCGTGAGCAACGCCATAGTGGAACGCCAGCCGGACGAGGACAGTGCAGAGCAGCACTGGTCCACGCTGCAACGCGTCATTCTTCCTTCGCTGAACCAGTTGGACACCGTCCCCCTCTACATGGACACCGGCAGCGCCACGGGCGTGCAGCTGTCCACCATGAACGGCGACGCCAAGTCCAAGCCTTCCAGTCCGCTCGTGTCATCCGCCCCGAACAAGGAAGTGCACGCCGAAGACTTCCTCTCCCGGCATTCCACGTCGGTGCGCGCCGGTGAGCGTGCTTCATTCGGCACCTACTTCAATGCGTTCCCGGCCAGCTACTGGCGCCGCTGGACCAACCTGGAAACCGTCAGGCTGAGGGTCCGGACCGTCGGCACAGGTGCGGTCAGCGTCTACAAGTCCAGTGCGCGCGGCGCCCTCCAGCACGTGCAGACCCAGCGGGTCACGGGGGAGGAAGTCAGCACCTTCGAGTTGAGCCTGAACCCGTTCGGCGACGGCGGCTGGTACTGGTTCGACCTGGTCGCGGGATCCAAGTCCTTTGTCCTGGAGGAAGCGGAATGGCAGGCGCCCGGAGAACCGGTCAAGTCGGGCACCGTCACCCTGGAAATCACGACGCTGAACAAGACGTCGTTCTGCATCAACAACCTGCGCATCCTTGGTGAGCACCCGGAAGCGCTGGCCAACGTCAAGGAAGTCCTGATTGTCGATCAGGGTACCCAGAAGGTTGCCGATGCAGAGGGCTTCGCCGAGGTCGAGGCAATGCTCGGGGGCAAGCTGCGCATCGTCAACCAGGCCAATCTCGGCGGTTCGGGCGGCTTTGCCCGAGGCATGTACGAGGCTGTGGAAAGCGGCAGCGACTATGTGCTGCTGCTGGACGACGACGTCGTGATGGAGCCCGAGAGCATCTCGCGGCTGTTGACCTTCGCCGACAGGTGCAAGACCCCCACCATCGTGGGTGGCCACATGTTCGACCTGTACAACCGCACGGTCCTGCACACCTTCGGCGAGACGGTCAATTCGTACCGTTTCCAGCCCGACCAGCCCCATGCCGAGATGAGCCTGGGCCACGACTTCGTCCGCTCCAATCTGCGCCAGACCTCTTGGATGCACCGCCGGGTGGACGTGGATTACAACGGCTGGTGGATGTGCCTGATCCCCACTCAGGTGATCCGTGACATCGGACTTTCGCTGCCGGTTTTCATCAAGTGGGACGACGCCGAATACGGGCTGCGTGCCAAGAGCGCCGGCTACCCGACGGTCTCGATGCCCGGTTCCGCCGTCTGGCATGTCTCTTGGATCGACAAGGACGACCTTGTCGGCTGGCAGGCCTACTTCCATACCCGCAACCGGATGATCGCGGCGCTGATCCACAGCCCGTACGAGCATGGCGGCCGCGTAGTCCGCGAAACCGGCTACATCGACCTGAAGCACCTGATCTCGATGCAGTACTACACCGCACAGGGACGCGTCATGGCGATGCGCGACCTGCTCAAGGGGCCGGGGCATCTACATGAGCTGCTGCCGACGAAGCTGCCGGAGATCCGCGCGATGGCCAAGGAATTCAGCGATTCGCAGATCCAGTCGGAACCGGAGGCCTTCCCGGCACCGGTCATGCACAAGCCGCCGCGGCACGGCCAGGGCTTCGCGGCGCCGTCCTACGCCACGCTGATTCCTTGGGCCGCCAAGACCGTGGTGCGCCAGCTGACCAAGAAGATTCCGCAGACCAGCAAGGAACACCCGCAGGCCTACATCGCCCACCAGGACAACAAGTGGTGGCGCATGTCCCAGTACGACAGTGCGGTTGTCTCCAATGCTGAAGGTACCGGGGCTTCCTGGTACCAGCGCGACCCGAAGCAGCTGCGTGTCCTGCTGGCGGAAAGCCTCCGCCTCAACGCGGAAATCCTCAAGAACTGGCAGAGCCTCAGCGACCAGTACCGCGAAGCGCTTCCGGAAATCACGTCCTTCGAAGCGTGGAAGAGCACGTTCGAGCAGCACTCGGAAGAGAGTAAATAAGCTTGGCCACCGGTGCACTGGAAACCCCCGGGCGGGGAGCGGGACTGGCGGACATAGTCCGCTCCCGCTTCCTGCTGAAGCTCCTCGTTTCCAAGGAACTGAAGGTCCGCTACCGCGGATCCATCCTCGGACTCCTGTGGTCCTACGTGAAACCAGGCGTGCAGTTCGTTGTCTTCTACATTGCCCTGGGCGTTTTCCTGAACCAGGAGCAGAGCGACCGCAATCCAGACGGGCTGCCCAACTACGCGATCTACCTGTTCTCGGGCATTGTCCTAATCAACTTCTTCACTGAGGCGCTAAGCAACGCATCCCGGTCCATCGTTGGAAACGGTGGGCTGATCAAGAAGATCTACCTGCCGCGGCAGCTCTTTCCTGTCGCGTCGGTCTGGGTCTCCGGGGTGCACTTCGTTCCGCAGATCGTCATTCTGTTGATCGCATGCCTTTTCAACGGATGGCGCCCCTCCCTGCTCCAGCTGGCGGCCGCGGCCGCGGGATTCATCATCGTGGCATTGCTTGCCACGGGGCTGGGGCTGCTGTTCGGGGCTGTGAACGTCTACTTCCGTGATGCCGAGAACCTCGTGGACATGCTGCTGATGATCGCGACCTGGGCCTCGCCGGTGCTGTATTCCTGGCAGATGGTGCACCGCACGCTGGGGGAGACGTACTTCAACCTCTACCAGTTGAACCCGATCACTGTGGGCGTGGAAGCCTTCCACTACGCGTTCTGGCTGCCAACCACGGACGGTGCGGAGGGTATTCCCCCGCACCTGCTGTCCATGTGGATACCCGTCGCCCTGGCCATATCGGCAGCGGTCCTGCTGCTTGGCCAGCTCGTTTTCCGTCGCCTTGAAGGCCGTTTCGCGCAGGAGCTGTGAGCCGTGGCAAATGCCATTGAAGTACATAACGTCAACAAGCAGTTCGTCCTGCGGCACACCCGCTCCATGAAGGAAGCCTTTGTCTGGCTGATCAAGGGCCGCAAGGGTGATCTCTCCGAGAAGTTCCATGCACTCAAAGGCGTCTCCCTGGACATTGAGCAGGGGGAGACGGTCGCGCTGCTGGGCTTGAACGGTTCCGGCAAGTCCACGCTGCTCAAGCACATCTCGGGGGTTATGAGGCCCGATACCGGGACGGTTGGCACCCGTGGACGGGTGGCCGGCCTGATCGAGGTTGGCGCGGGTTTCCACCATGACCTCAGCGGACGGGACAACGTCTACCTGAATGGCGCGATCCTGGGCATGACCGAGCAGGAAATCGACGAAAAGTTCGACTCTATTGTCGAGTTCTCCGAGATCGGCCAGTTCATAGATACCGAGGTCAAGTTCTATTCCTCCGGTATGTACCTCCGGCTGGCGTTCTCGGTCGCCGTGCACACGGATCCCGAGGTCTTCCTTGTGGACGAAATCCTGGCCGTCGGTGACGAACCGTTCCAGAAAAAGTGCATCGACAAGATCAAGGAGCTGGCCGGCGAGGGAAAGACGCTCGTCGTCGTCAGCCACGACCTGGACCTGGTTTCAAGGATCTGTGACCGGGGGATCCTGCTAGAACACGGACACATCGTTATGGACGGTCCTGTGCATGAGGTCGTTACCAAGCTGCGGGCCGGCTAGGAAAAAACCGCCACGCAGAGAAGTGTTCCAGATAGGTACTGGAACACTTCTCTGCGTTAACGCGGGGCCAGTCTCTCAGCAGCCGATGAACTCGTACAGCCGGGCGTTACCCACAGCCTTCACCAGCTCAAAGTCGTCCGATCCGCGCAGCTTCTCAATCCCGGGGTACCGGTGGTCGCCGCCGTGGACTTCCTTCCGGCCAAGGTCCAGTACGTACTCGACGTTCTCTTCCGCCGCGGCGGCGCAGACCTCCGGCCGCTCGTCGGCGTCGCGAAGGTACTTCTCCACCGTGATGATGTCTTCACTGACGGTGTCGAGGGTGTGCTTGTGCGTGGTATCCCTGTCACCGAAGGCATACGCCAGCGCACCGCCGGTGTAGGGATTGACTGCCACAGTGGCATCTTCGGGGACCAGTTCGTCCAGCTGCTCCATGAGTTCGAGCTCGTCGGTCGAGACGAGGGCAGAGTCGTCTGTGAGGGCATACATGCTGCTGGCACGCGCCACGGCGTCATCCATGTTTCGGCCCTGCGTTAGCGGAAGAAGGACGGCCACGGCAGCTACAGCTGCGGCTGCGGTAAGAACCGTACGCCTGCGCGGGGTCAGCCCGGCAACGGCTCTTGCAAGGGAGCCCCGGGAAGCGGCACGGCGCCAGAGCCCGGTAAGCACGGCGTTGAGGCCCAGAATGGACAGGGGAGCGGCAACAAGAGGCAGGACCGCGGCAAGGCGGTAAGCGTCGTTGTACCAGACACCCGTCACGAAATCCCGGAAGTCCGTGCTTTCAAACCCGGCAACGATGACGAAGACACCGATGGACACCAGGTAGGACGCCGGGAGCCACCACAGCCGCTTGTTTTTCAAACAGGCCGCAACACCGACAATGGCCAGCACACTCACCACAAGGGCTACAGGCCGCCCAAAGGGTGCATTGAGAAGTGCTTCGCCGAAGGCTTGGGCAGAGGTCTCCACCCGCTCCCAAATCGCAGCCACTTCGGGCGGACGGATAACGTTCCACAGGACCGCGAACAACGCCAGAACGGCTGCTAACACCACGGTGGGCAGGATGAACGACCGGGCGCCGGCACCGCGTGAACGCAGCGAACCTATCAGGAAGCAATAGGCGCCAATCACCAAGGGGACAGCGAGCAGAAGCAGGGTCATCATGCCGTTGGGGTGGGCGATGGCGATTCCCGGGTAGGTAAGCGCGCCCAGGGCAACGCCGGTTTTGACACTGAATTTCGCTTCGGGCGCCTGACCGAAAACGACGGCGGCAATGGCCAGGCCGGCAGGAACCAGCGCCAGTGCCATGAAATTCGGATAAATGACTCCGAAGTCGAGCAGGAGGATGGGGAAAGCCGGGAAAGCTGCAACCAGGACGCCGGCGCCCACCTTTGCCGCTGGCACGAGTTTGGCCAACTGGCGAACAGCGAAAAGAGCGGAAAGCGGCCAGACCATGGCGGCGAGGACTATGTTTCCGGCGCTGATGCAGACGGTCAGAGGGGCGCCCGTGAGCTGGACGATCAGCGACATGAAGCCGTGCCAGGCGGCAGGATAGAAGGAGACCGGCCCGTCGCCAGCGGTCATGGATTCAACCGTCAGGGAGGAAGCATCGCCGGTTTCGGTGATGTGGTGGACCGCGTTCAGGTGGAAGATATTGTCAAACGACTGGGAAAAAGCCTCAGGACTTCCGACAACCCTGACCACCTGCAGGGCGATGATGAGGAAGGCCACGGCGGCGCCGGTGAAGAACAGCAGGTCACCCCTGATTCTTCCGAACCGCTGGGCAGGAGAGTCCACGCCAGCCCGGCGGCCGACCAGCAGTGCGAGCACAGCCACCAGTGCGGCACCGGCCAGCGGAACCGCGATGCTCCAGGAGATCCCGGCGAGCGAGGCCACCATGGCCCCAACACTGATAAAGGTGATGGTCACCAGCGGGGCAAGCGCCACGGCGTCGAAAACCCGAAGCCGCAGCGCCAGGGTCACCGCCAGGCCTGGAATAAAGAGGATTGCCGCGGCAGCAAGTATCACAGGGATGGCTTCGAGCCAGTCCATTCAGTTCCTATCGTGGTTATGCCCGCAGGAAGCGGGACAGCGCAGGCGGCATGGGCCGTCGGGCCGGACTATTTTCCTTGGGCGAGCAGAGTCAGCAGATACTCGCCGTAGCCGCTCTTCACGAGGGGCTCCGCGCGGGCCCGCAGCTCGTCGTCCGTGAGGAATCCCGAGCGCCAGGCAATCTCTTCCGGGGCACCGATCTTCAAGCCCTGACGGCTTTCGACCGTGCGGATGAAGTTGGAGGCATCGTTGAGGGAGTCGAACGTTCCGGTATCCAGCCAGGCCGTGCCGCGCGGCAGGATATCCACCTGCAGGCGGCCCTCGGCCAGGTATGCCTTGTTAATGTCGGTAATTTCCAGCTCGCCTCGGGGGGACGGCTTCAGATTGTGGGCCTTCTCGATAACGTCGTTGCCATAGAAATACAGCCCGGGAACGGCGTAATTGCTCTTCGGTACGGCGGGCTTCTCTTCAAGTGACAGGGCCGTGCCATCCGGCATGAACTCTACGACTCCGTAGGACGTCGGATCGGCGACCCAATAGCCGAACACGGCGCCGCCATCGACATCCGCAAACCGGCGAAGCTGCGTTCCCATTCCATGGCCATAGAAGATGTTGTCGCCCAGCACCAAGGCCACGGTGTCTGAACCGATGTGGTCCTCGCCGAGGACAAATGCCTGTGCGAGGCCGTCCGGTGTGGGCTGCTCCGTGTAGGTCAGGGACACGCCGAATTGCGAGCCGTCGCCAAGGAGACGTTTGAACTGTTCCGAGTCATGCGGCGTCGTGATAATCAGGATGTCCCTGATCCCCGCCAGGATGAGGGTGGACAGCGGATAGTAGATCATCGGCTTGTCGTAGACGGGTACCAGCTGCTTGCTGATGCCCAGGGTAATGGGATGGAGTCGGGAACCGGTTCCTCCGGCCAGAATGATGCCACGCATAGTATGCAGTATCCCCTGTGCCCTATAACCGGCAAAATTGGGGCGGTAGGATGGCTGCCCGCGGAACCCGCGGCCCTTTCATGCGTCGACAGCGGTCACTGACCGCTGGGTTATCATGGATAGTTGTCTATGGTCGGGAGGGCCAGTGTCAAGAATCGATCGTTCAGCAGGTCAGCTCTGGATCGGGAAGCAGTTTGATGCCCGAAACAACAGCCTTAACCTGATCCGCCTGCTGCTTGCGCTGGTTGTTCTGGTGCACCATAGCTGGCCCCTGTCCGGGTCCCATAACGAACCCGGTTTCGCGGGGGACACCCTGGGCGGCTGGGCAATAGCCGGCTTCTTCGTGGTCAGTGGCTACTTGATTACCGCAAGCCGCTACACCCATGGTTTGGGGGACTACCTCGTTCACCGGGTGGCACGGATCATGCCGGCTTTCGTGGTCTGCCTCGTCGTTGTTGCGGCTGTATTTGCGCCCATCGGCTACGTGGCGGCCAAGGGCAACCTGGACGGCTTCTTCGGAACCGGAACCACTCCCTTGAACTATGTCTTCTCCAACATGGGCTTGAAGATGACCACGTACGACGTGGCCGGGACCCCGCTTAACGTCCCCTACGCAGGTGCCTGGAATGGTTCCCTGTGGAGCTTGTACTACGAGTTTGTCTGTTACCTGGTCGTTGCTGTCCTGGGCTGCTTTGCGTTCTTCCGGAAATCCCCCTGGCTGATGACGGCGGCATTTGCAGGCAGCGTCCTGGTCCGGGCGAACATCGACACCGTTTTGCCCTACGTCCAGAACAACTTCGATTTCCGTCTCCTCTTCCAACTGCTGCCCTTCTTCCTGGGCGGTGCAGTGGTACAGGTCTGGAAGGACCGGATCGGTATCCATTGGCTTCCGGCGGTCCTGTCGATCCTTGCCGCCGTCCTGATTACGGCTTTCGTTCCCGGCTGGGGCGGCGCAGCCTCGGCCGTCTTTATCTGCTACGGCATTCTGTGGATTTCCCTTTGGCTCCCGTCCCCGAACCTGATCAAGCGGAACGACGTCTCGTACGGCCTCTATATATATGCCTTCCCCGTGCAGCAGCTGCTTGCCGTTTACGGCATCCATGAGCTGGGTCTGCTGCCGTTCACGGTACTGGCGACCGTGGTGGCCGTTCCGCTGGCCATAGCCAGCTGGCTGCTCGTTGAGCGTCCCGTTATGCGCCGGGTCCGCGGACGCAGGAAGAAAGCTCCTTCTGCCTCTCATCCGGAGCCCGCACCGGTGGAAGCTTCCCGGCCCGCGGCCGCGGCGGCGGCAGCTGCTCCCACGGTCTTGAACAAATGACGGTTACCCAGACCCGCGGCCCTGAACTCGCCGCTCCGTCTCCGTCGCGCAGGACCCTGCCCCCAACCACCGCCGGAGCCCTCGCCGGTATCGTGGTATTTGCCTTGGTTGTGCTGCTGCGGGCTGCAGGGGTCCTCAACGGTCTGGTCATGATCGCTGTCCTCCTCGCACTCGTCCTACTCCTGCCCGTTGGACGGACACTTTCCCGCAGGATTCTTCTGACCTTCCCGATTCTGCTGGGTGGCGTTCCGATGCTCTGGTGGGTTCCCTGGCCTAATCTGCTCCCGGACCGCGGGACACTGGTCCTGGCAATCGCCGCTGGTGCCGTGGCAGCGGCGACGGCCGGCGGGTTGGCAGGCGGCAGGGGAGCAGGCCGGCTGCTGCCGCGGATCAGCCCCATTGACTTCATCCCGCTGCTGGCGGGAGTTGGTGCGGCCTCCGTACAGCTCAATTACCTGACAGTGCGCGGGATGGACCAGGCCTTGTCCCTGCTGTCCACCCGGTGGGACCACGCTTCGCACTTCAACATGTTCTACATGCTCCGGACCGAGGGTCAGGTCATTCCTCTGCTGCCCCCAAGCCCGGACGGCAGCCAATGGTCCTTCAACGACTACCCGCAGGGATTCCACTCCCTGCTGGCCACCCTCTCCGAACTGGTGCACGGTGATGGACCGACGACGGCGGCGGCGGAGCTTGTCAGCTACGCGAACCTGTCGGCCGTCGTCGTCGTGCTGGCTGTGGTGATGGTGGCAGCGGGTCTGTGCGCTCTGCCGAGGTTCCGCCACAACCAGCTGCTCGGGGCTCCGGTCGCAGCCCTGGTCGCGGCGGGATGGGTGCTCGGCCCGGGTGCCTCCGCCTTTATGCACGGTTTCGCCAACTTCTTCCTTGCCGTTTCCCTGACGGCAGCCGCTGTTCTCCTGACGGTCTCCATGGACCGTTTGACCATGGCGATTCCTCTCGCCGCCGCAGCATCAGCTGTGGTGGGAATAGCGAACAACTGGATGCCGCTGCTTCTGTTCATTCCCGGTGCCTTGGTCATGGTCTGCCTTCCTGCCTCGCGCAGCCGCTGGAAGATGTCTACGCGCAGCTGGACCGGAACGGCCCTCATCCTGGTGGCCGCAGTGATCGGCACGGCAGTTGCGCTTTATCAGGTCGCTTCGGTTGAGGTAACTGATGTCCTGACAGCCGGCGGTGGGTTCCCTGCAGTCGACTTTGGTCTTTTGTGGTTCCTGGTCCTGGCCTGCGCAGTTCTGTACGTCCTCGCGTTCAGCCGCAGGGGACGTGACTCCACCACACGCTCCGCAGAGCTGCGCGCCCGCTGGAGCGTCCTTGTACTGGCCAGCGGCGTGCTTGTGGCCATCGGTATGTCGGCCCTGCAGATCACGGATCTGGGGGAACTTTCCTACTACGCGCTGAAGCTCATCCTGGCACTCCAGCTGATGAGCCTCGTACTTCTTGGCCTTATGGTGATGCACGTCGTGCGGCTCCCGGCCGCGCCCTTGAAGCGCCGTTCCCGCCGCCGCACGCGTGGAACCGCCAGGGTTATCGCCAGTGCCGTTTCGGTCCTCGCCGCCACCCAGTTCTTCGGGAGTACGGTTTCCCTGCCGGAGCTTGGGCTGCCGGCTGCCGCGACCGGCGTCCTGGAGCGGACAGAACAGGACCAGCGGGCCGCTGCCGGGGTACCTAACCAGATCCGGAGCGTCATTCGGGCGGTGGAAAGCAACGAGGGCACGCCGGCCATGTACCTCACCACGTCGCTGGGCCAGATCGATCCCATCCTGGCCCAGCAGTGGTACAGCGGCCTGACCCGTACGTACACGGAGAAGAACTGGACGCTCTCCTGGCACCTGTTCCCCCTGTACGACGGCGCTGACCGGCTTGAGGAAGTGGTCACCGCTGTTCTCGATGAAGAGCCGGAAGCCCTGCTGGTGGTCGATCAGGAGAATGAAGCGCTCCTGGAACAGATCCTGCGCGATCGGGAGTAGTAGCCGCGTCCGTCTGCAGTGTGTGGACGGCAGGCACGGAAAAGGGGAGCAGTTCATGGAACTGCTCCCCTTTTCGGTACCGCAGGTGCGGTGCGGTGTGTCCGCGGACCCTAGACCGGCTGGACGTTGGGCTGGTCGTCGATCCAGCGTGCCAGGCGGTCAATGCCCTCCTCGAGGGTGTACCGGGGCTTCCAGCCCAGTTCGGCGCCGGCAGCCTGCACATCGGCCCAGGCATGGCGGACATCGCCTTGGCGGAACTGTCCGGTGACGTGGGGCTCGGGCGCGCCGTAATGGGCAGCAATGAGTGCTGCGGCCGTGCCGATCGTCTGGAACTCTCCGGAGCCGATGTCCAGGATCCGGGACGGTACCGAGGCTGAGGTGGCCGCGGCAACAACGGCGGTAGCAATATCATCGATCAGGATGAAGTCGCGTCGAACGTCGCCGTCCTCGTACAACGGAATGGACTTGCCGGACTTCGCGATGCGGCAGAAGAGCGACATGATTCCCGTGTAAGGGTTGATGAGCGACTGGCCGGGTCCATAGACGTTCTGCAGGCGGAGGATGGCGGTCTCTACGCCGTACGACTTGGCCCATGCCTGGATCATGTTTTCCTGCGCCAGCTTGGTCGCGCCGTAGACGCTGACCGGTGCCGGGAAAATCTCCTCTGCCTTCATGGCGGTAGGTTCGGCGTCGGGGAAGTCCCACTGGCTCGCTTCCAGCGTTTCGCTGGTGCGCTGGCCCGGGTAGAACAGCTCGCCGGACCCAGCCCGGCGCCAGGCACCCTCGCCGTAAACGGCACGGCTGCTGGTCAGGACAATCCGGCGCGGAAGCTTCTTGTGGCGGTTGAGCGCATCCAGCACGGTGGAGGTACCCACCACATTGGTCATGGCATGCCGTGTCGATTCCTCCAGGGACTGGCCGGTGCCGGTTTCGGCTGCCAGATGGATGACGACGTCGGGGGTGACGTCTTCAAGGAGACGGTCCAGATCCGCAGCCACGGTGATGTCTCCAACGAACAGCTCTGCACCGGGTGCGAGCTCTGCAGGCCTCTCGGCCGAAGGATGGATCTGGGGGTGGAGGCTGTCAATGACTACCACGCGGTCGAAGGACTCGACCAGTGCCTGGGAGATGGAGCAGCCAATAAACCCCGCGCCGCCGGTGACCAGGACCGTGCCTGCTTTAGGGGTCTGTGCGGTATTCACAAAAGTGCCTTTCTTGGAGGTGGTTCAGCGGCCAAAACTATGGCGGAGGAGGACCTTGGCGGCTGCGGTGTTGCGGTTCAGAAGAGCTTTGGGCAGCAATGTCAGGGCGTGTGCCCTGGACGTCAAGCGCAGCATGGCTGCACGCTTGGCCCGGGACCAGCCCAACTCGTCAGCCTGGGTGGCGGCAAGCTCGAAGTATTCCCTCTCGCCTGCGAAACGGGAGCCGTCGACGAGCTTGGACGATGAAGCGCTGGCGGTATGGCGCCGGTAGGCGAAGCACTCGGTCGAGACAAGCAGCAGCTGCTCCCCCCGGAAGACCATGTCCATGACCAGGGCGAGGTCCTGGATGATCGGGAATCCGTCCCGGAACTCCACGTCACGGATTTTGTCGGTCCGGAAGGCAAGGGCCGGCCAGTACAGCCAGTCTCCATGCAGGAGGTTCGCTGCAAGTGCTTCTCCGGAGAGGATCCGGTATTCACCAGCCCGGGGCCGCACCACGTTCTGCTTCACACTGTCCGTAAGGGTGCGGGTGAGGGCACCGGACTCGTCTATGACCTGGACGCCCGGCTGAATGACTGCGGCCTTGGGATAACGCTTATGGGCTTCGAGGATCGTCTCGACATAATTCGGCAGCAAGACGTCGTCCGACCCCAGGATGGTGATGACTTCCTGTGTCGCCATGGAGACGCACGTCCGGTAGTTGGCAGTGATGCCCTCGTTGGACTCTTTTCGAATGTACTTAATCCGCGGATCCTCGACGCCGGCAAAGTAGTCCCGCACGGTGGTGTCCGGATAGGCGTCGTCCACTACCGTGAGCAGCCAGTCGTCGCTCGTTTGCGCGAGGACGCTCTGGACGGTGTCCATCATGTAATCAGGATCGCCCCAGTAGGGAATGAAGATATCAAGTGGCATAAAGGTACTTCTACGCTTTCGGTTGAGATGTGGTGACCATCTAGGGCACCGCTACGGCTGGTCGGCGGAGGCCGCGGATCCGTTGTCCTGCGAGCACGACAGCTTCTCAACCTGGACGCGCAGGATGGCGACTTCTTCAGCCAGGGTGCGGGTTTCGTCTTCGACCTCGGAGATTTCCACCGAAAGGTGGAGCAGGACGCCAAGGAGGAAGACGATGCTGATTGCGAAGAGCAGGTTGGATGGCACCTGGACGCCAAGCAGCCCGGCTGCCACGCCCAGAAGGTAGGGGAACCAGGCCAGGATCAGGATGAGGAATCCCACGATCAGCCATAACGCCGCGTACTTTTCGCGGAGCTTCTTCCTGCGCAGCAGATCCAGGACGAAAACAAGGATGATCAGGGGCAAGGCAAATGCGGCGATAATTGCCACTGCTCACGCTCCATTAATGGTTGAGGAATCGGATTTTTTGCGTGTCAGCGCGAAAAGGAGGGCAAAAATTGAACGGCCCAGGTAAATGCCGGCTTTAAGCGGGTTATGGCTGGGTTTACCGCCTTGGCGGACGCGCATCTCCACCGGCACCTGGGTCACTACGCAGCCGGACCGGATGGCAACGACCAGGGAATCGATGGTGTCCCCCAGATATTCGGCGGGGTAGTGGTCGAGATACTGGTTCAACGCGCGCTTGTTTGCCGCCCGGAAACCGCTTGTGACGTCCGTCAGACGGGTGTCCGCAAGGGAAGAGATGACGGCGGCAAGCACCTGCATGGCCCATTTACGCGGGCCGGAAACCTTATAGGTTCCCCGCTTGGCGAACCGGGCGCCAATGGAAATATCGGCGTGCTCCAGTCCGTCGAGAACCCGCCGAATGTCTGCGGGGTCGTGCTGGCCGTCGGCGTCGACCTGGATGACACGGTCGTAGCCAAGGCGGACGGCGTACTTGAACCCTGCGCGCATGGCTCCGCCGACACCGAGGTTGAACGGCAGTTGGAGGACCGTGGCTCCCGCTTCGGCCGCCACAGCGGCCGTGTTGTCGGTGGAGCCGTCGTTTACGACCAGAACATCGAAATGTTCCTCGAGGGACAGGACCTCGCGGATGGTCGATCCGACCGTCTCGGCCTCGTTCCACGCGGGCATGACAACAAGGACGCGTTGATTAGGGGGAATGGCCATATCTCTTAATCTATACCAATTCTTTTAGGTGGATTGAAGCTGAAGCACTACAAGGAGAAGGCCTCAAACCTTGCCCATGCCGTATGTCTTGGCTGCATAACGGCGGTAGAGCCCGGCGAAGACGGCCGGAGCGAACTTCAGGACTGCGCCGGCGGCGGCCAGGACCGGTGAGACCCCAGCGGTGCCCGCAAGCTGGCTGAGGCCCAATTTGGCACGGCATGCGCGTAGGGTCTCGTCGGCTTCCGGGCTGCGGCCGGCCGCGATGGCACTCTGCGCGACCAGCATTGTGGTGAGTGTCTGCATGCAGGCATAAGCGGACGCGAAACGGCCCGTAAGGTACTGCGGGTCAAGGCTGGATTCGAGGTGTTTCAGGGCAATTTCCGTGTCCTGGGCGCTCGGCACCCGGCCCCAGGTCAGCGATCCGCCGGAGACGTAGTAACGGTGAAGGGGTTCGTCGAGGACCAGCACGGCCTGGCTTCTGGCATACAAGGCGACATTCATGGTCATGTCCTCAAAGCGCTGGGCGCCCACCGGGTAACGCAGCCCGTCGAAGAGGGAGCGGCGGTAGAGCTTGTCCCAGGGGAACGGCGTCAAGGCACCGGTCATGCCCGCGCGGACAGCATCGTCCGTCCCCAACCGGCCCAGCTGTCTGCTGGTCCGCTTGGTCGTTCCGCCGTCGCCCGCCACCATGTAGTGCCCGCAGAGGACGATGTCGGTGTCACCGGCCATTGCCTCGACCAGCCGGGCCAGGAACGCCGGGAGCATTTCGTCGTCGGCATCAAGAAAAGCAACGTAGGTACCGGTGGCCTGGTCCAATCCTGCGTTCCGCGCCGCGGAGCTTCCGCTGTTTTCAGCCAGGTGCACCACCTCGATCCGGCCGGAAGGGTCCGTCGACTGCAGGGTTCCCGCCACCCGGGCGGTGCCATCCGTAGAACAGTCGTCAACCAGGATCAGTTCCCAGTCCTTGAAGGACTGGGCCAGTACGCTGGCGACCGCCCGGGGGAGGACTTCCTCCGCGTTGTAGCAGGGGATGATGATGCTTACGGCGGGCTGGTCGGTCATATCAGGTCCTTGGACTCGGTGGACGGATTGGACGGGGTGGCCATGGCCCGTCCGCGGAACGCGAAGGCGTGAACCAGGGTTCCGGCCAGAGGGCCGGCCAGGAGACTGATGTAGACCCTGTCCAGAAGGGGCAGATCCAGGAGAAGCGCGGCGAAGGCGACGGCCGTGGCCACGACCCAGCCCAATGCGTAAAGCCGGTGCCGGGCGAAGGCCAGGCACAACGTCCCGGTCAGCGTGAGGGCTGCCATGAGGGCCGCCCCGAAGGTCAGTGCAGCCATTGTCAACGGGTCCACCGAGTAGTCGGGGCCGAAGATCAGCATAATGGTGGGTCCCAGCCAGGCAGCCAAGCCGGCCCCAACTGCCCCGACGGCAAGAATCAAGCCCAGGAGCTTGAGCAGCCGCACGAATGCGCGGTCCCCGGTGGCGTTAACGAAATGCGTGATGAGGACCGCCTGGAAGGCCTGCAGGGGGAGCATGATCGGTGCCCGGGTCAGGGATATTGCCAGGATCAGCGGTGCGGCCAGAGCGTATTCGGCGCCGGGGGTGGTGAGCTTGAGCATGATCGGATATCCGGTGATCAACGTGGCAGTCGCAGCCGCAGAGACCAGCGAATGGCCCATCCTGCCGAGCAGTTCCCGGGCCGGAACGTCGGAACGCGCCCCTGCGGCCTCCCGGGCGCCCGGGCTGAGGAGCAGGATGGCTATCCATACAAAGGCGCCGGCCATGCAGGCCAGTTCGATGCCCACCAGGTCCGCTGCCAGCAGGGCAACAGCGGCCACCACAGCCAGCCTGATGAGGGCTTCCAAGCCTGCGAGCCGGGCAAACAGGCTCCACCGCTGCTGGCCGCCGGCGGCGCCGGCCAGGGAAGCATGACCGGCATAGGCTATGGCCGTCACGCTGATTCCCACGACCACCAGCCAGGTTGCGTCGGCAAACAGCATGTCCGCCCACAAAGGAGCTGTCGCGAGGATGGCAACGGAAACCGCCGCACCGATGCCCAGGCCGGCGGCGAGGACGGGCGGCCCGGTGGCCGGTCCGCTTAGCCGTGAAGAGTTGCTGACGGCGCGCGTGGTCTCATTGATGATTCCGGAGAGGATCCCGATGACGAAGAACAACGCGGCCCAGTAAGTGAGAAAGGCAGCGTTGTCAGGTTTATCCAAGACACGGGCGGCGATAAAGAGGACGAAATATCCTGAGGCCGCTGCTATCAGGGATGACACTCCGACGCCGGACAGCCCCTTGCTGCCCGGTCCGCCGCCGCCGGATTCGTCTGGTGAGGGATCAGGTCCACTCATGCCCGCACCGGTCTGACGGCCCTTGGCTTCCTCGAAGTATCCACCTGTAGATTCTAGTCGATGGGTCCACAGACCCGGCGGCGGCGGGCCGGACGCCGGAAATGCGCAGTGCCAAGACTATAGAGTGGTGGCATGCAGAAACTCCTTGTGACCGGCGGCGCCGGCTTCATCGGCTCCAATTTCGTCCACTACGCGATCGAGCACACCGATGCCCACCTGACTGTGCTGGACCGGCTGACCTACGCGGGAAACCTGGCCTCGCTGGATGGCCTGCCGGAGGACCGCTTCACATTCGTCAAGGGCGATATCTGCGACGCAGAGCTGGTGGACCGGCTGGTGGCGGACGCCGACGCCGTCGTCCACTATGCCGCCGAGTCCCATAATGACAACTCGCTGCACGATCCGCGGCCGTTCCTGGATACCAACATCATCGGCACCTATACGCTGCTCGAAGCGGTCCGCCGATACGGGAAACGCTTCCACCACATTTCCACCGACGAGGTCTACGGTGACCTGGAGCTGGATGATCCCCAACGTTTCACGGAGGCCACTCCCTATAACCCCTCCAGCCCGTATTCCTCCACGAAGGCCGGCTCCGACCTGCTGGTCCGCGCTTGGGTCCGCTCCTTCGGGGTCCAGGCCACCATCAGCAACTGCTCCAACAACTACGGGCCGTTCCAGCATGTGGAGAAATTCATTCCCCGCCAGATCACGAACGTGATTGACGGTGTTCGGCCCAAGCTCTACGGGGCCGGCGAAAATGTCCGGGACTGGATCCATGCCGATGACCATTCCTCGGCAGTGCTCGCCATCCTGGAGAAAGGCCGGATCGGCCAGACCTACCTGATCGGCGCCGACGGCGAGAAGAACAACAAGGAAGTCATCGAACTGATCCTGAAGCATATGGGACAGCCCGCGGACGCTTACGACCAGGTCATCGACCGCCCCGGCCACGATCTGCGCTACGCCATTGATTCGTCGAAGCTGCGCACGGAGCTGGGATGGCTGCCGGCGTTCTCCAACTTTGATCAGGGCATCGAAGAGACCATTGCCTGGTACCGGGAAAATGAAGCCTGGTGGCGTCCGCAGAAGGATGCAACCGAGGCCAAGTACACAGAACAGGGACAGTAACGCCGATGACCGTCGAATTCTCGAAACCGCTGGCCGCCCACCCCACGCCCATCCCGGGCGTGCTGCTCATTGATCTCCCGGTACACGGGGACAACCGGGGCTGGTTCAAGGAGAACTGGCAGCAGGAAAAGATGGTGGCCCTTGGGCTGCCGGATTTTGGACCGGTGCAGAACAACATTTCCTTCAACGAAAAGGCTGGGACAACCCGCGGCATCCATGCTGAGCCGTGGGATAAATTCATCGGGGTGGCCACCGGACGAATCTTCGGTGCCTGGGTTGATCTGCGCGAAGGCCCCTCCTTCGGAACGGTTTTCACCGCTGAGCTTGATCCCAGCCGGGCCATCTTTATCCCACGCGGGGTGGGCAACGCCTTCCAGACGCTGGAGGACAACACGGCGTACACCTACCTGGTTAATGACCACTGGAGCGCTGACGCCCAGGGTCAGTACACCTTCCTGAACCTTGGCGACGAGACTGCGGCTATCGCATGGCCCATTCCGCTGAAGGACGCGGAACTGTCGGACAAGGACCGGGTGCATCCGCGTCTGGCGGACGTCACGCCGATGCCGCGGCAAAAGACCCTGGTCCTGGGAGCGGATGGTCAGCTGGGCAAGGCACTCCGCGGTGCTCTCGGAGACACGGGAGCGGTGGAGTTCGCGGCGCGCGCCGACTTCGACCTGACCGACCCGGCGGCCTACTCGGCCCGGAACTGGAATCAGTACTCCACCATCATTAATGCGGCGGCGTTCACTGCCGTGGATGCGGCGGAGAGCCCGGAGGGCCGGGCAGCAGCCTGGAATATCAACACCGCTGCCGTGGCAGCCCTCGCCAAGGTGGCAGCGGAACACAACATCACGCTGGTGAACGTTTCCTCAGACTATGTCTTCGACGGGACACGGGACGAGCATCCGGAGGATGAACCATTCTCCCCGCTGGGCGTCTACGGGCAGACCAAGGCGGCCGGAGATGCGGCCGTATCGGTGGTTCCCCGCCACTACACCGTCCGAACCAGCTGGGTCATCGGCGAGGGCAACAATTTTGTGCGGACCATGGCTGCCCTCGCCCAGCGGGAGATCAAGCCTGCAGTCGTCAACGACCAGATCGGGCGCCTGACCTTCACCAAGGATCTCGCGGCGGCGATCCTTCACCTGCTGGAGAGCCACGCCCCGTATGGCACGTACAACGTGACCAATGACGGGCCGGCCGTCAGCTGGGCTGAGATCGCAGCCGACGTCTATGAGTTCGTGGGCCGCAGCCGGACGGACGTGACGGGTGTCAGTACTGCCGAGTACTTCCAGGGCAAGGAAGCAGCCCCCCGGCCGCTGAACAGCATGCTGCCTCTGGACAGGATCCGCGACACCGGGTTCAGCCCGCGGGGAATGAAGGACGCGCTTGAAGATTATCTGGCGGAGTCCCTGCCCTAACGGGCACGGCCGCGGGTTTTGACGCGGCCTTATCACCTGAGGGGTGCCCGGGAAAAACCCGGGCACCCCTCACGTCGTTTTAGCTGCGGACAACACCCCGGCCGGGGATCCACTCGAGCGTTCCATGTTCGAACTTCTGGCGGCATGCTCCGGTGGCGGTGCACACCTCGTCGGTGGTCGGGTAGCCCAGGCTGCCCTTCTCCCAACCTGCGGCGGCCCAGGTCGAAGCGATGGCACCCCAGGTGGGGTGGGCGCCGGTAGCGGAGGTCCAGTGGATCTGGCCGCCTTGGAAGTCCTGGTAGCAGCCGCTCTTAGCCAAGCCGCAGGTGGGGGAGCCGGTGGGATAGCCCAGTTTGCCGCCCTCCCATCCCAGGGATGACCATTTAGCTGCTACCGGACCGTACGTGGGACGTGCTCCGGTCGCCGGGCTCCAATGGATCTGGCCGCCTTGGAAGTCCTGCACGCAGCCGCCGCCGCTGAGGCCGCACCGCTCGTTGGTCGTGGGGTAGCCCAGTTGGCTGCGTTCGCGCCCCATGTCGCTCCACATGGTGTCAATGGCGCCCTTGGTGTATTTGGCTCCCGTCACGGGGGTCCAATAGGCGTTTCCGCTCTGGAATTGCTGCAGACAACCGCCCTTTGCCAGTCCACAGATTTCGTCGGACACAGGATAGCCAAGCGGACCCGCTTCCCATCCGGTGCCTGCCCACATCGCGTTGATGCCACCCTTGGTGACCCTCGCCCCGGTCGCAGCCGTCCAGTGGATCTGCCCGGATTGGTAGTTCTGGACGCAGCCGTTGGAACCGATTCCACAGACAACCTGGCTGGTGGCAGAGCCCAGCGACGGCGTTGCCGCAGCCTTGGCGGTAATCGCATCGCGGCCGGGGGAGGAGCCGGCGGCAAAGGCACCCAGCGAAGCACCATCCCCCTTCCAGACGTTGGAGTCGCCAACAAACGGTCCGGTGCTGCTGTACTGCCAGACGTCGTAATTGCCCCACCCGGCCGGCATGGCGCCGGGTCCGGCCTGGCTGTAGCTCGCAATATGCAGGGGATGGTTAGCGAAAGCAGTGGTGTTGCCTGTGCATGTGCGCCACCAGTCAGTGGTGGTGTAGATCATCGGCACCCGGCCTGTGCGCGATTGAATGGTGTTCGAGAATTCCTGGATCCACGTCACCATCTGCGACCAGTTCATGTTGTAGCAGGTGTTGCCCAACTGCGGATAGGGGTTGTATTCGATATCAAGCAGCGGCGGAAGTGTCCTGCCGTCACCGGTCCAACCGCCGCCGTTATCAACGAAGTAGTGTGCCTCGGATACTGCTGATCCGGGACTGGGAATGGCAAAGTGGTAGGCGCCGCGGACCATTCCGACATTGGCTGAGCCCACGTACTGCTGGTTGTAATAGGGGTTCTTGTAATACGTTCCCTCAGTGGCCTTTACGTAGGCGAAGCGTCCGCCCTGGTTCCACGCCGAGTTCCAGTCAACATTGTTCTGGTGGCTGCTGACATCAAGTCCCTGGATGCCATTGGGCATCCAGTTCGCGGCCAGGGACATGTTCGGCTTACCCGAGGATGTCTGGGCAACAGCACGGAAGGTTCCGTCCGCAGCCTTGCCGGACTTGGAAGCTGCAGCCGCCGAGAAAGGAGTCCCGGCGGTCAGATCCGGAACCTGCAGCGGAGCCTCGGGACTGGTCTCGGCTTCGGTGCGTTCCTTGACCTCTTCCTCGGTGGGGACCTGGGGGTCTCCGGTCTCCAGCAGGCGCTCCAGGCCCTGACCCATCCGGGCTCCCAGGGGTCCGACGCTCTCTTCCAGGGTTTCGGAGGACTGTGCCCCCGCGTCTTCGGCTTCCGGCGTGGCCGGGCCTGTTCTCAGCGGTTCGGGAACCTCGAGCGGTGTTTCCCCGCCCGGCTCCGTTCCGGTGACGTTCCCGGGTGTTCCGGGGACCGGTGATTCCGCCGGGTTTGATTCAACGGCGGCCTGCGTCGGCTCCGTGAGCTGTTCCGAAGGACCCGGAACCGGCATTGCGGCAGCGGGAAGGGCATTGAACACCAGGACGCTGCCCAGGACCGCACCCCCCAGCCAGCGGGTGTAAGTAGTTCTGTTCACAATCTTATTTCTCCAGGTTATTTCTCTTGGGAGATGCGGGTCACCATGAAGAATATCGGAGTGGGTATCGCCTGACGCGCCCATTGGCCGTGGCGGATGCGTTTTATGGACAAAGCTGACCGATAGCGTGGAAATAAAGATGTAACGGGCAGCGTAGGGCTAATATTCGCCCGTTCCGGCTCCGGCGGACAACAGCAGTTGGCAGATCCAGACCCGGAACAAGGCGGAAAGAATTGTGCGTGCCCAAAGACCGGCTGCCGGCCGGTTTCCTGTCTGGCTTTCCTGCCGTCCGTGCTGCTGGTACTTACCGGGTTATCCACACGTCGGGGCACTACCCTCCCCAAAGCTCCTCAGCGCTCCTAGGCTGAGCGCCGTGGCCGCAAACCGGCTGCACCAGTCTCGCGGGAGGGACCGGGCTTCCGGCCCTTTTCCGTGATTACTCCGGGGGACAGCCAGTGGATGCCGTGGGGATAGTGGAGGACGAGGTCCGGGAACTGATCCGCGTACGCGGATTGGATCCGGCAAGCCAGCTTGCCGAAGTGCGGCGGCTGGTGGCGGAAGCCGTCGCGGATTATGACGAGCGCTCCCTTCTCGGATCGCTGCCGCCGTTGGGAGCACTGGAGCAGGCACGCCGGCGGGTGTACGACGCCGTTGCGGGGTTTGGCTCCCTGCAGCCGCTGCTGGACGACCCTACGGTGGAGGAAGTCTGGATCAACTCACCGACGGACATTTACGCCGCCCGTGACGGCCGGTCGGAACTGACCTCCGTGACACTGTCTGCAGACCAGATCCGGGACCTGGTGGAGCGGATGCTGAAGACCTCCGGCCGGCGGCTGGATCTGTCTTCGCCGTTCGTCGATGCCGCCCTGCCGGACGGTTCCCGTCTGCATGTGGTCATCCCGGACATCACACGCCGGCACTGGGCAGTGAATATCCGCAAGTTCATCGCCCGGGCCAGCCGCCTGGAACATCTGGTGCAGCTGGGGACCCTGACCCCGCAGGCTGCAGGCTTCCTTGCCGCGGCAGTCTCCAGCGGGCTTAACATCCTGGTCTCCGGGGCCACCCAGGCCGGAAAAACAACCCTGCTGAACTGCCTCGGCTCAGCGATAGGCCCGCGGGAGAGGGTGGTCACGGTCGAGGAGATCTTCGAGCTGCAGCTGCCGCTGCGGGATGTGGTCGGCCTGCAGTGCAGGCAGTCGAACCTGGAGGGCACGGGGGAGATACCGCTGCGCAGGCTGGTCAAGGAGGCCCTGCGGATGAGGCCGGACCGCCTGATCGTGGGGGAGGTGCGTGAAGCGGAGAGCCTGGACATGCTGATCGCCTTGAATTCCGGGCTTCCGGGGATGTGCAGCGTCCACGCCAACAGCGCGCACGACGCAGTGACGAAAATCTGTACGCTCCCACTGCTGGCGGGTGGGAACATTTCCAGCGCCTTCGTGGTCCCCACCGTGGCGTCCTGCATCGACCTCGTGGTTCACTGCGCACGCACCGGCGCGGGGAAGCGCCAGGTCATGGAGGTCCTGGCACTGGGCAGCCGGGTGGAAAACGGAGTGATCGAATCCTCGTCCGTGTTTCACCGGACAGACGGCCGGCTCGAGGTAACAGCGGTGTCCATGCCTGCCCCGGAAAAGTTCGCACGTGGCGGGTACAACGTGGCGGAGCTCCTGGCGGTGCGGGTGTGAGCGCGGCCGCCGGGTTGCTGCTGGGATTGGGGCTGTTCCTGGTCTGGCGGTCCTGCTGGGTGGTTCCGGCCGCTCCCGCAGGGAAACAGCGGACCAGCAGGCTCGAGGATGAATTGCTGCAGGCCGGAATCCAGCGCGTAACGCCGGGCGCCGTGATAGCCAGCAGCATAACCGCCGGGTTCCTGGCGGCGTTGCTGGTCCTGGCCGTCACCGGTGCGGTGCCGATCGCCGCCTGCTTCGGGCTTTTCGGTGCTGGTGTTCCCCGGTTTCTGGTCCGCTGGCAGGCCCGCAGGAGACGCTCCTCCCGGGCCGAGCTCTGGCCGGACGCCGTCGACCACCTGAGGTCGGCAATCCGCGCGGGTCTGTCATTACCGGAAGCACTGATCCAGCTAGGGGATAACGGACCGGAGGAATTGAGGCAGCCGTTTCGTGAATTCGCAGCGGACTACCGGGCCGGTGGGCAGTTCGACTCCGCCCTGACACGGTTGAAAACGAACCTCGCCGATCCCGTGGCGGACCGGATTATCGAGGCACTGCGCCTGACGCGGGAAGTTGGGGGCTCGGACCTGGGCCGTCTGCTCGCCACATTGAATGAGTTCCTCAGGGACAACGCCCGAACCCGCAGCGAATTGCTGGCCCGGCAGTCCTGGACAGTCAACGCCGCCCGGCTGGCAGTGGCAGCCCCGTGGATTGTGCTGATGCTGCTGGCCTCCCGACCAGAAGCCGTCGCTGCATACAAATCGGCTGCCGGTGCACCCGTGCTGGCGGCTGGGATCGTCATCTCGGTGCTCTGTTACCGAATGATGCTGAGGATCGGTGCGCTTCCTGAAGAAGAGCGGGTGCTCAGATGAACGCGCCATGGTTTCCGGCAATCGTCTGCGGGCTGGTCCTTGGATCCTCGCTCTGGCTGGCTGTGCTCCGGGTACCGCTGCTGCGTCAGATCCGGTTCAGTGAGCGTATCGCCCCGCAGCTGCGGGCGGGTGGACAGGGCTCCCGGTTGCTGGCGACGACGGCGGGGGACCTGACTCCGTTCGGCCCGTTGGAGCGCATCCTCCGTCCGGCACTGCATCTGGCGGTCCTCCGGCTCAACCGGCTCAATCCGGCGAGCCGGGACCTGGAACAGCGGCTGGAAAGAGCAGGCCGCGGGCTCCGCATCATGGACTTCAGAGCAGAGCAGGTGCTGTGGACGGGGACGGGCTTCCTCGCAGGCGGACTCGTTACCGTTTGGCTGGCCGGTTCCGGCCGGGTGGGTGCCGTGGGGGTGATCGCCGGAACCCTGCTGGGTGCGGTTCTGGGTTTTGTCCTCAGGGATTACCGGCTAGGCGCCCAGATCCGTGCCCGGGAGGCCAGGATGCTCGCCGAATTCCCCAGCCTTGCGGAGATGATGGCGCTCGCTGTTGGTGCCGGTGAGAGCGCGAACGGCGCCTTGGAACGGATAGCCCGGACAGCCCACGGAGAGCTGGCGGGCGAGTTCGCCCGGATCCTTGGGGAAACCCGTTCAGGGGTGCCGTTGTCCAGCGCCCTGCAGCATTTTTCCAACCGGATCCGGTTGGCTCCGCTGACCCGCTTCGTGGACGGCGTCAGCGTCGCGGTGGACCGCGGCACACCGCTGGCCGACGTGATGCGGGCGCAGGCCCAGGACGTGCGCGACACCGCTAAGCGAGAGCTGATGGAAACGGCCGGCAAAAAGGAAATAGGCATGATGGTGCCCGTCATTTTCGGCATCCTGCCGTTGACGGTGCTCTTTGCAGTGTTCCCGGGCATGGCACTGCTGAGGCTGGGTTTGTGATGAGCAGGATTGTCATGAGCGGGGTTGTGGGGCGCGGCCGGATGCGGCCCGGAACGCGGAATGCCAGGGAAACCATAACGAGGGGATGGGCACATGATGAACCGCAGCAATGAAAGCCGGCACCGGGACGGCACGCGCGCTCCTGACGGTGCGTGGAAGACGATCGCCGCCGCTGTGGCGCGCTGGTGGCACCGGTTGGTCCGGCAGGTCCGGGCGGCCATGAATCCATCCGACCGGGAGCGGGGCGACGTACCGGGCTGGGTAATGATCACGCTGATGTCGGCAATCCTGGTGGCGGGCCTGCTGCTGCTGGTTCAGCCTGCACTGGAGCAGTTGTTCCAATCAGCCATTGAACAGGTGCAGCCATAATCCGGAGACGCCGCCGCACCGCCGACAGGTTCTATGGGCACAGGGACGCCTGCCGCGGCCGGATAGAGGGTTCCGATCCGGCGCGGGGCTCTGCGGTGGTGGACTTCGTGATGGTGGGAGCGCTGGTGAGCCTGGTTTTTATGGCGGTGGTCCAGCTGGCCCTGGTGCTGCATGTGCGCAACACCCTGATCGACGCGGCAGCAACAGGTGCGCGCTACGGGACACTGGCGGACCGCACGCCGGCGGACGGCGTCGAACGTGCCGCCACCCTGATCGGGGGCACGCTTGGCGATGGTTACGCCCGTGATGTCAGCAGCTCGGAGCGCACCGTGGACGGGTCGAGACTGCTGGAGATTACGGTGCGGGCGCCACTGCCGGTGGTTGGTTTCCTTGGGCCCGACGGCGGAATCGAGGTCCGCGGCCATGCGGCCTGGCGGTGAGGCAGGCACAGTCCCGCCGGAACCGGATGAAGCCGGCAGCGCCGTCGTCGAGTTCATCTTCCTGGGGCTGCTCCTGCTGGTGCCGGTGGTGTATCTGGTGATTACCGCCGGCCAGGTCCAGGGGGCCTCGTTCGCGGTGGTCAACGCAGCGGACTCCGCAGCCAAGGTTTATGCCGCAGCACCGGACGCCTTGACTGCCGAGCAGCGTGCGGCCGCTGCGGCAGACCTCGTCCTGGCTGACTTCGGGCTGGAAACAGAGGGAATGTTAATGGAGGTCCGCTGTTCGGAAGCGTGCCTGGCACCGGGCTCGACCGTCACGGTCAGCGTGCGGTTCACCGTGCCCCTTCCCGGGGTGCCGTGGCTCAGCGGGTCGCCCGTGGTGGTGGATTCGGAGTCCACCCAGGTTGTGGAGCGGTTCGGATGAGCGGGCCAACGGGCATGGCCGTGTCCCGCCGGCAGCGGGAGGACCGCGACGCAGGACAGATCGGGGTGTTGATTATTGGGTATACCCTGCTGGCCCTGCTGACCGTCACTGTGGTGATGGCGTCGTCGGCTGTCTATATCGGGCAGAAAAAGCTGCTGTCCGCCGCCGACGGTGCGGCAGTCGCTGCTGCGGATAACTTCTCACTGGGGGACTCCGCGTCAGGGACCGGTCCTGCCGCTGTGCTGAAGGCCGACGCGGTCCGGAGCGCCACGCAGAGGTACCTTGCAGAGACCGGAGCGGACGCCCGGTTCACGGACCTCACCGTCGCTTCGGACACCGGCACGGCGGACGGCCGGACAGCGCGCGTGGTGCTGACCGCCCGGGTGCATCCGCCGATCGTGAACTTCCTGGTGCCGGACGGCATCCCGGTGACCGCGGTCAGTGAAGCCCGCGCCCGGCTGCTGCAGTGACTACTCCTGCAGTAACTACGAAGCCTTACGCTGTTCCTCAGCCTCGCGGGCCGGTCCGTGCCCCCAGCCACCGTGGTCCACGTCCAGGATCTGGCCGTTCTCGCCGTAGCAAATGGTCACCGGCTCCCCGAACTGCTCGCAGTCGCCGTCAGGACACCTGTCCTTCATGTTGCCCACATACTCATTGGAAAAGTGCTGCTCCCACTCATCCACCTTCCCCATGGCCCAGGGGTCGCCCTGCTCGGCCAAATCGTTGAGTTCGTCCAGGGTGTACATGCGTCCGCGCTCGGGATGGGTCAAGGCTTAGCTCCTTCGAAAGGGCATTTCCGTATCCGTTCCTTTAATCTAACGCCGACCACCCACACCGCTTCCCGCACACGCCCGGCGCGTCCTTTATTGGGAGGGCTGCCCGACGACGGCGGCAGGCAGCGGTGTGGGGACATGGCGTAGGCTGTAAGCACCATGGCAGAAATAGATTTTCCCGCAGAAATCCGCGCCCTCCGCTCCACTTTCGCCTCCATTGAAGAGGTCTCGGAAGTGGCAAAGATCAAAGAGGACATCGAAGAGCTCAGCGAGATGGCCGGTGTTCCCGACCTCTGGGACGACCCCGCCGAAGCGCAGAAGGTCACTTCCAAGCTCTCGCACCGCCAGTCGGAGCTGGAACGCCTGCAGACCATCGAGTCCCGCATCGACGACCTCGAGGTTATGGTCGAGCTGGCCCAGGACGAGGCCGACGCCGAGACCAGGGCCGAGGCCGTCACGGAACTGGAGTCCCTCCGCAAGTCCCTGTCCCAGCTGGAAGTGGTCACCCTGCTCTCCGGCGAATACGACGAACGCGAGGCAGTGGTGACCATCCGCTCCGGCGCCGGGGGAGTGGACGCCGCCGACTTCGCGGAAATGCTCCTGCGGATGTACCTCCGCTGGGCCGAGCGCCACGGGTACCCCACCACAGTCCTTGACACCTCCTACGCCGAAGAGGCCGGCCTGAAATCGGCCACGTTCGAGGTCAAGGCACCCTACGCCTTCGGTACCCTGGTGGTCGAGGCCGGCACGCACCGCCTGGTCCGCATCAGCCCGTTCGATAACCAGGGCCGCCGGCAGACCTCGTTTGCCGCCGTCGAGGTTATTCCGCTGATTGCCTCCACCGACCACATCGATGTCCCGGATAACGACATCCGCGTTGATGTGTTCCGTTCCTCCGGACCAGGTGGCCAGTCGGTGAACACCACCGACTCCGCCGTCCGGCTGACCCACCTTCCCACCGGGACCGTGGTGTCCATGCAGAACGAGAAGTCCCAGCTGCAGAACCGCGCGGCGGCCATGCGCGTGCTGCAGTCCCGCCTGCTGCTGCTCAAAAAGGAGCAGGAGGACGCCGAGAAGAAGGCGTTCGCCGGCGACGTCAAGGCTTCCTGGGGCGACCAGATGCGTTCCTATGTGCTCAACCCGTACCAGATGGTCAAGGACCTGCGCACCGAGCACGAGGTGGGTAATACCTCGGCAGTGTTCGACGGCGAGATCGACGACTTCATCGATGCCGGTATCCGCTGGCGTGCCCACGGCAGCGTCTCGGCCCGCAAGTAGCCTGCTGCCTCCCGGACCCTAAGGACGGGCAGGCAAGGACGGCCCGAAGGGGTGGGGTGCCTACAGGCCGAGGCCCCTTCGCAGCGGCTCACCCAGCGTCCGGGCGAACGTATCCGTGATGTGGTTGTCGCGGTACGCCAGCACATTGCCGATGACCGGCGGGCACTCCCGTTCTCCGCAGAAGTACGGGGTGAGATCGACAATCGTGCTGCCCTCGAGACGCTCCGCCGCCTCAAGTAATGGATCCGGATCGCCAGTATGTGCAGGATGCGGAACGCTACACTCGGACATGTCGCTCTCTTGAAGGACGCAGTCGGGCACACTGGTTTCCGGATAGGGCACGTCACCGATGACTCCGATGCGTATCCCTGCCTTTTCGAGTGGCTCCAAAACCTCGAGATAACCGTCCACCGCGTCCTTTGGTACGTCCCACGTCCAGCCCAGGGCGTTGGCGTAGCTTTCCGGCCGCATGGCGGACGTGACCACCAGTTCCGGCCCGATGGCAAGGATGTCCTTGACCGTCTGCAGGTTCTGCGACGAACAGTTGGTGTAGACGAACGTGTCGCTGTGCAGCGCCCGTGCATTGAACGGGCAACCGTTGCGCGTCAGGACATATAGCCGGAAGCCCTTGTCCCTCGCGGCCGCGTTCAGCGGACTCATGAAGTGGGCGGCATGGGAATCTCCCACCAGGACGATGCTCTTGCTTCCGTCGGGGTCACCGTAGACACACTCCGAATAGGGCGTATTCGCCGGATCGTAGATACTGCAGGCTTCCGCAATGACTGGCTGGTCCGACATTGCTGCCGCAGGCTCGGGCCGCACAGGTTGACCCGACGGCACCCGGACGGGGTTGTCGGCGTCGAAGGCCATCGCGCCGGGATAGGGGGCGAGGTCGTAATCCGCGCCGAGGGTGTCGATTTTATGCTGCACGGTGGCATACGGGACGGCAGCGGCTGCCACCGGGACCGCGACCAGGACGGCCGCCAGCGCATAAACCGGACGGTAGGTGGTCCGGGCGGCTCCGTGCCGGCCAGGCCCGCGCCCCCTGCCCTGGATGTGCCGGAACGGCTTTTCCACGAAACGCGTGGACAGGGCGCCCAGAATGATGCTGGTCCCGATGATGGCGATTCCGTAGTACGGGCCGGGACCGTGGCCTAGGGCATAAACGGTAAAAACCGTGACCGGCCAGTGCCAGAGGTACAGGGAATAGGAAATATCCCCCAGATAGGTCACCGGACGCAGTGACTGCCACCAGGGTGCCGACGCCAGGGTGAAGGATGCAGCGGGACCGCTTCCCGCGAGGATGCAGAGCACTGTTCCGAGTGTGGGAAGCAGTGCCACCCAGCCGGGGAAGAACATGGACGTTGTGAAAGTGGCCGCTGCCACGCCGATCATCAGCAGACCGCTCCAGCCGCAGGCCAGTGAGGCCCAAGGCGGCAGGCGGCGACCGGCCGCTGTGACAGCCAGGATGCCACCGAGGCCCAGTTCCCAGATCCTGGTGGTGGTGAAGAAATATGCCAGGTCCGGATTCGATGAGGAGAACATCACCGAATGGATGAAGGAAAACACCGAGACCGTGCAGATTGCCGTGAGGGCCGCTGCGGCCATGCCGGTCCGGAGGGACCGTGCGGCAGCAGCAACGAGGAGGAGCAGGACGGGCACCAGCAGGTAGAACTGTTCCTCCACAGCGAGCGACCAGTAATGCTGCAGCGGAGACACGGCCGCCGTCGCGCCGGCATAGCTGGCGGCGCTGAAGGCCTGGTTCCAGTTCTGCACATTCAGGCTGGCCGCGACGGCGTCTCTGGCCACACCCTGCCACCGGCTTTCAGGGAAGACCAGTCCGGTTATGGCCAGGGTGGCCAGCAAAACCGTGGCCGCCGCGGGGAGGAGCCGGCGGATACGGCGCCCGTAGAAGGCGACCAGGTCGATCGACTTGGTGATACCGAGCTCGCGCACCAGCGAGCCGACAATCAAGTACCCGGAAATGACGAAAAAGACGTCGACGCCGACGAAGCCCCCCGGCAGGGCAGCAGGCCAGACGTGGTAGATGACAACGAGCCCCACGGCCAGGGCGCGCAGGCCCTGGATATCAGCCCGGTACCGGCCCCCTTCCTGCAGCATGTTACGGCGCACGGGACGAGCGGATCTGCGGCCCCGTGCACGGGAATTTACGCCCGACGCCGGGAGCGGGGCAGGGGTGATGGCACCAGCTGGGACTCCGGTCGGAACGGTGGGCACTGATGGACTCTAACGCAACAGATCGACGAACTGTGGCAGATATTACCCACGGGAGTTCCTGCCGGCACCGGAAGCAGGCCCGGTTCCGACACGCACCTTTAGGTCGTGGCTCACTTAGCAGAAGCTGGCTATAGTCGAAAAGCCGGTGCCCTTACCCCGAACAAAGGCCCGTGTCTCCGGCCGCTTCATGGGCACAAAGTAGTGATGATCACTTTCGACAATGTCACCAAGCTCTATGACCGGAACTCCCGGCCTGCGCTCAACTCCGTCAGCCTTGACGTTGACCGCGGCGAGTTCGTCTTCCTTGTGGGCGCTTCCGGCTCCGGAAAGTCGACGTTTATCCGGTTGATCATGAAGGAAGAGCACGCCACCAAGGGCACGGTCTACGTGGCCGGCGCCAACGTGGCCCGGATTCCCAGCTGGCGGGTCCCACGGCTGCGCCGGGGGATCGGCGTCGTCTTCCAGGACTTCCGCCTGCTGCCCAACAAAACGGTTTTCGCCAACGTTGCCTTCGCCATGCAGGTCATCGGCCGCAGCCGCGCCGTCATCCGCGACTCGGTGCCCGAAGTCCTCAAAACCGTAGGCCTGGAGGGCAAAGACAACCGCATGCCCCATGAACTTTCCGGCGGCGAGCAGCAGCGCGTCGCCATCGCCCGCGCCATCGTCAACAAGCCGGGCATCCTGCTCGCGGATGAGCCCACCGGAAACCTGGACCCCACCACCTCGCTGGGCATCATGAAGGTGTTGGACCGGGTCAACCAGAACGGCACCACGGTGGTGATGGCCACGCACGACGACGACATTGTCAACGCGATGCGCAAGCGCGTGGTGGAACTGCGCAACGGCAAGATCATCCGTGACGAGTATGAAGGCATCTACCTGGGTGAACCCGGACCGGGGCGCGGGCCGGAGACCGTGACGGATGTGTCCGGACGCCGGGAGAGCGGGGTAGCCGAATGAGGCTCGCGTTTGTCCTGGGGGAAATCGGCTCCGGCCTGCGCCGGAACCTGTCCATGGTCGTCTCCGTAGTCCTGGTGACCTTTGTGTCCCTGACCTTTGTGGGGGCCGCCGGGTTGCTGCAGCTGCAGATCGGCCAGATGAAGGGCTACTGGTATGACCGGGTGCAGGTAGCCGTTTACCTCTGCACCGACAACGACACGTCGGCAGCCTGCGCTTCCGGTGCCGTCAGTGACGAGCAGCGGGCAGCCATCGAAGCGGACCTGCAGGCGGACCCCTACGTGGAGAGCGTCGAGTACGAGGACCAGGAAACGGCGCTGACGCATTTCCGGGAGCAGTTCGCCAATTCACCGATCGTGGACAGCATCACCGCCGAAATGCTTCCCGAATCCTTCAGGGTGAGCCTGGTGGACCCGGAGAAATACGAGGTCATTAACGAGGCCTTCTCCTCCAAACCGGGCGTCGAATCTGTCAGCGACCAGCGTGAGCTGTTCGAAAAGATGTTCACGTACCTGAACCTTGCCTCCGTGGCCGCCCTGGCTGTTGCCGGGGTCATGCTGGTCTGTGCCATCCTGCTGATCGCCACCACCATTCGGCTGTCGGCGTTCAGCCGGCGGCGGGAAACCGGCATCATGCGTCTGGTGGGTGCTTCGAAGGCCGTGATCCAGCTTCCCTTCGTGCTGGAAGGCGTCATTGCCGCCGTCATCGGCGCGGTGCTGGCATCTGCCGCCCTTTGGGCCACGGCACACTTCTTTATCGGCAACCTTGCCCGGCAGTACCCCACTACAGCCTTTATTTCATCAGAGCAGGTCCTGTACCTGACACCCGTTCTACTTGTTCTCGGGGCGGTGTTGGCGGGAGTATCCTCGCTGTTGACGCTCCGCCGATACCTAAAGGTCTAGAGTCATGAACACTGGGAATGGAATCTGGAAGATCAGCTGGAAGATCATGGAGAGTCTCGTTAATGGATAGTCCTGTGTCTCAAGGGATCGGACGTGCACCGGCGACCCGGGCACTGGCGGCGGTTGCCGCCCTCGCTGCCCTGGCCCTTTCCATGACCTTCAGCGCCCCTGCCCGCGCGGACAGCCTGGAGGACCGGAAGGCGGCAATCGAATCCGAGAAGCAGCAGGTCCTGCAGGACTACGAGTACCTCGGGGAAGACATTGCCGAGACGGTAGCCAAGCTGAACATCTATAACGGCCAGCTTCCGGGCGCCCAGCAGCAGCTTGCCGACGCCGAGGGCCGGGTTGATACCGCTGCCGGCAAGGTCAGCGCCTTGAACGAACGCGTCGCCCTCGCCCAGGACACCCACAGCACCATCACCGCGCAGATCGAGAAGGACCGTGAGGATATTGCGGCCTCGGAAAAGGCGATTGGCCAGATTGCCTCCCAGGCCTACAAAAACGGCGGTGTCCCCTCAACCTTGTCGCTGATCTTCGGTGCCAAGGGGGCGGACAGCCTCTCGGATTCCCTGGGCATGGCTGAACAGGCGCTCAAGGGCCAGAACGCGGCCGTGGAAAAACTCTCCCAGCAGAACGCCAACAACGTGAACTCCGAGGCCCGGCTGGCGGCCGTCGCCGAAGAGATCAGCAAACTCAAGGCCCAGGCGGATGAAGCGCTCAAGGCCGAGCAGTCCGCACGGGACGCCGCCGCCGCCGAGAAGGCAAAGGTGGACGACCTCATTGCCCAGACCGCGGCAATAAACAAGGAGCTGGAAGCGCAGAAACCGAAGCTCCAGGCCCAGATCTCCAGCCTGGAGAAGGAGACCGCGCAGATCAACGCCGACATCGCGGAACAGCAGCGGATCCAACTGGAACAGTACCGGCAGCGGGAGCAGGCACGGATCGACGCCGCCAACCGTGCGGCCGCGGAAGAAGCGGCCCGGAACAACCGGCCCGCTCCACCTGTCCAGAACATTCCGGCGCAGGGCAGCCCATCGTCGTTCGGGCTCCAGTTCCCCGTGCGCAACGCGCCGGTCTCCTCCGGCTACGGCCACCGTCCCACGCCGCCCGGAACCCTGGAACTTGGTTCGATGCATACCGGCATCGACTTTGCCCCGGGCTGCGGCAGTCCCGTTTACGCAGCCGCTGCCGGCGAGGTCTGGCGTGCTGTTCCGCAGAACGACCAGCGGGAAATGATCGGTGCCGGAAACTACGTGGTGCTCAACCACGGGGTGGTCAGCGGCAACGTGCTGGCGACCAACTACTACCATCTGCAGCAGTACGTTGTAGGCCAGGGACAGTGGGTCAACCAGGGACAGCTGATCGGTTATGTGGGTAACACCGGCAACTCCAGCGGCTGCCACCTGCACTTCGAGACCGTGCTCAACGGGAACCTCGTAAACCCGATGAGCCTGCTGTAGGCCTACAATAGAACTTTCGTTTCCACCTACTAAGGAGTTCCCCCGTGCCTAAGGAAAGTGGCCGTAAGGTAGTGGCCACCAATCGCAAGGCCCGGCACGACTACGAGATCCTCGATACCTACGAGGCCGGCATGGTTCTCATGGGGACCGAGGTGAAGTCGCTGCGTGAGGGCAGGGCCTCACTGGTGGACGGGTTCGCGACGTTCTATAACAACGAGCTCTGGCTCGAAGCCGCCTATATTCCGGAATACCTCAACGGGAGCTGGACAAACCACTCGGCCAGGCGCCGGCGCAAGCTGCTGCTGCACCGCGAGCAGCTGGAAAAGATCCTGCGCAAGACCAGCGAATCCGGATTCACCATCGTGCCGCTGCAGCTGTACTTCCTTGACGGCCGGGCCAAGGTGGAGATCGCCGTCGCCCGCGGTAAGCGCGAATACGACAAGCGCCACACACTCCGTGAGAAGCAGGACAACCGCGAGGCACTTCGCGCGATGCGCGAAAAGAACCGCGGCGCATGAGCGGAACGTTCTGGGAACCGCAGGCCGACGCCGCCGAGGAGGCTGCTGCCCGCAAGCCGGTATGGACGTGGCTGGTCACCGCTGTCGACCTGTTGATAGTCCTTGCCGTCGTGCCCGTGGTGATCCTGGTGGTGGTTCCGTTCTTCGCGGCGTACTACCTCTACCTCGCGCACGTCCTGGTATGGCTCGCACCAGTGCTGCTCGCCGCGAACATTGGACTGTTCGCGTGGGCCTTCCGGAGCAAGGCTCCCGGGATGACCGCGCTGAGCATCCTTACGGTCCTCTTCGTCCTCGTCTCGTGGATCCTGCTGGTGGTCTGGGGTTCACCCGTCACGGTGCTGGGGTTCCGGCTCTGAACCGTGCATGCTCCATGCGCTACAATGGGTGTTCCGGCTTCGGCCGGATTGGTAACTCAATAAGGGGATGACCGGTTTCGACGATGTTTTGTTGAGACAGGGGAAGCGGGCCGAGGATACAGGGTTATCTCGTTAACGATCTCTGTAAACCAATAAGTGCCGAATCAAAGCGCACTGACTTCGCTCTTGCTGCCTAAGCAGTAAGGCATAGTCCGTCAGCCCGGGGATGCTCTCGCCCCGGTGCCTGGCGTCATTTAGAGGGCCACTGCTGAACACCTTCGCCGTTGGGGTGTTCGGGACTTTTAGACGGCTGGGTCCGGATCAGCCACTTGTCTGCGTGATGGCTGGGACCGAGAAATTCCGATGCAGACTGCGCCCGGAGAAGCCCTGACAAAGCGACATCGGACGGGGGTTCGATTCCCCCCATCTCCACTGAGAAACTCCGCACACAGCGGGGAGCGTCCACGGACGCTCCCCGCTGTGTTTGTTTAACCGCTGTTTGTTTACCTGCCGGGCTGGTTTAGCTGCTGTTGTGGGTTGCCGGCCGGACTGCGCCGGTGGAGTTGTTTCTCACACCGGGGCCCTTTCACCTGTCACGGAGGCACTTTCAGTCCGGGCGGGCGGACCGCGTTGGTAAACTTTGTTTTATGCAGGACCCGCGCGGGCAGGACCCGGAGCGGGCGATATGACCGGTCGCAAGACCTTGTAGGAGACGCACCACCTTATGCAGAGCCCGGCACTTGAATCCCAGCATGACGACCTTTGGAACCGGCGCTACGACCCCAATGTCGCCGATGTGAACCAGCTTTGCGACTCCCTCGCGGAAATGAAGCCGGGAAGCCAGGTGCCTTACGTCGACCCTATGCACGACATCGGGGAGTGCCGGATTGTCAGTCTCTTCTCGAACATCGGCACCGCCCACGAGTCGGGGTTCATCACCGCCGGGGACAACGACGCCGTGGCACGCCTTCTCGGCGTGCACTGGCAGGCGGGGCTGCGGCCTGAGTTCGTGATGCCGTGGAACGCCTACCCGTGGCATGTACCGGGTGAACCGAACGGCAAACTGACTAAGGAGCAGGTCCAGGAGGGGCTGCGGCCGCTGCTGCGCTTCCTGGCACTGGTTCCCCGTGCCTCGGTCATCGTGGCGCACGGCACTGAGGCCCAGCGCCTGGCTGCATTGTTCCTCAAGACCGAGAACCGGATGATCTACCGCCGCAGCATCAAGGTCTACAAGGCGCGCGCACTTTCCGGCCGTTCCTTCGGTGCGACAGCGGAACGGCAGCAGGAGGCCCTGGACGAAATGCGTGCGGCCTACACTGACGCAATGGCCCGCACCGGGCTGGCCGTTCCGCAGTAACAGCAGCACTAACAGCAGCGCGGCGCCCGCGCCGCGGCTCCTCCGCTGTTGCGTCAGCCCGCAGGCGGTTCCACCGGCGCGTCCACGACTCCGATGAAACGGGAGCCGACGCCCGGGTACTCGCTGCGTACCGCTCCGGAGGGAAGCTCAGGGAGTTCCCGGATACTGTGGTCCTCGCACGCCAGGAAGGTAAATTCCGGCCACCACTTCTTGGGCCGTGCCGCCTCGGTGTGCCCGCACACGGTACAGGTCAGCTGCACCCATACCGGCCGCTTTCCCGTACGGTTGGCCCTGGACTGCGCCAGCCACCCGGGCGGGTCAGCCTGCAGCCGGGCCAGTTCGGCGTCGTCCACGTGCGCGGGGATACCGTGGCGGACGGCCATTTCAAGCGGAATATCTAGGATCTGTGCGGCCTGGCGTCGAGTAGTCATCGGTTAAACGATACGCGGAAATGCCTGCCTTCCGGCACGGCCGGGCGGCTGCCTGCACTCCGCCCGGCCGTGAACCCGTGCCCTACGCGGGGGTGGACTCAAAGAAGGCCTCGCGCAGATTGGCCTCCTGGTCCTTCGAAAGGTTCGTGTAAATCAGCTTGGCGCCTGAGTAGTCCTTGAACGCTTCCGCCACCCGGTCTTCGACCGCGTTGCTGGACAGGACGAACAGCGCGGAGCTTCCCGGCGTTACTTCCTGCCGCACCTGCGCGATGAAGTCGTCGTTGATGCCGACATCCACCATCGATCCGGACATTGCGCCGATGGCGGCACCCACCGCAGCGCCGATCAGCGGTACAAAGAAAATGAGCCCAAACAGAAGTCCCCAGAACCCGCCGCCCAGGGCACCGGCCCCCACGAGGTTGTGTTCCTGGATGGTCTTGGGCTTTTTCCGCCCCTCGGGCCACGTCACCAGGGCCTCGTCCTCGACTGTAATCAGACCCTGCGACTGCAGGCTGGCGAGGGTCTGCGTGGCCCGTTCCGCAGCGTCCGCGTCAGAGAATTTCCAAACGGTAAGTGTTGCCATGGCAGTTACTCCAAACGTTAGAGTTCTTCGATAAGTCCACACGCGGGACCTATCGGCAGCGCCAACGTTAGTGCCGCGTCCGGGCCGGTACAAGGAAAACCGGCGTCCCGGGCAGAGCCGGCACCGTATCCCGCCCGGGCCCTGTGCCGCCCGGCGGCGCGGACGTATTATGCAGGAACGCCGTGAAAGGACGAATGTCCATGGAGCCTCCCGCCGGTCCCGCCTGGTGGACGAACGCCGTCGTCTACCAGATATATCCCCGCAGCTTTGCAGATACCTCCGGCGACGGCATTGGCGACATCGGCGGCATCATCGAGCACCTGGACCATCTGGCCGAACTGGGCATCGATGTCCTCTGGCTGTCGCCCATCCAGCAGTCACCCCAGTTCGACAACGGCTACGACATCAGCGACTACCACCGCGTTGACGAAATGTTCGGTACGGAAGAGGAATTCGATGAACTCCTGGCCGGACTGCATCAACGGGGAATGCGGCTGATCATGGATCTGGTGGTCAACCACACGTCCACCGAACATGCGGACTTCCAGTCCTCGAAAGCGTCCAGATCCTCTCCGGTGCGGGACTGGTACTGGTGGCGGGATGCCCGTCCAGGATTCGAACCCGGGGAACCCGGGGCGGAGCCCAATAACTGGCGGTCGTTTTTCGGTGGCTCGGCGTGGGCCTTCGAACCGCTCACCCGCCAGTACTACCTGCACCTGTTCACCCCTCAGCAGGCGGACCTGAACTGGGAAAATCCACAGGTACGGGCCAAGGTCTACGCAATGATGAACTGGTGGCTGGACCGCGGTGTGGACGGCTTCCGCATGGACGTTATCAACTTCATTTCGAAGGACCCCGCGCTCCCTGACGGGGTGGTGGACTCGTCCGGGATCTGGGGGGACGGTGCGCCGCACTTCGTCTCCGGTCCCCGTATCCACGAATTTCTGCAGGAGATGCACCGCGAGGTTTTCGAAACCCGCACCGGGCAGTACCTGACAGTGGGGGAGACGCCCGGGGTCACCCTGGACCAGGCGTTGCTGTTCACCGATCCGCGCCGGCACGAGCTGGACATGGTCTTCCAGTTCGAGCACGTCAGCCTGGACCAAGGCGCGGATAAGTTCGAGTACCGGCCGCTGGCCCTCCCGGAGCTGAAAACTAGTTGGAACCGGTGGCAGCGGGGACTCGCCGATACCGGCTGGAACAGTCTGTACCTGAGCAACCATGACCAGCCCCGCGTGGTCTCCCGCTTCGGCGACGACACAAAGTACCGGTACGAATCCGCCACCATGTGGGCGACCCTGCTGCACCTGCAGCGGGGGACGCCCTATATCTACCAGGGCGACGAGATCGGCATGACCAACGCCGGTTTCACCTCGATCGGACAGTACCGGGATGTCGAATCCCTGAACTATTACGCGGAGCAGCTCGAACGGGGAGTGGACCCGGAACCGGTCCTGGAAGCACTGCGCCGGATGAGCCGGGACAACGCGCGTACTCCCATGCAATGGACCTCCGGACCGAACGCGGGCTTCAGCCAGGTCACTCCGTGGATTCCGCTGGCCGCCGGCCATACCGAAGTAAACGTGGAATCGGACCGTGCGGCGGAACGCTCAGTGTTCCGCTACTACCAGGAACTGGTGCGCCTCCGGCATGAGTCGGACCTGGTCTCGCTGGGGGATTTCCACCTGCTGGATCCCGGCCATCCATCCCTGTTTGCCTTCCGCCGCTCCCGGGGCGGACGGGCGCTGCTGGTCCTGGGCAACGCCTCCGGCACCGAGCTGGGGGTGCCCTCCAACCTGGACGCCGGGGAACGCATCCTGGGAAATTATCCCGACGCCGGAGACCGGCATCTGCTGCGGCCCTGGGAAGCGCGGATCCTCGATGTCACTACATACCAGGACGGCTGACGGGCTACTCCGCGGTCAGGCTCCGGGTATACAGGTCAGTCAGTGCCGGGTAGCCGCCGGAACCGAACGCGGCGCGTTGCTGTTCCGCCCCGGTGCCGGTGTTCAGGAGGCGGGAGATCCCCGCGGCCACGAAATCTCCGTCTCCGGCGTCGTCCAGTGCCGGCGCGACGAAGTCCAGCAGTGCGGCCAGATGCTCGGCAGCGGGGACGCTGCCACCGGGGTGTGACACCAGGTTCCCGCCCATCCCGAAGCGCGCCGCCTGCCACAGGCCGACGTCTAGCAGTTCCGGATCCGCTGCCCGACCGGCAGCGGGGCCCGCCGTGGGTACGGATGCCAACTTGTCCACCAGGGCCCGCACTAAAACCGCAAGCAGCAGCGAGTCCTGCGCCTGGAGCTGGGCGTCGGCGATCCGGACCTCCACCGTGGGAAAGTTCTCCGAGAGACGGGCCGCCCAGCCCACATGCCCGGCGTCGGGCACCACATCGGTGGCCAGCAGGCCTGCCAGCCTTCGGGCATAGTCCTCTGCGTCGGCAAAGACAGGCGGGCAGCCCTGCACGGACCAGCGCCGGTAGTGGACCATCCGCCAACTGGCGAAGCTACTGTCCTGTCCGCGCCAATAGGGGGAATTGGCGGCCACGGCACCGAGCAGGGCGAGCCAGGGACGGAGGCCGTTCAGCACCCGCACTCCAACGTCACGTGAGGGGATGCCGACGTGGATGTGGGTTCCATTGACGTACTGCTCGTGCGCGACAGCCCCGGCGAGACTGCCCATCCGTCGATACCGGGCCGAGGAATTAATGACCGGCGGGCTGTCCGGAATCCGGGGGGCCGCTCCCGTAGCGGCGACCAAAACCCCCGCTGCCGCGGCGGCCTCCGCCAGCCTGGAGCGGAAACCCAGCAGAGCGTCCAGTGCTTCGCGGCGGGTAGTGCAGACCCTGGTGGAGCTTTCCACCTGTGCGTCCAGCAGTTCCGCCGATGTGGAGAAGCCGCTGTGCCGCGGGGAGGCAAGCGCACGCCTCGCTGCCCGTGCTCCGGTGGGGAACCCGGTCCGGGTATCCATCAGGAGGAACTCTTCTTCGATGCCGAAGGTGAAGACCATGTGCATTTCTCCCTGCACCAACCACGCCGGACTCCGACAATTCTATGTACGCCGCGCAGGCGGCGCACTCGAAATCAGACAGACAGCCCCGCCAGGAGCCCGGCTGCGGCCGCGAGGCAGCCAAGGAACAGGTTCAGCAGGACGTTCGCCGCCGCCGCCCGGCGCCGGCCATCCGTCCACAAGGCCAGTGTGGCAACAGTCCACGAGCTGAAGGTCGTCAGCCCGCCGGCGAATCCCGTGGCGGCGGCCTGGTACCCAGCCTCCGAAAGCGCAGCCGTGCCCAGCAGCCCGACGGCGAATCCGATGAGCAGCGATCCGGCAGTATTGACCAGCAGCGTTCCCCAGGGGAAGCCGGGCCGGTCGGGGCGGCTGCGGCGGGCCAGCAGCGAGTCCAGCCCGAACCGGAGCAAGGCACCGGCCATGCCGCCCAGTCCGATCCAGAGGGCAGTCATGCCTGCTCCTGCCGGGTCTGGCTCCGGCGCCCGGAAAGCCGTCCCATGGCGAGGCCAGCGGCGGCGGCCAGAAGTCCAAGGACCATGGACAGCAGGAGGTAGAGGGCAAAAGTCATGGGGAGTCCGGCAGCCAGCAGCTGGTCCAGATGCAGGGCCAGGGCCGAGAACGTGCTGAAGGACCCCAGAAACCCCGGGCCCAGGCCGGCCCGGACCCACAGCGGCACCGTAGGAGTGAACAACCACCGGGCGGTGAGGAAACCGAGGAGCAGGGAAGCGGCAGCGTTGATGCCCAGGGTGGTCCAGTCGAAGGTCAAGCTCCCGGGCGGGAAAGCCAGCAGCAGACCGTACCGCGCCTCGGTACCCGCCAGCCCACCAACAGCCACGGCCGCCCAGGTGGCCGGCCCAAACCGGTTTACACCCGCCGTGTTCATACTGTCCGTACCGCCCGCCAGGTCAGCGTGAGATACGGCAGGTCCAGGACTTCGCCTTCTGTGTGGCCGAGGTGCTCGTACAGGTACCAGGACAGGTTGGCGGAGAGTTTCTCCCGTGCGGCGGCACCGGCGGAGAGGTAGAACGCCCGTGACTTTGCCAGTTCGAACAGGTCTTCGGGGGTCATCTGCTGGGTCCAGGCCACGGTGGAGGACTCTGCCAGCGTGAACTCCGGCCCCAGCCCGGGCCGGAATTCCGGACGCAGGACGTCGCCGGCATGGATGATGCGTGAATAGCGGTGGACCCACGGCACGCTGACGTCCAGCTGGTTCCAGACCAGGCCGACGACGCCGTGCGGACGCAGGATGCGGGCGAACTCCCGGCTGGACGCGGCCGGGTCGCACCAGTGCCAGGCCTGGGCCACGGTCACGGCGTCCAGGGAGGATGCGGGCAGGCCGGTGTCCTCCGCCGTCCCGACGTGCACCGGTACCTCCGGAAGCATCCGGGCGAGCTGGTCGAGCATGTCGCGGGATGGATCCACCGCAACGGCGTTCAACCCGGCGGCACGCAGTTCGCGGGTGTATTTCCCGGTGCCTGCGCCGACGTCGGCCACGTCCCGGACTGCGGGGGAGCCCGGGGTACCGGGACGGGAGACCAGCCAACGCACCGCTTCGGCGGGGTACCCGGGACGGATACGGTCGTAGTGCTCCCCGCCGGCCTGGTAGCTGTCGGCCAGCTGCCTGCGCCGCAGCGCTTCGAGCCGGGGTCCGGTGGCGCCCACTGTTACAGGAGGTCGTCCAGGTCGGGGTTCAGGCGCTGCAGCACTTCGCTGTGCAGCGTCCCGTTGGTCGCCAGGGCGTTTCCGCCGAACGGACCGTCCTCTCCGTCAAGCGAGGAGAAGCGGCCGCCGGCCTCGGTCACGATCGGTACGAGGGCAGCCATGTCATACAGGTTCAGCTCGGGTTCGCAGGCAATGTCGACGGCGCCTTCGGCGACCATGCAGTAGGACCAGAAATCGCCGTAGGCGCGGGTGCGCCACACGGACTCGGTCAGGTCCAGGAATTCTTCGAGATTGCCGCGGTCCTTCCAGCCACCGAGGCTGGAATAGGACAGTGAGGCGTCGGACAGGCGGGACACGTTGGACACGTGCAGGCGGGTCGCGGCGGCCAGCGACCGGCCCATGTAGGCGCCGGTGCCGGTGGCAGCCCACCACCGCTTGCCCAGCGCGGGTGCGCTGACCAGGCCCACGACGGGGACACCGTCGTCCACCAGCGCAATCAGGGTGGCCCAGACGGGAACACCGCGGATGAAGTTCTTGGTGCCGTCAATCGGATCAATGATCCACCGGCGCGGGCCGGATCCGCTGGAACCGAATTCCTCACCGAGCACGGCGTCACGGGGACGGGCACGGGAAAGCTGGCCGCGGATGGCGTCTTCGGCAGCTTTGTCGGCGTCGGTGACCGGGGTGAAGTCCGGCTTGGTTTCGATCTTCAAATCCAAGGCGCGGAAGCGTGACATGGTCTGGTCGTCCACGGAATCGGCCATCACGTGGGCCAAGCGCAGGTCATCGTTGTAGTTTTGAACGAACGGCATACTGTTCAACTTATCCTTATCCGGCGGGCACTGCCCCGCATTAGGCCCGTAAGCGGGCAGTGTCCTGGTGGTTCCACGCCCGAATCCGACCGGCGGGAGTCCGCGGCAGGGCGGCTACTGCTCGCCGAGCTCCTTGGCGGAGGACTTGTTCTCGGTCCGGGTTCCGGTGCCCAGCAGCCGGCGGAGCGACGCCAGGCGCGCGGGTCCTGCCGGGCCGGCATGTCCGCCCTCCACCCACGGATCCAGGCCGCAGCCCACGGCCACGGAATCGTGCCGGCAGCCGCGCTCACAGTCGGCGGTGCCCGGTTCCAGGTCAGGGAAGGCCTGCAGGATCCGGTCCGGGTCCACATGGGCCAGGCCGAAGGAGCGGATGCCCGGGGTGTCGATGATCCAGCTGCCGGCCGGCGAATCGCTGAGCCGCAGGGCCAGGGCCGAGGAGGACGTGTGCCTGCCGCGTCCGGTCACGGCATTGACTCCGCCGGTTGCACGCGCCGATCCCGTGAGGGCATTGACCAGGGTGGACTTGCCGACGCCGGAGGGCCCGACCAGGACGCTGACGTTGCCTTTCAGCACCTCGTGGAGGGCCTCGACGGCGGTGCCCTGCAGGCGCGCGGAAAGGCCGTCGTCGGAGCGGGCATCGATACCGGAGGCGTCGGCTGCCGCAGTGCGGCTGATGATGACGTCCATGTCCAGGTGTTCGTAGTTGGCCAGCAGCTCGGCGGGGTCCTTGATGTCTGCCTTGGTGATGCACAGGACGGGGGAGATCCCGGCGTCGTACGCGGCGACGAGGGCGCGGTCGATGAAACCGGTCCGGGGTTCGGGGTTGGCGGCGGCCACCACGATGACCAGCTGGTCGGCGTTGGCCACCACCACGCGTTCCACTGGATCGGTGTCGTCGGCGCTGCGCCGCAGCAAGGTCCGGCGTTCCTCGACGCGGACCAGCCGGGCCAGGGTGTCCGGGGCGCCGGTCACGTCGCCGACCAGTGCCACCAGGTCTCCGGCCACCACCGGGGTGCGCCGCAGTTCCCGGGCCCGGGCGGCAATGACGGTGCGTTCAGTAGGTGTGTCTTCGTCTACCACGGCGGTATACCGGCCGCGGTCCACGGTGATGATCCGTCCGATGACGGCATCATCGTGGGCGGGCCGGTCCTTGGTGCGGGGGCGGGAGCCTTTTTTGTTCGGGCGGACGCGGACGTCGGATTCGTCCCAGCCGCTTGTACTGCGTGTCATGCTTCCGCCGATCGGGTCAGCTGCTGCCAGAGTTCGGGGAACTGCGGCAGGGTCTTGGCTGTTGTGGAAATGTCCTGGACGACGACGCCGGGTACGGCCAGCCCGATCAGGGCACCGGCGGTGGCCATCCGGTGGTCGGCGTAGGTTTCCCAGAGGCCGCCGTGCAGCGCTGCCGGGCGGATCACCAGGCCGTCCGCCGTTTCTTCCGCGTCTCCGCCCAGACGGCGGATTTCGGTGGCAAGTGCGGCCAGCCGGTCGGTTTCGTGGCCGCGCAGGTGCGCGATGCCGGTAAGGGTGGAGGGCGAGTCCGCCAGGGTGCAGAGTGCGGCAACGGTGGGCGCAAGTTCGCTGGTGTCCGCCAGATCCGCTCCGGAAATGGTGCCGGTGCCGGTGACGGTGAGGGTGCCGCCGGCCAGCTCTGCGGATGCGCCGAGGGCGGGGAGGATGCTCCGCCACCTGTCTCCCACCTGGGTGGTCGACTCCGGCCAGCCGGGCACCCGGACGGTGCCGCCGGTGACCAGTGCTGCGGCGAGAAACGGGCCGGCATTGGACAGATCCGGTTCAATCACGGTGTCGAAGGCGGCGATGGGGCCGGGGGCCACCCGCCATTCGGTCGGTACGGAATCGTCAACGTCCACTCCAACGCCACGCAGGACGGAAACGGTCATCGCAATGTGGTCGGGACTGGGCAGGGTAGCGCCGCGGTGGACCAGATGCAGCCCCTCGTCGAAGCGCGGCGCGGCCAGCAGCAGGGCCGATACGAATTGGGAGGAGGCACCGGCGTCGATCTCCAACCGGCCGCCGGCCACATGTCCGGACCCGGTGACTGTGAAGGGCAGGGAACCGCTGCCGCCGTCGTCGACCTGCACGCCGAGGGCACGGAGGGCATCGATGATGGTGGACATGGGGCGGGTGCGGGCGTGCGGATCGCCGTCGAACGCGGTGGTGCCGGCGGTCAGGGCCGCCAGCGGCGGCACGAAACGCATCACTGTCCCGGCAAGGCCGCAGTCGACCTGCCGCGCCTGCGGGGCGGGCGCGGCGGGGAGCGGATCTATCAGCAGGTCCGGTCCGAACGCGCCATCACCGTCCGTTTCGGTGATTATTGCTCCGAGGGCCCGCAGGGCGGAGACCATAAGCTCCGAATCCCGCGAATGCAGGGGTGCCCGCAGCCGGGACCTGCCGTCCGCCAGGGCGGCCAGGACCAGGTATCGGTTGGTCAGCGATTTCGACCCAGGCAGGGAGACGGTTGCGTCCACCGGCGAGGTCACGAAGGGCGCCGGCCAGGTTGCCGGCACCCCGGCATTCGGAGCACTCATTGCTGCTAGGAACCGACGATGTCCGAAGCGGCGTTCGACACGGCCTTGAGCTGCTTACGCGTGCTCTTCGAGACCGACTTCGAGACGGCACGGGTCTTGCGGCCCGTACCCGAGGCCAGGTGGCCGGCGCGCCAGGCGAGTCCCGGACGTCCGTTGGTATCCACGGCGGAGAGCAGGACCCCGCCGATCAGGGACAGGTTCTTGAGCAGCTGGCTGCGCCGTTCCTTGCGCTCGGCGGCAGTGGAGGCTTCGGCGTTGCGGTATTCCACGACCGAGGTGAGTGCGGCGGTGCCGGCGAGCAGGAAGGACGCCATGCGGGAGAACTTGCCCATGCCGAGCATCGTGGCAGCACCGACCTGTGTGTAGCCGACAACCTTGGCTACGAGCGCGGGGTTGGACGTCACGGCTGCGGCGGCAGGAACGGTTTTGCCGATCATCTTCAGCGTGGGGGTGAGCTGTTCAGCGGTCTGGTCAGCGTTCCGAAGGCGCTCCACGCCTGCGGCTACGAAGCCGGTGGCGAGCAACGGGCGTGCAAACATACGGACTATCGACATAAGTGCCTCCTGGGAAATCCATCGGTTACGCGAAAAAACTACATGTGGTGCTGCTTCCACCTTAGTCTGGCATTTTGCGGACCTTGGCACACGCTGGCACACGGTGGCAGGGGACAGGTCCGCAGCCCGGAAGGGGAGCGGGAAGGGAATAGCCGGCCGGGCGCCGTCGTTGGCACCAGTATCAGGATGTGCTTTGCCGACAGTCAGGAGAAAAGCAACGTGCCAGCCGACACGCTGACCGCAGAGCGGTCTGTCCGGGCGCCGAAGCTACGCGTACGGGTTCCGTCCCGCACCGTAGACTTGGAGGTGATGAGAACTGATGCGCCGGAAGGCAGCCCCGTGGAAAACTTCGAACTCGACGTTGCCACCGAATCGGACGAGGCACGCAAGCTGCGTTTTGAGCAGGACGCCATGCAGTATGTGGACCAGCTCTATTCAGCGGCCATGCGCATGGCACGGAATCCTTCGGACGCCGAGGACCTGGTGCAGGAGGCCTACACCAAGGCTTTCTCCGCTTTCCACCAGTACCGGCCGGGAACGAACCTCAAGGCCTGGCTGTACCGCATCCTGACGAATACGTACATCAACCTTTACCGGAAGCGGCAGCGGGAACCCCTGCAGGCCAACTCCGAGGGGGTTGAGGACTGGCAGCTGGCCCGTGCGGCCGAGCACACCTCCGCGGGGCTCCGTTCCGCGGAAGCCGTGGCACTGGACCATCTGCCGGATTCCGATGTCAAGGATGCCCTGCAGGCCATTCCGGAGGAGTTCCGGCTTGCCGTGTACTTCTCCGATGTGGAGGGCTTCGCGTACAAGGAAATTTCAGAAATCATGAACACGCCGATCGGCACCGTGATGTCCCGGCTGCACCGCGGGCGCAAGATGCTCCGCGAACTCCTGGCCGAGTATGCACACGAACGCGGAATCAAGGGCAAAGTGCCCGCAGCCGAAGCCGTCGGCGCATCAACAAAGAAACAGGGGAATGAGCTATGAGCGATTGCCAGAGCCTGGGCGATTGCGACGACGCCCGCATCGAACGGCTGTATGAATACCTGGACGGCGCCCTGTCCCACGAAGACCTTGTGGAAATCAAAGAGCACCTTGACGGGTGCCCCGAGTGCGCGCAGGAACATGACCTGGAGTGCGTGATCCGGTCGGTAGTGAAGCGTTCCTGCACCGAGGCGGCGCCCGCAACGCTGAAGGCAAGCATCCTCAGCCGCATCAGCCAGATCCAGACGGCGGACCACTAGGACCGCCGGCAGCCAACGCAAGCCGCAGACACAAAGAAACCCCCGGTACCAAGAGGTTCCGGGGGTTTTTTGTGCCTGACCTACAGGTCACGCGGCTACCAAAGCTTTGCTTAGGTGTTGGGACGCTTACCGTGGTTAGCGCCGCCGCGCTTACGGTCACGACGCTTGCGTGCACGCTTGCTCATAGCTGCCTCCTTTGATTCCGAAAAGTTCTGCCCTCCAGTGTCCCACATGCCTCACGTGCACGCCTAACGCATGCACGGGTGCCCGGCCGGTGGTCCCCTAGGATGGGAGCACCCAACCGAAGGAGTCCCGATGCGAGCCGTGTATGCACAGACCCAGTCTGCCGAAGATCCCCTCAGCGGCCTGAGGGTCGGCGAACTTGAGCTGCCGCAGCCGCCGGAGGGATTCCGGCGGGTGCAGGTGTTGGCATCGGCGCTGAATCATCACGACCTGTGGTCGCTGCAGGGCGTTGGCCTGCCGGCCGACCGCCTCCCGATGGTGCTGGGCTGCGACGCTGCAGGGATCGACGACGACGGCAACGAGGTCATCGTCCACGCGGTCCTGTCCACTCCGGGCTGGGAAGGGGATGAAACCCTTGACCCGAAGCGGAGCCTGCTTTCGGAGCGGTATCCGGGGGCAATGGCCGACGAAGTATGGGTCCCGGCCCGCAACCTCGTACCCAAGCCGGCCGGCCTGAGCTTCGAGGAAGCCGCCTGCCTGCCCACGGCCTGGCTGACCGCCTACCGCATGCTTTTCACTGTCAATCCCGCTGCCCCGGGTTCCACCATCCTGGTCCAGGGCGCCGGCGGGGGAGTCGCAACGGCCCTGATCAGCCTGGCCTCCGCCGCCGGGTTCCGGGTGTGGGCGGCCAGCCGCAGCGCGGACAAGCGCGAGCAGGCGCTGCGCCTCGGGGCTGAGCAGGTGTTCGACGCCGGTGCCCGCCTTCCGGAACGGGTGGACACGGTCTTCGACTCCGTCGGTGAAGCCACCTGGGCGCATTCGCTGAAGTCACTCAAGCCCGGCGGTGCGCTCGTGACCTGCGGCGCCACCAGCGGCCCCAATCCGCCGGCGGACCTGAACCGGGTGTTTTTCCTCCAGCTGAAGGTCCTGGGCTCCACCATGGGCACCCGCGCGGAACTGCAGCGGCTGGTGGCTTTCCTGCTCGCCACCGGCGTCCGGCCGGAGATCGATTCCGTGCTGCCGCTGGAGGACGCACAAAAGGGCTTCCGGAAAATGCACGACGGCGACGTCGTGGGAAAGATTGTCTTCCGCCACTGACGCCGCCGTCGGGGGTGCAGCTGTCCGGTACTGCTTTTATCCGGTACCGCTTTATTCGATACTGCCTGCCGCGAGCAGCGCATTGCGCTGTTCGCGGCGGTAGGCCTGCTCGGCCGGGTCCGGCACCGGTGCCGCTGCCAGCAGTCGGCGGGTGTACGGATCCTGCGGGTACTTCAGGATCTGCTCGGTGGAGCCCTGCTCCACCATCCGGCCCTTGTTGAGCACCGCAATGTGGCTGGCCAGGATCTCCACTACGGCCAGGTCATGGCTGACGAACAGGCACGCGAAACCGTATTCCTGCTGCAGGTCCTGCAGCAGCGCCAGGACGCGTGCCTGCACGGAGACATCCAGGGCCGACGTCGGCTCGTCGGCCACCAGCAGGGAGGGCCGCAGCGAGAGCGCCCGGGCAATACCTACCCGCTGGCGCTGGCCGCCGGAGAGCTCATGCGGATACCGGTTGCGGAAGCTCGTGGGCAGCTGCACGTCGTCAAGCAGGTTCTCCACCCGCCGGTCCAGTTCAGCTTTGGAGAGCTTCTCATGCAGGAACAGCGGTTCGCCGATGCTTTCGCCGATGGACATGCGCGGGTTCAGCGATGCGGCGGGGTCCTGGAAGACGATGGCGAACTTCCGCCGGAGCGGGCGCATCTTCTTCGGTGACAAACCGGCAATATCGGTTCCGCCGATCCGCACGCTGCCCTCCGCAACCGGCAGCAGCCCGGTGACGGCGCGCCCAATGGTGGACTTGCCGGAACCGGATTCGCCCACCAGACCCATCACCTCGCCGGGCATGATGGTGAAGGAGACCTTGGAAACAGCGCGGAAAGCCGGCTGCCGGAAGCGTCCCGGATACTCGATGGCCACATCCTCCAGCTGGAGGGCGGGGGTCAGCGACGAGGTCGGTTCCACCACTTCGTCCGAGGCTTCGAGCACCGCCCGGGGTGCATCGGTGATCTGCAGGGAACCGTCATCCTCGACCTCGACCGCCGCCAGCACGCCGCCCACCTTGGAACCCAGGTGGGGAACGGCGTCGAGCAGGGACTTCGTGTAGTCCTGCTGCGGGGCGCCGAAGAGCTCCGCGGCGGAGGCGGCTTCGACGATCCGGCCGTTCTGCATCACCACAACGTTGTCCGCCAGGTCGGCCACCACACCCATGTCGTGGGTGATGAGCAGGATGGCGCTGTTCAGCCGCTTGTTGAGCTTGCGCAGCAGCTCCAGCACTTCCGCCTGCACCGTGACGTCCAGGGCCGTGGTGGGTTCATCGGCAATCAGCAGGATGGGGTCATTCGCAATGGCAGTGGCGATCATGGCCCGCTGGCGCTGTCCGCCGGAGAACTGGTGCGGATAGCGGTGGTAGCGGGTCTCCGGGTCCGGGATCTCCACCATGCGCAGCAGCTCGATGGCGCGGAGCTTGGCGTCGGCCGGGGAGGCGTCCGTGTGCTGCTCGATGATCTCCTTGATCTGCTCGCCCACGGTCAGGACGGGGTTCAGGGCCGTCATGGGTTCCTGGAAGATCATGGCGATGTCATTGCCGCGGATTTTGCGCAGCGTGGACTGCGTGGCGCCGATAAGTTCCTTCCCGTGCAGCTTGGCGCTGCCGGTGGACCGCCCGTTGGCGGGCAGCAGGCCGAGCAGTGCCATGGAGGACATGCTTTTGCCCGAGCCGGACTCGCCGACGATTGCCAGGATCTCGCCCGGGTAGACCCGGTAACTCACGTCTTCGGCAGCCATCACCCATTTGTTGTCGACGCTGAAGTCGACGCCGAGGCCGGACACTTCGAGGATCGGGGCGGCAGCGGACGGTGGAATGACATCGCTATACAGGGGTGCCGAACTCATTGCTTGTTCCTTGTCTGCCGGGGATCAAACGCATCCCGCAGGCCGTCTCCGATGAAGTTGACCGTGAGGGCGATGGCCACAATGAAGATGCCGGGCCAGAAGAAGAGCCAGGGACGGGTGGTCATCGCGGCCCGATTCTCGTTGATGAGTTTGCCCAGCGACGTATCCGGGGGCTGGACACCCAAACCTAGGAAGCTCAGGGCCGTTTCCAGCAGGATGGCACCGGAGATTGCCAGCGTTGCGGAGACGATGATGACGCCCACGGTGTTGGGCAGGATGTGCTTGAAAATAATGCGGCTGGAACTCGCGCCCACGGATTTGGCCGCTTCAACGAATTCCTTTTCCCGCAGGGAGAGGAACTCGCCGCGGACAATGCGTGCGAGTCCGGTCCAGGTCAGCAGGCCCAGGAAGACGGCAAACACCACGATGCCGAAATCGGACACGATGCTTGCCAGCACTGCGGCGACGACCAGCAGCGGAATGGTGATGATGACGTCGGTGAAGCGCATCAGTACGGCTTCGGTGAAGCCCCGGAAGTATCCGGACAGGGCGCCGACGACGGTTCCCACCACGGTCCCCACGATCCCGACGATGAAGGCAATGGTCAGGGAAATCTGGGCACCGCGCATGGTCATGGCGAAGTAGTCGCGGCCCAGGGTGTCCTGGCCAAAGGGATGCCTCCCCAGACCGGTCCAGGAAAGGGTGGGAGCTCCGCCGTCTTCCAGCGGCATCACCGTGGAAAAGGCATACGGCCACCAACCCGGGATACGGAGCGGGCCGACGGAAAGGCCGATCGAGGTGAACGAGAGGAGCACGATGAAGATGAGCCCGCTCATGCCGACCAGTGCACCCTTGTGTCGCAGGAACCGTTCCCGGACCAGCCGGCCCTGGCTCTTGGCGGCGGTGATTTCAGGATCCGCAGTCACTGCCCGCGTTGCGGGTGCATCTGCGATGTCCGTCCGCTGGCTCTCCAGCGTCATGGCGGTGAGTTCCGGGCTGCTGCCCGGGGTTCCCGACGGTATTTTTTCGGTCATGGTGTCCGCCTATCAGTTCAGGCTAATGCGCGGGTCGAGGAAGGCATATGCGATATCGGCCAGCATGTTGAAGGCTACGGCGGCAACACCGGTCACCAGGAAGAAGGCCATGATGACGTTGGGATCCACGTCATGAAGGCCGTCCGTGAACATTCGCCCCATACCGCTCCAGCCAAATACGGCCTCCGTGATGACGGCGCCCCCGAGGACGCCGGCAAAGTCAAAGGCCATCAGGGTCGTGATGGGGATCATGGCATTGCGGAACGCATGCTTGACGACCACGCTCCGTTCGCTCAGGCCCTTGGCCCGCGCCGTCCGGACGTAGTCCTGGTTCATGACTTCCAGCATGCTGGCCCGGGTGTAGCGGGTGTAGGTGGCGAAGGAGATGAGCATGATGGCGATGGTGGGCAGCACCAGGTACAGGGCGTAGTCCAGGTTGGTTTCCCAGAAGGTGCCCTGCAGGTTGGGTGTTGATGATCCCGTGGTCGGGATGGCCCGGCCGCCGTTCTTGCGCGAGAGGGACGGATAGGCGCCCAGGAGCGCGTCCACGAAGACGAAGAACGCGATGCCGAGCCCAATCACGGCGGTCAGGCTGCGGGCCTGCCTGGCATACGGCCCGCCGATGACATGGCCGATGCCCAGCGAAATAAGCAGCGTCAGGACGGCGAGTCCGGCGATGACCGTCCAGCTCGGATCAACCATGAGCGGCTGCGTAATGAGGTATCCGGCGAAGCCCGCCGCAGCGGTGGCAAGTGCTGCGTACAGGATCCGGCGGCGGCGGAATCCGGCCAGCAGGGCCGTGAGGCCGAGCGCCAGACCGAAGGCGGTGACGAACAGGCCGATCGGTCCAAGCCCCGGTGTCTTGAACCAGTTCGTGATGAGCAGCAGATAGAACGTGACCGAGGTGGCGACGGCGGCAATGGCGAAGACACGCAGACGGCGGCGGCGGTCTCCGCCAATGGCCACGGCCCCGATGGCACCGGCAACCAGGCCGACGGCGGCGATGCCCAGATAGGACATCTGCGGGTTGGCCAGCCAGTTGTTCAAGTCGATCGCCAGGTACTGCTTGAGCAGGGTGGAGAGCCAGAACAACGGCATCGAGAAGAGCAGGAAGGCAACGAACGTAATGGAGTAGTCGAAGACGCTGTACTGCCGAAGGGCGGTAACCAGGCCGATGGCCACGCCGAGCACGATCGCAACCAGAGTAGCGACAACGACGAGCCGGAAGGTGGAGCCGATGGCGGTCTGGAGTTGCTCAAGGACCGGGGAACCCGACCGGTTCAGTCCCAGGGTGCATTCCGCACCGCCGGGAATGACGCAGCGCCCGACCTCCTGGAGCCATAGCAGGTAACGGGCCGCAACGGGCTGGTCAAGATGCAGTGCTTCCGTGCGCTGGGCAATGCGCGCTTCGCGTTCAGCGCCCTGCAGCTCGATCAGGTCAGCCAGGGGATCACCGGCATTGACGGCCAGGAGGAACATCAGCACCGTGGCTGCAAGAAGAATGAAGAACGAGGTAACCGCTCGTTTAAGGATGAAGAAGAACACCGTCAGGCTCCTTGGGGGTGGTACGGAAAACCTTTTCGGCATAAAAGCCGGGATGGGCAGACCAGTGGCCTGCCCATCCCGCTTTCTAACCGTTCAGGCGCGGTGCCTTGGTTAGGCCTGCTTGGTCCACTTGAAGGCGTTCCAGGTGACGCCGCTCTGGGTGGGGTTGTAGACCACGTTCTCCATGCTGGAGTTGTGGGCAACAATCTCGGCCTGTGTGTAGAGAACGACGTTGTAGACGTTCTTGGCCAGTTCCTCTTCAAGCTCCTTCTTCAGTTCCAGTACGCGGTCGGCGTCCGTGGTGGTGGCAATTTCATCCCACAGCTCGTCGACCTTTTCGCTCTTGAACTTGCCGTAGTTCTGGACGCCTTCCGAGTCGTAGATCGACTGCCCGCTGGCTACCAGGCCGGAACCGGCCCATCCGAACAGTGCAGCGTCCCAGGAGCCGAGCTCATCGAGCTTCGTGGTCCACTCGGCGTCGGGGGAGGCGATGATGTTGAAGCCGGCCTGGTCGCAGGAAGCCTTGATCAGGGCGGTGATGTCGGCACGGAGCTGGCTGGCGGAGGAGAACAGCATCCGGACGTCAACAGGCGCGGTCTTGCCGGCTTCTTCCATCAGTTCCTTGGCACCTTCGAGGTCAACCTCGTCGTACTTACTGGCCGAAGGGGCAGCTTCGAGCACCTCTTCGTATTCCGGCTGCGACTGCTGGTATTCACGCAGGTTGAGCACGGTGGCGTCCGGGGCGACCGGAGTAACGAACTTGTCAACGATGTCCTGGCGCGGCACGCACTTGGAGAATGCCTCACGCACCTTCAGGTCCTTGAACACACCGTTTTCGGACTGGTCGAGGTCGATGTGCGTGAAGGTCATGCCGGTGTCGGTGACCGTGGTGACGCTGTCGCCGATTGCCTCGATCTGGTCCTTGGTGTCGCCGGTGGGACCGGACGGTTCGATGATGTCAACGTCGCCGTTCTGCAGCGCCTGGACAGCCTCGGTGTCTTCAATGGTCTTGAAGATGATGCTTTCGGTGGCGGCCTCGCGCTCGTCGCCCCAGTAGTTCTCGTTCTTGGTCAGCGTCAGGTTTCCGCCGGCGGCGTTGTCCAGCTTGTAGGGTCCGGACGAGGGGATCAGTGCTGCATCCGGCAGTGAGGGGAGGCCTTCGGCATAACCCCATCCGGTATTCCAGAACTCGGCCACGGGCTTCAGGCCGGCAATATCGCTGTCCTGGATCGCGGCAATCAGCTCCTCGCCGTCGTTCTCGCTGCTCATCCCGCCCTGCTCGGCGGCGATGTGGGCCGGCATGAGGGAGCCGATCATCAGGTTTTCCCAGTCGGCGTACGGAGTCTCGAAGACGTACTCGAACTCTTTTGCTCCTGCTTCACCCTCGGGCATTGCAAGGTACTCGTAGCCGTTGTTCGAGGACGGCTCGAAGATCTCAGCCTCTCCTTCCAAGACCTTGCCCGAGAAAGCGGCCCAGTTCAGGAGGATGTCGTCGAAGTCGATCGGCGTGCCGTCGGACCACTGGGCGTCCTCGTTGATGGTGTATTTCACCGTCAGGGGATCGTCACTGGTCTTCTCGAACGTTCCGAACTCCTCATTGCGGATGACGCCCTCAGGGCTGTACTCCGAGAAGTTGCTGTGGACCAGGTTGTCAACATAGGTGTTGTACACGCTGTTCGACTTGGACGTGCCGCCGTTGTAGAAATCCGGAGCCTGGCTGATGGCCACGGAGATCGACGAAGCGAGGTTGGCGTCCTCGGTGGCTTCACTTTCGGTGCCGCCCCCGGCGGAGCCGCAGGCGCCCAGGAAAAGGGCTCCGACGGAGAGTGCGGCAAGAGATGCCGCGCGCTTAGTACGCATCTGTAGTCCTAACTGGTGATGAGGAGTCAGGAACCACCAATGATGGCCCCCCAAGCGGCCGTGATGACCGCCACATGTGGACAAACACTAGCCACAAAATGTTTACGCTGTGAGCTAAGTTACATGTTGTTAACCGATCGTTATCACGGTGAACTCACGGCGCAGCCGGAAACCGCGGGGGAATACGGAAAAACCCTCCCGGCTTAGGCCGGGAGGGTTTTTGAAAGTCCGATTGTGACGGGGATTTCAGTTCATTTCGGGCAGGTCCAGCCACTGGTACCAGCCGCGGTGCAGCACCAGCCAGGCCATCAGGCCGTAGCCGGCCTGGCCGGGTGTTCCGCCGTTGGCTGCCAGATCCGTCCGCCACTGTTCATGGTTAAGCAGCGGGTTGAGGGTATCCACGTACATGTGCTTCCGCCGCGTGGTGACGTCGCCGAAGGCAGCCGAAAGATCCGCCAGCTTCCGGTTCCGTTCGGGGTTGAGGCCCGGGGGAGGGCCCACCACAAAGACCTTGATGCTCATCTGGGCAGCCCCATCAAGGATGTTCGCCAGGTTCAGCCGGCTTCGCGCCGTCGTCAGCTCAAGGTCAAGATCGCGGTCCGACAGTCCGATAACCAGGCGGTTTTCGCACCCGTCCTCGAACCGGCGCCCGGCCTCCGGGAGCCACCGGTTGGCCAAAGCCTCGGTTCCCTCGTGCGGTGCAGCCAGGCTGTATGCCTGGAGGTCAACGTTTTCAGGCCTGGTCCGGGCCAGGACCCGTCCCAGCCAGCCAAGTGCGCGCGGATCCCCGTGTCCGGCCAGCAGCTCGTCACCGACAGCAGCAAGCCGAATTCTGCGTTGTTCCACTAGTCACCTTCTCAAATCAAAAAAAACAGGGTGGGACGCCGAAGCGCCCCACCCCAAATCTAGCCTACTGACGTTCGAAGGCCTTCTTCACGAGGATGTCCTGCTCCACTGCATGGCGCTTGGCCGAGCCCGTGGCGGTGGACGCCGACGCCGGGCGTGACACCAGCCGAAGGCGGCGGTCCAGGTGCTGCGGGAGGTTCAGGCCAATGAAGGGCCACGGGCCCTGGTTGGCCGGCTCGTCCTGTGCCCAGACGATGTCCGCGTTCGGGTACTGCGCCACGGCCGCCTGGATCTCCTCCACGGGGAGCGGGTAAAGCTGCTCCACGCGGATAATGGCTGTCTTCTCATCTCCGGTCTTCTGGCGGTTGGCCAGCAGATCGTAGTAGAGGCGGCCGGAGACCAGCAGGACCCGCTCGACGGCGTTTCCGTCCAGTTCGGCGTGTTCCCCGATGACCGGCTGGAACTCGCCGTGCGTGAACTCCTCCACCGAAGTGGCTGCAGCCTTCAGGCGCAGGAGCTGCTTGGGCGTAAAGACCACCAGCGGCTTGCGCGGCCGGCTGTAGGCCTGCCGGCGCAGCAGGTGGAAGTGCGAGGCGCCCGTGGTCGGGTTGGCAACAATCATGTTGTCCTCGGCACACATCTGCAGGAACCGCTCGATCCGTGCGGAGGAGTGGTCCGGACCCTGGCCTTCATAGCCGTGCGGGAGCATCAGCACCAGTGAGGAACGCTGGCCCCACTTCTGTTCGGCCGAAGAGATGAACTCGTCAATGATGGTCTGGGCACCGTTGACGAAGTCGCCGAACTGGGCCTCCCACAGCACGAGGGCGTCCGGGCGTTCCACCGAGTAGCCGTATTCGAAGCCCATGGCTGCGAATTCGGAGAGCAGGGAATCGTAGATCCACAGCTTCGCCTGGTTCGGGTCCAGCTCCGCCAGGGGTACCCATTCCGCGCCGGTGGCGCGGTCATGGAAGACGGCGTGCCGCTGGGTGAACGTTCCGCGGCGGGAGTCCTGCCCGGCAAGGCGTACGGGGACGCCTTCCATCAGCAGGGAGCCGAAGGCGGCAATTTCGGCAAAGCCCCAGTCGATATTGCCCTCGCGGGACATCTGTTCGCGCTTTTCCAGCAGGGACTTCAGCTTCGGGTGGACCGTGAAGCCTTCCGGCACGGCCACGTGGGCCTTGCCGATGTGGGCCAGGACCTCCGGTGAAACCGAAGTGCTTGCCGGCTTGATGATCGTGGTGCCCTCCTGCTGTGCGGCAGGACGTTCGAGATCGGAGACCGCTTCCGAATCCTTGGTGATCACCGGGATGGGTGAGGTCTGCGCAGCGTGGGTCTCGGCAAAGACACGTTCCAGGCGGCCCTGGTAGTCGCGGAGCGCCTGCTCGGCTTCGTCCTGGCTGATGTCCCCGCGTCCGATCAGGGACTCGGTGTACAGCTTACGGACGGAGCGCTTGGCCTCGATCAGGCTGTACATCATGGGCTGCGTCATCGAAGGATCGTCGCCTTCGTTGTGGCCGCGGCGGCGGTAGCAGACCATGTCGATGACGACGTCCTTGTGGAAGCGCTGCCGGTATTCGTAGGCCAGCTGGCCCACCCGCACGACTGCTTCGGGGTCGTCTCCATTGACATGGAAGATCGGTGCCTGGACCATCTTCGCGACGTCGGTGGAGTAGACCGAGGACCGGGAGGACGTCGGCGAGGTGGTGAAGCCCACCTGGTTGTTGACCACCACGTGGATGGTTCCGCCGGTGCGGTAGCCGCGCAGCTGGGAAAGGTTGAGCGTTTCCGCCACCACTCCCTGCCCGGCGAAGGCGGCGTCGCCGTGTACCAGGATCGGCAGCACGGGGAATTCGTCGCCCTGGTCCAGACGGTCCTGCTTGGCGCGGACAATGCCTTCCAGCACCGAGTCGCCGGCTTCGAGGTGTGACGGGTTGGCCGCCAGGTAAACCTTGGTCTCGTTGCCGTTGTCGGAGGTGAAGGTTCCCTCGGTGCCGAGGTGGTACTTCACGTCGCCGGAGCCCTGGACGCTGCGCGGGTCCTGGGTGCCTTCGAATTCCCGGAAGACCTGGGCGTACGTCTTGCCGGCAATGTTCGTCAGGACGTTGAGGCGGCCACGGTGGGCCATGCCGATGCCGACTTCCGCGAGGCCGTCGTCGGCGGCGCCGGAAATCACGGCGTCCAGCAGCGGAATCAGGGACTCGCCGCCTTCAAGCGAGAAGCGCTTCTGGCCGACGAACTTCGTCTGCAGGAACGTCTCGAAAGCCTCTGCCGCGTTGAGCTTGCTGAGGATCCGCAGCTGCTCTTCGCGGGTCGGCTTCGTGTACTTGGTTTCCAGGCGGTCCTGGAACCACTGGCGTTCCTCCGGATCCTGGATGTGCATGTACTCGATGCCCGCGGTGCGGCAGTACGCGTCCCGCAGCACACCAAGGATCTTGCGGAGCTTGAGCATCGGCTTGCCGCCGAAGCCGCCCGTGGGCCACTCCCGGTCCAGGTCCCACAGCGTCAGGCCGTGGTTCAGGACGTCCAGGTCGGCGTGCCGGCGCTGCACGTATTCCAGCGGGTTCGTGTCCGCCATGAGGTGTCCGCGGACCCGGTACGCGTGGATCAGCTGCTGGATGCGGGCAACCTTGTTGATCTGCTCGTCCGGGTTGACCTGGATGTCAGGGCTCCAGCGGACCGGCTCGTACGGAATCCGCAGGGATTCGAAGATCTCGTCGTAGAAGTTCTGCTCACCCAGCAGCAGCTGGTGGATGATCCGCAGGAACTCGCCGCTGCCGGCACCCTGGATGACCCGGTGGTCGTACGTGGAGGTCAGGGTGATGATCTTGCTGATGGCGTTGCGGGCAAGGATCTTCTCGTTGGCACCCTGGAATTCGGCCGGGTACTCGAGGGCGCCGGCGCCGATGATGGCGGCCTGGCCCTTGGACAGGCGGGGCACGGAGTGCACGGTGCCGATGCCGCCCGGGTTGGTCAGGGAGATGGTGGTGCCGCGGTAGTCGTCAGCGCCGAGCTTGCCGCTGCGCGCACGCTTGACCAGGTCCTCGTACGCGTGCCAGAACTCCGAGAAGTTCAGCGTTTCGGCCTTCTTGATGTTCGGCACCACCAGCAGACGGGTCCCGTCCGGCTTGGGCATGTCGATGGCCAGGCCGAAGTTCACGTGTGCGGGCTGGACGGCTACAGGCTTGCCGTCCACTTCGTCGTAGTACACGTTCATCGACGGGAACTGCGCGGCGGCACGGATGATGGCGTAGCCGAGCAGGTGGGTGAAGGAGATCTTGCCGCCGCGGGCACGCTCAAGGTGGCTGTTGATGACAATGCGGTTGTCGATCAGGAGCTTGGCGGGGACCGCACGAACGGTGGTCGCCGTGGGGACGCTCAGGCTGAGGTCCATATTCGTGGCGATCGCCTTGGCCGGACCGCGGAGCACGGTGACCTTGTCCTCTTCCGCAGCCGCGTCGCTGGGCTGGGTCTTGGGCAGCTGGGCCGGAATGGGTGCGGCCTTCGCCGGTTCCTTGGGAGCGGATTCGGCCTTTGCCGATTCCTTGGGGACCGGCGGTGTGCCCGACTGCTGCGTTGCAGCGGGGGATTCGCCGGAGGCCTTCGGTGCATTGGGTGCTGTGGTCTCTGCCTTTACCACCGGCAGCTGCCGGGTGGCCGGCCGGGCGCCGTCCGGAGAACCGGCGGTGTTTCCGTTGGAGCCGTTACCGGACTGGGAGTCTTCAGCCTTGAAGGATTCGAAGATGCTCCACCACTTCTTGTCAACGGAGTCCTTGTTCGACAAATACTGCTCGTAGAGTTCATCGACAAGCCACTCGTTGCCGCCGAATTCTTCCGGCAGGCGGTGGTTGGATTGGTCTGGCACTAGATATACGCCTCTTCCATGAGTTGCCGTTTGCCCTGATGGCACCATGTTCGGGGCGCTTCCGCCTCAACTGGTGGTGCTGGCCCGGTGCGCAGTGACCGAGACTTCATGCCAGTCTAGTGACATAGGCGAAGATGTGGCCAATCCCGCATCTTCGGATGACGCAACAGACAGCGGCTTATCGGTTTTCCGGTGCCGGCGGCATGCCGGACGCCCGGCCTCGCCGCCGAATCCGAGTGCTGTGGCAGGGTCCGGCCAAACCTGTAAACTGATAATTCTATGGACAGTTTCTCTAGGCGCCGGCCTGTGCAACGGACTGCGGTTACCGCAGACGGTGCGCCCCGAGCCGGCAACGCCAGCACACCCACGGCCCAGCATTCACCTGCCGCTGCATCGGAGCCTTCCAGTCCGGCCGCAGCCGACCACCCTCCGTCTGAACGTTTTCCTGCAGCCTTTGCGCCCCTTTCCCTGCCCCTTTCTTTAAGGCGTGGCCTGACAGCACCCGCCGCGGGGGTGCGCTGACATGGAGTGGCTCTACCTGCTCTTTGGCCTTCTCCTTATTCTTGGCACCGGCTTCTTCGTTGCCGTGGAATTTGCCCTGGTGGCGCTGGACCAGCCGTCCGTCCGCCGCGCAGTCGAGGACGGTGACAAGGCGGCCGAGCCGCTGCTGCGCTGCCTGACCACCCTTTCCACCCAGCTTTCCAGCTGCCAGCTGGGCATCACCATGACCACCCTGCTGACCGGCTTCGTGATGGAACCATCGGTGGGCCGCCTGCTGGAGGCGCCCCTGGCGTCCCTGGGCCTGCCGCCCGTGGCCGTGGCCTCCGTGTCCGTCACCGTGGCGATGATCCTGGCGACCTTCCTGTCGATGCTGCTGGGTGAACTGATCCCCAAGAACATGTCCATCGCCATGCCGTTCCGCATCGGCAAGGCGCTTGCCCGTCCACAGCTGGCCTTTACGGTGGTCTTCAAGCCTGCCGTACTCCTGCTGAACGGTTTTGCGAACAAGATCCTTCACCTCTTCGGCCTGGAAGCCAAGGAGGAGGTCAGCGGAGCGCGGACCCCGTCGGAGCTGTCCTCGATGGCGCGCCGTTCAGCGGAGATGGGCACCCTGGACAAGGGCACCGCCGACTTCCTGTCCCGGACGTTCTCCTTCGCCGGGCGCACGGCGGCCGATGTGATGACTCCGCGGATCCGGCTGGAAACCATCGATGCCGAGCAGCCGGTGGCCGACGTCATCGAAGCAGCCCGGCGCACCGGGTACTCCCGGTTCCCGGTCCTCGGCGATTCCCCGGACGACATCCGCGGCGTGGTGCATGTCAAGAAGGCCGTAGCCGTTCCCCGCAGCCGACGCGGAACGCTGCCCGCTGCCGCGATCATGAGCGAAATCCTCCGGGTTCCCGAAACAGTCCACCTGGACTCGCTGCTTTCGGAACTGCGCAACGCGAACCTGCAGCTCGCCGTCGTGCTGGACGAATACGGCGGCACCGCCGGCGTCGCCACCCTGGAGGACCTCGTCGAGGAGATCGTCGGCGAAGTATCCGATGAACACGACAAGGCGAAGCCCGGAGTGCTGCAAAGCGCGTCCGGCGCCTGGTTCTTCCCGGGCATCATGCGCCCGGATGAAGTCACTGCGCTGGTTCCGCTGCTGCGGATGCCGGACGAAGCCGGATACGAAACCGTGGGCGGCTACATCATGGCTGAACTGGGACGCATCGCCGAGGCCGGGGACCGCGTGTCCGTCCCCGGCGGCGTGCTGGAAGTGGAGCGGATGGATGGACGCCGCATTGACCGCGTGAGCTTCATTCCCGCCGAGGAAGGCGCCGATTCCGGGCAGCCCGAACATGTCGAAGACGAAGACAGCGCCGACCGGCCTACGGAGCGCCAGGACCGCAGGGAAGGTATCCGATGAGTGACGTAGCGGGAATCTTCTGGCTGGTTGTCCTTTTGCTGGGCAACGCGTTTTTCGTTGGCAGCGAGTTTGCCGTGATGTCGGCACGGCGCAGCCAGATCGAGCCGTATGCGGAGGCCGGTTCCAAACGGGCCAAGACGACCCTGTGGGCCATGGAGCACGTTTCACTGATGCTTGCCTGCGCGCAGCTCGGTATTACTGTCTGCTCCCTGCTCATCCTGTCAGTGGCGGAGCCGGCCATCCATCACCTGCTTTCGGTTCCGCTGAAAGCCGTCGGACTGCCGGTCGAGATTGCGGACGGCGCCGGTTTCCTGATTGCACTGCTGGTGGTGACCTTCCTTCACGTCACGATTGGCGAGATGGTCCCGAAGAACATTTCGGTGTCCGTTGCGGACCGGGCAGTGCTTCTGCTGGCGCCGCCGCTGGTCTTCATTTCCAAGCTCGTGCGCCCGGTTATCGGGTCGCTGAACTGGCTGGCAAACCACGCCCTGCGGCTGATGGGCATCACCCCCAAGGACGAGGTCGCCTCAGCCTTCACCTTGGAGGAAATGCAGTCCATCGTGGAGGAATCCACCAAGCACGGGACCGTGGCCGATAATTCCGGCCTGATTTCCGGTGCGCTGGAATTCTCCGGGCAGACCGCGGGGACCGTGATGGTTCCCCTGGACGAACTCGTCACGCTGGGGACGGACTCGACCCCGGCCGAATTTGAGCGGGCGGTCGGCAGGACCGGTTTTTCCCGGTTCGTCCTCGTGGACGATGCCGGGAACCTCACCGGGTACATGCACCTGAAGGACGTGATGTCGATTCCGTTGGAGGCCTATGAGCGGCCGATCACGGAGAACAAGGTCCGGACATTGGCGAACCTGCGCCTCGACGACGAAATCGAGGACGCGCTGGCCGTGATGCAGCGGACGGGTTCCCACCTGGCCCGCGTTCTGGGGCCGGACGGAAGCACCCGGGGCGTCCTGTTCCTGGAAGACATCATCGAACAGCTGATCGGGGAAATCCGGGACGCCACCCAGGCCCAGGGCATCCGCCGGACGGGCGAACACCTGTAGGACGCTAGATGCGAACGATTCGCGTTTAGGTTATGCTGAAGGGGCTCCGGCGGCGCCGGAGCCCATCCGCCCGCCTAACCAGGGACATCAACCTTATGCACCGCTTCCCCGTCCGCGTGGCCGGAACCGTATTGGCTGCCGCCGTCCTGACCGGATGCGCGGCCGGCAGCGGGGACCCCGAACGTGGCGGAGCCGACGAAGGCGTCATCACCGTCGTGGCGTCCACCAACGTCTACGCGGGCATCCTCACGGAGATCGGCGGGGACAACGTGGAGGTCACTGCCCTGATCGACCGGCCCAGCCAGGATCCCCACTCCTATGAGGCTACTGCCCGGGACCGGCTGGCGGTTTCCAAGGCGGACCTGGTGGTGCTTAACGGCGGCGGCTATGACTCGTTCCTGGAGAAGCTGGCAGCTGATGAAGGCATCCCTGCCGAGGACATCCTCAACGCCGTGGAGATCTCCGGCCTGGAGGACTCCGGGGAGGATGCCGAGGGCGTCCACGGGGCGGAAACCGGCCATGACGGTGGGGAAGACCACCACGGCCATCGCCACGGTTCCTTCAACGAACATGTCTGGTACAGCCCGGAGGCGATGGGCCGGCTGGCCGGCGCCGCAGCAGAACGCCTAGCCGGGCTGGACGCGGAAGCCGCTGACTCTTTCCAAGCCAACGCCGCGGATTTCGAGGCGGGCATTGCTGACATTAATGCTGCCCTGGCGGCGCTTCGGGACGTCTCGGCTGGACGCGACGTCGCGCTGACCGAGCCGGTGCCGGATTACCTGGTGGCGGCTGCCGGGCTGCACAATGCCACCCCCTCCGACTTCACCGAAGCAGTGGAGGAAGGCGCCGACGTGCCACCCAAGGTGCTGAAGGAAATGGAGGATCTGGTCACCGGCGGCTCGATCGCTTTCCTGGGCTACAACGAACAGACGTCCACGTCCCAGACCGAGACCGTGCGGGAGGCCGCCGTGTCTGCGGACGTGCCCGTCGTGGACTTCACCGAAACCCTGCCCGAGGGGCAGGACTACCTGCAGTGGATGGCCGCCAATACCGCCGCCATGGAAAGCGTGCTCCGATGACGCCGCCGGCTCCCGTCGTCCGCCTGCGGGACGCAGGACTGTCCTTCGGGGACCGCACCCTGTGGAAGAACCTCGACCTGGACATCAATGCGGGGGAGTTCCTTGCCGTCCTCGGCCCCAACGGGTCCGGCAAAACCAGCTTCCTGAAGGTCCTCCTGGGGCTGCAGCCGCTCACCGGCGGCACCGTGACCATCAACGGCCGCGATGTCCACCGCGGCAGCAAGGACATCGGGTACATCCCGCAGCAGAAATCCTTCAGTCCGGGCACTCCGCTGCGCGGCCGCGACCTGGTGGGGCTCGGCGTCGACGGCGACCGCTGGGGCCTGCGCCTGCGCCGGAAGCCGGTGCGCCAGCGGGTGGACCGGCTGCTTGAACAGGTGGGAGCCACCGCCTACGCGGATGAACCCGTCGGACGGCTGTCCGGAGGCGAGCTGCAGCGCCTGCGCGCAGCCCAGGCCCTGGCCACCAATCCGGACCTGCTTCTTTGCGACGAGCCGCTGCTTTCCCTGGACCTGCACCACCAGCAGGCGATCAGCTCGCTGATCGAGCGGCGCTGCCACGACGAGGGAGCCGCCGTCGTCTTCGTGACCCACGAGATCAACCCGGTCATCGAGTACGTGGACCGCGTGCTGTACCTGGCCGGCGGGCAGTTCCGCACCGGCACCCCCGCCGAGGTCCTGCGCAGCGATGTGCTCTCGGAAATGTATGGCAGCCGCGTGGAAGTACTGCGCAGCCACGGACGGATTGTGGTCCTGGGCATTCCCGACGCCACCACCCATCACCACGGAGAAAGCGAGGGCGACCTTGGACCTGCGTAGTTTCTTCGATGCTGTTTTCGATTTCAGCGACTATGGGGAGCTGCTCCCGCTGGTGCAGAACTCCATCTGGGCGGCGGCGGTCCTGGGCCTGGTCGGCGGCTTGATCGGTACCTTCGTGCTGATGCGGGACCTGGCCTTCGCCGTGCACGGCATCGCCGAACTTTCCTTCGCCGGAGCGTCCTTTGCCCTGCTGATCGGCGTGAACGTGGTGGTCGGTTCGCTGGTGGGATCGGTGGCGGCCGCCGTCCTGCTGGCCGTCATGGGCCTGCGGGCACGGGACCGGAACTCGATCATCGGCGTCATCATGCCCTTCGGGCTGGGGCTGGGGATCCTGTTCCTGGGCCTCTATGAGGGCCGCTCGGCCAACAAATTCGGGTTGCTGACCGGACAGATCGTCGCAGTGGATACGGTGCAGCTGAATCTGCTGGCCGGAGTTGCCGCCGTCGTGGTCGCTGCCCTGCTCATCATCTGGCGCCCACTGACCTTCGCCAGCGCGGACCCGGACCTCGCCGAGGCGCGCGGCGTGCCGGTGCGGGTGCTGTCCATTGTCTTTATGTTCCTGCTGGGTCTTTCCGTAGCGCTGTCCATCCAGGTGGTGGGCGCGCTGCTGGTGCTCTCGCTGCTGATCACTCCCGCTGCCGCGGCGCTGCTCGTGACCTCCTCACCGCGCCTCGTGGTGTTCCTGAGCGTGGTCTTCGCCCTGGCTTCCTCGGTGGGCGGCATCCTGCTGGCGCTGGGCGGGCGGATCCCGATCAGCCCCTACGTCACCACGGTGTCCTTCGCGATCTACCTGGTGTGCCGGATCATCCGGCGGGTGCGCGGCGGACACCGGCGGCGTGAGCTGAGCCGGAACACCGCCACCGCCGCGGCCTAGCTCTTACGGGCGCTGCATTCCGGGCACAGACCGAAGACCTCGACGGTGTGCGCCACCTCGGTGAAGCCGTACCTGGTGCCGAGTCCGGCAGCCCAGGTCTCCACTGCCGGAGCCTCCACCTCGACGGCCTTGCCGCATTCGCGGCAGACCAGGTGATGGTGGTGATGCCCGACGGCGCAGCGCCGGTACAGTGCCTCTCCGTCGCCGCCCCGGAGCACATCCACCAGGTTCTCGTCCGCCATGGACTGCAGCACCCGGTACGTGGTGGCAAGCGAAACGCGTTCCCCGCGCTCCTGCAGCAGCCGGAACAGTTCCTGGGTGCTGACAAAGTCATCGAGGTCGTCCAGGGTGCGGCCCACGGCCAGGCGCTGGCGGGTCACGCGCGGCTCCGGTCCGCGCTTGGACGTCCGGGATGTCTCGGGTGACACGGAAGTTCCTCCAGGCGGGGTGGTACGGGCGGGATCGTATGGGTACGGTGGCACGGCAGGGGATGGGGTACCAAACCCTGGTTAAACCAGGACCCTAAGATTACCAGCAGCACTGCGGCATATCCGGAGCACCCGGGATGCTCCGGGAGTAGGGTGGCGCTATGCAAATGACCAAGTTCACGCACTCCTGTGTCCGCTTTGAGCAGGGCGGGAAGGTCCTGGTGCTGGATCCCGGCACGTTCTCCGAGGTCGAGACCGCACTGCAGGGCGCCGACGCCATCCTGGTCACCCACGAGCATGCGGACCATCTGGACCGCGGCCGGGTGCTTGCCGCAATGCAGGCGCAGCCGGCGCTGGAGCTCTACGCCCCGGCGTCCCTCGCGGCACTCCTTCGAGCCGATGCCCCGCCGGAACTGGCCGGCCGCATCCACGACGTCGAACCCAACACCAGCTTTACGATCGCCGGTTTCGGCATCCAGTCGTTCGGCGGCCAGCATGCACTGATCCACCCGCTGATTCCCCTTGTTGCCAATATCGGCTACCTCGTGGAGGGCCGGGTCTACCACCCGGGCGATTCCTTCGTGGTTCCGAACGGGCTGCGGCCGCGCACAGTGCTGGTTCCCGTGCACGCACCGTGGTCCAAGGTGGGGGAGGTCCTGGACTTCGTCATCGCCACCGGCGCCGAGCGCGCGTATCCCATCCACGATGCCCTGCTGAACGAGCGGGGACTGGGTATGGTCGAGGGCCACATCACCCGCTTCGGCAAGGTCTACGGCACTGAGTTCCGGCATCTGGACGCCGGGGAAACAGTGGACCTGTAATGGACGTCCTGATCTCAATCCCGCGATTGCGCGGCCGGCTGGAGTCCGCACGTCCGCCCGTGCTGCTGGATGTGCGCTGGACCCTGGGCGCCAGCGACGGCCGGGATAAGTACCTGGACGGACATTTGCCCGGTGCGGTGTACGTGGACATGGACACCGAGCTGTCGGCCCCCGCAGCTCCGTTGGAGGGACGGCACCCCCTGCCCGGCCCTGCGGACTTCGCCGATACCGCCCGCCGCTGGGGCCTGAACGACGGCGACACGGTGGTGGTTTACGACGACGCCGGCGGCACCTCCGCGGCCCGTGCCTGGTGGCTGCTGCGGCATGCCGGCTGGGAGGACGTACGCCTGCTCGACGGCGGGCTCGGCGCCTGGCGCGCAGCCGGACTGCCGCTGGAAAGCGGCCCGGTGTCGCCGGAGCCCGGGACGGCACACCTGTCCTGGGGGCACATGCCCGTGGCGGAGCTGCAGGACGTGGGGCCTTTGGCCACAGCGGGAACGCTTATCGACGCGCGGGCGCCGGAACGCTACCGGGGAGACACCGAGCCCGTCGATCCCCGGGCCGGACATATTCCGGGAGCCGTGAACCGGCCCTCTACCCACAACCTTGCTCCGGACGGCACCTTCCGCAGCCCCGCTGAACTCCGTGCCTCCTTCGAAGCCCTGGGGGTGCGGCCGGATCGACCCGTTGCCGCGTACTGCGGATCGGGCATCTTCGCCTCCCACGAGGTTGCAGCCCTGGCGCAGGCGGGGATCACCGCGGCACTGTATCCGGGGTCCTGGTCGCAGTGGTCCAACACGCCCGGTACGCCGGCAGCCGTGGGGACCGGGCCGGGCCGGGCCGAAACCCTGCCCGAAAAGGGGTAGCGTCGAATCATGTTTACCGGCCGACCGGTTCCTCCGCCGCTGCGGGCACCCCTGCCTGCCGCCGCACCAGGGGAACAACCCGAAGGAGCACCCATGCCTACCCTGTTTACCCGGATTATCAACGGCGAAATTCCCGGCCGCTTCGTCTGGAAGGATGACGACGTCGTGGCGTTCCTCAGCATTGGTCCGCTCAGCGACGGCCATACGCTCGTGGTGCCGCGCCAGGAGATCAACAAGTGGACGGACGCACCTGCGGACCTTCTGCAGAAGCTGACGGCGGTTGCCCACGCCATTGGCCAGGCCCAGGTGGAGGTCTTCGGCTCCGAGCGGGCCGGCCTGACTATCGCCGGTTTCGAGGTGGATCACCTGCACCTGCATGTCTGGCCCGCCAACTCCATGCAGGACTTCGACTTCAGCCGCGCCGAATCCGATCCGGATCCCGAGCGGATGGAAGCCAACGCGCAGAAGCTGCGCCAGGGCCTGCGCGACGCCGGGCACGGGGCTTTCGTCCCCGAGGCCTAGCAACAGGCACCTGGCAGCGGCGCCGGCGGCAGGGGACTTCCCCCGCCGCCTAGGCCGGAGCCAGCGCCGAGTTCAGGGCGGTCCGGATCCGTTTCTCCGAAACGGTCCGGGCCGTTCCCAGTTCCTGGGCAAAGAAACTGATCCGCAGCTCCTCGATCATCCACCGCACCTCCGCCAGCTCCGGGGGAGTGCCGCGGCCCGGCGCAAGTGCCGCCACGGCGTCGTCGTACTCATCCTCGAGGCGATGGACCACAGCCATGGACAGACCGTCCCGCTGCACGTTGCCGGGCAGCTTCTCCAGCCGGCGTTCAATCCCGGCCAGGTACCGCGGCAGGTGCATCAGCTGGGCATAGCCGGTGCGGGCCACGAAGCCGGGATACACCAGGGCATCCAGCTGTGCCCGGATGTCGTTCAGGGCGCTGATCAAGGCCAGGGACGTAGTGCCCTTCAGCGCTTTGGTAATCCGGCGGGTGCTGGCGAGGATCTTCTCCACGATTGCCGTGACACCGAAGACGGTGTCGATTAGTTCGGCCCGGACGGTTTCATACAGGGCATCGAACTCGGCCCGCGTCCAGGGGAGCTTCTCGGGGGTGAGCTTATCCACCGCGGCCAGGGTGCAGTCCTCGATCAAGGCAGCGACGCTGCCGTGCGGGTTCTGGCTGAAGGTCAGTTTCTCCGTGTTGCTCAGGTGCTCCAGGACGTATTTGGCCGGGCTGGGAACCCGCAGGACCAGCAGCCGGATGACCCCGGCACGCATGGCAGTCTGCTGCTCGCCGGCGCTCTGGAAGATCCGCACGCCCGCCGTTGAGCCTTCGTCCACCAGTGCGGGGTAGCCGGTCACGGTATGCCCTGCCACCAGCCGCTGGACCTGCTTCTCCAGGGTGCCGACACTCCACTCCGTCAGGCCGGTCTGCTCCGCTACGGAGGCGCCGCCGGCGGGGGAGCTGGAGCCACCGTTCAACGACGCGGTGCCGTTTCCAGCCGTGCCCGGAGGATTCTTGGCGCCCTTGGCACCCTTCGGCCCGCGCGGCTGGACGGTCGACGGCGTGGCGCCGAGGGACTCGGCGATGGCCCGCCGGGTGGCGGGAGCCAGGGCTTCCTGCAGGGCCGCGAGGTCCTTGCCCTCGTCCAGCACCCGGCCTGAGGAATCCACCACGGTGAAGGTCATCCGCAGGTGGTCCGGGACCGCGTCCCAGTTCCAGGAACCCGGCGGAATGATCGATCCCTTCAACCGGCGCAGCACCAGTTCCAGCGACGGCTCCAGCTCGTCCGACGCCGGATCGAAGTCCGCGGCCAGCGCAGCGGCAGCCGAGCGGGCGACGTCGGGCGCCGGAACGAAGTTCTTGCGGACCGCCTTGGGCAGCGACTTGATCAGGGCGGTAATGAGTTCGGCGCGCAGGCCCGGGATCTGCCAGGTGAACGGGCCCGGGGTGAGCTGGTTCAGGAACAGCACGGGCACTTCCACGGTCACGCCGTCGTTGGCAGAGGGCACTCCGGGGGTGAACTCGTAAGTCAGCGGAAGTTCGAAGGAGCCGTAGAAGAAGGACTTCGGGAAGTCGTTCTCATCGAGTCCCTCGGCGTCGTCGGTGCGCAGTGCGTCCGGGTCGAAGTCCAGCAGCGCCGGATTCTCGTGCCGGGCGTTTTTCCACCACTTGTCGAAGTGGCGTTCGGAAACGACGTCGGCGCCCACGCGCTCGTCATAGAAATCGAAGAGGGTTTCATCGTCCACGCGCAGTCCGCGGCGGCGGACCCGGTTCTCGAGTTCCTCCACCTCGGCGAGCAGCGCCTGGTTGCGGGAGAAGAACTTGTGGTGCGTGCGCCAGTCGCCTTCCACCAGGGCATGCCGGATGAACATCTCGCGGGAGAGGACGGGATCGATGCGTCCGTAGTTGATGCTGCGCTGCGGCACGACGGGGACACCGTAGAGCGTGACCTTTTCGTAGGCCATGACCGCTCCGCGGCTTTTGGACCAATGGGGTTCGCTGTAGGTGCGCTTGATCAGGTGCCCGGCAACGTCTTCGACCCAGAGTGGATCAAATTTCGCCGCCACCCGCGCCCACAAGCGTGAGGTTTCCACCAGTTCGGCAGCCATCACCCAGTCCGGGGATTTCTTGAACAGGGCCGAGCCGGGGAAGACCGCGAACCGGGTGCCGCGGGCACCGGCGTATTCGCGCTTGCGCTGGTCGTAGAGGCCGATGTGGCTCAGCAGGCCGGCCAGCAGGGAGATGTGGATTTCGCGGTACTTGCCGACCGGGTCCACCGGCTCGGGGGAGAGCGTGATACCCAGCGGCTTGGCCAGCTGCCGCAGCTGGGCGAACAGGTCCTGCCATTCGCGGATGCGCAGGAAGTTCAGGAACTCGTTTTTGCACAGGCGCCGGAACGCCGAGGAGGAGAGCTCTTTCTGCTTTTCCTCCACATAGCGCCACAGGTTCAGGTACCCGGTGAAGTCCGAGTTCTCGTCCACGAACCGCTTGTGCATTTCGGCGGCCTTCTGTGCCCGGGCGGGATCGTCCTTCGAGGGACGCTCGCGCGGATCCTGGATGGTCAGTGCAGCCGTAAGGACCATGACCTCCTTGGTGCAGCCGCGGTTCCCGGCTTCGACGATCATCCGTCCCAGCCGGGGATCCACCGGGAGCTGGGACAGCTTGCGGCCCACGTCCGTGATGCCGCCCTGGGGGTGCAGCGCCCCGAGTTCGCGCAGCAGCACGGCACCGTCGTTAATGGCCTTGGAATCCGGAGGCTGGACGAACGGGAAATCCGCCACATCCTTGGGTCCCTTGGCCACACCCATGGCGGCCATCTGCAGGATGACGGCGGCGAGGTTGGTGCGCAGGATTTCGGGATCGGTGAATTCGGGCCGGGCCTCGAAGTCCTCCTGCGAGTACAGCCGGATGGCGATGCCGTCCGAGACGCGGCCGCAGCGGCCTGAACGCTGGTTGGCCGAGGCCTGCGAGATCCGTTCGATCGGCAGGCGCTGGACCTTGGTGCGGTGGGAGTAGCGCGAGATGCGGGCCGTACCGGTGTCGATGACGTACTTGATGCCGGGGACCGTCAGCGAGGTTTCGGCCACGTTGGTGGCCAGGACGATCCGGCGGTTGCGGCCCTGCGAAAAGACCTTGTGCTGCTCGGCGAGGGAGAGCCTGGCGAACAGCGGCAGGATTTCGGTGTTGGCCAGCCGGGGATTGCGGGCGACGGAGGAACGCAGCGCTTCGGCGGCGTCGCGGATTTCGCGCTCGCCGGAGAAGAACACGAGGACGTCGCCGGGCGCCTCTCGGGAGAGCTCGTCCACGGCATCGCACACTGCGTCCACCGGGTCCCGGTCCTCTTCGAGCTCGTCCTCGATGCCCTCTTCATCGCTGCCGCCGTCAGCCGGCTGGTTGAGCGGGCGGTAGCGGATTTCGACAGGGAAGGTCCGGCCGGAAACTTCGATGATGGGTGCCGGGGTGCCGTTGGCGTCGGCGAAGTGCTCGGCGAACCGCTGCGGGTCGATCGTGGCCGAGGTGATGATGACCTTCAGGTCCGGGCGCTGGGGCAGCAGCCGGCGCAGATACCCGAGGATGAAGTCGATGTTCAGGCTGCGCTCGTGGGCCTCATCGATGATGATGGTGCTGTATTTCTTCAGCTTCGGATCATGCCGGATTTCCGCCAGCAGGATGCCGTCGGTCATGAGCTTGACCTTGGTCTTCCGGCCGGTTTCCCCGGTGAAGCGGACCTGGAAGCCCACCTCTTCGCCGAGTTCGACGTCGAGCTCCGAAGCGATCCGCTCCGCCACCGTGCGGGCGGCAAGGCGCCGGGGCTGGGTGTGCCCGATCAGCCCGTTGTCGGCCAGGCCCAGTTCCAGGCACATCTTGGGAATCTGCGTGGTTTTTCCGGACCCGGTTTCGCCGGCGATGACGGTGACCTGGTTGGCGGCAATCGCTGCCATGATGTCTTCGCGGCGCTCGGAAACGGGCAGCTGTTCGGGATAGGAAATTGTCAGTGCCATGATTGCCACCAGTCTAGTGGCTTGGCCCCGCGGTCTGCCCGGATTCCGCCGTGGGCGGGATTCCGACGGCGTGCTGCAGCAGGGAGACCGCCCGCCGGGCCCGTTCGCGCATTTCCGGGGGTTCGAGAATCTCGAACGGCACACCCCAGGAGGTCAGGTCGATCAGGGGCAGGTCCAGCGAATCCCAGCCGCCCCGCACAATGGTGTGTCCGGGGCCGTCGGCCTCGACGCTGGCGACATCCGGTGGTACCTGCTCGGCCACGGCCGCCAGCGGTGCGGCCAGCCGCACCACCACCGTGTAGCGGTAGGGGTTACGGGTAATCGAGGCCTGGACGTAGGCGGCCAGGTCCCGGGCCGGCAGGGGCCGGGGCGTAAACCGCTCGCGTGGGGCTGGAGTGCTGGTGCAGCGGTCCACCCGGAAGGTCCGCCAGTCACGGCGGTCCAGGTCCCACGCGACGGCGTACCAGCGCCGTCCGGTGCTCACCAGCCGGTAGGGCTCCACGATCCGGCGTCCGGTGCCGCCGTCGGCGGCGGTGTAGCGGAAGCTGACGATCCGGTGCTCGGTGATGCCTGCGGAAAAAGCCGTGAGGATTCCCGGATCAACGGCGCCCGGAGGTCCGGAAAGGGTGGATACCGACTGCCGCAGGGCGGAGAACTTGGGACGCAGGCGCGCCGGCAGTACCTGTTCCAACTTGGCCAGTGCCCGCACCGAGGCTTCTCCGATCCCCGTCACCGGTCCGGTGGCCACAGCGGCGAGACCGAGTGCGACGGCAAGGGCTTCGTCGTCGTCGAGCAGAAGGGGCGGCAGCTGCGCCCCGGCACCGAGTTGGTAGCCGCCGGCTATGCCAGGGGACGCCGAGATGGGATAGCCCAGGGTTCGGAGCTTGCCGATATCCCGGCGTACCGTGCGTTCGGTGATGGACAGCCGCTCCGCAAGTGCGGCGCCGGTCCACTCGCGGCGCATCTGCAGCAGCGACAGCAGCTGCAGGAGCCGGGCGGATGTCTCCAACATGGAATCCAAGCTACGCGCTGATCAGGTCAAAAGCTGTCCTGATTGGAAACTAATCCGGCCGCAGGCACACACCGACGGCGGCACCCGCACAAAGGAGGCAGGCATGGCGCGCAGGGGATCCATGGAACCAGTCAGGGATCTGGACGTCCCTGCGCGGCTGGCCGGGCAGCTTCAATGGCATTGGGAGAACCTGGCGCGGCCGCGCCAGGAGGGCCTGGGCGACGCGGAGTACTTCTGGGAACCCGTGCAAGGGTGCTGGAGCGTGCGGCCGCGGGGGGCCTCGCCGGTAGGTGTCGGCTCCGGCCTGTACGTCATCGACTTCATGCACCCCGAGCCGGTTCCGGCGCCGGTCACCACTATCGCCTGGCGGTTGGGGCACCTGCTCGTGGGCGTGCTCGGTGCCCGCAATGCTTCGCAGTTCGGCGGGCCGCCGGTCTCCTATGACAGCTTCGAGTACCCGGCGACGGCTGCCGGGGCGCTGGCCGTGCTGGATGAGTATTACGGGAGATGGATCAGTGGGGTGTTCTCCCTGGACGACGCGGCGCTCGCAGCACCGGTGGGACCGGCCGAAGGCAAATGGGCAGACGCTCCCATGGCGCAACTGGTGCTGCACATCAACCGGGAAATGATCCACCACCTGGCGGAGATTGCCCTGCTGCGGGACCTGTATGCGCACGGGCAGCCAGACCCGGAGTAAGCGGGTCAGTACACCGTTCCGTCCCAGGAGCGGTGGGACGGGACATCAGGGAGGTGGCCGTGGCCGTCACTGGCCAGGAACCGAAGGGTGGCTCCGAGGACGAGGGTGAAGGCAACCGCCGCGGCGAGGAGCATAAGCACAATAACCATGACTCCATGCTGGCGCTGGATCCGTCCAGAAATAAGTGGCAGAAATGCCCATTACCGTAGAAATCCTGCCACCACAGGGTCCACACTGAAGCCATGCTCCACTCTGTAGCAGTCATCGTCCTGGACGGCACCGCGCCGTTCGAATTCAGCGTGCTGGCCGAAGTCTTCGGCATCGACCGTTCCCAGCGCGGCGGCGGAGTGCCGGCCTTCGATTTCCGCCTCTGCACGCCCGAACCCGGCCTCGTGTCCACCAAGGCAGGGTTCAGCATCGCTGTGGATGCCGGGCTGGAGGCAGCCGCGGATGCAGACCTGGTGGTGATGGCTCCCGGAGGGGACTATGCGGGGGAAACAGATGCCCGCGTACTGGAGGTGCTGCGCAGTGCTTACGGGCGGGGTGCCTGGGTGATGAGCATCTGCACGGGGGCGTTCCGGCTTGCCGAGGCGGGGCTGCTCGATGGACGCCGGGCCACCACTCACTGGATGTATTCGGCGGACATGGCAGCCCGTTACCCGGCCGTCCAGGTGGACGAGGATGTGTTGTATGTCCAGGACGGCACCGTCATCACGAGCGCGGGCACGGCGGCCGGTATTGATGCGGCGCTGCACCTGGTCCGGATCACCCACGGGGCCAAGACCGCCGCCGCCATCGCCCGGGACATGGTGGTGCCGCCCCACAGGGACGGGGGACAGGCGCAGTACATTGACCGGGCGGTGCCGGCCGGGGCAGGTGACACTCTCGAACCGGTCCTGGAGTGGATCGGGGAACACCTGGCGCAGGAGCATTCCGTGAAGGACCTGGCCTCCCGGGCCGCCATGTCGCCGCGGACCTTCGCCCGCCGCTTCCGTGCCGAGACCGGCACCACCCCGGCGGCGTGGATCAACGCCCAGCGGGTGCTCTACGCGCAGGAGCTGCTGGAAGATACGGATCTCACGGTCGAAGAGGTGGCGCGTGCCGCGGGGTTCGGGCAGCCCGAACTGCTGCGCCATCATTTCCACCGGGATGTGGGCGCAAGCCCCGCGGCCTACCGCCGGACCTTTCGGGGGCGGAGCGTGCCGCAGCCCGGCTAGGGCTACGGCTTTACCCGGCCCGCCGTTACCGGCACTGTACTTACCGGCACTGTACTTCCCGGCCCTGTCGTCCCCGCCGTTCCCCATCCCGCCGTTGCGTCCGTACCGTCCGGTCGGTACCCTCGGCAAAAGAGACGCAGCACACAGTCAGTGGGCCGCCGCTCATTTGCCGACAGGAGAGACATGACAGAGGCATCAGCACCGCTGGACCAGCGCACCGCCGTCGTCACCGGAGCAGGACGGGGGATCGGCGCCGCCGTCGCCATGCGCCTGGCTGCGGACGGGTATCGGGTGGCAGTCCTGGACCTCCGGGAAGAAGACACGGCAGCCACCGTGGAGGCCATCAACAATTCCGGCGGCAAGGCGGTGGGCGTCGGCGCCGACGTTGCCGATGCCGCCGCCGTCGAACAGGCTGTGGGCCGTATCGCCGGGGAGCTGGGCGCGCCTACCATCCTGGTGAACAACGCGGGCATCCTCCGGGACAACCTGCTGTTCAAAATGACCGATACGGACTGGGATGCCGTCATGGGGGTGCACCTGCGTGGAGCGTTCCTCATGAGCCGCGCCGTGCAGGCCCACCAGGTGCAGCAGAAGTGGGGCCGCATCATCAACCTGTCCAGCACCTCCGCCCTTGGCAACCGAGGCCAGGCCAACTACGCCGCCGCCAAGGCAGGCATCCAGGGCTTCACCAAGACGCTGGCCATCGAGCTGGGTCGGTACAACGTCACGGTCAACGCGATTGCTCCGGGCTTCATCCAGACCGACATGACGCGGGCGACGGCGGAACGCGTCGGGGTGCCGTTCGAAGACTTCGTGGCGCATGCGGCAAAGGAGATTCCCGTGGGCCGGGCCGGGACCCCGGCGGACATTGCCGCGGCAGCGTCCTTCTTCGCCCGCGAGGAGGCCTCGTTCGTTTCCGGACAGGTGCTCTACGTTGCCGGCGGACCGAGGGCCTAGCGGTGGCGCACTTCGGTTCCGTGCAGGAACTTACCGAGGCCGTGGGGCAGGTGGAGACCAGCGAATGGATCACCATTGACCAGGACCGTGTGAACCTGTTTGCCGATGCCACGGATGACCACCAGTGGATCCACGTGGATCCCGAGCGGGCGGCTCAGGGACCCTTTGGCGGGCCGATCGCGCACGGCTACCTGAGCCTGGCGCTGCTTCCCGCGCTCGCCTCCAGCCGGTTCCGGGTGGACGGCATGGTGATGGGCGTGAACTACGGTCTGGACCGCGTGCGCTTTCCGCATCCGGTGCCGGTGGGCCGCCGCGTCCGGGCCCGCTCGGAGATTGCCTCGGTGGAACCCGTGGCGCAGGGCGTACGCGTCAAGCTCCTGGTAACCGTGGAGATAGAGGGCGTGGACAAGCCTGCCTGCGTAGCGGAGTCGATTTCCCTCTACGTGCTCGGCTAGCAGCACCCGGATCCACTGTCCGCATCAAGAAGGGGCCCCGTCCAGTGCGGACGGGCCCCTTCTAGTGGGAAGTTCTAGTGGAAATGCCTCTAGAGGCTCCTCCGGCCGCTCAAGCTACTCCGGGAGGCCGTCAGCCGGCATGGCTGGACGTTCCTCGGTGTATTCCTCCACTTCCTCGCCGGACACCACGTACGGGGTGCCGAAGTAGGACTGCACACCGTTGTCCACCTTGGTCAGCATGGCGCCGGTGTACCCCCGGTGGGAGTCCTCGCCGAAGCCCAGCGGGGTATGGCCGTTGCCGGTGACGTTGCCGGACTCGAGCGCCTCCAGCAGGGATTCGCGGGTCGGGTTTTCGCCGGCTTCCTTGAGCGCCTCGACAAAGAGGTAGCCGATGGACATTCCGAAGATGGTGTTGCCGTCGAAGGGAGCCCCGGCGTTGTATTCCTCGTTGATCTCCTTGAACTGGGCGGTCCATTCGTCCTCGGCGTCGGAGTAGCCGGGCAGATAGTTGGCGCTGACGAAGCCCTGCAGCAGTTTGTTGGTGTTTTCTCCGAGGTAGCCGGAGAGGGTGTTGAAGTCACCGCCGGCTGAAGAGGCCATCCACTGCGGGAAGTAGCCGAGCTTTGCGGCCGTCCCCACTGCCTGCGCACTGAAGCCGTTGATGGTCGCCAGGAAATTGACCTCGCAGCCGGCCTCCTTCATGGAACTGATCTGCGCCGCAATGTCGGTATTGGCCGTGGAGTAGACCTGGGCATCGGCCAGTCCGTCTTCGCCAAGAACCGCTTCAAGCCCCGCCTGGAATTCTTCGCCGAAGTCATCATCCTGGCCGAAGAAGCAATAGGTCTTGTCCGGGAACTCCTCCTGCGCGTAGGTGGCCAGGATCCGGGACTCAGTGGGGTAGTCCACCATGAAGCCGTAGGTGTAGGGATAGTCCTCCGGCTGGTTCCAGGTCGGGCTGCCCGAGGCCACAAAGAGGTCCGGCACTTCATTGTCATTAACGAAGTCCAGGACCGCGCTGTGCGGCGGCGTGCCCAGGCCGCCCACCAGAGCGAACACCTCGTCCTGGAGCACCATCTCGCGGACGGCGGTCTGGGTGTTGGCGGGGTTGTAGCCGTCATCCTTCACGATGTACTCGATGGTCCGGCCGTTGATTCCGCCGTTGTCATTGACGTAGTCGAAGTAGGCCTGGGTGGCCGGGGAAATAGTGGAGTAACCCGCTGCGGCCGGACCGGTGAGCGGCTGGTGCGTGCCCACCGTGACCGTGGTGTCCGTGATCCCGGGAACGTCTTCGGGTGCTGCGGCCTCGCCGCCTTCTTCCGCGGAAGCACAGGACGCGAGGCCGAGTGCTGCGGCTGCAAGGACGGCGGTGCCCAGACGGAGTTTGGAGCTGATCATCATTGACCTTTCGGGGTTGCCGGTAGCTGCTCGGACTCATGCCGGGCGGATAACCGGGTGGTGGTAGTTGATGCTGACGGTGGTGCGGGTTCGAAGGAGCTGTCCGGAACGGATTCGGAACGCGGTGGCGTTGCCCGGCTGCGGAGCCGGGAACGGAGCCGGACCAGCAGGCCGTGGATGCCCTGCGGGGCAAGCAGCACCACGAGGACCAGGACCAGGCCGAAGATGGCTACGGCGAGGTTGCCGTCCAGCCGCTGGGACAGGTCTGCGGACAGCTGAAGCCGGGACGTGGCCGTGCTGATCAGGTGAGGCAGGGCCACCAGGAGCACGGCGCCGAAGACGGCTCCGGTCAGGGAGCCGATGCCGCCGACCACGGCGGCCATCAGCAGGAACAGGGAGAACACCAGCGAATAGGCGCCGGGGCTCGCACTCTGCGTGGTGTAGGCCAGCAGCCCGCCGCCCATACCGGCTGCTGCGGAGCTGATGACGAAGGCGGTGACCTTGGTGCGGGCCGGGTTGATGCCTGCCAGGGCAGCCGCCACGGGGTTGTCCCGGACTGCCCGCAGTTCGCGTCCGAAGCGTCCGTGCAGCAGGTTCGCCAGCAGGGTCAGGACAAGGACGGAGCAGACGACGGCGAGCCACGCCTGCCACGCCTCGTTGGAGACCATGCCGCGCAACGCCGTCGGGCGCTTCTCCACGGTGATCCACAGCCCCTGGTCGCCGCCGAGCACCGAGGAAAAGGTGCTGGTCACCGCCGGCAGTGCCACTACGAGTGCCATGGTGAAACCGGCGAGGTACGGGCCGTGGAGCCGGCCGGCAGCCAGGCCGATGACCAGCCCGAGGACGGCCGCACCTCCCACCGCTGCCGCCAGCGGCAGCAGGAGCAGCAGCGGACCTTCCGTGCCGGCGTCGGCCATTGTGTTGGCAGTCAAGGCGTAGCTGTAGGCTCCGGCAGCCATCAGGGCCGCCTGGCCGAGGGACAGCTGGCCGCCGGCGCCAGTCAGCAGGGTCAGCCCGGCGATGCCGCACAGATACGCGCAGACGGTGGCGAGCTGGTAGGAGGAGAAGGAAGGGACCACGAAGGTGAGTCCGATCAGGACGGCCGCCGCTATGGCGGCGAAGAGATACCTTCTGGCGACCGTCATACCGTCCGCTCCTTAGCCATTGAGAAGATTCCGCCCGGGCGGATCAGCAGCACCGCCAGCAGCAGCACCAGGATGGCGACCGGTGCGAGGGTGGCGCCCCAGTAGCCGCTGACCCAGCTGAGCAGTACACCCACGGCCAGTCCGCCCAGGACGGCGCCTGCGGGGGAGTCGAGCCCGCCGATGACCGCCACCGTGAAGGCATAAACGAAGACGGAGTCCGCGGCATGCGGGTTGAGGCCAAGTTCGGTGGGGATCACCAGCAGTGCGGCCAGGGCGCCGAGGGCGGAGGACAGAGCCCAGCCGAGGGTGAGCATCCGCGAGGTCCGGACCCCGAGGAGGCGGGCCAGATCCGGGGCGAAGGCCGAGGCCCGCAGCCGCAGCCCCAGCGGCGTCTTCGTGAAGAGCAGGACCAGGCCGCCCACAAGCACTGCGATGCAGGCAAAGACGAACAGGTCGTAGGAGGAGAAAGCGGTGATGCCGAAGATCTCCACCGGTTCCGAGCTGAACGGCGTCACCATGGTGCGGTAGTTGTTTCCGAACACCATGCCCAGGATGGCCTGGATCAGCATCAGCAGCCCCAGGCCGGCAATCACCGGGTTCAGCGCCGAGCCGTGGCCCACGAAGCGCATCACGCCGCGCTCCACCACGGCGCCGATAAGGAAACCGGCAGCGAGGGCGGCAGCGAGTCCGGCCCAGTAATTGCCGGTGAGTGCGGTGACCGTGAAGGCGATGTAGGTTGCCGCCACGGCCATGGCGCCCTGCGCAAAATTCACGATCCGCGCTGCACGCCAGATCAGGACCAGGGAGAGGGCGAAGGCCGCGAGGACGGCACCGCGGGCGAGGCCGTCAAAGGTGAGGAAAAGGAATCTGTCCATTAGAACCCCAGGTAGGTGTGGCGGAGATCGGTGTCTTGAGCCAGGTCGGCTGCGGGCCGGGAGGCGACAATCCGGCCCAGATTGAGGACGACGCCGTGGTCGGCGACGGCTAGGGCGCTCCGGACGTTCTGCTCGATCAGCAGGACGGTGAGTCCGGTGTCGTCGCGCAGGCGGCGCAGCATGCCCAGGATCTGCGCACTCACCTTGGGTGCCAGGCCCAGGGAAGGTTCATCCAACAGAAGCAGTGACGGCGCAGCCATCAGGGCCCGGCCGAGTGCCAGCATCTGGCGCTCGCCGCCGGAGAGCTGGTGCCCGGCCGCTTTCCGCCGTCGGGCGAGGGGCTCGAAAAGTTCGTACATATCCGCGAGCACTGCCTCCGCTGCCCTGCGGTCCTTCCGCCACAGTCCGCCCAGGCGCAGGTTTTCCTCCACCGTCAGTTCGGTGATCACGCCGCGGCCCTCGGGAACCAGGGCGACGCCGTGGCGGACCACGTCCTCGACCGCCACCTTGGTCAGGTCCACTCCGTCCTTAATGCGGATGGTGCCGGACGAGGGGCGCAGCTGCCCGGTGATGGTGCGCAGGAGGGTGGTCTTCCCGGCGCCGTTGGCCCCCACCACTGCGGTGATGGAACCTTCCGCTACCTCAAGGTCAACGTCGTGCAGCACTCGTACGGCTCCGTAGCCGGCACTGACGCCGTCGAGTGCAAGTGCGCTGCTCATGCCGCCTCAACTCCCAGATAGGCGTCGGCGACGGCAGGATCAGCGCCGATTTCAGCCGGTGTGCCTTCGGCAATGAGGCGGCCGAAGTCGAGGACGGCGATGCGGTCGCAGACCGCCATCACCAGGTCCACGTGGTGTTCCACCAGCGCCACCGAGCATCCGTCGCCGGGAACGGTGCGGATGATCGAGGCCAGTTCGTCGATATCGTCCTGTCCGAGCCCGCCTGCGGGTTCATCCAGCAGCAGCAGCCTCGGCTCGCTCACCAATGCGCGGGCAAGCGCCACCTTCTTGCGGATTCCGTAGGGGAGCGTATCGGGGAGGGCCGCGGCATAGCGGCCGACGCCGAGGGCCTCCAGCGCATCTTGCGCACGTTCAGCGAGGCGGGCTTCCCTGCGCACGGAGCCCGGCAGGGCCAGAAGGCCGGGGCCGCGGCGTGGGCCGCCGGCTGCCAGGCCTGTCATGACGTTTTCGAGAACCGTCAGGCCGGGGAAGAGTCCCAGTCCCTGCAGTGTGCGGGCTACACCGGAACGGGTGAGGAGGTGCGGTTTCGGTGTGAAGCCCTGGCCGTCGAGTTCGAGGCTTCCCTCGTTGGGCGCGAAAACCCCGCAGATCACGTTAAACAGGGTGGTCTTGCCGGCACCGTTTGGGCCCATGATCCCCACGATCCTGCCTGCGGGAATGTCCAGGGAAACTGAGTCGAGTGCTGTCAGTCCGCCGAACCGGACCGTGATGCCATCCAACCGGAGACGGGTCGGAACCGACCGGTCGGTTTGTTGCTCCTGCATGAGTACTCCATCGTCTCTGCTCTTACCTTGCGTACGGCGTCTGGTGCTGTAGGGCGGTAGTGCGGGAGGTGCGGTGGTGCCGGCAGTGCTGTGGTGCGGTGGTGCTGGAGGTGCGGTGGTGCTGTGGGTGCGGAAGTGCGGGTGGCGCTGGGGTGCGGAAGTGCGGGTGGTGCTGTGGTGCGGAAGTGCGGGGCTGCTGTGGGGGTGCGGAATTACGGTTTACGGAGGCCGGCCAGATACAGCTCGGTCAATTGGGCGGCTGCCTGTTCGCGGGTAATCGCCCCACCGGGGGAGTACCAGTACGAGAGATAGTGCGGGTCGGAGAAGAAATTGGCTGCGAGTACCGGGATGGGGATGTCGGTGCGGAAGACGCCGTCGGACTGGCCGCGGACGAGGAGGGCGGTGAATGCCTCGTTGTATTCACGCCGCCTCCGCTTCACTTCTTCCTGCCGGTCCTCGCTGAGCATGTGCTGCGAACGGAAGAACACTGATCCTTCGCGGATCCAGTCGATGGAGGTCATCACGACGTCCTCGCAGACCAGGCGCATTGTTTCCACCGCCGGAAGCCCCCGGCCGATGATCTCGGTCAGGTGTTCGTGCTGGAGGGTCAGGATGCGGTCGTATATGTCAAAGAGCAGGTCATCCTTGGAATTGAAGTAGTGATAGAGCGCTCCCTTCGTCACGCCTGCCGCATCCACGATCTGCTGCACGCTGGTCTTTGCGTAGCCGTGCCGCGCGAAGAGTTCTACGGAGGTCCGTGCGAGCTCTTCTTTGATGTTCATGGTCTTCATGCGGCGGGTGTCCGGGTTTCTCGTGGCAGGTCCGGCGATCGGAACCGACCGGTTGGTATGTGCGAACACCATAACCCCGGTAGGGGTTGGTGGCGCAAGGGTTTTGGAGAAAGAATTCCGGCGGAGGGAAGCCTTCTCTGGTTTCCCTGCTATCGGGGGCAGAGGCATGAGCCGGCCGTGCGCCCGCCTCTCCCGTTCGAACCCGCCGCCCCGGCCATCACGGCTGGGCGTGCCGCCGTCGAGCATGCCGCTGTTGCCGCTGGCCAGGTTGCCGTGGTTGAGCACGCCGCTGTTGCCGCTGGTGAGGTTGCCGCAATCGGGGCCGCCCGGCCCGAGGATGGGGCTGGCTGGGGGCGTATGCGGTAAGAGCTGCGAGCTTAAACAGAAGAACCCCGCAGCCGGGGCTGCGGGGTTCTTCTCTTTGTCTCAATGTGCCCTCGATAGGATTCGAACCTACGGCCTGTTGCTCCGGAGGCAACCGCTCTATCCCCTGAGCTACGAGGGCAAGGACGCCGTAAACGGCAGGTCCTGTGGGACTCAAGAAGCTTAGCAGGTTTCAGCGGGGCGAAGGAAACTCGAGCGCTGGCGGAAGGCCTGTCCGTAGGATGAGCTGCCCAAGTTTCAACGTTCGTGACCCCGAAAAGGCGTACGTCTTGGTGATCTATGCAGGAATGTAGCGGCGGGCCAACAGAGCAAGTATCAGAACTGGAATAACCAAGTGGATGAGCCGGAAAGACGCGTATTTTCGGTTTGTGGGAGGGGCCGTTTTGGGCCTGCTTTCGGTCCGGAAATGTCAGTGCCGGATGAAATCCTTAGGCATGGATCAGCTCGGGAACACCGAACGGATAACCGAAGAGCAGGATGGCGAAGAGCAGCAGCCGGAAGAGCACGCCGGCGGCGCAGAGACGCCTTGCCCTTCGGTGACTCTGGCTGTGTACCGCGCGGAACCCGATGTTGATCCTGGCCGCTCCTTCTTCCCTGCTTCCTCCAAGCGGGCCGCAGCCGAGCCGTCCACAGCCGAGCCGACCGCCGCCACCGCTGCCTCAGGACGGGAGTCCCGGTCTGCCGCAGGTGCCCCTTCCTCGCCTAATCCTTCCGCTTCCACTGCCGACGGAATTCCTGCCAGCGCCGAGGACCTGGGCGACACCGGAAGATGTCCCGCCGCCGAGGGCCCGGGTGTCGACGGAGGGACGGCCAGCGCGTACCCGGATGGCTTCACCGGAACGTTGGCACTGCAGAACCTGGAAGCCTTTGACGAGCAAACCGTCGGAGAAGCCTTAGGCCGGGTCGCGCATCTGATTTCGTGGGCGCAGGCGCAGCAGGCCCGTCTGATGGACCGGATGGAAGAGGTTTTCCGGGACCGCTTCTTTGACGCGTCTGGGCCGGTTGAGCCCGGGATCGCGTTCAGCCTCGCGGCCGCCGAATGCGCCACCATCCTGAACGTTCCCCAGACCACGGCGCAGCGGATGATGTACGAAGCAGGCAGCCTGTGCAGTACCCATGCCTCCACCATGGTGAGCTTGGAGGAAGGGCTTCTCAGCTACGCCCACGCGCAGGTGGTGCTGGAACAATGCGAGAACCTTCCCGCTGCTGCACTACCGGAATTTGAAGCCAGCCTGCTTAAGGCCGCCGAGGGGCAGACCCGCGCACAGTTCTCCGCCAAGGCCCGTCGGCTGCGCGAAAAGCAGTATCCGGAAACCATCGCGAAAAGGCACCTCACCGCGTTCGAGCAGCGCAAGGTAACCCTGGACCGCGAAGAGGACGGCATGTCCTGCCTGTCCGCCCACCTGCGGGCCGAAGAAGCCCAGCAGATTTACACGACCCTGACCACTGCAACCCGGGGAGAGCAAGCGGGCGGGGATTCCCGGACGGCGGATCAGCTGCGTGCAGACATCCTCGCGCAACTGCTGATGGGCGGGCTCGGGAGGATGCGCGTAAGCGGTAGTGCGGGTGGAGCCGCCGGTCCTGGCCCGCTGCTGGTCGCTGGAGATGGCGCTGGGGGAATTATCGGGCGTGGCCCAACGCGAGCCCCTAGTGATGGTGGAGCAAGTGATGGTGGAGCAAAGCGGGCGAGCGGTTCGACCGGTACGGAAGGACCTAACTGCGATGACATGGGTGCCGTCCCGCGGGCAGAAATCATGGTCCTGATCAACGCCGAAACACTCTTCGGCGCTAACGAGCAGCCTGCCGAACTGCACGGTTACGGTCCTATCAGTGCCGAAGCAGCCCGCAGGCTGGCACGCAACGCTGCAGGCTGGACGGGACTGGCCCAGGACCCCCACACAGGGGAGATCCTGGGTGTTGGGAGGCGAAGGAAGGTTCCGGCCGGGCTCCGCCGCTGGCTTCGTGCCCGGGATGGAACTTGCAGGTTCCCCGGGTGCCGGGTCAGCACTGCAAGCTCGGACATTGACCACACCGTCGACTGGTCCCGGGGCGGTCCCACCGACCACGGGAATCTGGAACATCTGTGCCGGCGGCATCACCGGTTCAAGACCCTGGGCTATTGGAAAGCCTGCCAGCCAACACCCGGCGTGATCGAGTGGACTTCGCCGACCGGCCGGGTCTACAGGACTGAGCCGTTCCTGGAACTCGGCCCGGTCAAACAAGGGGCATCAGTGGGATCGCCAAGCCCACCTACGCCGGAAGCGGTACCGCCCTTTTGACCATGTCTGCGTGCAGGGCGGGGACGGTAGGGAGGGCGTGCAGGGCGCGCGTGCTTAGGAGGAGAGCAAGACGGGCACGTCAAGGAGGAGATGCAGTGCCGTCCAGACCATGGGCACAAGGACCCAGCTCCGTGGGCAGGATGAATTCATCGTCCCTGCGGAGCCGCCGTGCTCAACTGCCGGGGTCCTGCTGACGTGGTGAACTCGTGCTGATGCAGTGGAAGCCGCCGTGACCTGCAAGCGCGGCGGCCTCGTAATCGCGGCGCCCCAGTACCTCCAGGGAGGGTCAGTGCGGAGCCGCCGGGCCCGCCTGCCGCCGCCCCTAGTACCCCAGGAACGGGTCCGTACGGATCCGTCGTCCGCCGGCCCCACGCACTGCTTTCCGGGCTGCAGCCACAGCCTGGGGCGAGCCGGAAACGTAGATCGCCCGGCCCGCAACGTCGGGAACCTTTTCGCGCAGAACATCGGAATCAGGCAGCCCAGGCCCCAACCAGGTCCAGCCGGGAATGCCGGGATCGGAAGGCGTACAGACGAGCACCCGGACGTCCAGCTCCTGAAGCTGCGCGGCATAAGCGAGTTCATCAGCGGAGGATGCCGCGTACACCAGCACAATGTCCCGCTCCTCCCCGCGGACCTGCCGCAACTGGCTGATGAACGGAGTGATGCCAATGCCCGACGCAATCATCAGCACCGGTGTCCGCGCATCCCGCGGCAGAAGGAAATCTCCGGCAACGGTAGTGGCACCGATCTCCGCACCAGGCCGCAGCCGAAGCAGTGCCGTTTTGAAGCTGCTGCCCGGTTCAGCCGCCCGCAGCCCCACAGCCACTGTGCCGGGTTCCGAAGGCGCAGTGGTGATACTGAAAATCCGCCGCGAACCCCGCGAATCGGGTTCAAAGTGCGGCACGGCCAGCTCCAGATACTGTCCGGCACGGAAACGGACAGGACGGGAGGGTTCAAACACCAGCTCACGGGACGTCGGCGTCAGGTCCCGGGTTTCGCGCAGCCGCAGCCGGACAGCTCCGCGCTGGCCCATCGCAAACGCAAGCGCGTTGCCTGCCAGCAGCGCCAGCTCCGGAGACATCATTACCGGACCCAGAGAGAGTGGTACCGCGAAGAGAACGCCGACGACGGCGGCCTCCACGAGCCTCTGCACGCGCAGCGGAGGCAGGGTCAACGGTTCGGTGAGCATAAAACCGGCCAGGAACACGACCGGATAGGACAGGACGATGGTAGCCAGGGCATCCGGAACCGACTCACCGGCAGCCACGAAGCGCACCAGGACAACAGCCGCAGCAGTGAAGGCAAAAACCCCGGCCATTGGCAGCAGCCGGTTCCGGTACAGCCCCAGCAGGGCGGCAGGAAGGACCACGATGAGCATTCCGGGAGTTGCAACCCACCAGACCGCACCACCCAGGCCGGTCACGGCCACCACGAATGCCCCCACCGCAGCAGGATTGAAAATGTGCCGGCGCCGGAAGACCAGCAGATATTTCGACGCCGTCGCCACTGCTCCAGCCAAGGCAACGGTCGCCAACTGTGCGCCCTCGGTGCTGGGCCAGAACAGGAAAAACAGCAGCAGGCCCGTGATCAGCGAGGAGTCCGTCTGGGGACGGGTGCGCAGCAGCAATCCGGCGACACGGCTGGTGATCAGGGTGGAAGCCACCGCAGTCACCGCCGTCGCACCCAGCTCGGCAGGGGTGTAGAAGAGCACTCCCGCAAAGGACAGGACAAAGGACCAGGCCGCAATGGCCAGCAGCAGCCACACGGTGAACCGGTACATGGTCCAGCGTCCCAGAACGGTGTTCAGGGTGCGGCGCGGCGCGGCGGGGGCGGAAACACTCATGGGAATAGGACTCCAGCCATTGCAGGGGAATAGTCGGCCCGGCCGTCGGTGAACATCCGGACATAGTCGAACGTGAATGACCGGGACAGTTCCTCCGGCCCGGTGAAGAACAGTGCGGTGGCCAGACCGTCCGCAGTCATGGCGTCCGGAGCCAGCGCCCAGGTTGCGGCCACTGCATCCACCGGCGACCCGGTGCGGGCATCGAGGACGTGGTGCAGGCCGTCGCCCCACTGCCGGCGGTTTACCGCAGATGCGCACAGCGCCCGGTCCGCGAGCGTCAGTACGCCAATCGCCCGGGCGGCATCGTACGGATGCTCCAGGGCCACCCGCAGGGGAGCGCCCCCGGAATGGCGAAGGTCAGAGCCGGCATCCACCACATACTCGCGGTGGCCTGCCTCGTCCAATACTGCGCAGACCAGGTCCACCAGCTGGCCTTTTCCCGCAGCACCTATATCGAAGGTCACCGGCGCGGAGGTCGTCAGCGTCGTGCCGCGGCCATCGGCAGTCCAGGACACGGTGTCGTCCCAGGCTGCGGCAGGCGCGGACGGGCCGGACCGCTGGAACGTGTAGGCGGCGTCGTACCCCAGGGCCTCCAGCGAGCGCCCAACCAACGGATTGACTGCCCCGCCGGTGAGCTGCTGCAGCGTGTCGAAGAGCCTCAGCAGGGGGGCGGCCGAGGCAGGCAGCTCGAAGCGGCCTGCCGTCTCGGCCATCCGTGCCACGGTGGAATCGGACCGGAACCGTGACCAGGTCCGGTCGTAGCTTTCAACCAGTTCCGTGACGGCACCGCCCGTTCCCGGGCTCAGGGGCGCGGCAGTGGTCAGCGACCACTGCGTACCGATCGCCTCAAAGTCCAGGGTGTGCACAGTGTTTCCTAAGAAGCAGCTACGGACCGGACGGCGTCCAGAGCCCGGTTGAAACCTTCGCTGGTCAGGGAAGATCCGGCGACCTTGTCCACGTCCAGCTCGTCCAGGCTCTTGCCGACCACCTGCTCCTTGACGCCGGAGGTGAACTCCCGCTGGTACTGCTTGGAGGTCGGATTCTTCTGCGAGGTCTCCACCTCCAGCTCCGTGACCACGCCGCCTTCAAGCGTCAGGGTCACGTCCACGTCCTCGGAAGTGCCCGACGGCGGGATGTAGCTGCCGGTGCCGGAGTACTCACCGTCGGCGTAGCTTCCGGACGCCGAGCCCGAGGCACTGGCGGAACCCGCCGGAGCGGAACCGGACGCGGAAGCGCTGGGGGATGCGGTGGGGGATTCCGCCGGGGCCTGCCCGGCGTCGGCGGTGTCTTCGCCTGCGGCACAGCCGGCGGCGGACAGCAGGGACAGGCCGGCAGCGGCGCACAGCAGGGACTTGCTCGCTCGGTTCACGGTTCTCCTTGGTGCTGGGGGTTCAGGGGTATGGCCTCCGCGCGGGACAGGGCGGCACCCTATTCATTACATCGCATCATTAAAACCGTGGTGGTGTCCGCAAAGCGTAAGGCCTGTCATAGACAACGGGACCCGTGCCGCACCCCGCTATGCTTAACCGGTGACTCCTGAAGAACTTTCCTCCGCCGTAACTGCCTGCCTCCAAGACGCCATCGCTGCCGGTGACTTCAGCGTCGAGCTGCCCGGGGAGGTGCGCGTGGAGCGTCCGAAGAACCGGGACCACGGTGACTGGGCCACCAACATTGCCCTGCAGCTCTCCAAGCAGGCCGGTATGAACCCCCGCCAGTTCGCCGAGATCCTCAAGGGCCGGCTGGAAAAGATTGCCGGCGTTGCGAAGGTCGACATTGCCGGCCCGGGCTTCCTGAACATCACCCTCGACGCCGGTGCCGCCGGAGAACTCGTCAAGACAATCGTTGACGCCGGACCCGCCTACGGCACCTCGGAAATCCTCAAGGGCACCCGGATCAACCTGGAGTTCGTCTCCGCCAACCCCACCGGCCCCATCCACCTCGGCGGCACCCGCTGGGCCGCCGTCGGCGATGCCCTCGCCCGGGTCTTCCAGTCCCAGGGCGCGGAGGTCACCCGCGAGTACTACTTCAATGACCACGGCGCGCAGATCGACCGCTTCGCCCGCTCCCTGCTCGCCTCGGCCAAGGGCGAGCCTGCTCCGGAAGACGGCTACGCCGGCGAATACATCGTCGACATCGCCAACCGCGTCCTGGCCGCCGAGCCGAACATCACCGAGCTGCCCGACGCCGAGGCGCAGGAACGCTTCCGCGCCGTGGGCGTCGACTTCATGTTCGGTGACATCAAGGAATCCCTGCACAACTTCGGCGTGGACTTCGACGTTTTCTTCCACGAGGATTCGCTGCACGAAAACGGCCAGGTCGCCAAGCTGCTGGAGCAGCTCAAGGGCTCCGAGAACCTGTACGAGAAGGACGGCGCCTGGTGGCTGAACTCCACCGCGTTCGGCGACGACAAGGACCGTGTGGTCATCAAGTCGGACGGCAACGCCGCCTACATCGCCGGCGACATTGCCTACATCCACAACAAGCGCGAACGTGGCTTCGACCTGAACGTCTACATGCTCGGCGCTGACCACCACGGCTACGTCGCCCGCCTGAAGGCCGCCGCCGCAGCCCTGGGCCACGACCCGGAGTGCGTGGAGGTGCTGATCGGCCAGATGGTGAACCTGGTCAAGGACGGCAAGCCCGTGCGTATGTCCAAGCGTGCCGGCACGGTGGTCACCCTCGAAGACCTCGTCGATGCCGTAGGCGTGGACGCCGCGCGCTACACGCTGGCCCGCTTCTCCGCCGATTCCAACATCGACGTTGACCTGGACCTGCTGACCAAGCGCAGCAACGAGAACCCCGTGTTCTATGTCCAGTACGCCCATGCCCGCACCTACGCCCTGGCCCGCAACGCCGAGGCGGCCGGCGTCGACGATTCCGTGTTCGACGCCTCGCTGCTTGTCCACCCCACCGAAAGCGCACTGCTGGCAGCGCTCGGGCAGTACCCCGGCATCGTCGCGCAGGCCAGCGCCTTCCGCGAACCGCACCGCGTGGCCCGCCACCTGGAGGTCATCGCCGGCACGTACCACCGCTGGTACGACGCCTGCCGCATCGCACCCCAGGGCGATGAGGAAATCACCGACACCAACCGCACCCGCCTGTGGCTGAACCTTGCCGCACGCCAGGTCCTGGCCAACGGCCTGGGCCTCCTGGGAGTTTCCGCGCCCGAACGGATGTAAATCATGACCGCTTCACCCCTGGCTCCGCAGTGGCTGAGCCATCCCGAGGACACCAACGCCCTGCGTCCGCAGATGTGGGCGCAGGACGTGGCGCGCGGCGCCGGCGGGGAGCTGGAAATCTCCGGCATCCCCGTGTCCCGGATTGCCGAGGAATTCGGCACCCCGGTGTTCGTGATGTCCGAGGCGGATTTCCGGGCACGTGCCCGCGACTTCAAGGACTCCTTCGACGCCGCCTTTGCGGGCTTGTGCGGGGGAGTGGATGTCTACTACGCCGGCAAGTCCTTCCTCTGCACCGAAGTGGCCCGCTGGGTCTCCTCCGAGGGACTGCGGCTGGACACCTGCTCCGGCGGAGAGCTGGCAGTGGCCCGGCGCGCGGGTCTGCACGGCAGCCAGCTCGGACTGCACGGCAACAACAAGTCCCTCGCCGAAATGACCCGCGCCTTGGACATGGAGCTGGGCCGGATCGTGGTGGACAGCCTCGGAGAGCTTGAACTGCTGGGGGACCTCGCGTCCTCCCGGGGGGAACGCGCCAACGTGATGCTGCGGCTGACCCCGGGTGTGCACGCCTCCACGCACGAGTTCATCGCCACAGCGCATGAGGACCAGAAATTCGGCCTCTCGATGCTGCCCGATCCGGACCTGGACGGCGTTTCCCCGGCCATGGCCGCCGTGGAGAAGGCACTCAAGCACGACGGCGTGAACCTGGTGGGCGTGCACTGCCACATCGGCTCGCAGATCTTCGAGTCCGCCGGCTTTGAACTCGCGGCCCGGCGGCTGCTCGGTTTCCTGGCCGAAGTGAAGCAGTCCTACGGCGTCGAACTGGCCGAACTGGACCTGGGCGGCGGCTACGGCATCGCATACACCGAAGCCGACGCCCCGCGCCCGCCGGCCGAGATCGCCAACGCGATGGCCGCCGTCGTCGGCAGCACCTGCACCGAGCTGGGCCTTGCCGTGCCGCGGATCTCCATCGAACCCGGACGTGCCATCGTGGGCCCGAGCACCTTTACGCTCTACCGCGCCGGCACCACCAAGACGGTCCGGGTGGACACACCCGACGGCGGCACCTCGCCGCGGCGCTACGTCAGTGTGGACGGCGGCATGAGCGACAACGCCCGGCCCGTGCTGTACGGGGCCGACTACTCGGCGGTTTTGGCCTCACGTACGTCCGAAGATGACGCGGTTATTTCGCGCGTCGTTGGCAAACACTGCGAAAGCGGCGACATAGTGGTGAGGGACGCCTACCTTCCCGGTGACGTTACCGCTTCGGATCTGCTCGCCGTCCCCGGAACGGGCGCCTACTGCTGGGTCCTGTCCAGCAACTACAACTACCTGGCCCGCCCGCCCGTTGTCGCCGTGCGGGACGGAGCCGCACGGCTGATAGTCCGCGGCGAAACCGAAGACGACCTGTTGGCACGCGACGTTTCCTAACCTCTGCAAGGAGTTGGCACAGCACATGAAGACCCTGAAAGTAGCCCTGTTGGGATGCGGAAACGTGGGTTCGCAGGTCGCCCGGATCCTCCTCGACGACGCAGACGACCTCACCGCGCGCCTCGGCGCCCGGCTGGACCTGGCCGGCATCGCGGTGCGCAACCTCGACGCACCCCGCGACGTGGACCTGCCGCGGGAACTGTTCACCACCGACGCCGAAGCCCTCGTGGAGGGTGCGGACATCGTGATCGAGCTGATGGGCGGCATCGAACCGGCCCGCAGCCTGATCCTGCACGCCCTCGGCTCGGGCGCGGCCGTGGTCACCGGCAACAAGGCCCTGCTCGCAGCAGACGGCGCAGCGCTCTACGAGAAGGCCGACGCCGCCGGTGTCCAGCTGTCCTACGAGGCAGCCGTGGCCGGCGCCATCCCGATCCTGCGCCCCATCCGGGACAGCCTGGCCGGGGACCGGATCACCAAGGTCATGGGCATCGTCAACGGCACCACCAACTACATCCTCGATGCCATGGATTCGACCGGGGCCCAGTTCGCGGACGCCCTCGCCGAGGCCCAGCGCCTCGGCTACGCCGAAGCGGACCCCACGGCCGACGTCGAAGGGCACGACGCCGCAGCCAAGGGTGCCATCCTCGCGTCCCTGGCGTTCCACACCGGGTTCGACCTCTCGGCGGTTTCCTGCGAAGGCATCAGCTCCGTCACGGCCGAAGACATCAAAGCCGCACAGGACGCGGGCTTCGTGATCAAGCTGCTGGCCATCGCGGAGAAATTCCCGGACGCTGATGGAACCGAGGGCGTCAGTGTACGGGTGCATCCCACCCTGCTGCCGCGCCGGCATCCCCTGGCCGCCGTGCACGGTGCCTTCAACGCAGTTTTCGTCGAGGCCGAGAACGCCGGCGAACTGATGTTCTACGGCCAGGGCGCCGGCGGCGCACCCACCGCGTCCGCCGTGATGGGCGACGTCGTCACCGCCGCCCGCCGGCTGGTGCTGGGCGGCCCGGTTCCGGGCGGCCGGCCAACCGGCTCCCTGCCGGCCCTGCCGCTGGAACAGGTCACCACCAGCTACTCGATCGGCCTGGACGTGGCCGACCAGCCCGGCGTGCTGGCCGCTGTTGCCCGTGTGTTCTCTGAGCACGGCGTCTCCATCGAAACCATGCGCCAGACCATCCACGGGGCCGGAGCCAGCGCCGAGCTGCGCTTCGTGACCCACCGTGCCCCCGAGGCCGCCCTGGCGGCCACCGTTGAGGCCATCAAGGGCCTCGACGTCATCAATTCAGTCCAATCCGTCCTGCGGGTAGAAGGAGTCTGAGCCGTGGCTCACCAATGGCGCGGCGTTATCCGCGAGTACGCCGACCGTCTCCCGGTCACCGACAGCACCGAGGTCATTACCCTCGGTGAAGGCGGCACGCCGCTGGTCCGTGCCAAGGCACTGTCCGAGCTGACCGGCTCCGAGGTCTATCTCAAGGTCGAAGGCATGAACCCCACCGGCTCCTTCAAGGACCGGGGCATGACCATGGCCATGACCGCCGCCGTGGAATCCGGGGCCAAGGCCGTGGTCTGCGCGTCCACCGGCAACACCAGTGCCTCCGCCGCCGCCTACGCCACGCAGGCGGGCATCACCTGCGCCGTGCTGGTGCCGGACGGCAAGATTTCCATGGGCAAGCTCAGCCAGGCGATTGCCCACGGCGCCCAGCTGCTCCAGGTCCGCGGCAACTTCGACAACTGCCTCGAGGTGGCCCGCAAGCTTGCCGAGGCCTACCCGGTGTTCCTCGTGAACTCCGTGAACCCGGCGCGCATCGAGGGCCAGAAAACCGCGTCCTTCGAGGTGGTGGATTACCTCGGCGACGCCCCGGACTACCACCTGCTGCCCGTCGGCAACGCCGGAAACATCACTGCGTACTGGAAGGGCTATTCCGAATACGCGAAGCCCTGGACCAACGTGGCCGGCGAGGAGCTGGCTCCGGTGGCCACCAAGACCCCGCACATGTGGGGTTTCCAGGCCGAGGGCGCGTCGCCGCTGGTGAAGGGGCATCCGGTCACCGACCCCGACACCATCGCCACCGCCATCCGGATCGGCAACCCGGCGTCCTGGGACCAGGCCATTGCCGCCCGTGACGAGTCCGGCGGACTGATCGAGGCCGTGACGGACACCGAAATCCTTGACGCGCACCGCTGGCTGTCGTCCCGGGAAGGCGTGTTCGTGGAACCGGCCTCCGCCGCAGGCGTGGCCGGGCTGCTCAAGAAGCACGCCGCCGGGGAAGTCCCGACGGGTAAAACCATCGTCATAACGGTTACCGGGCACGGACTCAAGGACCCGCAATGGGCGCTGCGCACCGCGGACGGCTCCGACGTCGAACCCACCAAGGTGGACTTCGACGTCGTGAGCGTGGCTGCAGCGCTGGGCCTGGAAGCGGCGCAGCCCGCCGGATCCGGCAAGTAGGGCCGGCAATGCAGGTGGATCTGCCGGGCGGGCCGCGGTCCGACTCCCGTATAGTTTCCCGGGTCCTTGCTCCGGGGCAGGACGTGAGCGTGGCTGTGCCCGCGACCAGCGCCAACCTGGGCCCGGGATTTGATTCCCTGGGCCTTGCGCTGACGCTCTATGACACGGTGCGGGTGCGGACGTCCGAGGACGAGGGCATCTTCGTGGAGGTTGCGGGGGAGGGTGCCGGAAAAGTTCCGCTGGATTCCTCCCACCTGGTGGTCCGCACCCTGCTCTCCACCCTGGAGGCCGCGGGCTACCGGGCCCAGGGATTGCACCTGAGCGCCGAAAACGCCATTCCGCATGGCCGCGGACTGGGGTCGTCTGCGTCGGCAATCGTCTCCGGCGTGCTGGCAGCCAACGCGCTGCTGCCTGCGGACGCGCGGCTTGACTCCGCAGGCCTCCTGCATAGCTGCTCGGCACTCGAGGGTCACCCGGATAACGTGGCTCCCGCGCTGGCCGGCGACCTCGCGATTTCATGGGAGACCGACGGCGTCTTCCGCTCCGCGCGCGCCGCCGTGCACCCCGACGTCGTACCCGTAGTTGCCGTTCCGTCCGTCGAGCTGTCCACCGAAAGCGCGCGCGGACTGCTGCCGGCCACCGTGGCGCACCGGACCGCAGCCGCCAATGCCGGACGGGCAGCACTGCTGATCCACGCCTTGACCGTGGATCCAACCCTGCTGCTCGAAGGCACATGGGACGGACTGCACCAGGACTTCCGGGCACCGGCCATGCTGCCCAGCGCCCGGCTGCTCCAGTCTCTGCGGACAGAGGGGTTTGCTGCGGTGATTTCCGGGGCGGGCCCTACGGTTATGTGCCTCGCCAACGGAGACGCTGCAGCGCTGGAAGCGGAGAAGGCCATGACCGGGCACCTGAACGCGGCAGGAACCGGCGCAAATTGGCGTGTTCTACGGCTTGGCGTAGAGCGAGATGGTGCTAGAGTGGAAGTGCACCAGCGGTAATTTTCCGTTCCTGTGCTCCCGCAGGTAGCCGTCCTTTCAGGGCCGCCCCGGGCTTTCGTTGAAAACACTTTGCCGCCGTCAGGTGTGACTACACCCCTCTCGCGGTGATTTCCGTTGATTCAATCGCCCACCAGCGGAGGCGCAGTCTCCGGTGTAGCCTTCAAACGGAAGCGCCAAGAAGCGGCGTGTCCCACTTGAATGCCGCGTGTTCGGCAGCGAAGCTGACCAGACCCCGCGTGGATTCTTCTTAACAAGGCACCCAGTAGATTCGCCTCTCCGGCCACCGGGCCGGCAGTAGGCGGACCCTGACCCAATGTCTGATCTTTGGGACCAGGGCCAATCACCGCGGCCGGCATTGCGCCGGACCGCCCGACGAGGGGGAAGGATCCTTCGTGACAGATACCACCAGCCTGACTGCAGGCGTGGATTCAGCATCCGCCGGTTCGACCGGCGAGAACACATCCAAGAGCACAGGCCTTGCAGGCCTTAAGCTCGCGCAGCTCCAGGCGCTTGCCGGCCAGCTCGGCATCACCGGTGGCTCCCGGATGCGTAAGGGAGACCTGGTTACGGCTATCTCCAACCACCAGCGCGGCGGCGCCGTAGCCGACCGTCCCGTCCGTGGTTCCGGCGACGACGCAGCCAAGGGTGCCCCCGAGAAGGCTTCTGCAGCCCCGGCGGAACAGTCCGCCGATGCAGAGACGACCCGCCCGACGCGTACCCGTAACCGCAACCGGCGCGCAGCGAGTGACGGCGTCGTTACCTCCGCCCCGGCAGAGACCGCCGCTGCTGAGTCACCGGCTCCCGCCGCCGCGGAAAACACCGAGGCTCCGGCCCGGAACCGCGAAGCACGCGAAGAGAATGGCCGCGAAGAGGGCCAGCGCGAGCGCGGCAACCGCCGCAGCCGCAACCGCCGCAGCGATTCCAACGGCACGGACACCAACGCCCAGGCCGAAGCCCCCGCAGAGAGCGCAGGCAACGCTGCTTCCGCCAACGGTGCTGCCAACAACGGTGCTGCCAACAACGCAGCTGCCGGCAACGGCGCTTCGGCTAACGGTGCTGAGAACCGGACCCAGGGCGACGACGAGCGCGGCGAACGCCGTGAGCGCCGTAACCGCTCTGACCGCGACAACGGCAACCGTGAGAACAACCGCGACAACGGCGGCAGCCGCGAGAACAACCGCGACCGTGACAACAACCGCGAGAACAACCGTGACAACGGCGGCAGCCGCGAGAACAACCGCGACCGCGACAGCAACCGCGACAACGGCGGTAACCGCGAGAACAACCGCGACCGCGACAACAACCGTGACCGCGACAACCGCGATGACAATGAAGAGAACGGACGCGGGCGTAACCGCCGCAACCGTAACCGCAGCGACCGTAACGACCGCAACGACCGCGGAGACCGGAACGACCGTTTCCGCGACCGCAACGAGCGCCGCCGCAACCGCAACCAGAACCCCGAGGTCGACGACGTCGAGGTCACCGAGGACGACGTCCTGCTGCCCGTAGCGGGCATCCTCGACGTCCTGGAAAACTACGCCTTCGTCCGGACCTCCGGCTACCTGCCGGGCCCGAACGATGTCTACGTTTCCCTGGCCCAGGTGAAGAAGTACAACCTGCGCAAGGGTGACGCCGTCGTCGGCGCAATCCGTGCACCCCGCGAAGGTGAGAACCAGGGCGGCAACCAGCGCCAGAAGTTCAACGCACTGGTCCGCCTCACGTCCGTCAACGGCAAGCAGGCCGAGGACAACAAGGACCGCGTGGAGTTCTCCAAGCTGGTCCCGCTGTACCCCTCCGAGCGTCTGCGCCTGGAAACCAACGCCAAGGTGATCGGCCCGCGTGTCATCGACCTCGTGGCTCCGATCGGCAAGGGCCAGCGCGGCCTGATCGTTTCCCCGCCGAAGGCCGGCAAGACCCTGATCCTGCAGGCCATTGCCAACGCGATCACGATCAACAATCCTGAGGTCCACCTCATGATGGTCCTCGTGGACGAACGTCCCGAGGAAGTCACGGACATGCAGCGCACGGTCAAGGGTGAGGTCATCGCCTCCACCTTCGACCGCCCCGCCGATGACCACACCACCGTTGCCGAACTCGCCATCGAGCGCGCCAAGCGCCTGGTGGAAATGGGCAACGACGTCGTGGTGCTGCTTGACTCCATGACCCGCCTGGGCCGTGCCTACAACCTGGCCGCTCCGGCGTCGGGCCGTATCCTTTCCGGTGGTGTGGATTCGTCCGCACTGTACCCGCCGAAGCGCTTCTTCGGTGCCGCCCGCAACATCGAAAACGGCGGCTCGCTGACCATCCTGGCTACGGCCCTGGTGGAGACCGGATCCAAGATGGACGAGGTCATCTTCGAGGAATTCAAGGGCACCGGCAACATGGAACTGCGCCTGTCCCGCAACCTTGCGGACAAGCGCATCTTCCCGGCCGTGGATGTCAACGCGTCGGGCACCCGCCGCGAAGAGAACCTGCTCTCCCCGGATGAAGTCAAGATCATGTGGAAGCTGCGCCGGGTCCTTTCCGGCCTGGATACCCAGCAGGCACTGGAACTGCTCACCGGCAAGATCCGGGAGACGCAGTCCAACGTCGAGTTCCTGATGCAGGTTCAGCAGACCACCCTGGGCACCAAGGACAACTAGCTGCCCTACGAGCCGCTCATGCTTCCTCCCGCCGATCCGGCGGGCAGGGGGCCTGGGCGGCTCGTGCGTTAACGCCCCGGACAGCGGGGCGGAGATGAACCGATAAACTGCTTGTGGTAATCACAGCCGAAAGAGGAATCTAAAACATGTTTGAGTCCATTCAGGGCCTGTTGGATGAGCACGCTGAGCTTCAGCTGCGCCTGTCCGACCCGGCAGTGCACGCGGACCAGGGCCTGGCCCGCCGGCTGGGGCGGCGCTACGCCGAACTGAGCCGGATTGTGGACGCCTACAACCGCTGGCACGGACTCGAGGATGACCTCGCCGCCGCCGCCGAAATGGCGGACGAGGATCCCGAATTCGCCGCTGAGGTTCCCGTACTCAAGGAGCAGCTGGACGAGGCGCAGGAGAAGCTGCGCCGCCTGCTGATTCCGCGCGACCCCAACGACGGCCGCGACGTCATCATCGAGGTCAAGGGCGGCGAAGGCGGCGACGAAGCTGCACTGTTCGCCGGCGACCTGCTGCGTATGTACACCCGCTACGCCGAGCACCGCGGCTGGCGTACGGAAATCATCTCCGCCACGGAATCGGACCTGGGCGGCTACAAGGACGTTGCCATGGCGATCAAGGGCAACTCCAACGATCCGGCCGAAGGCGTCTACGCCCGCCTGAAGTACGAGGGCGGCGTGCACCGCGTCCAGCGCGTTCCCGTCACCGAGTCGCAGGGCCGGATCCATACCTCCGCGGCCGGCGTGCTGGTCCTGCCCGAAGTCGATGAGCCGGAAGAAGTCGCGATCAGCCAGAATGACCTGAAGATCGACGTCTACCGTTCCTCGGGCCCGGGTGGACAGTCCGTGAACACCACCGACTCCGCCGTACGCATCACCCACCTGCCCACCGGCATCGTGGTGGCCATGCAGAACGAAAAGTCCCAGCTGCAGAACCGTGAAGCGGCCATGCGTGTGCTGCGCTCACGCATCCTGGCACACGAGCAGGAGAAGATCGACGCCGCGAACTCCGACATCCGCAAGTCGCAGATCCGCACTATGGACCGCTCGGAGCGCATCCGGACCTACAACTACCCGGAAAACCGGATTGTGGACCACCGCACCGGCTACAAGGCCTACAACCTGGATACCGTCCTGAACGGCGAGCTTGAGGCAGTGGTGCAGGCCGCCATCGAAATGGACGAACAGGCCCGTCTGGACGCCATCGGTGACGAAAGCTAATACCGCCACGGGCGTGGAACCGGGCAACGGGACCACCCTGGCCGAGGCGCTGCGGCGGGCGACGGCGGAACTTGCCGCAGCCGGAGTTCCTTCGCCGCGCGTCGACGCCGAGCTGCTGGCCGCGCACCTCCTGGGAGAGAGCGCCGGCCGGATCCGGGCCCTGGCCTTCACCGATGCTCCGGCGCCGGAAGGATACAACGCACTCGTGGCCGAGCGCGCGGCACGCGTACCGCTGCAGCACCTGACCGGCAAAGCACATTTCCGCTACCTCGAGCTGGCTGTGGGCCCCGGTGTTTTTGTGCCGCGGCCGGAAACCGAAACGGTGGCGCAGCTGGCTATTGATGCAGCACGCCGGGCCGGCCCGGCAAAGGTCGTGGATCTGGGCACCGGGTCCGGTGCCATTGCCGCAGCGGTGGCTTCCGAGGTCCCCGCAGCCGAGGTGTACGCCGTGGAGCTGAGCCCCCTGGCCTTCGCCTGGGCGGAACAGAACCTGGCTCCGCTGGGTGTCCAGCTGGTCCTGGACGACCTGAGGACCGCACTGGCGGACCATGACGCCAGCTTCGACGTTGTAGTGTCCAATCCGCCGTATATCCCCGCCGAAGCGGTCCCGAACGAACCCGAAGCCGCCGAGCATGATCCGGCCATGGCCCTGTACGGCGGGGGAGCGGACGGGCTGGAACTACCAATGGCCGCGGCCCGGTCCGCAGCACGCCTGCTGGTGCCGGGCGGGTACTTCGTGATGGAACACGCCGAAGTGCAGGCCCCGGCGATTGCCCGGCTGCTGGCTGCCGACCCCGCCTGGACCGACGTCGTCTCCCACCGGGACCTGAATGACCGCCCCCGCGCCACGTCGGCTGTCCGGCGTACCGGACCAATGGCATCCACTAGTGAAGGAATATTGCCGTGAGCACCAGTTATGACTGCAGTAACCCCGAGGAACTCAGCGCGGGCCTGGCGGCGGCCCAGCGGGCAATAGCCGCGAAGGCGTGTGTTGTGCTGCCCACTGACACCGTCTACGGGATCGGCGCCGATGCCTTTTCACCGCAGGGCGTGGCTACCCTGCTCGCCGCCAAGGGACGCGGCCGGAGCATGCCCCCGCCCGTGCTGATCCCACGGGTACAGACCATGGACGGGCTTGCCATGGACATCTCCGAGGACGCCCGCATTCTGGCCCGTACCTTCTGGCCGGGCGGACTGACCTTGATTTTCCATGCGCAGCCGTCCCTGACCTGGGACCTGGGGGACACCCTGGGAACCGTTGCACTGCGGATGCCGGATGACAGTGTTGCCCTGGATCTGCTGGGGGTCACGGGACCGCTGGCCGTATCCTCGGCTAACCGGACGGGTTCCCCGGCCGGGCAGACCGCGGCGCAGGCACGCGGGCAGCTGGGGGAATCCGTCGAGGTCTACCTGGAGGCCGGACACCGGCCCGTCGCCGGGAGCGACGGCGTGCCCTCCACCATTGTGGATGCCACCAGCGCGCCAATGCGTGTGGTCCGCCGGGGTGCGGTCAGCATCGACGCCCTGCGTGAAGCGGTTCCGGGGATCCTGGACATTGGCGAAGAACCTCCCGCCGCCGGCGCCGGTACCGCACCTTCCCTGGCCAAAGACTAGGCCCGGCAAGGACTAGTCCCAGCAAAGACTAGGCCTGCGGCTGACCCGGCCCCGGGCGGGGTCAGCCGCGGGACGCCGCCAGGACGTCCTGGACGCGGGCTTCGGGGACGTTGCCCGTCAATTCCGCCCATCCCGGCTCTTGGCGTTGGCCGAACCACATCAGTTCGACCCGGCGCAGCGGCCCGTGGAGCCGTTCCCCTGCCAGCGAGGAGACCGCGTAGCCGGCACGCAGTGCCAGCCGGCAGAACCAGGCAGGCAGGTGCGCCGGACGCCGGCCGCCGGCGGCCTCAAGCACGGAGGAGACCGAAGCCTGCTCCCAGGGCTGCAGCACTACGGCCGGCACCGGCCCCTGGTGCGACGCCACCCGCAGCACGAAGTCAACCAGGGAATCCACAGAACTGACCGGGCTCGGCGCGGTTCCCGGTGCAGCCACGGACGCCAGCGGCGAGGCAGCGAGCCGGGCCAGTTTCGCCGTCGTCGCACGCCCCGGACCCTGAACCGATGTGGCCCGCACGGTGACAACGCTGCCGGAGCCGCCCTTCCGGGCGGAAAGGACCTGTTCCCCGAGGGCCTTGGACCGTGAGTATGCCGAGAAGGGCTCCACGTGCGGGCTTTCGTCCAGGAACGGCCGGTGGCCCTGCACCGCTGCGCTGCTCAGGTGCACGAACCTGCGGACGCCGGCGGCATCCGCAGCGTCCGCGGCCACCAGCGGCAGCAGGGAATTCGCTCCGCGCAGTTCGGGGGAGTCAGTTGCTCCCGGCGTGGCCAGTCCCGCAGCGTTGATGACTATTTCCGCACCGGCGAAGGCGTCCGCCAACAGGTTCCGTTCGGCGTCGGCCGCTTGGTGGAGCAGGGCGGCGGCGTCGGTGCCCTCTGCCCGCAGGCGCGGGGCTGGAACCGGGCGAACGCTGATGCCACGCGCTGACAGGGCCGAGTGGATGGCCGAACCGATGAAGCCGGAGGCTCCGAGGACCACCCACACTGGCGCGGCGGAACCGGCAGCAGCGTCGGGGGAGGAGATGGAGTCTGCGGAAGACGACGGGGCGGACGGGATACTCAAACCTGCTGCTTTCGGGGAGATTGCTGTGGCTTGCCGTTCTCCGGCTGTTCCGGCTGCTCCGGCACGGCCAGCGGGGGCACCGGGGACCAGGTCCGGTCGCGGAGGATGCGCCGGGCGCCCCGCCAGCCGGCCCAGAGCCGGCCGGCACCGTGCAGGGTACGCTCCACAGCAACCAGCCGGAGCAGTTCCTTGCCCGCCGTGAGGACGGTGCCCAGAGCAAATCCGTACCGGTGATAGCGGCCGTGGACCTGCAGGTAGCGGGCGGTGTGGCCGCGGTTGCGCATCGCGGTGAAGCGGCCGAGATCGCTGGAGTCGTTCAGGTGCCGGATGCCGAGGTCGATCTGCCGCTGCGCGCGGACCTTCCGAAGCACAAAGTCGTTGACGTACGCCACCGGCCGGTCCAGTGAGGCGAGCCAGCCGTAGATGACATCGTCTCCGTTGATGAAGTAGCGGGCATCCGGCAGCCCGATCCGGCGGACCTGGTCCGCACTGATCAGCATTCCCTCGAAGCAGCCCACATTGGTGGAGAAGACCGGGGAATCCCGGAAGACGTTGCCCCGCACCGGCAGATGAACGCCCAGGAAGGGGACAAACCGGTGCTGCCAGAAAAACGGTGCGCCTTCGTCGTCGTACCGCCGGCCGTGGATGCAGTCATAACTGCCGGTCCACTTACGCAGCGCGGCTACGGCACCCGGGAGGACCTCGACGTCGTCGTCCATCAGCCACAGCCACTGTGCGCCGGAGGCCAGTGCGGTCTCGATCCCGGCGGCAAAGCCGCCGGCCCCGCCGGTATTGTCCTGCAGCCGCCGGACCGTCAGCGGGACCGCGAAACCGGACCGGGCTGCTTCGAGGATCTGCGGAGTCCCGTCGGTGCTGGCGTTGTCCACCACGACCACCGCCGCAGGGGCAGGGTCGAGCGCCTTAATGCTCTCCAGCAGCCCGGAGAGGTAACCGGAGCGGTTGAAGGTGGTGATGACGATGGTCAGCGCGGCTTCGGTCGGCACCCGGGACGCAGTCACGTTAGAACCCGAAGTCCGACGGCGGCCCGAAGCGGCGCCCGCTCATGCCGGCGGTGTACGCGCGCAGCCAGTTCCGCAGGCCCTTGGGATCCCGGGTCCTGGCAAAGTGCAGCGGGTACCCCACGGCGTCGGCCACGAACGATTTCACCCGTCCGTAGCGGCGGGTCAGGTGTCCGCGGTTGCGGTAGAAGTAGAACTGTTTGAACGGTGTCTCGGGGACCAGGACATGCAGGCGGTCACCGAGCACGGGCTGGACCTCGGCCCACGCGGCGGGATGCGTCAAAGCTGCCGTGGTTACGGTGCCGAACTCGATTCCGGCGCGCCGAAGCCGGATCATGAAGTCGGTTTCATCGCCGCGGATGAACAGCCGAAGGTCCGGCAGGCCCACGCGGTAGAACACGTCGGCCCGGATCAGGGCCCCGTTGAAGAAGTGCCCCACATTGGGCAGGAAACCACGGGCGGCAACCTCGGCCCGGTCGTGGGTCAGCTTCCCGTCGAGGCGGAAGTGGAATGACAGGGTGTCCGGCGCGCCGGGTGCCACCACGAGGGGCAGGACGACGTCGAGCCCGCGTTCCTTGGCAGCCGCCAACAGGGTGGCCGCGCATTCCGGATCTTCGGGATGCGCGTCGTCGTCCATGATCCAGATCCAGTCGGCGCCGGTGGCCATGGCGGAAAGAATTGCCAGCGAGAATCCACCGGCACCGCCGAGATTCGTGTTGGACCGAATGTAATTGACCGGTGCCGACGAGTTTTCAGCGATATCCTGAACCGGGCTCTTGCCGGAATCGACGAGCGCCACGGACGTAATGTCCGCGCTCTGCGCTGCCAGGGCCTCCAGGAGCGTCTTGACGTCGTCGGGACGGTCGAAGGTTACTGCTGCTACGGCCACAGAGTCCGGCAAGATGGTCCTTTCGGGCACCCCGGTGGATCGGCCTAAACCGAAACTGAAGAGGGTGTGCAGTTAGTATGCTGAGTAGATTCCAGTCTATTACACCGGATTCTTCCACTTGTTCTTTGCATCACCGAGAAGAGAGCCGGGTACCTACCCGTTGAGGACCATGAGGCAAAAACCTACGGACAACAGCAGCCTTCCCAGAGAGGAAAAGCCTGTCCTGTGGCTCTGGTCGCAGTACATGTTGGACTCCCTGGCCTGGATCGTGTCCATCTGCCTTGCGCTGGTGCTGCGGTATGAACTCACCGTTGAGCAGATCAACCCGGCCGGGCTTGCCGTCTTCTGCGGTGTGGCGGTCCTGACGCAGCTGATAGTGGGCTATTCGTTCGCCCTCTACCGCGGCCGCTACAGCTTCGGCAGTTTCCACGAAATGCGCCTGCTGGCCGTGGTGACCCTGATTGTCTCCGCGATCCTGGTGCTCGCCAGCGCCTTGTTCGGCCTCGTGATCGACATCCCGCGCAGCACCGGCATGATTGCTTTCCCGTTCGCCTGCCTGTTTATGGCAGCCATCCGCTACGTCAAGCGGATGTACGTGGAGAGCCGGGCACGCCCGGGCGAGGAAGCGCAGCGCGCCCTCGTCTACGGTGCCGGTTTCCTGGGCGGTTCCCTTGTGTCCCGGATGATGAAGGATCCGGACTCCCCGTACTACCCGGTGGGCCTGGTCGACGACGATCCGGCCAAGAAGCACCTGCGGCTGGCGACGGTTCCCGTCATCGGCAAACTCGTGGACCTGCCCGACCTGGTGCACCGCACCCGCGCCACCGTGCTCATCGTGGCCATTGCCCAAATCGAAGCCCGCCAGGTGCGGGAAATCTCCGACCTCGCCGAAGGCCTGGACCTGCGGGTGCTTGTCCTTCCTCCGCTCAAGGACATGCTCGCCAAGGGCGACGGCGCCGGGCTGGGGGACTTCCGCGACGTCGCGGTCGAAGACCTCATTGGACGACGGCCCGTGGACATCCACGTGGACGAGGTAGCGGGTTACCTTTCCGGGAAGAAGGTGCTGGTCACGGGTGCCGGCGGCTCCATCGGCTCCGAGCTGTGCCGCCAGATCACGGCTTTCCACCCCGGGGAGCTGATCATGGTGGACCGGGACGAGACCGGCCTGCAGCTGACCCAGCTCTCCATTACGGGCCGCGGCCTGCTCGACGGTCCGGACACGGTGCTGGCCGACATCCGCGACCCCGACGCGCTGGAACGCATCTTCCGCGAACGCCGTCCCGACGTCGTTTTCCACGCCGCCGCGCTGAAGCACGTCTCCCTGCTGGAGCAGTACCCGCAGGAAGCCTGGAAAACCAACGTCATCGGCACCGCGAATGTCCTGGCCGCCGCCCGTAAGGCGAATGTCCGGCACTTCGTCAACATCTCGACCGACAAGGCAGCCAACCCCACCACCGTCCTTGGCCATTCCAAGCGCGTGGCGGAGAAGCTGACCGCATGGATGGCCCGCGCCACCGGAGAACAGTATGTCTCCGTCCGGTTCGGCAACGTGATTGGCAGCCGGGGCTCCATGCTCCCGCTTTTCAGCGAACAGATCCGCCAGGGCGGGCCGGTGACCGTAACGGATCCCGAGGTCACCCGCTTCTTCATGACTATCCCGGAGGCCTGCCAGCTGGTCATCCAGGCCGGCGCGATCGGCCGCGGGGGAGAGGTGATGATCCTGGATATGGGCGAGCCAGTGAAGATCCTCGACGTTGCCCGCCGCATGATCGCAATGTCCGGCAAGGACATCGAGATTGTCTTCACCGGACTGCGCCAGGGCGAAAAGCTGCATGAGATCCTCGTCGGCTCCGGTGAAACGGATTCACGTCCCCTTCATCCGAAAATCTCCCATGCCGGGGTCGCTGTCCTGGATCCCGATGACCTGGACCTGGCGGACTGGCTGCGGCGCTGCGGAATCGAACCCGCCAGCGTGCCCACGGACGGAGCCGTCACCGACGCCGGAGAGATTGTGCGCATGCCTGGGACCCGCAGCCCAGGCACGCCAGGCGATGCCGCCAACGATCCCGGGGAGCCCTACAGCGAACGGCGGACTGGCTGATGCTGCTGGCCATCTGCGCTGCAGCGGCCTTCCTGACGAGCCTGCTGCTGCCCTTCGTCTTTATCCCGATGCTTCGCCGGCTGGGTGTCCTGGACATCCCGAACGAGCGGTCCTCCCACACCAAGGCCGTCATCCGGGGGGTAGGCGTAACGACTGCCGCCGGAGTGCTGGTGGGACTCCTGCTGGCCTTGGCCACGGGACTTGTTGCCGTGGACCGTTCGGTGCTTGCCATCCTGATTGCCGTGATCGGCGCTGCCTCGCTGCTGGGCTGGATTGAGGACTGGCGCGGTGTTTCAGTCCGGACCCGGGCGGCAACCCAGCTGGCCATCGGCCTGGCTGGAACGGCAGGCCTGGCCTGGACCATGGAACAGAGCTGGTGGTGGGTTCCCGTGGGCGGACTCGCCATTGCCGCCTACATTAACGTTGCCAATTTCATGGACGGCATCAACGGGATCTCCGGCCTGCACGGCCTTGTGGTGGGGGCCCTGTACTCCGTCAGCGGAGTGCTTTCGGACCATGTCTGGCTGACTGTGACCGGGGCGGTGGTGGCCGCGGCGTTCGCCGCGTTCCTGCCTTGGAACCTCGGGAGGGGACAGGTGTTCCTGGGGGATGTGGGCAGTTACCTGCTGGGTTCGTCCATTGCAGGCATTGCCGTCGCCGCGTTCCTGGCCGGCGTGTACGTGGAATACCTGCTGTTCCCGATCCTCGTTTATCTTGTGGACACCTTCTCCACGCTGCTGCGCCGTGTCCGCCGGGGCGAGCGGTGGTACACCGCGCACCGCCAGCACGTGTACCAGCGGTTGACCGACGCGGGACTTAGCCATGTGCAGGTTTCCCTGGTCGTGACCGGCTGCACCCTCGCCGTCGGAGCCACCGGGCTGCTCACGGCCGGAGCCGGTGCCGGGGCGACGGTGGCCGGAGTCCTCTTTGCCGTTGCAGTGCTGGCTTTCTATCTCTCCTCGCCGCGCCTCTTTGCCCGCCGTCCCGTGGCCTAGGCGGGAAACGCAGGCCTGCAGGGGGCGACTTCTATGTACTGTAGAATTCAAGGGTCGCGGTAGCCCGCGTCTTTGACGGCTCTAAGATGGCCGCTCTTTTATCACCGCACGCCCGAAGGCCCAGCAAGGAAGACTGACTCCGCCATGAGATCCGCAGATGGTTCCCGCTCCGGCGGGTACCTGACCCCCTCCGGGCCCACGAAGGCCCCCTGGCTGGGGATCCTCAGGACAGCCCTTGCCGTTACCGGTGGCGCAGCGGTCCTCGCGGCCGTTGTGGCCGCTCTCAGCGCCGGTGCCGGTGCTGCGGCGAGTGCCCTTTCGGGCTGGTTCCTTATTGCCGCATTCTTCGGAATCAGCCTTTTGGTCGGCCATGTCGTAGGACGCAGTAATCCGTCCGGTGCGATTGGAATGTTCGTGGTGACCTATGCGATTAAGGTCGTGGGGTTCGCCGTCATTCTTTTCGGGCTCGGAACGCCTGTTTGGCTGCACCGTGAATGGTTTGCCCTGACCGCAGTCGGTGCCGTGGTCCTCTGGCAGGTTGCCGAAATCCGGGCCTTTTCCCGGACACGTCACCTGATCTTCAATGACGCTGCCGACACAACCCCTGAAGGAGGCGGACTTGCCTAAGAATCAGCGCCCGTCCGGCCCTGCTGCCTTCTCTCCACCGTCCTCGGGGCGGCGTGCCCTGCTCCAGTATCTGCTGGCGGGAATCATCGCCCTGGGTTTGATAGGGTGGAGCCTGGATAGTCTCCTGGGAACTCGCTGGATTTTACCGGCCGGTATCGTCCTGGGTGCGGTCAGTGGCTACTATGTGGCCTTCGCACACAGGCGGGCCTCGGGTGCAGACCGACCGATTACGGGCGGAAAACAGCCGGATACGGATAAATCGAATTGATTTCACAAAACCGAAATAACGGGCGCACTTCTCGTGTGTCCGCCAATGATATGCCCAACGATGGACACAGCAGAGAGGAAACGCGTTGATCGCGCTTGCGCTTCCCGCCTCCAATGAAGAGGGATTTGTTCCACCCACCCTCGAAGATATGCACCTCCCTGAGATCCTTCCCTGGGGCGCCGAAAGTGGTGAAGGATTTGGAAAGCAGATGCTGCTCATCCTTCTCTCCGTCATCCTCATCGGCTGGTTCTTCGTAGCCGCAGCCCGCAAGGGCCAGATGGTTCCGGGCCGGCTGCAGTTCCTGGGTGAATGGAGCTACAACTTCGTCCGTAACTCGATCGGCCGGGACATCATCGGTGAAAAGGACTTCAGGTCCTTTACCCCGCTGCTGTTCGCACTGTTCTTCTTTATCCTGATCAACAACCTGTGGGGCACCATCCCGCTGGCCCAGCTGCCGACCACCTCACATGTGGGAACGGCCTACGCGCTGGCAGCGATTGTCTACTTCACGTGGATCATCGTTGGTATCCGGAAGCACGGACTGGCCTACTTCAAGTTCGCCACTGTTCCGTCGGGTGTGCCGATGGCCATCCTGCCCCTCGTGGTAGTGATCGAAATTATCTCCACCTTCCTGGTCCGCCCGATCACGCACAGCCTGCGACTCTTCGCAACCATGCTGTCGGGCCACCTGATCATCATGCTGGCGGGTGCCGGAACCTCGTTCCTGCTGCTCGAGGCTGAAGGACTGCTGAAGCCGCTGGGTCTGCTGACCCTGGCAGGCGGCGTCGCCATGTTCCTGTTCGAAGTTTTGATCCAGGTCCTGCAGGCCTACGTCTTTACCCTGCTGACCGCGATCTACATCCAAGGCTCCCTGGCCGAGGAACACTAAACCTCCCCTCTCCGGGGAACCCCCTGAACCATACAACCTGCCCTCGGGCATCTTGAAAGGAACAAAGCCATAATGATTGGTGAAATCAACGGCAACATCAACCTCGTCGGTTACGGCCTGTCCGCCATCGGCGGCGCCATCGGCGTGGGCCTGGTCTTCGCGGCCTACATCAACGGCGTTGCCCGCCAGCCGGAAGCCCAGCGCGTCCTGCAGCCCATCGCCTTCCTGGGCCTGGCCCTGACCGAAGCACTGGCTATCCTTGGTCTGGTTTTCGCGTTCGTTCTCTAACGTCAGCGCGTATTTTCCAACCAAGTAGATAGGACGGATTGAAATGAACGAGGCACTAATCCTCGCCGCCGAAGAAGGCGCGAATCCACTGGTCCCGAACATCTGGGAGATCCTCGTAACACTGCTTGGCTTCGCCGTGCTGATGTACATCGTCGTCAAGTTCGTCGTCCCGATGTTCGAGAAGACGTATGCGGAGCGCACCGAGGCCATCGAAGGCGGACTCAAGAAGGCCGAAGCCGCACAGGCTGAAGCCAGCGCCGCCCTGGATGAATACAAGCAGCAGCTCATCGACGCCCGCACCGAGGCCAACAAGATCCGTGAGGAAGCACGCGCCGAAGGCGCCCAGATCCTTGCTGACCTGAAGGCCAAGGCAGGCGCCGAATCCGCCCGCATCATGGAACAGTCCCACGTCGCCATCGAAGCGGAGCGCCAGGCAGCTGTCGTTTCCCTCCGCAGCGAAGTGGGAACCCTCGCCACCGAACTGGCCAGCAAGATCGTCGGCGAGTCCCTCGCAGACGATGCGCGTGCCGGCCGTGTGGTTGACCGTTTCCTTGACGACCTGGAATCCCAGAACGCAGGTGCGGTCAAGTAATGGCAGGTATATCGAGCGAGTCACTGGCCGCGGCGCAGGAGAAGCTGGAAGCAAAGCTTCCCGGCGCGACCCTGTCCCTGGCTGAGGAACTCTTTGGAATTCTGGGCCTGCTGGACAGCGACGCTGGCCTGCTGCGTGCCCTGACGGATCCGGCTCGTGAAGCCTCTGCCAAGGCAGCCCTGGTCTCCAAGCTGGTCGGCGGCAAGGTTTCGGCCGATGCCGAACAGCTGGTTGCTTCTCTGGTGGAGTCCCGGTGGCGCACAGCCCGCGACATCGGCGATGCCCTGGAAACCCTGGGTGCAACGGTTGTTTCCGCTGTCGCGGAAAAGAAGGGTCCCGGCCTTGCCGGCCTTGAAGCACTGGAAAGCGATTTGTTCCGCTTCAACCAGGCCGTTGCAGCCAACCACGAGGTACAGCGTGCCCTGCAGGAACCGCAGGCATCCGCTTCCGCAAAGTCCGTACTGGCGCAGAAGCTGGTTCCGGGCATGGGCGCCGAAGCAAAGGTGCTGATCACGCAGGCAGTCACTGCCCCGCGCGGTCTGCGTCCCGCAGCCTTGGTAGCCCGTTTCATGGAACTGGTAGCCGGCCGCCAGCAGCGTTGGATTGCAGAAGTGCAGTCCAGCCGCCCGCTGACGCAGGAACAGCAAAAGCGTCTGCAGTCCTCCCTTAACGGACTGTATGGCCGCGAGCTGAAGATCAACGTCAACGTGGACCCGGCGATACTCGGCGGCATCCGTGTCACAGTGGGGGATGAAGTAGTTGACTCCACCGTGACCACGCGCCTGACCGAACTTCGCCGCAAGCTCGCTGTCTAGCCACCTCGTTGGCCTTCACGGGCCTTCAGAACATTGAAGAACCAATCACGGTCATCGGTTGTACACGATGATCACAACATAGGAGAGCAGGGACTGCAGATGGCCGAATTGACCATCAACGCCGACGACGTCCGTAATGCGTTGAATGAATTCGCGGCGTCCTACGAACCCGGAAACGCAGAGCGCGTTGAAGTTGGCCGCGTAACAACCGCCAGCGACGGCATTGCCCGTGTGGAGGGCCTGCCCTCCGTTATGGCGAATGAGCTGCTTCGGTTTGAGGACGGCACGCTGGGCCTCGCCCAGAACCTTGACACCCGTGAAATCGGTGTCGTAGTACTTGGCGATTTCGCCGGTATTGAAGAAGGCCAGGAAGTACACCGCACCGGTGAAGTCCTGTCCGTACCCGTAGGCGATGCCTTCCTGGGCCGCGTTGTCGACCCGCTGGGCGAGCCGATGGATGACCTGGGACCGATCGCCGCCGAGGCACGCCGTGCACTGGAACTCCAGGCACCGGGCGTTACCATGCGGAAGTCGGTTCACGAACCGCTTCAGACCGGCCTCAAGGCAATTGACGCCATGATCCCGATCGGCCGCGGCCAGCGCCAGCTGATCATCGGTGACCGCAAGACGGGTAAGACCGCCATCGCGGTGGACACCATCCTGAACCAGAAGGCCAACTGGGAGTCCGGCGACGTCCAGAAGCAGGTCCGCTGCATCTACGTTGCCATCGGCCAGAAGGCTTCCACGATCGCTGAAATCAAGCGCACGCTGGAAGACCAGGGCGCCATGGAGTACACCACGATCGTGGCCTCCCCGGCATCCGACCCCGCCGGCTTCAAGTACCTGGCACCGTACGCCGGCTCGGCCATCGGCCAGCACTGGATGTACGGCGGCAAGCACGTCCTGATCATCTTTGATGATCTGTCGAAGCAGGCTGAAGCCTACCGCGCCGTGTCGCTGCTGCTGCGCCGCCCGCCGGGACGCGAAGCCTACCCGGGCGACGTCTTCTACTTGCACTCCCGCCTGCTGGAGCGTTGCGCCAAGCTCTCTGACGAGCTCGGCGCCGGCTCGATGACCGGCCTGCCGATCATCGAAACCAAGGCAAATGACGTGTCGGCCTACATTCCGACCAACGTCATCTCCATCACCGACGGACAGATCTTCCTCCAGTCGGACCTCTTCAACGCCAACCAGCGCCCCGCCGTCGACGTCGGTATTTCCGTCTCGCGCGTCGGTGGTGCTGCACAGCAGAAGGCCATGAAGAAGGTCTCCGGTACGTTGAAGCTGGAACTGGCCCAGTACCGCGATATGCAGGCATTCGCCATGTTCGCCTCGGACCTGGATGCCGCCTCGCGTCAGCAGCTGACCCGCGGTGCACGCCTGATGGAACTGCTCAAGCAGGGCCAGTACGCACCGTTCCCGGTGGAAGACCAGGTTGTCTCCATCTGGATGGGCACCAACGGCTACCTCGATGATGTTCCCGTTGAGGACGTCCGCCGCTTCGAGACCGAGTTCCTGGAGCACGTACGCCACTCCTCGTCCGTCATGACCGTCCTGGCCGAGACGAACAAGCTCGAGGATTCCACGGTTGATGAGATGAAGAGCCTCATCACCAAGTTCAAGCAGGGTTTCTTCGGTGAAGGTGACGACCGTATGGTCGCAGCCGGAAACGAAGCTACCTCGGCCTTGGACGAGGAAGCCGTAGACCAGGAAAAGATCGTCAAGCAGAAGCGCTAGCGGTTTGGAGTTCCGCTGCCGGGCCTTGCGCCCGGCAGCGGAACCCTTGGCCATTGCCTTAGCCCCCGGCCCCAGCGCCGGGAACTGAAAGGAAGAGTATGGGAGCCCAAATTCGGGTCTACCGCCAGAAGATCGCGTCGACCACGTCGATGCAGAAGATCTTCAAGGCGATGGAGCTGATTGCTGCCTCTCGCATTGGAAAGGCGCGCACCCGTGTGGCTGCGTCGCTGCCTTATTCCAATGCGATCACCCGTGCCGTTTCTGCTGTGGCATCCCAGTCGGAGATCGATCATCCGCTGACCACCGAACCGGAGCAGATCCGGCGCGCAGCCGTGGTCATAATGACTTCCGACCGCGGTCTTGCCGGATCGTACTCCGCCGGAGTCCTCAAGCAGGGCGAAGCACTCAACGAATTGCTCCGTGACGAGGGCAAGGAAGTAAAGACCTACCTTGTTGGACGAAAGGGGCAGGCGTACTACGAGTTCCGTAACCGGACAGTTGAACGGGTATGGACCGGTGGTACCGATGCACCTGAGTTCGAAACAGCCCGTGAAATCGGCAAGGCACTCCTCGATGACTTCAACACGGCCTACGAAGACGGCGGTGTGGACGAAATCCACATCGTGTACACGCGCTTCAAGTCCATGGTTATTCAGGAACCTGCGGTCATCCGACTGCTGCCGCTGGAAGTAGTGGAGGAAGAAGCCCAGTCATCGGCTGAGTTCCTGCCTCTCTACGAATACGAGCCCGAGCCGGAAAAGGTCCTGGACGCACTGCTGCCGCGCTACATCGAGTCGCGCATCTTTGCAGCCATGCTCCAGGCCGCCGCTTCCGAGCTTGCAGCCCGCCAGCGCGCCATGAAGGCCGCAGGGGACAACGCCACGGACCTGATCAAGAAGTACACGCGCCTGCGCAACAACGCCCGTCAGGCCGAAATCACCCAGGAACTTTCCGAGATTGTTGCCGGTGCGGACGCGCTCAGCGCCTCCTGACCTGCTCCAGTCGAAGATAAGTTCCAACGCATAAAAAACTTAGTCCACACGCCATCTAACTGAGTGAAGTGAGAGAGATGACTGCCCAAACTGTCGAGCACGGAACTGATTCCGTAGCCTCGGGTGCCACCGGCCGTATTGCCCGTGTCATCGGCCCGGTTGTCGACGTCGAATTCCCGGCTGACGCAATTCCCACCATCTACAACGCCCTGACCACCGAGCTCACGCTCGACGGCCAGACCCGCACCATCACGTTCGAGACCTCCCAGCACCTGGGTGACAACCTCGTCCGTGCCATTTCCCTGCAGGCCACTGACGGCCTGGTCCGCGGCGCTGCCGTGTTCGATACCGGTGCTCCGATCTCCGTCCCCGTAGGCGACGGCGTCAAGGGCCACATCTTCAACGTCCTGGGCCAGCCCCTGGACGTCACCGAAGACAAGCTCGAGATCACCGAGCGCTGGCCGATCCACCGTTCGGCTCCGAACTTCGCCGACCTTGAGGGTTCCACCGAGATGCTGGAAACCGGCATCAAGGTGATCGACCTGCTCACCCCGTACATCAAGGGTGGCAAGATCGGACTCTTCGGCGGTGCCGGCGTCGGCAAGACCGTGCTGATCCAGGAAATGATCACCCGTGTTGCCCGCAACTTCGGCGGTACCTCGGTATTCGCCGGTGTCGGCGAGCGTACCCGTGAAGGTAACGACCTCTGGGTTGAAATGGAAGAGGCGAACGTCCTGAAGGACACCGCCCTTGTATTCGGCCAGATGGATGAGCCGCCGGGAACGCGCCTCCGTGTGGCACTGTCGGCTCTGACCATGGCGGAATACTTCCGCGACGTGCAGAACCAGGACGTGCTGCTCTTCATCGACAACATCTTCCGCTTCACGCAGGCAGGCTCCGAGGTTTCCACCCTTCTCGGCCGCATGCCTTCCGCCGTGGGCTACCAGCCGAACCTGGCTGACGAGATGGGTCTGCTGCAGGAGCGCATCACGTCCACCAAGGGCCACTCGATCACGTCCATGCAGGCCATTTACGTGCCTGCGGATGACTACACCGACCCGGCCCCGGCCACCACGTTCGCCCACCTGGACGCGACCACGGAACTTTCCCGTGAAATCGCTTCCCGTGGCCTGTACCCGGCCGTGGATCCGCTGACCTCGACGTCGCGAATCCTCGACCCGCAGTACGTCGGCCAGGCGCACTACGACACGGCCATCCGCGTCAAGCAGATCCTCCAGAAGAACAAGGAACTGCAGGACATCATCGCCATCCTCGGCGTGGACGAGCTCTCGGAAGAGGACAAGATCGTTGTGTCGCGTGCACGCCGTATCCAGCAGTTCCTCTCCCAGAACACCTACACCGCCAAGCAGTTCACCGGTGTTGAGGGTTCGACGGTTTCCATCAAGGACACCATCGAAGGCTTCCGGGCCATCTGCGACGGCGACGTTGACCACATTGCCGAGCAGGCGTTCTTCAACGTCGGCGGCATGGATGACGTTGAGCGTCAGTGGGCGAAGATCCAAGAGCAGACCGGGAAGTGAGCCCCATGGCGGACACTGCTGAACTCGAAGTTGAGATTGTTGCTGCCGACCACTTCGTGTGGTCGGGAGCGGCAAAGATGGTCAAGGCCCGCACCAGCGACGGCGAGATCGGGATCCTTCCCGGCCACTCGCCGGTGCTGGCCATCCTGGCAGAGGGCGGACTGGCCATCGAACCGGTGTCCGGTTCCCGCATTGAGGTAAGCGTTGACGGTGGATTCTTCTCCGTCGACAACAACCGCGTGGTCATCGTGGCCGACAATGCCAAGGTGACCAGCGAAGCAACCGCCGGGACCCGCTGACCCCTTCCGATGGACAGCTCCTATATGTTCATTGCGCTGGCCGCCCTCTTTGGGCTGCTGGTCCTTGCAGTAGTGCTTTTTGGGGTGCGCCGCAGCCAGCTGCGGCGCGCCCTGGGCACCTTCGACGCCTCCATCTGCCTTCCCCCTGCGGGATGGCGGATGGGGGTTTGCCGTTATACGGACACACACCTGGAGTGGCTGCGCCTTGTCTCGCTCAGTCCCCGTCCGCCGTACCGTTTCCTGCGCAGTTCACTGGAAATGGCCGGGTGGCGGGAACCCACTGAAGCGGAACGGGCCCGCATCCAGCCCGGCGCCGTCGTCGTCCGCCTGAACTATCAGGGCAGCGAAGTGCTGGTCGCCATGAAGTACGAGACCTACACCGGCCTGTCCTCGTGGGTTGAGGCCGGTCCGGTCATCGGCATCGGCACCTGGCGCTAGGGACACGTTCTCCACCGCCGGCAAAAAAGGCACAGGGATTCTTCCCTGTGCCTTTTTTGCTGCCCGCTTTTTGGTGCCCGCTTTTTGCTTCCCGCGCGGGCCTGGCCGCCCGGGGTCACGTGCCGCGTCCGCCTACTATGGAGTAATGGAAGACGTCATTGTTGTTACCGGCCCGTCCACCCTGAACGGCGCCGTCACTGTCCCGGGGGCCAAGAACAGCGTCCTGAAGCTTATGGCGGCGACGCTGCTGGCCCGGGGGCGGTCGGTCATCACGAATGTGCCCAATATCCAGGACGTATGGATCATGGCTGAGCTGCTGCGCCGGCTGGGCTGCACGGTGGATTACGACGTCGACGCCGCGTCGGTTTCCGTGGACGTTCCGCAGGAGCCGGGGCACCAGGCGGACTATGACCTGGTCCGTGCCATGCGGGCCTCGATCTCGGTGCTGGGGCCCCTGGTGGCACGGTGCCGCCGCGCAGAGGTTGCGCTGCCCGGCGGCGACGCGATCGGGTCGCGGGGTCTGGACATGCACCGGGCCGGCCTGGAGCTGATGGGCGCGGAAATCGGCATTGACCACGGTTACCTGATCGCCTCGGTCCCCGAGGGGCTGTACGGGGCCGAACATATCCTTGACTTCCCTTCCGTGGGGGCCACGGAAAACCTCATGATGGCTGCCACGCTGGCCCGGGGCCGCACCGTCATCGACAATGCCGCGCGGGAACCCGAGATCACCGACATTGCCCGGATGCTGAACGGCATGGGAGCCAAAATCAGCGGCGTGGGAACCAGCACGCTGGTGATCGATGGTGTGCCGGAGCTGCATCCCGTGGAGCACCGCGTGGTGCCGGACCGGATTGTTGCCGGCACGTGGGCCTTCGCCGCAGCGATCACCGGCGGCGAAATCGAGGTGCGCTCCGCTGACGCCTCCGCGCTGACTGTGGTGCTGGACAAGCTGGTCCAGGCAGGCTGTGAAATCAGCACGGGGGAGGACAGCTTTACGGTCAAGGGACCGCAGCGTCCGGAACCGATCAATGTCTCCACGCTGCCGTACCCGGGATTCCCCACTGATCTGCAGCCCTTCGTGGTTGCCCTCAACGCGGTCTCCGCAGGGTCGGGGATGGTCACGGAGAATGTGTTCGAGGCGCGCTGGGGCTTCACCTCCGAACTGGCCCGCCTGGGAGCGGTGGTCCGGCTCGACGGGCACCATGCCTTGATCCAGGGCGTCCAGCTGCTTTCCGGTGCGCCGGTGGTCGCCAATGACATCCGTGCCGGGGCGGCCCTGGTCATTGCCGGGCTCGCTGCCGACGGAACCACCGAGGTGCGCGGGGTGGACCACATCGACCGGGGCTATGAACGGTTCATGGAAAACCTGAGGGGCCTCGGCGCCAACGTGGTCCGCCGCCGGGCATAGCCGCAGCAATTGGGGAAACGCCGGGGAACCGCTCACCACGGGAAACCGAAAAATTCTGCCGAACTGCTAAAACAGCGGGACCTGCGCGAAAGCGGAATAACCTGAAAAAAGAGGAAAGCCCCCGGCATGTGCCGGGGGCTTTCCTCTTTTTCCGTTAGGAAAGGAACTTCGGGACCTTAGAGGGCGGTGACGCCGGTGGCCTGGGGGCCCTTGGCGCCCTGGCCGATCTCGAAGGAAACGCGCTGGTTTTCGTCGAGGGTCTTGAATCCGTTGGTCTGGATTTCGGAGTAGTGGACGAAGACGTCGCCGTCGGAGTCGTCCGGAGTGATGAAGCCGAAGCCCTTTTCGGCGTTAAACCATTTGACGGTACCCTGAGCCATTGTTTCTCCTCATTATGTGGAACTTACCTGCACAGTCCGTGCCGGCCATGTTACTGAAGCAAGAAAGCCCAAGTTCTTGCCGTTCAGCAGTTCCTTGAGGAGCTTCTCACTCGCAACGGTCTTGCGAGCATGAAAAAACACCTGCACAAAGACTTGGTAATAGAGTCGCATAACCGAAATGTTTGGTCAATGCCGGAATACGAAAAACTTTTCCTGCGTGGTTTTCCCTAGGTGTTTTCGGGGAGCGGCAGGAACGTCCCGCAGCGCAGGACGGCATGCAGCTGCAGGTCCGGCGACACCACAAGGGCGTCGGCCCGCAGCCCACGGCGAAGGGCACCGACTTCATCGGCCAGGCGGAGGACGTCCGCCGGCACCTCGGCGGCTGCCGTCACCGCATCAGCCAGGGGAACCCCGGCCGCGACGGCGGTGCGTACGCACTGCAGCAGCGTGGCGGTTCCGCCGGCCAGTGCTCCATCGCTGAGGCGGGCCGTTCCGTCGCCGACCAGGACATCGGCGGATCCCAGCCGGTAGCTGCCGTCGCCCAGCCCGGTGGCCGCCATGGAATCGCTGACCAGCGCCACGTTTGGTGCCCCCACCAGCTCGAAGACGGTCCGGATGATGGCCGGATCCACATGCACGCTGTCCGCAATCAGTTCCACCACCGCCGCCCCGCTGCGCGCGGCCCGCAGGCCCGCCGGGACGGGGCCGGGGGAGCGGTGGTGCATCGGGGCCATGCCGTTGAATAAATGCGTCACCGTGGGGCGGGCAGCGTAGCCGCCGAAGCCGGCCTCCTCCATTTCCTCCTGGGCGGATAACAGGGAAGCGGCAGCAACGGCGTCAGAGGCCCCCGTATGGCCCATTGAAGGGGTGACACCGTGGAGGACCAAACGGTCCACCAGGTCGTCGGCTCCGGGCAGCTCAGGGGCATAGGTCATGGTGACCAGTTCGCTGTCCGAGGCATCAAGGAGTTCGTCTACGAAGTCCGGATCCGGGGCAAGGAGGGATGCCGGGTCCTGTGCGCCGCAGTGCTCCGGCGAAAGAAAGGGTCCCTCGGCATGGATGCCGGCAATAAGCCCCTCCCTGGCCAGGGCTCCGAGCCGGGCGGCGGCCGCCAGCAGTTCCGGGCGCTGCACCGACATGGTGCTTGCCAGCAGGGTGGTGGTTCCGGACGAGTGCAGGAAGGCCACTGCCTGCCGTACTCCGTCGGCATCGGAGGTGGTGAAGTCGCTGCCTACCGCTCCGTGGCAGTGCAGATCCACGAGCCCGGGAAGGATGAGCGAACCCTCGGGTATCCGTACGGGCGCCGGCCAGCCGTCGTCGTCGAAACCGTCCGCTGGACCGGCGTAGGTGATCCGGTCCCCTTCAAAGGCGAGGACGCCGTCGGGCAGCAGTGCGTCCGGTGTGTGCAGGGTGCCCCGGAGATAGCCGCGGTCCCGCGGGCGTGCCGATGGGTTCATGCACCGATTCTAGGCATGCCCGACGGCGGCGGCGAGTGCGCCGTGCCGTCCGCAGCAGGCCGGAGAGCCGAGGGAAAGGGCGTCAGAACAGCCGGGAATCGCGGTCGTCGACACCGCGCATCGCGTCGTAGTCGAGCGTCAGGCAGGTGATGCCGCGGTCCTCGGCCAGTACGCGGGCCTGGGGCTTGATCTGCTGCGCGGCAAAGATGCCGCGGACCGGAGCGAGCAGCGGGTCCCGGTTGAGCAGTTCGAGGTAGCGGGTCAGCTGTTCGACGCCGTCAATGTCACCGCGGCGTTTGAGTTCCACCGCCACCGTGGCGCCGGACGCGTCGCGGGCGAGGATGTCCACGGGGCCGATGGCGGTCATGTACTCCCGGCGGATCAGTGTGTGGCCTTCGCCGAGCCGGTTGATCTGTTCGGCGAGCAGGCGCTGCAGGTCCGCTTCCACGCCGTCCTTGATCAGTCCGGGGTCGGTGCCGAGGTCGTGCGAGACGTCGGAGAACCGCTCATGGATGCTGATCACCAGACGGTCATCCGTCTTGGCGCTCTGGACATTCCAGACTTCGGTGACGCCGGCTGCGGCATCAATCTCATCCGGTTCCACGCTCCGCATGGTCGCCGGAGGGCTCATCCAGTTCAGCGGCTTGTACGATCCGCCGTCGGAATGGATCAGGACGGAACCGTCCGCCTTCACCATAAGCAGCCTCACGGCAAGGGGCAGATGGGCACGGAGGCGGCCGACGTAGTCAACGGAGCATCGGGCTATTACTAAACGCACAGTTGCACTTTACCGGCTGAACTACGGCAAAATGACTTCTATGCCCCGTTCCAACCGTCCCCGCCGTGTGCCCGCCGCCGGCAGTGCTGCGGGCCGGAACGCCCGCCGTAAGTGGGCATCAGCCCCGCCCGAGGTGGATCTGGAGCGCACACGTGCCGGTATTCCGCGGCGCGAGACCGGTCCCGACGGCGAATGGTCGGTGCGGCAGATCACGGCAGTCAACGCCGCGAAGGACTACCGGTGCCCCGGCTGCGGGCAGAGGATCCCGCCCGGAACGGCGCACCTGGTCGTGTGGCAGGAAGACTCGCTGCTCGGCCGGCAGGCAGCCGTCGAGGGACGCCGCCACTGGCACAGCCACTGCTGGCGGACCCGCCGCCGCTACTGAGTCTGCAGCGGTAGCCGCAGCTGCAGCCACGGGTGCGGGACCGGGTCAGGACCGGGTCAGATCCTGTCCTGCCGGGCAATGAAGACTTCCTTCAGCAGCAGCAGGATGGCGGCCGCCGTCGGGATGGCGATGAGTGCTCCCAGTACCCCGAGCAGGCTGCCGCCGGCGATCACGGCAATAACCGCCACCGCTCCGGGCACTGCAACGGCCCGCTGCATCACGCGCGGGGAGACAAAATACGCCTCGAACTGCAGGTAGGCCATGTAGAGGATGGCGAACACCACCGCCGTCTGCCAGCCTTCGGTCAGGGCCACGAGGGAGACCAGGACCAGGGCAATGGGCGGGCCGACCAGAGGGATGAACGCCAGCAGCGCGACCAGGAACGCCAGCAGCACGGAGAACGGCACGCCGGTGATGGTCATGACGATGAACGCATACGTCGCATCGAGCAGTGCCACGAAGCCCTGGCCGATCACGTAGTTGCCGACGCTGCCGGTGATTTCCTCGGACAGGGCCTCCACCCGGCGCCGCCGGCTGCGCGGCGCCAGCCGGTAGCCCCACTTCTTCATCGACGGCAGCGAAGCCAGGAAATAGAGGGTGAGGACCAGGATGATCAGGGCGCCGAAGAGGCCGTTTGCAATCACGGTGCCCACGCTGAGGACTCCGCCGAAGATGCCGCCTACGGCGTCGCTGTTCGAGAAAAAGCGGCCAACCTCGTCTTCGATGCGGTCGCGCACCTGGAACTGGCTGTCGATGTTGACGAAGAAGTCCGACGCCAGGAACTTGTTGATGTACCCCGGAGCGTTGGCAATGATCTCGGACGTCTGGCTGACGATGGTTGGAATGAGCGTCGCAAAGAACGCCGTCACGACTCCGGCCAGCACCAGTACGGTGATGGCGATACCCGCCGGGCGGGGAATCCGCCGCGCGCCCAGCCAGCGCACCACCGGGTCCAGGCCCAGGGCGATGAACAGTGCGGCGCCGATCCAGACGAGCAGCTCGCCGACATTGGTGATCACGAAGTAGAGCAGCAGGGCCAGGCCAACGCCGACCGCGAGCATAAAGCCGAAGTAGATGGGGTGCGCGCGCACGCTTCCGGGCTCCGAGCCGGTTCCGGCACCACTGATGCTCAGTCGTTCATCCGGAAGCCGCACCTCGGGATCAACGGTGACTTCCGCATCCCCAACATTCTCCGGCGGGAATTCAAAGCGCCGCCTTGGGCGGGCACCCGGGACGCCGTGGCGCAGGCTGTAACGCATCCGGTCCGCAGCCGTGGAAAGGAATCCGGGCAGCCTGGGGCGCTTTTCCGTCCCGTCCTCCGGAGCGGGGAGCGGCGCGTGGACAGGCACGTCCTCGTTTTCGCTCATATTCCGCGTTTCTCCTCTGCCGTCCTTCGGTCCTGATACGAACCGAAACCCTACCAGCAGGCGGTGCCCCGCAGCCCTTCCCATCGCTGCGGGAATGCGGAAGCGGCACCATTGGGTACGCGCGAATGGGTGCTCCGTAGGGATTTCGTTACCATTGGGTTATCAAGTGCCAGGACATCAATGACCCCCGCTGTGTTTTCGCCGCCGTTTTTCAGGAACACCTTTCCTGCCTGCCGGTCGGGAAATGCGCCGCCCTGCCATGTCATTTGCCCAGACTGAAGATAGGTAAGTTGTGCGAAACAAATTTGCAGTTCCGCTGATCGTCCTTGGAGTGCTGCTGATGCTGATAGGCATTGGCCAGCGGACCATCTGGGCGCCCCCGGAGACCGAATCGGTGTCCGCTCCCGCTGAAGCGGGCAACGCCGTTGTCACCGTTCTCGATACGGAACTGCTGGCCGAGCACCCGGACGGCGTGGAAATCACCGTCCGCTCGGAGGCACCCTTCACGCTGGCCGTAGGCCGCGCGAACGACGTCGAGGCATGGGTGGGAGAGGCCGCCGTCAACCGCCTCGGCGCGGCCGACGGTGAACTGGCGGTCGAGACGGAGAACGGCGAAGCCCAGACACCGAACCCGGCCGGCTCCGACCTCTGGGTCGTTGAAGAATCCGGCGAAGGCGAACTGTCCTACGACTGGGAGGCACCGGAAAGCGGCGAGTGGGAGATCCTGCTGGCTGCTGACGGCACCGCCCCCGCGCCCACGGACGTGACTATGACCTGGGAAAACGATGCCACCCGTCCCTTCGCCGTGCCGCTGATTGTTGTGGGCGGCCTGCTGGCGGTCCTCGGCCTCGCACTGGCCTTCCTGCGCAGCGGCTCCGACGGCCCGCGCAGGAGCGGCCGCCGCAGCAGCGGTCCGGACACCGGCAGCGGAGACCGGCAGCACAGCGTCTCGGGCTCGACGTCTGCTTTCACGGCAACAGCCCGCCGCCGTCCGGCCTTCCTTGCCGCTGCCGCAGCTGCTGTCCTGGCAGCGGGCAGCGCTCCCGCAGCGGCGCTGGCCGCTGAGTCCGACGGCGGCAGCCTGCCGGTAGTGGGGGATGCCCAGCTTGAGCGCATCCTGGATTCCGTTGCAGCGACCGTAGGGGCCGGGGACGCCGCCAAGGACGCCTCCATGCTGAAGCCGCGCGTCGAAGGCGCTGCGTACGCCATGCGCGAGGCCAACTACGCCGTCGCCGGGAAGTCCGGCGACCAGGAGGCCCCGGTTCCCGTGGCCGCCGAGGCGCTGCGGACCCAGTCCGTGAGCGGCGCCGCCGGGTGGCCCCGCACCGTCGTCGCGGTCACCCAGGGCGACGGTAACCCCGTGCCCCAGGCCCTCCTGCTGGTCCAGGCCTCGGCCCGGGACAACTACAAACTCGTTTCCGCCGTCCAGATGCTGCCTGCCAGCACCTTCCCGCAGCCTCCCACCGGCACCGGGGCGGACCAGATCCCGGCCGACTCGGACAACGGCCTGGTGATGTCCCCGCAGGATGCCGTCTCGGCCCTGGCGGATTCCCTGACCGCGCCGGACGGTGAAAACAAGGACACCTTCGCCGCCAACCGGTTCAGCGAGGACGTGGTGAAGTTCCAGCAGCAGGTACAGGGCGACCCGAAGAACGAGCACGCCCTGAACGCGTTCCAGCATGCCGCCGACCCGGCGGGAACCTACGCCCTCCGCACGGACGACGGCGGTGCGGTCGTGTTCGGCTACCTGTCCAACACCTTCTCGAGCACGCCGAAGGAAGCCGGTGACTCCATCAACCTCGCGGGCACTGTCTACGAGGCACTGACCGGCCAGGCAACCACGGACAAGGGCATCGACGTCACGCACGGCGAGGCCGTCATGCTCTACGTACCGGCTTCCGGCAGCACCGGCCAGGCCGCGGTGGTGGGTGCGGACCAGGAACTGCTGTCCGCAAAGCTGAAGTAGGCAGGAGGCAGGCTTGCCGGTGGACGGGCACGGCGTAATAAGGTGAATGAATGAGCACACCGAACCACCGCCCGTCACCGGCTCCTTCCTCCATGAACCTGCGGGGGGCAGTCGACCTCTCCGCCCTCAAGGCACGCTCCGCAGCGCCGGCGGCCCCGGCCGCCGGCGCCACGGAACCCGGTGCCGCCCCGGGTCCGTCGCCGTTCGTGGTGCAGGTCTCTGAGCAGACGTTCCCGCAGGTGGTCCAGCTGTCCGCCGAAGTGCCGGTGGTCATTGACCTGTATTCGGACGCCAGCGCCGACTCGCAGCAGGTGTCCGCCATCCTGGCCGCCATCGCGGTGGAACAGAACGGGCGCATGCTGCTCGCACGGGTGGACGTTGATGCCTACCCCCAGATCGCCCAGGCCTTCGCCGCCGCGTCCGTGCCGACCGTGGCTGCCGTCCTCAAGGGCCAGCCCGTGCCCCTGCTTGACCGGCTGCTGCCGGAGGAACAGATCCGTGCCCTGGTCGGCGAACTGATGCAGGTCGCCGCAGCCAACGGGGTCGCGGGATCCCTCGAGGGCGGCACCCAGGAAGCTCCGGCGGAGGAAGCACCCCTGCCCCCGCTCCACCAGGAAGCTTTCGACGCCATCAACGCGGAGGATTACGACGCCGCCGCGGCCGCGTACCGCCGCGCCCTGGCCGAGCAGCCCGCCGACGCCGAAGCCAAGGCCGGCCTGGCCCAGGTGGAACTCATGGCCCGCCTGCGCGGCGCCGACGCCGACGCGGTCCGCCGGGACGGCGCCGAGCAGCCCGACAACGTGGACGCACAGCTTGCGGTCGCCGACCTGGACATTGCCGGCGGACATGTCGAGGATGCCTTCCGGCGCATTACCGGACTGATTGCCAGGGTTTACGGCGACGACCGCGAAAAAGCCCGGCTGCGGCTGCTGGACCTCTTCGAAGTGGTGGGCATCGCCGACCCCCGGGTCACCAAGGCGCGTTCGGCCCTCGCCCGGGCACTTTTCTAGGCCATGTCCATGGATACAGCGTCCCTCTTCGACCCCCTCACCCTGCGCGGACTGGAACTGGCCCACCGCGGCTGGGTGGCTGCCATGTGCCAGTACTCCGCGGACCCGGTGGATCCCGCCGATCCGGACAATGCTCCCGGGGTACCCAACGACTGGCACCTGATGCACCTGGGATCCTTCGCCGCCGGCGGCGCGGCCCTGATCATCACCGAGGCCACGGCTGTCAGCCCCGAAGGCCGGATCAGTCCGCAGGACGCCGGCATCTGGAACAGCGGGCAGGCCGCCGGCTGGGAGCGGATCACCCGGTTCGTGCACCGGCACGGCGCGGTGGATGCGCGGATCGGCATCCAGCTGGCACACGCCGGACGCAAGGCCTCCACCTACGCTCCGTTCGCCGCGGGCCAGGGCAGTGTCCCGCTCGACGACGGCGGCTGGCAGACCGTGGGACCCACCGCAGAACCCTTCGGGACTTACGCGGCGCCGGCGCAGCTGGATGAAGCCGGCATCCGGCAGGTCATCCGCGACTTCGCCGACGCGGCCGTCCGGGCGGTCGACGCCGGGTTCGACACCATCGAAATCCACGGCGCACACGGCTACCTGCTGCACCAGTTCCTCAGCCCGCTGGTCAACACCCGCACCGATGCGTGGGGCGGCGACGCCACCCGGCGCAACCGCCTGACCCTTGAGGTCATCGACGCGGTCCGGGCCGTCATCCCCGATTCCATGCCGCTCCTGCTGCGGATCTCCGCGACGGACTGGCTGCCCGGGGGAGTGGACGCCGAATCCTCGGTGGTCCTGGCCCGCGCAGCCCGCGAGCACGGCGTGGACCTTGTGGACGTGTCCACCGGCGGAGCTGTTCCCGGTGCCGTCATCCCGGTGGGCCCGAACTACCAGGTGGAGTATGCCGACGCCGTGCGCCGCGGCGCGGGCGTACCGACCGCCGCCGTCGGGCTGATCGACTCCGGTGCCCAGGCCCAGGAGATCCTCCAGTCCGGCTCCGCTGACGCGGTCCTGATTGCCCGGGCAGCCCTGCGGGACCCGCACTGGTGGATGCGTGCCGCAGCCGAGCTGGACGCGAAGCTGCCGTGGGTACCCCAGTATGAGCGGGCCGCCCGCCGCGGCATCTTCTAGCCTGCGTTAGCCGGCGGTTTGGTCCCTGCGGGGGTAGTCCCTGCGGGGGATTCCGGGCCGACGCCGGGGCGGAAACCTCGTCCTTCCTGCCGAGGACGTGCCGGCCGAGGCTCGGTAGGCTGGCGCCATGACATCAACACCGGCTTCCGTCCCGGCACTGGCCATCCGCGGCCTGGTAAAACGCTTCGGCACCAAGACCGCCGTCAACGGCATCAGCCTCGACGTGCCGCAGGGCTCGTTCTACGGCCTGGTCGGTCCCAACGGGGCAGGCAAGACCACCCTGCTGTCCCTGGCCACGGGGCTGCTGCGTCCGGATGCGGGATCCGCGCTGGTCCACGGGACCGGCGTCTGGTCCCGTCCGCTGGAAGCCAAGCGGCTTATGGGGATCCTGCCGGACGGGGTCCGGCTCTTCGACCGGCTGACGGGCGAACAACTGGTGACGTACGCCGGGCTGCTCCGCGGGATGGACCGCGAGACGGTGGCCGCCCGCACCGGGGACCTCCTGGCCGCCATGGACCTGACTGCGGACGCCGGCAAGCTGGTGGTGGACTACTCCGCAGGTATGACAAAGAAGATTTCGCTCGCCTCCGCATTGATCCATGCGCCCCGGCTGCTGGTGCTGGACGAACCGTTCGAAGCGGTGGATCCGGTGTCCGCGGCAAATATCCGCGACATCCTCTCCAACTACGTTGCTTCCGGCGGAACAGTGATCGTCTCCAGCCACGTGATGGACCTGGTGCAGCGGATGTGCGACCACGTGGCAGTGGTGGCGGGCGGAAACCTGCTGGCCGCAGGCACCGTGGACGAGGTCCGTGCCGGCAGCAGCCTGGAGGACCGGTTTGTGTCGCTCGTTGGCGGGCGTACCCGGACGGAGGGGCTGGAATGGTTGCGCACCTTCTAAGACTGAAGCTGGTCCTGCTGCGTAACTCCCTCAAGCGGAGCCCCTGGCAGCTGGTCGGAATCGTGCTGGGCGGCCTGTACGCCATAGGGCTTCTCGCGGTCCTGCTGGCAGCCCTGTTCATCGTCGGAACGGACCCGGGGCTGGCCCGCACGGCGGTGGTCCTGGCAGGAGCCGTGGCCGTGCTTGGCTGGGCACTGGTCCCGGTGGTGTTTTCCGGGCTGGACCTGACCCTGGACCCGGCGCGCTTCACCACGTACGCCGTACCCACCCCGCAGCTGCTCACCGGCCTTGCCGTCGGCGGGCTGATCGGCATTCCCGGGGCCACCATGCTCCTGGCGGTGCTGGCACAGGCCGTGAGCTGGTTCCGCTCGCCCGCCGCGCTGGCCGCAGCGCTGGTGCTCTCCGGGGTAGCGGTCTTCACCTGCCTGATCGCCGCCCGCGTCACCGTGGCAGCGGCTGTATCAGTGACCGGATCGCGCAGGTTCCGCGACTTCACGGGACTGCTGCTGGTGGTTCCGCTCGTGCTGCTGGGACCGGTCATCGCGGCGGTGAGCGAGGGCATCCAGGCCGGCGGCAGCTACCTTCCACGCCTCGCGGACTGGCTTTCCTGGACGCCGCTGGGCGCAGTCTGGGCGGTGCCTGGGGATATTGCCCTGGGCCGCTACGGCGCAGCCGGGGCAAAGGCTCTGATCGCCCTGGCCTTCCTTGCCGTGCTGGTCCTGGCCTGGCGGGTCCTGCTCCTGCGGGCACTGGTCCGGCCGCCGCAGACGGCAGCCACCCGCCGGACCTCCGGGACGGGACTGTTTGCCCGTTTTCCGGCCACACCCACCGGCGCGGTTGCGGCCCGTGCCCTGACCTACTGGCTGCGGGACCCGCGCTACAGTGCATCCCTGCTGATTGTGCCGCTGCTGGCCGTGGTGTTGGTGTTCACCGGCAACAGTGCGGGTGCCGACGGCGCCCTGCTGGCCACCCTGGCCCTCGGCCCGCTGGTCGGCTTCCTCATGGGCTTCTCCCTGCACGCCGATGTGTCCTATGACAACACCGCGTTCGCCCTGCATCTGGCTGCGGGCGTGGAGGGCCGTGCGGACCGTGCCGGCAGGGTGCTGGCGTGTGCGGTCTTCTCTGTTCCCGCCGTCGTCCTGTCATCGGTGCTCCCGGCGGTCCTGACCGGCCGGGCCTCAGTGGCCGTGCCCGTTCTGGGCATAGGCCTGGCTGCCCTGCTGATGGGGCTGGGGCTGTCCAGCGTCGTCTCGGCACGCTACACCTACAACGTTCCGCTCCCGGGCGAAAACGCCTTCAAGACTCCGCCGGGAAGTGCGGGCAGGTCCGCGCTGGTCCAGGGTGCCTTCAGCCTGCTGCTGTTCGTCCTGCTGGTACCCGTACTGGTGCCCGGCGTTGCCGCCGTCGTTATGCAGAGCCTGCTGTGGGGGATTGTGACACTGGCCGCAGGACTGGTCCTGGGGATGGCGGCGCTGGTCTTCGGGATCCGGCTGGGCGGGCGTTGGCTGGACGCGCGCGGGCCGGAACTGCTGCAGCAGGTCGCCGTCAACAAATAGCCGGCGGGTACTAAGATGGAACGCATGAGCCTGCCTCCCGATCCTTTCGAAAACGATCCCCGCCGCCTGGATGACAACGGTACGTCCACGGCCACCATCGAGCGCGAAGAACTGCGCGAAGAGCTGGAACCCGGCGACAGTGAGCGCTTTGCGCACTACGTGCGCAAGGAAAAGATCATGGAATCGGCGCTGTCCGGCGAGCCGGTCATTGCCCTCTGCGGCAAGGTCTGGACCCCGGGACGGGATCCGCAGAAGTTCCCGGTGTGCCCCACCTGCAAGGAAATCTACGAGGGCCTGCGTCCCGAAGCCGACAACCCCAAGGGCAAGAAGTAGTCCGTCCCGCCCGCCGTTGTGACCGCTCCGCTCCCCAGCCTTCCGCGGTGAAGGCAGTTAGTCCTGATGCCTGCATGACCTATGTGTTTACGCCTGCGCCTTCGTGCAGGCGCTCAGTGCCGATTCCGTCCGGTGCCCGCGCGGCCGCAACCACTCGAGAACTGCGAAAGGCTGTGTTCCCCGCGTGAGTTCCGAAACCCTTTTCGGCGCCGGTGCGTCCCTGCCGCCCGCCTATCCCGAGCGTGCTGCCTGGGGCACTGCCCCGAAGCTGCGCCAGTGGCAGGAAGAGGCGCTGGCGAAGTACTTCGAATCCAATGCCAGCGACTTCCTGGCCGTCGCCACCCCCGGGGCCGGTAAAACCACCTTCGCCCTGCGTGTGGCCAACGAGCTGGTGGAGCGGGGGATCGTCAACCGGATCACCGTCGTCGCGCCCACGGACCACCTGAAACGGCAGTGGGCCGACGCGGCGGCGAAGGTCGGCCTTGCCTTGGATCCAAACTTCAAGAACGCCGACGGCCGGCACGGCCACGGGTTCATCGGCGTCGCCGTCACCTATGCCCAGGTGGCCTCCAAGCCCATGCTGCACCGCGCCAAGACTGAGGCGGCCCGCACCCTGGTGATCCTGGATGAGGTGCACCACGGCGGCGATGCCCTGTCCTGGGGCGACGGCATCCGCGAAGCGTTTGAGCCGGCGGTCAAGCGGCTGTCCCTGACGGGAACTCCGTTCCGCTCGGATACGGCCGCGATTCCCTTCGTGGAATATGTCGAGGACCGGGACGGCATCCGCCGCTCCAAGGCGGACTACACGTACGGCTACGGCCAGGCCCTCAAGGACCACGTGGTCCGGCCGGTCATGTTTATGGCCTATTCCGGACAGATGCGCTGGCGGACCAGCGCGGGCGATGAGATGGCCGCATCGCTGGGTGAAGCCGCTGTCACCAAGGACATCACCGCGCAGGCCTGGCGGACCGCGCTGAACCCCACGGGCGAGTGGATCCCCGCCGTCCTGGCCGCCGCGGACCGCCGCCTCACCGAGGTCCGCCGGTCCGTGCCCGACGCCGGCGGCCTGGTCATTGCCACGGACCACGACGACGCACGGGCCTACGCGGGGTGGCTGAAGAAGATCATGGGCGAATCGCCCACGGTCATCCTGTCCGATGATGCCAAGGCCTCGGAAAAGATCGAAGAGTTCTCCGCCGGAACCCAGCGCTGGATGGTCGCGGTGCGGATGGTGTCCGAAGGCGTGGACGTGCCGCGCCTCGCCGTCGGCGTCTACGCCACCTCCACCGCAACCCCGCTGTTCTTTGCACAGGCCGTGGGGCGTTTCGTGCGTGCCCGAAAGCGCGGCGAGACGGCGTCGGTGTTCCTGCCGTCCGTGCCGAACCTGATGGCGCTGGCGAACCAGATGGAAGTCGAGCGGGACCACGCGCTGGACCGCCCGGACAACCACCTGGAAGAGGAAGGCTTTGGTCTCGAGGACAGCCTCATGGAGGCCGCCAACCGCGAGGAAAAGGCCTCAGGTGAGCTGACCAAGCAGAAGTTCGAGGCGCTCGAATCCCAGGCTTCGTTTGACCGGGTGCTGTTCGACGGCGGCGAGTTCGGTACCGGCGGCGCGCTCGGCAGCGAGGAGGAGCAGGACTTCCTCGGTATTCCCGGCCTGCTGGACGCGGACCAGATGAGCATGCTGCTGCGGCAGCGCCAGCATGAACAGGTCTCCCGCCGGGGACGCCGCAACAGCGAAGCGGCAGCGCCGCCGGCCGAAGCCCCGGAGGTGGTGGACCACCGCCGGCTCACCGAACTGCGCGGCGAGCTGGCAAAGAACGTCTCGGCCTGGTCCGCGCGTTCCGGCATGCCCCACGGCGTCGTGCACAGTGAACTGCGCCGGATCTGCGGCGGACCACCCGTGGCGCAGGCCAACGAGGAACAGCTGAACAAGCGGCTCAAGAAGCTGCAGGACTGGTTCATCGGGCGTAAGTAGCAACAAAAAAGGGCCGGACCGCTTTGCGGTCCGGCCCTTTGGCATCCGGTTACAGGTCGATGATCTCCACGCCGGCGTCTTCGAGTTCCGCCCAGGCGGCCAGGGTGGTCTCCCGCTTGATGCCGCGGGAAAGTTCGGGAATCACGGCTGTGGTGTATCCGGCGGCGACGGCGTCCAGGGCGGTGGCCCGCACACAGTAGTCCGCGGCCAGGCCCAGCACCACCACCTCGTCCACGTCGTGGTCCCGCAGCCAGTCATCGAGGCTCAGCGTCTCGGTCTCGGCGTCAGGCTCCGCGTCCGGGTCGCCCAGGGGCACCTCGACGTCCGGCGCCAGGACCCCCTCGAACCCGGAGTACGCCGCCTCGTACTGGCCCTTGCGGAAGAAAGCATCCACCAGTTCCGTGTCCAGGTCCGGGTGCGGCTGCGCGCCGGGAGTTCCGGCTACACAGTGCGGCGGCCAGGAGTCCACAAAGTCCGGGGTTTCGGAGAAGTGCGTTCCGGGATCGATGTGCCAGTCCTGGGTTGCGGCCACCAGGTCATACCGGCCCGCGGAGGTCTCCACGTAGTCGGTGATCTCGCCGGCGAGGTCGGCCCCGCCGGACACCGCCAGCGAGCCGCCTTCGCAGAAGTCGTTCTGCACATCGACAATAATCAGGGCGCGGGCCATGCTTACTCCTCGTATTCGGTAGGGATTGCCGGTTCGCCGCGCTGCAGGCGGTTCACCGAGGTAGGCATTTCAGCCAAGGAAGCGGCATGCTGCCGGGCCGCCCGCATCACCGCTTCGGGTCCGGTCCAGCCGGGCAGGACTTCGCCGTCGGCGACGAACTGGTGCAGCAGCGTACGGTCATTCCCGTCATTCTCCGGTGCGTGGCCGATGCCCACAACCTCCGCGGTTGCCGTGCCGCCGTCGTTCAGCCGGCGCAGCGCGTACTTACGCCCGCCGAGCGAAACCTTGTTTTTTGCGGCCTTGGCTACGGACACGAACTCGTGGTCGTCTCCCTCGCGGCTGACCAGCTTGTAGACCATGCCGGCAGTGGGTGCACCGGATCCGGTGACCAGGGAGGTGCCGACGCCGTAGGCATCCACGGGGGCCGAGGCCAGCGCCGCGATGGCGAACTCGTCCAGGTCGGAGGTGACCATGATGCGCGTGTTGGTGTTGCCCAGCTCATCCAGCAGTTCGCGGACCCAGCGGGCCTGCGCGACGAGGTCACCGGAATCGAGCCGCACGCCGCCCAGAGCGGGGCCGGCGACCTCGACAGCGGTGCGGACGCCCTGTTCGACGTCGTACGTATCCACCAGGAGGGAGGTCCCCACCCCGAGGGCCGCCACCTGGGCCGTGAAGGCTTCCTTCTCGGAGTCATGCAGCAGGGTGAAGGAATGCGCCGCCGTGCCGACGGTCTTGAGCCCGTAGCGCCGGCCTGCCTCCAGATTGGAGGTGCTGTTGAATCCGGCGATCACTGCCGCACGGGCGGCGGCGACGGCTGCTTCCTCATGCGTGCGGCGGGAGCCCATTTCGATGCACGGACGGCCGTCGGCGGCGGAAGTCATGCGGGAGGCTGCGGAGGCAATGGCACTGTCGTGGTTGAGCATGGACAGGATCATGGTTTCGAGGATGCAGGCCTCGCCGAACGTGGATTCGACAATCAACAGGGGGGACTGCGGGAAGTAGGCCTCGCCCTCGGCATAGCCGTAGATGTTGCCCGAAAACCGGAAATCCGCGAGCCAGGCGAGTGTGCGCTCATCCACCACGTTGGTGCTGGCCAGGAAGTCCAGCTGCGGCTGCTCGAAGCGGAAGTTTTCCAGGGCTTCCAGGATGCGTCCGGTTCCGGCGGCGATGCCGTAGCGGCGGCCATCGGGAAGGCGCCGGGCAAAGACTTCGAACACGGACCGGCGGGACGCGGTGCCCGCGTGGAGGGCGGCCTGGAGCATGGTCAGCTCGTAGTGGTCCGTGTAGAGGGCTGAATTAGGGGAGTGCCGGACGGCGGGACTGTTCACAGGCAAAACTCTAACCCGCGGATCCCCTTTGAGTAGAAGGCGGCCCGGCGGAGGACCGGACCGGATTCCTCACTACAATTGAACGCATGGCTACCAGCACTGCGACCGGCACGGACACCCTGACACGCGAGGAGACGGATACCCTCCCGGCAGCGGACGTCCCCTGGGTCGTTATTGTCTGGAATGACCCCGTCAACCTGATGAGTTACGTCAGTTACGTTTTCCAGAGCTATTTCGGCTACTCCGAATCCAAAGCCCACCGCCTCATGCTGGAGGTCCATCAGGCCGGCAAGTCGGTGGTGGCAACGGGATCCCGGGAATCCGCGGAACGCGACACCCTCGCCCTGCATACCTACGGGCTGTGGGCCACGTTCCAGAAGGCGGACGCGGCGTAGCGCCGCAGCGGTTCCTTCCCCCGGCCCCCTCAAACACGCAGAACAGAAACGGATATTCGTGGCAACCGGATTCAAGCTCACCCGCAAGGGCATTACCGCCAACCTGGAACCGGGGGAGCGGGACCTGCTGCGCAAGCTCTTCTCCGATGTGCAGGAGCTGCTGGAACCGGAGACGGCAGCCGACGCCGATCCGCTGGCGGCCATGGTGGGAATCGACCCGTCGGCGGTTGTTCCCGATGATTCCGCCCTGCTGCGGCTGCTTCCCAACGGCATCCAGGGGAACGGCGACGACGCCCTGGAGTTCCGTCGTTTCACCGAGCGCTCGCTGCGGGAATCGAAGCAGGCGGCTCTCCGCGCAGCCGCCCTGCAGCTGGAGGCAACACCGCTGCGCCTGGACACCGAGCAGGCACAGCTGTTCGCCCGCGCCCTGAACGACGTCCGGCTGGTGCTGGGGGACCGCCTGGGCCTGGAGGATGACGAAGCCGCCGAGCGGCTGCATGACATCACGGATCCGTCGAAGGCGCAGGACGTGGACGGGTACCTTGCGCTGGTGTACAACTTCGTCACATGGCTGCAGGAAACCCTGATGCAGGCACTGCTGGACTCCCTGAACTGACGCGGATCTTCCCGCACCGCCGGACAGTTCTGTGACCAATGGCACGGAGCCGTGAATGTGCCCGCCGGTGGGGGAGGACTATTGTCGTTACATTATGAGTTCGAACCCGGTCAGCCCCTCCGCACATCCACTGCCGGCGTTCCACGAAGCCGTGCGGGTCAAGGACCCGGACGCGCCGATCGGAATCTTTGACTCCGGCGTCGGCGGGCTGACTGTGGCACGCGCGGTCCTGGACCAATTGCCCCACGAAGCCATCATGTACGTGGGTGACACCGCCAACGGTCCCTACGGGCCGCTGCCGATCGCCGAAGTCCGGGCCAAGGCGCTCGGCGTGATGGACGAACTGGTGGATTCCGGCGTCAAACTCCTGGTTATAGCGTGCAACTCCGCCTCGGCCGCCGTGCTGCGTGACGCCCGCGAACGCTACACGCGGCGGTACGGCATTCCGGTCATCGAAGTCATCCAGCCGGCCGTCCGCCGGGCGGTGGCCGCCACCCGCACCGGGCGGATCGGCGTGATCGGCACTGCCGCCACGGTCGGCTCGCGCGCCTATGACGACACCTTTGCCGCCGCCCCGCACCTGCAGGTGTCCTCGGTGGCCTGCCCGGCCTTCGTGGAGTTCGTCGAAGCCGGCATCACCTCCGGGCCGGACGTGCTGGCCACAGCGGAGGAATACCTCGCTCCGCTGAAGGCCCGCGACGTAGACACCCTCGTCCTCGGCTGCACCCACTACCCGCTGCTTACCGGCGTGATCTCCTATGTGATGGGCGACGGCGTCACGCTGGTCTCCAGTGCCGAGGAGACCGCCAAGGACGTATACCGCGCGCTGATCTCCCACGGGATTGAACGGCGCTCCCAGGCGGCCCCCCGGCACACGTTTGTGGCCACCGGCGACTCGGCCTCCTTCGAACTGCTGGCCCGCCGTTTCCTGGGGCCGGAAGTCCTCAGCGTGCAGCAGGTTGAACACGTGGCAGCGCATTACCCGACGGGCAGCATGGCGAGGGTGACCCCAGAAATGATTGCCTCCGCCAGGGCAGACGCCCCCGAACGCATGGAGGCGCCCACCAGTGCCGCCTGGAACGGCACCTCATGAAACTGACCATTGTGGGCTGCAGCGGCTCCTTCCCCGGCCCGGCCTCGCCGGCGTCGTGCTATCTCGTGACCGCCAACGACGGCGTCCGTGACTGGCGGATCCTGCTGGACCTGGGCAACGGGTCGCTGGGATCCCTGCAGCGCTACATGGACCTGCGGGACATTGACGCTGTCCTGCTGACCCACCTGCACCCGGACCACTGCATGGACCTGTGCGGCCTGCACGTGGCCGTGCACTGGGACCCGTCCGGCTGGAACCGCGACCGGATCAAGGTCTGGGGTCCGGCCGCCACCGCGGACCGGATGGCCACGGCCTACGGCCTGGAGCTGGATCCGGGAATGCATGATGACTTCGAGTTTGCCAACTGGACCGCGGGCAGCCCGGTGCAGATCGGACCGTTCACCGTCACCCCCTACCCGGTGCGGCATCCAGCCGAGGAGGCCTACGCCCTGCGGGTGGAGGCCCGCACCCTGGACGCGGCGGGCGAACCGGTGCTCCGGACGCTGGCTTATTCCGGGGACACCGACTCCTGCCCCGGGCTGGAGGAAGCGGCCCGGAATACCGACGTCTTCTTATGCGAAGCCGCCTTCCACGAGGGCCGCGATGACGCGATTGAAGGGGTGCACCTCACCGGACGGCGGGCCGGCGAAGCGGCCACCGCGGCGGATGCCCGGCGGCTGCTCCTCACGCATCTGCCCGTCTGGAACGATGCGAGCATCAGTGTTTCGGAAGCACGCGAAACCTACAGCGGAGACCTGGCGGTGGCCGTCGCGGGAGTCTCCTACGACGTCGGCACCCCCTTCGCCGAGCCGCTCGCGGTGCAGAGGGCACGCAGCCTCTAGCCGCTCCGGCACGTCCACGGCGGAACGGGCTCCCGCCGGACCCGGCGATAGACTGAACCCATGACTACAGTCCCCACCCCTGCCCCGTCCGCCGACATCCTGCGTGCCGACGGGCGTACCCCGGACCAGCTGCGCAGCATCACGATCACCCGCGGCTGGTCGAAGCAGGCCGAAGGTTCGGCCCTGATCGAGTTCGGCAATACCCGCGTGCTGTGCACCGCCTCGTTGACTCCCGGCGTGCCGCGCTGGCTCAAGGGCGAGGGCAAGGGCTGGGTCACCGCCGAATACGCGATGCTTCCGAGGGCCACCAACACCCGTAACGACCGCGAGTCGGTCAAGGGCAAGCTTGGCGGACGTACCCACGAAATCTCCCGGCTGATCGGACGCTCGCTGCGTTCGATCATCGATACCAAGGCCCTGGGCGAGAACACCATTGTCCTGGACTGCGACGTGCTGCAGGCCGACGGCGGAACCCGGACCGCCGCGATCACGGGTGCCTACGTCGCCCTCGCCGACGCCGTGGCCTGGGCCAAGGAAAACAAGCTCATTGCCCGCAACGCCTCTCCGCTGCTGGACACCGTGGCTGCCATCAGCGTGGGGATCATCGACGGAGTTCCGATGCTGGACCTGCCGTATGTCGAGGACGTCCGGGCGGAAACCGACATGAACGTAGTAGTCACCGGATCCGGCAAGTTCGTTGAGGTCCAGGGCACCGCCGAGGGCGCTCCGTTCGACCGGGCGGAACTCGATGCCCTGCTTGACCTCGCCCTGCAGGGAACCGCCGAGCTGGCCGCGATCCAGCGGCAGACCCTGGGCGCGGCGTAGATGACTCAGCCTTCCGCCCGCCTGGTCCTGGCCACCCGCAACCCGGGGAAGCTGCGCGAACTGCGGGAACTGCTGCGCGGCCAGGTCCCCGGGCTCGACGTCGACACACAGGTGATCGATGCTGCGGCCGCAGGGGTTCCCGACGTCGCCGAAACCGGCGTGACCTTTGAAGCGAATGCGCTGCTGAAGGCCCATGCGGTGGCTGCTGCCACCGGACTGCCTGCGGTGGCGGACGATTCGGGGCTGGCCGTGGACGTCCTTGGGGGAGCGCCGGGTATTTTCTCCGCGCGCTGGTCCGGCCGGCACGGCGACGACGCCGCGAACCTTGAGCTGCTCCTGGCCCAGCTGGCGGACATTTCCGCCGAGCACCGGGGAGCCGCTTTTGTCTGCGCCGCTGCCCTGGCGCTGCCCGGCGGCTGCGAGACCGTGGAGCGCGGTGAACTGCGCGGAACCCTGCTGGAATCGCCGAGGGGCGCGGGTGGCTTCGGCTACGATCCGATCCTGCAGCCGGCCGGGCTGGACCGCAGCTGCGCGGAACTGACCGGTGCGGAAAAGAACGCCATCAGCCACCGCGGCCAGGCGTTCCGCGCCCTGCTGCCGGCCATTGTCCTCGCGCTGGCGGATGGGACTCCGCGCGTTTCCTGACCGCGGCCCGGTTGTGTGATGTGTCCCAAACACGCCGGGCAACGCGGCTCCGATTCTTCCGCGCCGGGGGGCCTAGGGCAGAATTGAGCGCGAGATGACTATTACACAAGCCGTTACCCCAGCCACCTCCGTAGCCGCAGCGCAAAGCTCCGGCGATCCCTCAGCCCTCGGGGGTGTGGCGGACTGGGCGGTCGGCATGATGGAAACCATCGGTGCTCCCGGCGCAGGGCTGGCCATCGCCCTCGAAAACCTTTTTCCCCCGCTGCCGAGCGAAATCATTCTCCCGCTGGCCGGATTCACCGCCAGCCAGGGCAACTTCTCGATCATCGCCGCACTGTTCTGGACGACGCTGGGGTCCGTCGTCGGTGCCTTGGCGCTCTACGCACTGGGCGCCTTGCTGGGCCGCAACCGGATGCGCCGGCTGGTCGCGAAGGTTCCGCTGGTGGACCTGGAAGACGTGGACAAGGTTGAAGCCTGGTTCGGGCGGCACGGCAACAAGGCAGTGTTCTTCGGCCGGATGATTCCGTTGTTCCGCAGCCTCATTTCCATTCCTGCGGGGATCGAGCGGATGCCGGTGCTGACCTTCACGGCCCTGACCACGGCCGGAAGCCTGATTTGGAACGCGATCTTCATCGCGGCCGGCTACTACCTGGGCGAAAGCTGGCACATCGTCGAACAGTACGCCGGGATCTTCCAGAAAATAGTCATCGTTGCAGTGCTCGTTGCAGCCGTATGGTTTGTGGCCGCCAAGATCCGGAGTTCGCGGCAGAAGCGTGCAGCCCGCCAAAATGCCTGACACGGGACTTAGCTTTACCGCAATAGATTTCGAAACAGCCAACGGTTTCCGCGGTTCGCCCTGCTCCGTGGGACTCGTCCGGGTCCGCGGCGGCCAGGTCGTCGAGGAAGCATCCTGGCTGATGCGGCCCCCGGAGGGCCATGACTATTTCGACCCGCGCAATGTCCGGATCCACGGGATCGAACCCGGAATGGTGGCGGGAGCTCCGCGGTTCGGTGAGCTCTTTCCGGAGATCGGCGCCTTTATCGGCGACGACCTGCTGGTGGCGCACAATGCAGCCTTTGACCTGGGCGTCATCCGCTCCGCCTTGGAAGTCTCAGAGCTGGCAGGACCGGCCTACGACTACACCTGCACGGTGGTCCACTCACGGCGCACGTACCAGCTGCCCTCACATTCGCTGCCGTTCGCGGCGGAAGCCGCCGGGGTGCCCCTGCTGAACCACCACGACGCCACCGAGGACGCGCGTGCCTGTGCCGGGATCATGATCGATATTGCCCGCCGCAGCGGTGCACAGTCCATGCCGGAGTTCTTCCTGCGCGACGGCCGGCCTGCATCCCACCTGCCCGCCTATGTGCCGGGGCAGCACCCGCTTTCCAAAGCGACCCGGGACGCCCTGGCCCGGGGCACCGGGACCCCCGCTGCGGCAGCCGGCGCGTGGGAGGGCTGGCCGTCCGAGGGGGAGAACCCGCCGCCGAATCCGCTGGCGGATCCTGCCCATCCGCTGTTCGGACAAACGGTTGTCTTCACTGGAAACCTGGGTATGGCCCGGCAGACCGCCAAGGACCGGGCCGCCGAGGTCGGTGCCCGCACGGCCAGCAACGTCACGCGTGCCACCAGCGTCCTGGTGGTGGGGGACGGCTTTGAGCCCGGAGACCTGCGCAGCGGGCGGTTGACCGGCAAGGCCCGGCGCGTCCTGGACCTGCACGAACGCGGCCAGCGCATCGAAGTGCTCTCGGAGGCGGAATTCCTGCAGACCCTCGGTGGAATCTGGCCCCGGGCCTCGCAGTAGCGGCACGCCCGGGCTGTCCGTACAGCTAGTCGACCAGTGTTGTGGGTTTCAGGAGCCTGAAGGCTTCATCGAGCAAAACCCGGTGGGTCGCAGCACCGTTGCGGTGCACCAGTTCGGCTGAGGAGACGTCGAGGCAGGTCAGCGCACACAGGGTGATTGCCCGTGCACGATACTGCCGTTCCGCTTCGGGGCCGGCCAGGGCGGTGGCGACCAGCGGCACAAGAACCGTCATCCAGGCCAGGTGCTTCTCCGTGTTCCGCGCGCGCAGACAAGGCGTGTTGATCATTACCCTCGTTGCACGCAGGGTCCGTTCAGGGTCCGCTTCCACTGTCTCGACGACCGGCTCAAACCCCGCCCGCAGGGCCTGCCATACCGGCATCGTTTCCAGGCTTTCGGCAAGGCGCTCTCGAACGGGCTCGCCGTAGAGCATGGGGTCGCCGAGAACCACGTCCTCTTTGGAGGCGAAGTAGCGGAAGAAGCTCCGGGGTGACATGCAGGCCGCTGCCGCGATCTGATCGACGGTGGTCTCGTCGAAACCCTGTTCGTCGAACATCACCAGGGCAACCTCAGCGATCTGCTGACGCACGGTATCGCGTGTGCGCTGCCTCAACCCCATGCCATCAGTACCTGCACTCATAGGTCGAGGATACAAGGCGAAATGCATCCGCCGCCCTTATTGACAGTGACTGACACAAAGGGCATAGACTGCACGCACGTTTGGGGGCGTCCTGGGCGCCGCCCGGTCCACACCTGAGGAGACATGATGCAGACACGCACAATGGGCACACAAGGCCTGGCCACGTCCGCGATCGGCTACGGCTCGATGGGAATCTCGGATTTTTACGGTCCCGGCGACGAGCAGGAGGGTATTGCCGCCATCCGGAAAGCGCATGAGCTGGGTGTGACGCTCTTTGACACAGCTGAAATGTATGGCTGGGGTGCGAACGAGGAAATCGTCGGCCGGGCCGTCAGGTCCTTCCGTGACGACGTCGTCATCGCCACGAAGTTTGGATTCAGGGCACCCGATTTCAGCCTCGACAGCAGCCCGGAACACATCCGCGAGGTCGTCGAAAACAGCCTGCAGCGTCTCGGGGTGGACCACATTGATGTGCTTTACCAGCACAGGGTGGACCCCAACGTCCCCATCGAGGACGTCGCCGGCACCGTGAAGGAGTTTATCGATGCCGGCAAAGTGAAGTACTTCGGTCTCAGTGAAGCCGGCCCGGAGACCATCCGCCGCGCCCATGCCGTCCAGCCCGTCTCGGTCCTTCAGACCGAGTACTCCCTCTTCGAACGTGAAGTGGAGGTGCTGTTCCCGGTCCTGAACGAGCTGGGCATCGGCTTCGTTCCGTACTCGCCGCTCGGGCGCGGGTTCCTCACCGGCAGCGCCAAACCGGCCTCCGAGTACGACGAGACCGACATGCGCCGCGCCGACCCCCGCTGGCAGCCCGGCAACTTCGAGAAGAACGTCGACGCCACACGCCAGCTGACTGAACTTGCCGCTTCCAAGGACGCCACGGTCGCTCAGCTGGCCCTCGCCTGGCTGCTCGCGCAGGGGGAACACATCGTCCCGATCCCCGGCACGCGCAGCGCCAAGCGCGTCGAGGAAAACGTCGGTGCCGCCAACCTCGCGCTCACCGAAACCGATCTCGCCCGGATCAAAGAGATCCTTCCGGAGGGAGGGTTCGGCTCCCGCTACCCCGAGGGTCTGCGGCCGACCTGGACGTAGGCAGCTGGCCCCCCGGCTAGGGTGCGATCGTGGCGGCGATGAACCCCGAAGCGAGTTTCTCGATGACGCTGCGTTCGCGCAGGGCATCCAGGCCGGCCTCGGGCAGCGAACCGAACCTGGTGCCCAACAGGCTTCCCGACACGATGGCGGCAGGTGCTCCTCCGGCGGCGGCAGCTTGTTGGACGGCTGCGGTTGTTGCGGCGGCCCGGTCCTCTGACGGTCCCTGCGCGTCCTTTTCAGCCGCGAGGGCTGCACGGAGCCCGGTCAGCAGGGCATCCTCCGCCGTGTGTCCCGCTCCGTCCGTACCCGTGGGTCCTGCGGGGGAGTTCAGTACCGCCTGCACCTGTCCGGCGAGTTCGACAGCTCCGTTTGCGTTGGCGTGTTTCAGGGCTGCTTCTGTGGTGCTGCGGAGCGTTGCCCCTGAAGCCAGCAGGCCGTGGATCATGGAGGCGAAGACAGCGGCGCTGTGCCGGGCAGAGGAGTGACCGTGCGTCAGCGATGCGGCGTCCAGGGCGAGTTTGTAGACGGTCTCGGTCTCAACGTAGGGCAGCAGCCCAAACGGGGCCGAACGAACCAACGCAGCCGGAGTATTGACACCGGTATTGACCGGACGCTGCCGGGTGCCCATTTCCCCTGTGGACAGTGCGGCAAGGACATCGGCGTCCAGGCCGGACTGGCTGCCGTCTGCAGCTGCCTGCAGAAGCGGTTCGGAATCAATCGGCCGGGGCAGCGGGGACGGGCCGGACTCGGGAAGGGGCAGCCCCTGGCCGCGCATCCAACGCAGATAGGCCAGCCAAAGGCACGCCGTCTCGTCGGCGCCGACTCCCTCGTTCGCCCATTCAATGGCCTCGAGCAGTCCGTCGAGGGAGTAGAGCGCAAGCTGCGTGTTGGCGGAGATGGAGGTGCCGGCTCCAGTCGGGCTCCCGGCGGCCGTTGCCGCAGCATCACCCAACGCGCCCCCGAGGAGGCAGCCGCGGATCTTTGCGGCCAAATCGGCGGCGGACGGGGAAACAGGGGCGGGGCGGGGATCGTTGCTCACTCTTCCAGCATAGGTGCCGGGCGGATGCAGGCCGGAGGAGCAGGGTTGCCGTGCGGCAGCAGCACGGTGTCCCACCCGGCGGGACGGGAGTGCCCTCCTGTGGTCCCGCGGGCATCAGCAGCACCACCGGGTGGGATGCTGTGTCCGGCAATGATCCGCGGCAGCACGGAGTCCCACGGGGTGGGAAGGGAGTGCCCTCCCGTGGTCCCACGGGCATCAGCAGCACCACCCGGTGGGATGCTGTGTCCGGCAATGATCCGCGGCAGCACGGCGTCCCATGGGGTGGGACGGGAGTGCCCTCCTGTGGTCCCACATGCTGTGTCGAAAAGGTGTCCAGGGCATACCCCGGCTGAGGACTCAGGCCGTGCAATTCACGCTGCGCACAGATCAAACTCAGGGAGTTCACAGGCTGCGCTGACACGGTGGGGTAGTTTGTTGTGAGTCCGGCATGGTCGCTACCGCCCATATCGCAGTACCGGCCATGTCCCTATCGGCGACCGAGTATCCGTTGCCACCATCCACACGTTAGGAATTCCTCTTTCATGTCATCTGAGTCCTTACCACTCAGCGGTGCCCGGGCTGTTGCCCCCGCCCGCGGCGCAGCACCTGCGAACGGTGGCCACACTTACGGGCTGGTCGGTCGGTCGGTAGCTGAGGCGATCGGTTCGTTCCTGCTTCTCTTCGTCGGCATCGGGATTGCCATCTTCGGCAGCAGCACCGGCGGCGGTATTACGTCGCCGCTGGCGTTCGGCCTGGCCCTTGCGGCCGCAATGGTCGCGTTCGGTTACGTTTCGGGCGGCCACTTCAACCCCGCGATCACCCTCGGCAGCGCCGTCGCCGGACGTACGCCCTGGAAGTTCGTCCTGCCGTACATCGTCGCCCAGCTGGTCGGTGCCGGACTCGGCGTCGCGATCCTGTGGGTCGTCATCACCGGCCACGAGCAGATCGGTGAGCAGGCACGGCAGTTCATGAGCGGTACGGCCAACGGCTACGGTGAGCACTCCGTGAACCTCTTCCCGCTGGCCAGCGCGCTGCTGATGGAGGTCATCGCCGGTGCACTGCTGGCAGCTGTCTTCCTCGGCGCAGCATCCCGCCGCCCGGGTACGGACGCCCGCCGGTCCCTCGCCGTCAAGGGCGCTTTCGCCGTCGGCGTGACCTATGCGGTCCTGCTGACTGTGCTTGCTCCCGTCACCAACGGCGGCATCAACCCCGCCCGTTCCACCGCCGTCGCATTCTTCGCTGAAGGATGGGCCCTGGAGCAGCTTTGGCTGTTCTGGGTGGCACCGCTGCTGGGCGCCGTCATCGCCGGCCTGATCTTCCGCAGCGTCGACATGACCGTCGACGCCCACCGCAGCGACGCCGTCGTTACCGATGACGCCGCCGCTGCCGCGGACACCACGCCGGCCGTTGAGAACGACGCCGCCGCCAAGCCGGCAGCCAAGCCGGCCAAGTCCGCCGTCGCTGACTCCAGCAAGCCGGAGCCCGTCGTGGACGAGGAAGCCCGCGGCTTCTTCGACAAGCCCGGCACCGGTACCGGCACTGCCCGTCCCGAGGACGGCACGCCGGGCAACCGCGCCTAGAACGATCCTGGTCCGGCTTTAGCTAGCAGGACACCCGGGGGCAGTGGCACACGCCGCTGCCCCCGATCCGTTAACTGTCGGAGCCGGGCTGTAGTTTTGAAACATGCGTTTACTGCACACTTCAGACTGGCACCTGGGCAGGTCCTTCCACGGCGTCGGAATGCTCGATGCCCAGGCTGATTTCATCGACCGGCTCGTGGACACTGTCCGGGAACAGCGGATAGATGCCGTCCTGATTGCCGGTGACGTGTATGACCGGGCGCTTCCAGCGGTGGACACCGTACGCCTGCTGGATTCCGCCCTGGCACGCATCACCGGCGCGGGCGCAGCAGTCGTGCTGTCCAGCGGCAACCATGATTCCGCGGCCCGGCTCGGTTTCGGCAGTGCGCTGTTTGAACGTGCCGGCGTCCACCTGAGGACCCGGTATGAGGACATTGCCCGGCCGGTGATCCTGCCCCTGGAAGGCAGGCCCGTGGCCGTCTACGGCATCCCGTTCCTGGAACCGCGGCTCGCCGCCGGGGAGCTCGGCGTCGAACTCCCCAACCATTTCTCCGTCACCGAAGCCGCCGTGCAGCGGATCCGCAAAGACATCCTGGCCCGGGAGCAGGCCGGCGCACCCGTTTCCTCGGTGGTGCTGGCCCACACCTTCGCCAGCGGCGGCATCAGCAGCGACAGCGAACGCGACCTTGCCGTGGGCGGCCTGGGCGCCGTGCCGCTGGATCTCTTCGAGGAGTTCTCCTACACCGCCCTGGGCCATCTCCACGGCCGCCAGCAACTCAGCCCCACAGTGCGCTACAGCGGCTCTCCGCTGCCCTATTCCTTCTCGGAGGCGCGCCAGGCCAAGGGCGGCTGGCTCCTGGAGTTCGACGGCGGCGGCCTCGTCTCCGTGGAACCGGTCACCTGGCCGGTGCAGCGCAGGCTGGCCGTGCTGCGCGGAAAACTGGAGGAGCTGCTCGCTGACCCGGGCCTGGCAGACGCGGAGGACGCGTACTGCCAGGTGACCCTGACGGACGCCCAGCGTCCGGCGAAGGCCATGGAACTGCTGCGCCGCAGGTTCCCCGACACCCTGGTGCTGGCCTTTGACCCGGAGGGCGGCACCCGCGGACCGGCGCAGACCTACAGCCAACGGCTGGCCAAGGCCACCGACGATCTGGATGTCTGCTGCGGCTTCCTTGAACATGTCCGCTCGCGCAGTGCGGCGGATGCGGAAAAAGACCTCTTCATTGAAATCCTGGACAAGGTCCGCGAGGCTGCACAGTGAGAATCCACCGGTTGGAAATGCAGGCCTTCGGCCCCTTCGCGGACCGGCAGACCATCGACTTTGATGAACTCGGCGCCCACGGTCTCTTCCTGCTGAACGGGCCCACGGGTGCCGGCAAGACCAGCGTGCTCGATGCCATCTGCTTCGCCCTCTACGGGACTGTTCCGGGCGCCCGCCAGCAGGGGCGCCGGCTGCGCAGCGACCACGCCGGACCGGACACCGCACCGGAGGTCGTCTGCGAGTTCAGTTCCGGTGTGCGGCGTTTCGAAGTTGTCCGCAGCCCCCAGTGGGAGCGTCCGGCCAAGCGGTCCGGCGGGAAAAGCACTGTGACCGAGCAGGCCAAGACCCTGCTGCGCGAATTTGTCGACGGCGCCTGGGTTCAGAAGTCCTCCCGCAATGACGAAGCGGCGGCGGAAATCACCGAACTGCTCGGAATGAACCGGGAGCAGTTCACCCGGGTCGTCATGCTGCCGCAGGGGGATTTCGCCGCCTTCCTCCGCGCTGACGCAGCCTCCCGCGAGCAGCTTCTGCAGCAGCTGTTCGGAACCTCCAGGTTCGAAGACATTGAACGCCGTCTCAAGGTGGAGCTGATCGAAGCCACCGAGCGTTTCGACGCCGCGCAGGAGGAGTCCGAGCATGTGCTGCGCCGTGCCCGCGACGAAATCCGCCGCTACCGCGATGAGCTGACGGCCGGATCGCAGCAGGCCGACCCCGCCGACACGGCTGACACAGTAGAAGCAGCTGACACGGCCGGAACGGATGAGGCCGAAACGGAGATAGCGCAGTTCCGGGCCGAACTGGACTCCCGGAGCGCAGCTGCCCGCAAGGAGCTCGCCGAGCTGCGGACGGCGCGGGAACGTGCGGAGAAGCACCTGCAGGAATTGGAGCATCTGAGGGCCCGCGGCCTTGCCCTCCAGCAGCTGGTCCGGGAGGAAGCCCAGCACGCCGCCCTGGAAGCGGACATTGACCCGCAGCGGGCAGCACTGGCAACCCACACAGCCGCGTCCCTGCTGGCAGGATCCGTACGGGCAGCCGACGCAGCCACCCGGCGGGCGGAAAACCGGCGTGCCGCGGCTTCGGCAACGCTGAAGGACCTGGCCGGTCACCGGATGGCTGCTGCCTACAGTGCGCTCCCGGAGGGCGGAACCGGTCTGCCGGAGGGGCTGGAGGCACTGATCGGCGCGGACCTGGCAGCCGCCCGCGCCGCATTGGAGGATGAGGAACGGACCTCGGCCCTGCTCGCCCGCGCCGCGGCGGAGACGGATGCCGCGGAGGCTTTCCGGGTGCAGGCGGCCGACACCGCCGGAAAACTGGATTCCCTGCGGGCGGAAGAATCCACACTGGCAGGCGAAGCAGCCGCACTGGAACGGCTCGCGGAAGGTGAATCGCGGGCCGAGACCGCCCTGGCCGCTGCGGAAGAACTGGTGGCAACCATCAGCGGTTACGCCTTGGCCAACGAGCGGGCGGAGGCAGCCGAAAAGACAGCCGCCGACGCCCGCCAGGAATACCAGGACCGCCGTCAGGCGTGGCAGGACCTGCTGCAGGCCAGACTGGACCAGGCCGCGGCCGAACTGGCGCAGCAGCTGGCCGACGGGGAGCCCTGCCCGGTCTGCGGCGCCGCGGAGCATCCCCGCCCGGCAGCCCTTCCCGACGGCGAAGCGCCGGTGACGCGGGAAGCCGAGCAGGAAGCCAAGGAACGTGCCGGCAAGGCAGAGGCTGCCTACGACGACGCACGGCGCCTGGCCGGGACGGCGGCCGAGGAAGCAGCGGCGCTGCGGGCCCGCGGCGGCGAGGGAGACATGGGCCAGGCCCAGGAACAGCTCGATGCTGCCCGGGCTGACGTGGAAAGCGCCCGCGCCGCAGTCCGGTCACTGGCGCAGGCCAGCCGGCGCCTGGCGGCAATTGCGACGGAACTTGCGGCTGCTGAAACAGCCCGTTCCGAGGCACTTATCGCCGCCGCCCAAGCCGATTCCCGTGCCGGGGCAGCCCGGGAGCAGGCCGCAGACCTGGCGGACCGCACGGCGGCGGCACTGAGCGGTTTCGGCAGCATCAGTGAACGGGTCCAGGCCCTGACAGCGTTTGCGCAGCTGGCCGCAGCAGCCCGGGAAGCAGCCGGGGCGGCGGACACCGCTGACGAGGAAGCTGCCCGGGCAACCGCTGAACTGGAGACTGAACTGACCGGCACCGCGTTCGGATCCGCGGCAGAGGTTTCTGCCGCCTTGCTGGATCCCGGAACCGCCGACGCCTACGCCTCGGCGGTCGCGGAGTGGGAAGAGCAGGGCAGGAGGCTGCAGCTGCGGAGGGAAGCCCAGGCTGCCGCCGGACCCGAGGACGCAGCGGGGGAGCCGCTGGCCGTGCCGGATGAGGAAGACGTGGCCGAAGCAGCGGAACAGGCCGCGGCGGCACGGAAGGCACAGGAAGAAGCGGCCCTGCTCGTCCGGCTGCTGGAAGGCTCGGCCATCCGGCTCGCGGAGTATTCGGCGGAACTGGTGGAGGCGCTTGAACGCACAGCGCCCCTGCGAGCCCGCCGGGACCTGCTGCAATCAGTCACGGACACTGCCCGGGGCGGGGGAGAGAACGAATACAAGATGACGCTGAGCACCTACGTCCTCGCCGCCCGGCTGGAGCAGGTGGCGGCCGCGGCCACGGAACGGCTCGCCGCAATGACGGGCGGCAGGTACGCGCTGGTGCACAGCGATTCCAAGTCCGGAAACCGCAAGGCAGGCCTGGGCCTGCATGTCACGGACGAATGGACCGGCCAGCGGCGGGACACCTCCACCCTGTCCGGCGGCGAAAGCTTCATGGCCTCGCTGGCCCTTGCCCTGGGCCTGGCCGACGTGGTCCAGCAGGAAGCCGGGGGCGTGAATATCGAGACCCTGTTTGTGGACGAAGGTTTCGGCAGCCTCGACGAGCAGTCCCTGGAACAGGTCATGGACGCGCTTGAGGGACTGCGCGACGGCGGCCGCGTCGTCGGTTTGGTCAGCCATGTGGCCGAAATGAAACAGCGGATCCCGGCGCAGCTCCAGATCCTGAAGGGCCGAAGCGGGTCCACGGTCCGCTACAGCGCCGGGGACGTGCTGGTCGGGTGAAACCCGGGTTAGGTCGAGCGGCGGGGCGTGGGTAAAATCGACGGGTACTAGGGTCGGGCACACCGGGAGGGGGGACGGTGTGCGGTTCGACGTACCTGGATACCGCACCATGACCCACAACAACACTTCCCCCACCCCGGCCGTCACCGCTGCCGCGGCCACCGCAGCCGCAGACACTGCAGTTCACGAGGCCTCAGCACATAACGCCGCAGCGCCGGCACCATCCTCACCGGGCGGCCGCTACCAGGCGATCTTCGCACTGGCCGGCAAGTCCTTCTTCCCCGTCGCCTTCCTCGCACGGCTGCCCCTGGCCATGCTCACGGTCGGTGCACTTACCCTCATCACCGAAGTTTCCGGCTCCTACGCCCTCGGCGGCCTCGCCGCCGGCGGTGTGGGTATCGGTTCGGCCGTGGGCGCCCCGCTGCTGGGCTACCTCGCCGACCGGATCGGACAGCGTCCCGTCCTGCTGGGCACCGCCGTCCTGAACCCCGTAGCCATCGGTCTGTTCCTGCTCTCAGCGGCACTGCTGGACCCCTCCGACGGTCCGCTCTGGATGCTGGCCGCGGCCCTGTTTATGGGCATCTCCTGCCCGCAGGTCGGACCCATGGCACGCGTCCGCTGGATGGCCATGACCGCACGCCGGCCGCAGGGACGCGAAATGGATACGGCCCTCGCATACGAAGGCACAGCAGATGAACTGACCTTCGTGCTGGGCCCGGCCCTCGTGGGCCTCCTCGCGGCCGCCGTCGCCCCCTGGATGCCGCTGGCCCTCGCCGCGGTGCTGACCGCGAGCATGGTGACTGCGTTTGCCGTGCACCGCACCGTGGAGCACGTGGTTCCCGCAGCCCGCCGGGCCAGGACTTCCCGCAAGGGTGTGGCTCCCGCCGCCGGACAGGCAGACGATACGGCCCCGGTGAACCGTCCGCAGTGGCTGGTCATCATGGTTCCTGTGCTGGGCATGGTCGCCATGGGATCGTTCTTCGGTTCCACCCAGACCAGCCTGACGGCATTTGCCGGCAGCTTCGGCGTCGCCTCGTCGGCCGGCCTGATCTACGCCGTCATGGCACTCAGCTCCGCCGTCGCAGCCCTTTCCGTCGCCTTCTGGCCCGAGCGTTTCGGGACGGCCGGCCGGTGGGTGCTGTGCGCCGCTGCCATGACCGCATTCACTCTCCTGCTTTTCCTGCCCGCGGATATCGGCACCATGGTTGTGGTGCTGCTGGTCCTGGGCATCCCGGTAGGCCCGACCATGGTGAGCATCTTCGGTATCGGCGCCATTGTGGCACCCCGTGAACTGATGGGTACCGTCATGACCATGCTGGCCAGCGGCGTCGTCACCGGTACCGCGCTTGGTTCGTCCGTAGCCGGACGGCTGGCGGACTCCCATGGCTACAGCCACGCCTTTATGGTGCCGACGGCGTCCGCCGCGGCCCTTCTGGTCCTGAGCCTGGTTGCCGTCCGCGCAGCGTCGCGGAACGCGTCCCGGAAACAAGCGCAGGCCTGAACCGTCCGCAGGTGTTGGCTGCGCCACGGTTGGCCTAGTATCGATAAGTAGGCCAGCGAGCATCACAAAGGAGAAACACCATGGGAAACAAGGAATCCGGCCGCGAAGATCAGCCGAAGACCGGTTCGCAGGGCCCGGACGGCACCATCCCCCAGAGTGAGGATGGAATCGCGGCCGCGAGCACCGAGGAACCCTCGAACTTTGAGCCCGAAGAGGACGACGCGGCCGACGACGGCAAATAGGCGTCCCTGTTCGGCGCACGGAATGCTCCAGGCAAGAAAAAACGGATCGGCCCCTCGGGACCGATCCGTTTTTGCGTTGGCTTTATCGAAAGCGCCTACCCCAGGCTGGGGGCATGCGCCGGCGGAGCCGGAATGTAGATGTTCCCTGTGGTCACGCCGCCCGTGGCGGGTTCGCCGGTGACCGGCTGGCTGTCCGCTGAGCTGTCCGGGGTGCCGTCCTGCGGCGGAGCCGCCATTCCGGGACCGTCCAGCAGGAGGGCTTCGGAAGCGAGGGAGCGAAGCGCCACCGCCACGTCGTGGATCTCGGGGCGTGCATCAACCAGACGGGACGTCATGGCACGCAGGATGTCAGTCCAGTCGGAATCCACCCATTCGGGGATCTCGGGGTCCCGGAGCAGGCGTGCCACGGCGGCTTCCACAATGGGGCCGGGGAACGCCTTTTCGCCGGTGAGGCACTCCAGGAGCACCAGGCCCAGGGAGTACACATCGGTGCGCGGTTCCACGGCGGCGCCCTGCGCCTGTTCCGGGCTCAGGTAATTGGCTGTTCCGATGGTGGCGCCGTGGGCCGTGGCGACGGTGGCCTCAACCATCCGGGCGATCCCGAAGTCCGTGAGCCGCGGATACAGCCGGGTGTCTTTGTCTTCCTGGGGGAACAGCAGGATGTTCGCGGGTTTTACGTCACGGTGGATGACTCCGTTGCTGTGCACGTAGCTCAGTGCGTCGGCCACGTCCGCGCCGAGCGTTGCCGTGGCGGTTGAGGAGAGCGGACCCTCTTTGAGCTTCCCGCGCAGGTCCGGCCCGTCAACGAGTTCCATCACGAGGTAGCTGGACGTCCGGCCTTCGGAGTCAACGGTGACTCCGGCGTCCAGGAGCGTCACGAGGCCGGGGTGGGTCAAGGTTGCCAGCAGCTGCATCTCGGTCTGCTGGCGGCGTGCTTCGTCGTCTCCGTGGATCCCGGCACCGAAAATCTTGACGGCGACTTCCCGCCCGAGGTTCTGGTCCACTGCCCGGTACACCGATGCGGCACCGCCGGACCCTATGAGTTCGGTGGTGCGGTAGCGGTGCCCAAGGAGTACATCCACGGGTGTCCTCCTAGAGGGGTAAACGGTGAAGCAGGAAGAGAGCCTGAAACAATCAGTACGCTGATCAATCTCAGGCTAGCCCACCAGCGGTCCCATCTTAGCGCCCGGATCTGCGTGTCGGCGGCAAAATCCGGCGTATGTGACCAAGCTGTAACCTCCGGGCGTCAGCCGTTCAGGAACTCCAGGGCGGCGTTCTTGAACGCCCGTGAGGTCACGGCGTTGGTGTGGGTGCGGGCAGGAAGCTGCACCAGTTCGGCGGAACCGCTCAGGGCGGCCAGTTCCGGTGCCGTGACCGCCAGCGCGTCCCGGTCCCCGGCGACCAGCAGCAGCGGCATGGCCGGCACGGCCGCGGCGGGGGAGAAGGGCTCCTCCTTGATGGCTTCGATCATCCGGAACAGGGCGGTCAGGCGGTTCTGCGGGACCAGTTGTGCCATCCGCAGCAGTTCGGCGGTGCCGGGATCCGCCACGGGTGCCCCGCCGGCCGCCGCTTCCCGGGCGGCGTCCAGGTCGAAGTCGGCCAGCGGGTCGCCGCTGCCCGGCCCGCCCAGCACCATGCGGTGCACCAGTTCGGGCTGGGTCGCCCCGAATTCCCAGGCGAGCCTGGAGCCGAGCGAATAGCCGATGATGTCCAGGCCGCTGGCGGGATCGTTGTCCGTGAGAGGGGATACCCCGGCGTCCTGCAGCACCTGCAGCAGGTCCGCCCGGATGCGGCTTGGACGGTAGGAATCAAGGTCGTCCGGGGCGGCACTGCCGCCGTGGCCGGGAAGATCCACCGTGATGACGCGCCGGCCGGCGGCGGTCAGGGCGGGGATCCACCCCGAGGTCTGCCAGTTCAGCTCCGAGCTGGAGGCAAAGCCGTGCAGCAGCAGCACCGGCCGCAGGGCACCCACGGCACCCGTACCGCCGTCGGGCCCGGTGATCTCCACCAGCAGGTGCGGGTTGGTGCCTTCCACCACGGAACCCGGGCCGGCCACCGCCTAGTCCTCGTCCGGAACGGCGGTCAGGCGGACCCGGCGCCGGGCCGGTGCCTCCGAGGGGACCGTGCCGACGATGCCGGCCGTGTTGTCCGGCACTTCGAAGACGATCAGCGGCTCGCCCACGTTGATTTTTTCACCGGGTTCGCCGTACGTGCGTGCCACGCGTCCGGCCTGCGGGGACGGCAGCTCAACAGCGGATTTGGAGGTTTCCACCTCCACGAGCGGCTGGTTGCGTTCCACCTGATCGCCCTCGGCCACCAGCCATTCCAGCACGGTCGCTTCGATGAGGCCTTCGCCGAGGTCGGGAAGGGGGAAGGGGATTTCAGCCACGCCGGTACTCCAATACTCGCTGGATTCCGAACAGGATGCGGTCGATGTTCGGAATGTATTCGTCTTCAAGATCGCCTGAGGGATACGGTACGTCGAATCCCGTGACCCGCCCAACCGGTGCGCGCAGGGTGTCGAAGCAGCGTTCGGTGATCAGGGCGGCCACCTCGGCGCCCAGGCCGGAGGTCAGCGGCGCTTCATGGACGACGACGGCGCGCCGGGTCCGTGCCACCGAGGCCGCCAGTCCGTCGGCGTCGATCGGCTTCAGCCAGCGCAGGTCCAGGACCTCCACCTCGATCCCGTCCTCGGCAGCCAGTTCGGCCACGGCGAGGCAGCGGGCCACCATGGCACCCCACGCCACCAGCGTGACGTGTTTGCCCGGGCGGACCACCTTGGCGCCCTCCAGGGGGCCGGCGTCGTCAAGGGCCACGTCGCCCTTCTGCCAGTACCGGGACTTCGGTTCCATGAAGATGACCGGGTCCGGACGTGCCACGGAGTGCTTCAGCAGGTGGTAGGCCTCATGCGGGCTGGACGGTGAGACCACCTTGAGTCCCGGCACATGGGCGAACAGCGCTTCGAGGGATTCGCCGTGGTGTTCGGGGGCGCGGATGCCGCCGAAGCTGGGCACCCGCAGGGTCACCGGCATCGGCAGGGTGCCGCGGCTGCGGTAGTTCATCCGGGCCAGCTGGGTGATGATCTGGTTCACGGCCGGGTAGGCGAAGCCGTCGAACTGCACTTCGGGAATGGGGCGGAAACCGGCCATCGCCAGTCCCACCGACATGCCGAGGATGCCGGATTCAGCTAACGGGGTGTCAAAGACGCGGTCGGCGCCGAAGCGCTGCTGCAGGCCGTCGGTGATGCGGAAGACGCCGCCGAGCCGTCCCACGTCCTCACCCAGGACCACGGCTTTGGGATCCTCCGCCAGGATTTCGGCCAGGGCGCGGTTCAGGGCCGCCTGCATCGACAGGTTTTCCACCCGTCCTGCGCCGTCCGCGGGGGAGGGGACCGGACCGGACCGGGCCTGCCCGGCGTTCCGCGCGGCGGCTTCCAGGTCAGAGGAGGGGACGGCGTCGACCGCCGTGGTGCTTTGCTGATCAGACATGTTCGGATTCCTCCCGCCAGGCGCGGGCCTGGGCCTTCAGTGCTTCGGTGGGTTCGGCGAAAACGAAGTCGAACATTTCGGATCCGGGCCTGGTTCCCAGCTGCATAACCCCTTCGCGGACGCGGTCGGCATTGGCGTTGGCGTCCTGCAGCGCGGTGTCGAGGAAGCCGCGGTCCGCGATTCCCTCGGCCAGGAGCCGGTCGGCGAGCAGCTGGACCGGGTCGGCGCCGGCGTCGCGGCGCTCCTCCTCCAGGCTGCGGTACCTGCCCGGGTCGTCACTGGTGGAGTGCGGGCCGCGGCGGTAGGTCATGGCCTCGATCAGCACGGGTCCGTGCCCCGCGCGGGCATGCGCGGCGGCCTCGCGGGTGGCGAGGACGACGGCGGCGGCGTCGTTGCCGTCCACCGTGATGGCTTTGATGCCGTACCCGGCGGCACGGGCGGCGACGGTGCCGCCGGCCACCTGGGCCTCGGTGGGCAGCGAAATGGCCCAGCAGTTGTTCTGGACAAAGAAAATGACCGGTGCTTTCAGCACGCCGGCGAAGTTCATCGCTTCATGGACATCGCCCTGCGAGCTCGCGCCGTCGCCGAAATAGGTCAGGGCGACGCCGCGCGTGCCGGAGAGGGTCTGGCCGTGTGCCCAGCCCACGGCGTGCAGCACTGATCCGCCGACCACTGCCTGGATCGGAGCAAGCCGGGTCTGCACCGGATCGTAAAGGCCGCCGTGCCAGCTGGCCTTGTGGGTGGACATATAGGCGGTCATGTCCACGCCCATGGTCAGGGCAACCCCCATTTCCCGGTAGGTGGGGAAAACGAAGTCCAGTTCGGGGTCCATGGCGAAAGCGCTGCCCACCTGGGCGGCTTCCTGGCCCAGTTCCGGGGCGTAGCCGGGGATGATGCCCTGGCGCTGCCAGGCGATTGCGGCGAGGTCCAGCTGCCGGACGGCGGTGACCAGGCGGTAAAGCTGCCGGAGTTCCTCCGCGGGCAGGGCCGCAGGTTGCAGATTATTGTCCATAGTCCGCAACCTAGTGCCTTGCGCCACAGTGGGCAAACAGCATCAGGAACATGACACAGTCTGTACAAATGTGTCGGTCAGCCGGCACCTGGGCTTGGCAGTTTGCCTAAGGCATGCTCCGGGCCGGACCCCGCCCGGCTATGCCGCCGGGTTGCGGGGCGAGGTGCGGGCCTTGGCGGCGCTTCGGCGCTCGAAGGACCAGGCCAGCAGCACCAGCAGCGCGCTCAGCGCCGCCGTCGCCAGGAGCTGGACGCGGACGTCGGGATCGAAGAACCCGAGAATGACAATGCCCGCCAGCAGGGCGAGGGCGAAGTAGGAGAGCCAGGGGAAGGCCCACATCTTGAAGCTGAGTTCGACGCCGGCCGCTTCCGCGCGCTTGCGCAGGATGATCTGCGAAACGATGGAGATGCCCCAGACCACCAGGCAGGTGGAACCGACGGTGTTGAGCAGGATCATCAGCACCGTCTCGGGGTAAAGGTAGTTCAGCACCACGGCAATAAAGCCGAAGACCACTGACGCCAGCACCGCGCGGCGCGGCACCCCTCCGGACCCGAGCCGGCCCAGGGCTGCCGGTGCCCGGCCGCGCTCGCCCAGGGAGTAGATCATCCGGGACGCGCCGTACAGGTTCGCATTCATGGCGGACAGCAGCGCAATGACGATCACGACGGCCATGACCGTGTCCGCGCCGGGTACCTGGGCGGCGTGCAGGACGGCCACGAAGGGGCCGGTGCTGAGGGCTTCGCTGTCCCAGGGCAGCACGGTGACCATCACCAGGACGGAGCCGATGTAGAAGACCAGGATCCGCCAGATGACCGAGTTGATGGCCCCGGCAATGTTCTTGGACGGCTCTTCGGTGTCCGCCGCCGCGATGGTGATGATCTCGGTGCCGCCGAAGGCGAACACCACCAGCAGCAGGCCCGAGGCCACGCCGGTCAGCCCGTTGGGCATAAAGCCGCCGTTGCCGAAGAGGTTGGAGGTGCCCGGTGACGGGACACCGGGCAGCAGGCCGGCCACGAAGGCAACGCCGACGCCCAGGAAGATAATGATTGCCGCAACCTTGAGGATCGCGAACCAGTACTCGAATTCACCCAGGCTGGCAGCCCCGGCCAGGTTGACGGCGGTAAACACGATGATGAAGGCAAGGGCCAGCACCCACTGTTCGACGCCGGGAACCAGGGAGGCGACGATGGCGGCAGCGGCCGTGGCCTCCGCGGCTATGACGATCACGATCTGGAACCACCACATCCACCCGACAGTGGTGCCGGCCGTACGTCCCAGGGCTTTCTCCGCATACACGGAAAACGCCCCGCTGCTGGGGTCGGCCGCAGCCATCTCGCCCATCATGCGCATGATGAGAATCACCATGGTTCCGGCGATCAGGAAGGAGATCAGCACGGCGGGACCGGCTGCTGCAATGCCTTCCCCGGAGCCCACGAAGAGGCCGGTGCCGATGGCACTGCCCAGGCTCATCAGGACGAGGTGCCTCGGCTGCATCTTCCGCGTACCGGACGGTTCCCCCGCCGGAAGTGCAGTATCAGCGCTGGACGGGCGGGTGGAACTGGGCATAACGGGAGAGGCCTTAGAACGAACGGATTGGCTGCCGGTGGGTCCGCCGGCAGGCCGGGGAAGCCGCTGCGGAAATGTACACCTGATTCCATCTTAAGGCCGCTTTGTGTGTGCCCGGTTCCGGTGGACATCCGTGCTGCCTCTACAATTTGTACACTGCCTGTGCTTAGTCCCGGAAAGGACCCCATGCCCACCGACGCGCTGGACGCCCGTATCGTCACCCTGTTCACCGACAACCCCCGGATGTCGGTGCTGGAGGCCTCGCGCCGGCTCTCAGTCGCCCGGGCCACGGTGCAGGCACGCCTGGACCGGATGCAGGAAACAGGCGTCATCGCCGGCTGGGGTCCGCGGATCGACGCCGAGGCGCTGGGCTACGACGTCGTCGCCTACTGCTCGCTCACCATCCGCCAGGACACCGGCCATGACGCCGTGGTCGCGGCGCTGTCCCGGATTCCGGAAATCCAGGAGGTGCATACCGTGTCGGGGGAGAGCGACCTGCTGGCCCGGGTTGCCGCGCGGTCCAATTCGGACCTGCAGCGGGTGATCGACGCGATCGTGGCCACCAACACCGTCCTGCGGACCTCCTCGGTCATTGTGCTGAACACGCACTTCCAGGGGCGGATGCTGCCGCTGCTGCACGCTGCGGCAGCCCCGGAGGCCTGACCCGCCACGAGTTGGTTACTCCTCAGTAACATTCCTTCCACGGCTGACTGTGACCCACGGCACTCCGGTTACACTCGCCCCATGCTTACCACCCCCGCGCCGTCCGCGGCCCTCCTTGGCCGGATGGCCGCCCCCAAGCTTGCCCGGCTCCTGACCTGCCGCACTGTCTCTTCGCGGGTGCCCGGGGAGGTGGAGACGGACCAGTTCGAGGCCTTCATCGCCGCGCTGCCTGAACTCTTTCCACGTGTTTCCGCTGCCCTGCAGCTGGAACGGGTCAACGGCTTCGGGCTGCTGTACCGCTGGCCCGGGCAAGCCGCGGCGGAGCCTGCCGCGGGCGCGGCGGACGGCCGGGGTCCCACGGTGCTGATGGCCCACTATGACGTGGTCCCCGTGGAGGACCCGGACCGGTGGGACTATCCGCCGTTCGCCGGCACGGTCACGGAGACCACCATCGAGGGCCGCGGCGCCCTCGATGACAAGGGCGCACTGGCCGCCGTCATGGAAGCGGCCGAACAGCTCCTCGCCGAGGGGTTCGCACCGGCGGCGGATATCTACTTTTCCTTCGGCGACAACGAGGAGACGGCCGGCGACACGGCTGCTGCTGCGGCTGCCCTGCTCGCTGAACGCGGCATCCGTCCCTGGCTGGTGCTGGACGAAGGGGGTGCGGTGGCCTCCGGCGCGTTCCCCTTCGTCTCTGTACCGCTCGCCGTCGTCGGCGTTTCCGAAAAAGGCATCCTCGACGTCGAACTGGCGGTGGAGGACGCCGGCGGGCATGCGTCCACGCCGCACCGGATGGGCGCGACGGCGCGGCTGGCCCGTGCGGTTGTCCGCCTGGACCAACGCCCGTTCCCGGCATCCCTGCCGGACGTCAGCGTGGACATGATCCAGCGGCTGTCCGCGGCAGCGCCGCTGCTGCCGCGCCTGGTGCTGGGCAACGCAGCCCGTCTGCGGGGTGTGCTGACCCGGGTGTTCGGCCTCCTTGGCGGGGAACCCAATGCGATGACCCGCACCACCGTCGCCGTGACCCAGCTGCGGGGGAGCAAGGGATCCAACGTCCTGGCCACGCGGGCCACTGCCAACGCCAATATCCGGGTGGCCGTGGGGGAGACGGTGGAATCGACGGTGGCGCGTCTGCGGTCGATTATCCGTGACCCCAAGGTGAGCCTGCGCGTGGTCGAGGGCAACGAGCCTTCTCCGGTCTCCGCGACGGACAACGCCCAGTTCGCCCTGCTCTCGGACACCATCAAGGGCTGCTTCCCGGACGCTGTTCCGGTGCCGTACATCATGCTGGGCGGAACCGACGCGCGCCGCTTCACCTCCATCTGCGACGCCGTGTACCGGTTCGCCCCGTTCCGTATGAGTGCTGCGGACCGGGCCAGCATCCACGCCGACAACGAACGGCTCGGCATTGAGACCTTCGGCGAAGGCATCCTCTTCTACAAGTCGCTGATGGGTGGGCTCTGATGCCCGCGCCCTCCGCGTCCGGGCTACGCATGATCGGTCCCCTCGTGTGGTTCCTGGTGCTGGTGGAAATCACCAGCGGTATCCTGCAGGGCTACTACACGCCGCTGCTCACCGACATTGCCCGGCACCTGGAGATCGACGACGGCGACGTCAACTGGTTTGAATCCGCCCAGCTGATGCTCAGTGCGCTGGCAGTACCGATCCTGGCTAAACTCGGCGACATCTACGGGCACAAACGCATCCTGCTGGCCGCTACGGTCCTGACGGCTGCAGCGTCCTGGGGGGTGGCCTTCGCCCCGGATTTCTGGACCTTCCTGGCGGCGTGGTCGTTCCAGGGCTTCTACGTGGTCTGGCTGCCGATGGAGATCGCCCTGATCTTCAGCCGGCTGCGGCACGCGCCGGACCGTGCGGTCCTCACCCGCAAGGCGGCGGGCCTGCTGGTCGGCGCCCTTGAGCTGGGGGTGATCGGCGGAGCCCTGCTGGGCGGGGTCCTGGTGGAGCACCTCCCGCTGTGGCTGACGCTGTGCCTGCCCGCGGCCGCGGTGACCCTGTGCATCTTCGCGGTGTACTTCGGGGTACCCGAATCCACCGCTTTGGACGGCGGCACCGTGGACCGCACCGGGTTCGTGCTGCTGGCTGCCGGGCTGCTGCTGCTGACCTCCGGCTTGACCTTCCTGCGGATCAACGGCCCGGAGACCTGGTGGGTATGGGCCGTCCTGGCCGTCGGTGCCGCAGCGTTCATTCCCTTTGTCCGGTATGAACTGGGGCAGAAGGACCCGCTGGTGGACTTCCGGATGCTGCGGAGCCCGTCCATGTGGCCGGTCCAGCTCACCGCGGGGCTGTTCGGCATTTCGGTCCTTGGTGCCCAGGCGCCCATGTCCACGTTTGCCCGCACCGATCCGGGACTGCACGGCTACGGGCTGGGACTGGCGGCCTCGCAGGTGTCCATCATCATCGGTACCTACGTCTTCGCCCTGCTTCTAGGTGCGCTGCTCTTCCCCCTGGCGGCCCGGCGGACCACTCCGCGGAACACGCTGGTGGGGGCATCGCTCCTGGTGGGCATCGGGTACGGCCTCTTCCTGCCCTTCCACGACACGCTGCCGCAGGCCCTGGTGAACATGGTGGTGGCCGGGCTCGGTTCCGGGGCGCTGGTGGCCGCGCTTCCCTCGGCTGCTGCCGCCGCGGCGCCTTTGAACCGGACCGGCATGGCGACCGGGCTGACCAACACCACCAAGACCATCGGCGGGTCCTTCGCCTCGGCGGTCTTCGGGATCGCGCTGGCCGGCGCGGCAGCTGACGCGCTCTCGGGCGGAGCCGCGGACGCCGGGACGGTGGCCCCGCTGCAGGGTTACCTGACGGTCTGGGCCGTGTGTTCCGTGACGGCGTTTATCGCGGCGGCTGTCCTGCTGCTGGTGCCCAGGCTCGCGTTTGCCGACCCACCGCTGACGGAGGCGGCTGCCTAGTCCCCGCTCGGGTCCGCCAGGCTCGCCAGGACCTTGTCCGTAAGTTCCTTCAGCTGCGCCAGTTCCGCACTGTCCAGGGCCGGTGCCAGCAGTTTCTGGATGCCGCGTACGTGGATACGGCCCAGGCGGCGCTGGACGGCCCGTCCCTCATCGGTGAGCGAGAGTTCCACGCCGCGCTGGTCCTGCTCGGCCGGGCGGCGCTGCACCAGTCCCCGGGCCTGGAGCCGGTCCACCATCCGGCTCAGGCTGGGCTGGCTGATGAGCAGATGTTCATTGAGCTCGTTCAGCCGGGTCCAGCCCCCGGGGCAACGGGTCAGGTTAAACAGGACGTCGTACTCCCGCATGGTGAGTTCCCGGAATTCCGGGTCCCGCTGCAGGCGCCGCATCACGCCCACCTGGACGCGGAACAGCGACTCCCATGTTTCGGCGGCCTGTTTCGCGGTGACGTCGTCTGTGGGGTGCATCGTTCCAGCCTACTGAACCGCAGCGGAGGCCGACGCCGTGCCGGCCGCCGCAGCGCGGGCGGCGACGCGCGCTGCATGGGTGGGACCCTCCGGAACGTCCTGCGGGCGGCGCGAATCGAATTCCTTCCGAAGCTCGGGCAGCACGTATTCGCCGAAGAGGTCCAGCTGCTCGAGGACGGTCTTGAGCGGCAGCCCGGCGTGGTCGATAAGGAAAAGCTGGCGCTGGTAGTCACCGAAGTACTCCTGGAAACTCAGGGTCTTCTCCAGCACTTCCTGCGGGCTTCCCACGGTCAGCGGAGTCTGCGCCGTGAAGTCCTCCATGGACGGACCGTGTCCGTAGACGGGCGCATTGTCGAAGTACGGGCGGAACTCGTTGACGGCGTCCTGGGAGTTTTTCCGCATAAAGAACTGGCCGCCCAGGCCCACTATGGCCTGGTCCGCGCGGCCGTGCCCGTAGTGCTCGTAACGCTCGCGGTACAGGCCGATGAGCTGCATGTAGTGCTCCTTCGGCCAGAAGATGTTGTTGGCGAAGAACCCGTCGCCGAAGTAGGCGGCGATCTCGGCGACCTGCGGCGTACGGATGGAGCCATGCCAGACGAACGGGGCGACGCCGTCGAGCGGCCGCGGCGTAGCCGTGAAGTTGCGCAGGGGAGTGCGGAACTTGCCCTCCCAGTTCACGGTGTCCTTGTCCCAGAGCTGGCGGAGCAGGTTGTAGTTCTCCACGGTCAGTTCCACCGAGTCCTGCGGATCCTTGCCGAACCAGGGATACACCGGTGCAGTGTTGCCCCGGCCCAGGACCAGGTCCACGCGGCCGTCCGCCAGGTGCTGGAGCATGGCGAAGTCCTCGGCGATCTTGACCGGATCATTGGTCGTGATCAGCGTGGTGGTGGTGGAGAGGATGATGCGCTCGGTCTGGGCGGCAATGTAGCCCAGCAGCGTGGTGGGGGAGCTGGCATAGAAGGGCGGGTTGTGGTGCTCGCCGGTGGCATAGACGTCCATGCCGATCTCTTCGACCTTGCGGGCAATGGCCACCGCGGCCTTGATCCGCTCAGCCTCGGTGGGGACGAGCCCGGTGACGGGATCCCGGGTGATATCGCTGACGCTGAAGACACCGATCTGCATGCTGGCCTCCGGAGGGGGGTTGGAAGTTTCTTCAAGTATATGCAAATGCATATACCTTCCCTAACCGCCGGCGGCGGAGGTTCATTCCCGGCACAGCCTCCCGGAAGGGGCCGTCCGGCTAGACGCCGGTCTTTACCCGGGCTGCGGCGGTTGCCCCGGTGTCCTGCTTCCGCTGCCGGCGCTTCTCGCGGGAACCCTCCAGCAGGCGGTAGAGCACCGGCACCAGGATCAGGGTCAGGGCGGTGGAGGAGATCAGGCCGCCGATCACCACGATGGCCAGCGGGCGCGAGATAAAGCTGCCCTCACCGGTCACGCCCAGGGCCATCGGGGTCAGGGCGAAAACGGTGGCCAGGGCGGTCATGAGGATGGGACGCAGCCGCTGCCGGGAACCGCGGAAGACGGCGTCCTCCACGTTCATGGCCGGCTCGTCCCCCCGCGGCTGCCGGTACTGGTTGATCAGGTCCATCAGGACAATGGCGTTCGTCACCACAATGCCCACCAGCATCAGCATGCCGACCAGTGACGCCAGCCCCAGGGGCACACCGGTGATCAGCAGCAGCAGGATGGCTCCCGTAGCCGCGAACGGGATGGAGACCAGCAGGATCAGGGGCTGCAGCAGGGACTTGAAGGTGGCCACCATGATCACGTAGACAATCGCGATGGCTATCAACAGGGCCAATCCCAGCTGCGTGAAGGACTCGTTCTGCTGTGTCGCGGCGCCGCTGAGCTCGGCGGTGACGCTGGCCGGCAGGTCAACGTCGCCCAGCCTGGCCTGGACCTCGGTAATGGTGCCGCCCAGATTATCTCCGTCGGGGGAGACGGAGACGACGGCGGTGCGTTCGCCGCCGGAGGAGGAGACCGACGTCGGCACCTCCACCTCCTCGATGGTTGCCAGCGCACTCAGCGGCACGGTCCCGCTCCCGGCCGGCACGGAAATGCCGTTGAGCTGTTCCAGCGAGGTGACCGGGGTTCCTTCACCGATGAGCACCGGCAGGTCGTCGGTGCCCAGCCGGACCGTTCCGGCGGGCAGGGGGCTGATGGTGGAGGCCACCAGGCCGGCAATCTGCTGCTCGTTCAGGCCCGCAGCCACCGCCTTGGCGCGGTCGATGGTGACCTGGACCTGGGGCTGGGAGGCGGAGAGGTTGGAGCTGGCCTGGGCGACCCCGGGCAGATCGGACATGGCGTCGACGACGGCGTCACTGGCCGGCTGCAGTTCCGCGGGGTCACCGGCGGACAGCGAGATTTCGACGGTGTTGGAGGTTCCGAAACCGCCGCCGGTGCTGCCCAGCGTGACCTCGCCGGCGTCGTCGGCCTCATCGAGTGCGGACCGCACGTCTTCCCGCAGGGCCTCCTGATCCACTCCTTCCTCGGTGATCACGGTGAAGTTGGCCACCGAGGAACCGCCTGCAGTGAAGGCCGCCAGGCCGGAGGTGGAAGTGCCCATGGTGACCTGGACATCCTTAACGCCCTCGATGCCGCCCAGGATCTCCTCGACCTCTCCGGCCGCCTCCGATGTGCGTTCCAGCGAGCTTCCGGCGGGCAGCTCCTGCCGCACGCTGAAGGTGTTCTGGCCGGTGTCGCCCAGGAGGTTGGTCGGCAGCAGCGGAGTCATGGCAGCCGTAGCCGCCAGGATGACCACGCCGGCGCCAACCGTGAACACCGGGTGGCGCTGGGTGGTGCGCAGGATCGGCAGGTAGCCGCGCTGCAGGATGGTCCGCGACTCGCGTTCCTCAGCCTGGGCCCGGTAGGCGGCCGGATCGGCAACCGGCGGGGACGACTTCAGGAACCAGTAGGCGAGTACCGGCACGATGGTCAGGGAGACCAGGAGCGAGGCGAGGAGCGCCAGGGAAGTGGTCACCGCGAACGGCCGGAACAGCTCTCCGGCCAGCCCTCCGACAAAGGCGATGGGAGCGAACACGGCCACTGTGGTGAGGGTGGAGGCCGTGACCGCACCGGCGACCTCACGGACGGCCGTGAGGATGGCGGCGGTTTTGTCCTCGCCGTACCCCAGATGCCGCTTGATGTTCTCGATCACCACAATCGAGTCATCCACCACCCGGCCGATGGCGATGGTCAGGGCCCCGAGGGTCAGGATGTTCAGGGAGTACCCGAACGCCAGCAGCCCGATGAAGGTCACCAGCAGCGAAAGCGGGATGGAAACCGCGGTGACGAGCGTGGAGCGGAGGGAGAGCAGGAAGACCAGGATCACCAGGACAGCGAAGCCGAGGCCGAGCAGCCCTTCGGTGGTGAGGTCCGAAATGGACTTTTCAATGAAGGGGGCCTGATCGAAAATGACGGTGAAGACCGCGCCTCCGCCCAGCTCATCCTGAAGCGACGGCAGCAGGTCCATGACCTGGTGCGAGATGCCCACAGTGTCCCCGGCCGGGGTCTTGGTGATCGACACTGCCAGGGTGGCTTCACCGTTGGTGCGGGTGATGGAACTGGACTCGTCCTCGGTGATGTCCACCGATGCCACGTCGCCGATGGTCACCGGGGTGCTGTCCGCCGTAGGGGAGCTGGATTCGACCGGCAGGCCCGATATCTTTTCGAGACTGTCCAGGGGTGCGCCCACCTGGATCGACAGGGTGCGGCCGTCTTCCTGGACCGTGCCGGCCGGCAGCAGGTCTCCGCTGTTCTCAAGGGCGTCGACGATGGCCGCGGGGGTGACCCCGGAAGCGGCAAGGGCCGCGTTGTCGGGCAGGATGGCGACGTGCCGGGTTGCACCGCCGGTGACTTCGGCCGTGCGGACCCCCTCGATCTTCTGCAGGCGGGGAACGGTCAGGCGCTGCAGGTCCGCGTTGAGCTCCGCCAGTGGTTCATCCGAGGACACCGCAAGGTAGACGATCGGGAAATCGCTGATGCTTCCGGCCAGGGACTGGGGATTGGCGTCCTCGGGAAGCAGCTGGCGGGCGTTGGAAATGGCCCGGTCCACCTGCCCGCGCGCCCGGTCCAGGTCCGTGCCGTAGGCGAAGGTGAGGCTGATGGTGGAAATGCCGGAACGGGACGTGGCGGTGGATTCCTCGAGCTCTTCCACAGCGGTCAGGGCGCCTTCGAGCGGTTCGCTGACCTGGGCGTCCACCACCTCCGGGGAAGCCCCCGGCAGGGCCGTGATCACGCTGATCTGGGGAAACTCCAGCGACGGGATCAGTTCCTGCTTCAGCGAGCCCATCGAGATGACCCCGAAAACGGCCACGAACACCGTGATCAGGGCAATGAGCGCCCGGTTGGAAAGGGACAGCCTGGCCAATCGGTCCATGATCCTGCCTTAGGAAGGGCGAACTGGAGTTGGACGGCGCCGACGTTCCGGGGCCGGGAAACGCTTCGCGGCGCAGCCCCACCCGGGAGGGAAGGGCTGCGCCGCGGGCGCGGCCGGGGCTAGGAGAGCCCCAGGACCTTATTGGTGTCGGTTTCGATCTCTTCGGCGAGGTGCTCGTTTTCGTTGAGCTTGACCCCGTAGCCCGGGATCATTTCCTTGATCTTCGGCTCCCAGCCATCGAACTGGCGGGGGAAGGCACGCTTGAGGAGGTTGATCATGATGGGCGGCGCCGTGGAGGCACCGGGGGAAGCACCGAGCAGGGCGCCGATGGACCCGTCGGCGGCGGTGATGAGTTCGGTGCCGAACTGCAGCACGCCGCCCTTCTTCGGATCCTTCTTGATCACCTGCACGCGCTGGCCCGCAGTGATGAGGTCCCAGCCTTCGGTCTGTGCGGACGGCATGAATTCCTGCAGCGCCTGCGTCTTGCCCTCGCGAGTCTTCATCACCTCGGTGACGAGGTACTTGACCAGGCTCATGTTGTCCTTGGCCACGCCCAGCATGGGGACGAGGTTGGACGGGCGGACCGAAAGCGGAAGGTCCAGGTATGAACCGGTTTTCAGGAACTTCGGGGAGAAACCGCCGTACGGCCCGAACAGCAGTGACCGCTGGCCGTTGACGAAGCGCGTGTCCAAATGCGGCACAGACATGGGCGGCGCACCCACCGAGGCCTGTCCGTACACCTTGGCGTTGTGGCGGGAGATGATGGATTCGTCCGTGGAGCGCAGGAACTGGCCGGATACCGGGAAGCCGCCGAAGCCCTTGCCCTCGGGAATGCCGGAGGCCTGGAGCAGGTGCAGGGCTCCGCCGCCGCCGCCAATGAAGACGAAGCGGGCGGAGACGGTGCTGGTGGTGCCGCTGGCGCGGTCCTTGACCTTGACGTCCCAGCCGCCGGTGGAGGAACGCGACACGTTGCCGACCTCGTGGCCGAAGTGCATGTTCACGCCGTTGGCGCCGAGGTAGTTCGTCAGTTCACGGGTAAGCGCACCGAAGTCGACGTCGGTGCCGCCGGCGACGCGTGAGGCGGCGACGCGCTGTGACGGGTCGCGCCCTTCCATGATCAGGGGAGCCCATTCCGCCAGCTTGGCCGGGTCCTCGGAGAACTCCATGGTCTTGAACAGGGGCTGTGCGCTCAGGGACTCGTAGCGGCGGCGCAGGTACTCGGAGTGTGCGTCACCCCAGACAAAGCTCATGTGCGGCAGCGGATTGATGAAGGTGTTGGAGATGTGGCCTGCGGAGACGAGGTGCGCCCAGAACTGACGGGAAACCTGGAACTGCTCGTTGATACCCACTGCCTTGGCCGGGTCAACCGATCCGTCGGCCGCGGCCGGGCTGTAGTTCAGTTCGCAGAGGGCGGCGTGGCCGGTTCCGGCGTTGTTCCAGGGGTCGGAACTCTCCAGGCCTGCGCGGTCGAGGCGCTCGTAGAGGGAAATGTCCCAATCCGGCTGAAGCTGCTTCAGGAACGCCCCAAGGGTTGCGCTCATGATGCCGCCGCCGATCAGCAGTACATCAGTTTTCGTTGCGGAATTATCCGCCGGGCTATTAGCAGTCAACATCTTCTCCAGTCGCGTGGGCGCTAGCCATAGAAGCGTATCCCGATCAGGTGCCTTCCTAAAATTATTGCCGCAGGTAATCCGTCAGCGGGAGAGGGTGCGCCTATTGCGGTGGAGGGGTGCCGCGCGGACTCAGCGTTCCGTGAGCGTAATCCGGTTGAAGATTTCGTGCAGGACCGGGCTGGTGGGATAGGAGGAAACACGGGGGGAGAGGGCGAGGGCGGAGATCGGGAAGGCGAGCGGGACCGCCGGCACGCGTTCCGAAATGCGGTCGGTGATCGCGTGGTAGGCATCGGTTTGTTCCTGGCCTTCCGGGAAGGCCCGTGCCTTGTCGACACCGAGGAATACCTCGGGGTCGTTGAAAGCGAATTCCTCGGTATAGCGGCCAAAAAGTGTTCCGACGAAGTTGTCCCCGGCTTCGTAGGTGCCCGCAAGTCCCAGCAGGTGGAACGCCCGGTCCTCCTTGCCCTGCACCCTTTCGAGGTACCCCTCCGACCAGTCCACCGGGACCGGACGGATGTTGAACCCCGCTGCGGTGAGCTGGCTGCTCAGCCTGGCGTAGACCTTCTCCGGTGTGGGCAGGTACGTGCGGGTGACGTGGCGGGGGTAGTAGAAGGGGAGCTCCCGGCCGTCGTAGCCGGCTTCCAGGAGCAGTTCCCGGGCCTTGTCGGTGTCATACCCGTAACCTGTGGCGGAGTCGGAGGTCAGCCCCAGCTTTTCTGGGAGGAACTGGTTGGCCGGCTTGGTGCCGTTGAGGAACAGGCCGTCCAGAACCGCGGGCTTGTCGATGGCGTGGGCTACGGCCCGGCGCATCAGGACGTTGTCCAGGCCGGGGAAATTCGAGTTGATGCCCAGGTAGAGGATGGAGTAGGGGTCACGCTGCTGGATCTGCTGGCCGTTGCGCGCCAGGTCGCCGACGTCGTTGACGGTCACCAGGTCGTAGCCGTCCACCTGTTCCTTCTTCAGCGCCCGCAGCCGGCCCTCAGGGCTGGAAATCGTCTTGAAGACCACGGTGCCGATCTGGCCTGGTTCGCCCCAGTACTCCGGGTAGGCAGCCAGCTCGACGGTGTCGCCGTCCCAGCCGACGAAGCGGAACGGGCCGGTGCCGACAGGCTGCACGCCGTAGGCGGAAACCCTCCGCCCGTTGCGTTCCTGGGTGAGGTCGTCGGCGCTGCCGTCAGCCAGGGCCTTCGGCGAGGACATGCCGAAGGCCGGGGCGGCGAGTGCGGGGATGAAGCTGTCCAGCGGCTCCGTCAGCTGCACCCGTACCGTGTATTCATCGACCGCCGTGCATTCCTTGTAGACCGCGGTCTGGGGGGTATCCGAGAACCCGCGGAAGACCGACCGGTACATGAGGGAATCGCTGCGCGCGGATTCGGGCAGGTTGAACCAGCGTTCGAAGTTCCGGCGGACGGCCTCCGCGTTGAAGGGTTCACCGTCGTGGAACGTGACATCGCGGCGCAGTTCAAAGGTGTACGTCCTGCGGTCCTCCGACTTCGTCCAGCTCTTCGCCAGCAGCGGTGTCGGGGCGGAGGTCAGGGGATCGACGCCGACGAGGCCTTCAAAGACCTGCCGGGTCACCCGGAAGGACTCAGTGTCGACGGCCAGCGCGGGGTCCAGGGTTACCGGATTGGCGGCGGTGGCCATGGTGAACCGCCCGTTCGGGCCGGCCGGTCCGGTTGCGGTCGGGCTGGGCGCCGGGGTCGGGGTTTCATCTGCCGCTGCCTTGCAGCCGGCAAGCATAAAAGCCGCCGCTGCGGCGCCGATAAGTGTGCGGCGGGACAGGGCAGAACTGCCGGTTCCGGGTTTTGCAGTGCCGGCATTCGCCACGGTGAATACTCCTCCGGGACGCTCCATCCCTCATAAATCGATGATTTTCCATTCTAAATGATTAAAAACCGGTAAACAGCTGTGAGACACGCGTCACAAGGGGCGTGAGTGGGGCAGGATGGGGAAATGACTGATTTGACCACTGCTTCGCCCCTGCTCGAGGTGAGCAACCTCGCCGTTAACTTCCGGACCATGGACGGAGAAGTTGCTGCCGTGCGCAACGCCGGTTTTTCCCTCCCGGCAGGGAAGACCCTGGCCATCGTCGGGGAGTCCGGCTCCGGTAAATCCACTACCGCCATGGCCGTCATCGGCCTGCTGCCGGGCAACGGCACCGTGGCTTCGGGCAGCATCCGCTTTGATGGGCAGGAGCTGGTAGGCCTTCCCGAGTCGAAGATGCGGGCCATCCGTGGACGGTCCATTGGACTGGTGCCGCAGGACCCGATGTCCAACCTCAATCCCGTGACGAAGATCGGGACCCAGGTTGCCGAAACCCTGCTGGTGCACGGCATGGCGACGTCGAAGGACGTGGACCGGAAGGTCGTGGAGGTCCTGACCGCTGCCGGTCTGCCCAACGCCGCGGAGCGGGCCAAGCAGTACCCCCATGAATTCTCCGGCGGCATGCGCCAGCGGGCCCTGATTGCCATCGGCCTGGCCTGCCGTCCCCGCCTGCTGATCGCGGACGAACCCACCAGCGCCCTGGACGTCACGGTCCAGCGGACCATCCTGGACCAGATCGACCGGATGACCGAGGAACTGGGCTCATCCGTCCTGCTGATCACCCATGACCTGGGGCTGGCGGCCGAACGTGCCTCCGAACTCGTGGTGATGCACCGCGGCGAGGTCGTCGAAACGGGCCCAGCCCGGCAACTCCTGGAGGATCCGCAGCACCCGTACACCCAGGCCCTGGTCCGCGCAGCGCCCAGCGTCGCTGCGGTGCGGCTGAGCCCCGGTGCCTTTGCCGGGCATGCCGCACCGAAGAGCGGGACAGCAGCGGCGCCGTCCGCAGCGGGCGACCGCGATGCCGCCCCCGCCGGGACCGAAACCGCGCCGGACAACATCGTGGAATTCCGTGACCTGACCAAGGTTTTCAAGATCCGCGGCCGTGCCGACGATTTCTACGCCGCGAAGAACGTCACGCTGGACATCCCGCGCGGACGCACCGTGGCCATTGTGGGGGAGTCGGGGTCGGGCAAGACCACGACCGCGCGGATGCTGTTGAAACTGATTGAACCCACCAGCGGAACCATGACCTTCGACGGCATGGATGTCGGCACCCTGGACAAGGCCCAGCTGCGGAGCTTCCGCCAGCGGGTGCAGCCGATTTTCCAGGACCCCTATTCCTCGCTGGACCCGATGTACACCATCGAACGCATCCTGGAAGAGCCGCTCAAGACCTACCGCCGCGGGGATAAGGCCGAGCGCCACCGGCGCGTGCTGGAACTGATGGACCAGGTGGCGCTGCCCAAGGAGATGCTGCACCGCTATCCGGCCGAGCTTTCCGGCGGGCAGCGGCAGCGCGTGGCGATTGCGCGCGCCCTGGCACTGCAGCCGGAGCTGATCGTCTGTGATGAACCGGTCTCGGCACTGGACGTCCTGGTGCAGGCCCAGATCCTGCAGCTGCTGGGGGACCTGCAGCGCGAGTTCGGCCTCAGCTACCTCTTCATCTCCCACGACCTGGCGGTTGTCCGCCTCATCTCCGACTACGTGTGCGTGATGAAGGACGGCGAACTGGTGGAAGCGGCGAGCTCCGAGGAAGTCTTCTCCAATCCCCGCCATCCCTACACCCGGAAGCTCCTGGCCTCGATACCCGGCAATGAGCTGAACATTGACGGCGGACTGACCGTCGACGACGAGCTGGCTTCCTAGCAGTGGAGCAAACACCGGATACCGCCGGGAGGGAACTGGAGGCCGAGCTGGAGGCGCTGCTTTCAGCCCGGAACCGTGAGGACATGGCGCCAACCATTGCGGCGCTGCTCGGCGTCCACCGCCGGTATCCGGGCAACGCCCGGGTCCTGTATGAAGTCGGCGGTGCCTATGACACCGCCGGTGAAGAGTCGACGGCGGCGGGATTCTATGAGCGGGCCCTGGCCCGGGGCCTGGAAGGCGATGTGCTGCGCCGCTGCTACCTGCAGTACGGCAGCACCTTAAGGATCCTTGGCCGCACGGAGGAATCGCTGGTGGTTTTTGCCCGTGCCCGGCAGGCCTTTCCCGGCTCGGTGTCCCTCGGCGCCTTCGAGGCCCTGACGCTGCATGCGGCGGGCAAGGTGAACGCCGCGCTCGCAGGGCTCCTGGTCCTGCTTGCGGAGAATGTCTCCGCGGAGGAGCTGGAACGGTACCTGCCGGCGCTGCACGGCAATGCCGGGTATCTCGCCTCGCTTGACGCGGTGGCAGGAGCCGGGGCCGGTCAGGGCGCCTGAGGACAGCGGACAGCGGACAAACGGAAGGGCCCTCCCGGTGGGAGGGCCCTTCCGTTCGCTTGATGCTGTTCTAATGCTGTCTTGATGCGGGACACCTGGTTCCGGGGGCCACGTTCCAAGTGGCTATTTTCTCCGGGTCTTGGGGTCCAGCGCCTCGCGGAGGGACTCGCCCAGCAGCGTGAAACCAAGTGCGGTGACTGCAATGCAGATACCCGGGAGGAAGGCCAGCTGCGGAGCCACGGCCAGTTCGGCCTGCGCGTAGGTAAGCATCCGGCCCCATTCGGCGGTCTGCGGCAGGCCGCCGCCGAGGCCCAGGAAGGACAGCGCCGCGGCGTCGATGACCGCTGTTGCCAGAGTCAGGGTCGCCTGCACGATCACCGGTCCCATGCTGTTCGGCAGCAGGTGGCTCATGGTGATGGTGCGCCGGCTCAGCCCCAGCGTCTGCGCCGACAAAATGTAGTCGGCGCTGCGCTGGGAGATCATCGACGAGCGCAGCAGCCGGGCAAAGATGGGCACCTGCGAGACGCCGATGGCAATCATGATTGCCAGCGAACTCTGTCCCAGGAGGGCGGCGATACTTACTGCCAGCAGCAGGTTCGGCACGGAGAGCAGGATGTCGACGAAGCGCATGATCACGCTGTCCACCCAGCCGCCGAGGCCGCCTGCGATCACACCGAGCAGCACCCCGCCCGCAAGGCCAAGCGCCGTGGAGACCACGCCGATGATCAGCGACGCGCGGGCGCCCCAGATGAGCTTGGAGAGGACATCGCCGCCGAAACGGTCCAGGCCCAGGGGGTAGCCGTCCAGGTCTCCCGGCCCCGGAATGCGGGTGGGGGTGATATCCGTGCGGCCCGGCAGGTCATTGCCGCCGTAGGGCGCCAGCAGCGGAGCCAGGATGGCGACCAGGATGAACAGGCCAACGATGACGGCGCCGGTGACGGCAGCCGGGTTGCGGCGCAGGCGGCGGAACGCGTCTTTCCACATGCCGCTGCCGGTGGCGGGCTTGGCCGTCGGTGCGCCTTCCGGAAGGACGGACCCGCCGGCAGCGGGAGGCAGAGTAGTACTCACTGGACACGCACCCTTGGATCGATGAAGCCGTAGGACACATCAACCAGCAGGTTGATCAGTGAATACGCCACGGCGATGAACACGATGAATCCCTGCAGGACGGGATAGTCGAGGGCGAAGATTGCATCCCTCAGGAACCTGCCGATACCGCTGAAGGCAAACACCGTTTCCGTCAGAACGGCGCCGGAGATCAGCAGCCCGGTCTGCAGGCCGATGGTGGTGGTCACCGGCAGCATGGCGTTGCGCAGCACAAAGCGGCCGCGGATGGTTTTCTCCATCAGGCCCTTGGCGCGGGCGGTGCGCACGTAGTCCGCACCTTGGACTTCCAGGACCGACGCCCGCGTGATGCGCACGATGATCGCCAGGGGAATGGTGCCCAGTGCGATGGCCGGAAGCACCAGGTGCAGGATGGCGTCCCAGGACGCGTCCCATTCCCGGGTGAGCAGACCGTCCAGTACATAGAAATCGGTCACGTGCGTGGCGTCGATACGTGGATCCTGGCGTCCGTCGGTGGGGAACCAACCCAACTGGATGGCCAGCACCCACTTGAGGATGAAGGCGAGGAAAAACACGGGGACAGTAATGCCGATCAGGGACAGGACCACGGAGGAGTGGTCCCAGAAACGCCCGTAGTGGCTGGCCGCCAGGTAGCCCAGCGGAATGCCGATGCCGATGGCGAAGATGAGGGCGACGACAGCCAGTTCCACCGTGGCGGGGAAGCGGGTGGCGAATTCCTCCAGCACGGGGCGTCCGGTGACGATGGACGTTCCGAAGTCGCCCTGCAGGAGCTTGCCGACATAGGTGAAGTACTGCTCGATCAGCGGGCGGTCGAACCCGTAGGCCTTATTGATGTTGGCAATGGCTTCGGGGGAGGCCTTGTCGCCCAGCAGGGCAGTGGCCGGACCTCCGGGCAGGTTGCGCACCCAGAGGAACAGCAGGATCGAAAGGCCGATCAGGGTGGGGATCAGCATAAGAAGGCGTTTGCCGATGACTCGTAGCACGAGTGTCCTTTCCCAGCTGTGGGGCTGGAGGATCTGGGAGGAAAAGACGAGGCGCGGAGGAGGCCGGGGACCCGCGGGTCCCCGGCCTCCTCTAAGGTGTTACTTTTTGAGCTTGATGTCGCTGAAGACCTCGTCGTTCACCGGGCTGGCCGGGTAGGACTCGACCCGCTCGGAGAACGCGAGCGACGGCGCCGGGTGGGCCAGCGGGACGGCCGGTGCGAACTCGGCAATGTCTTCATTGATCTGCTCGTAGAGCGGTGTCTGCTCCTCGAGGGTGGACACCTGGCGTGCCTCTTCCAGGGCAGCGAAGATGTCCGGGTTGTTGAAGCCGAACTCCGGCTTCTCCTGACCGAAGAACACACCCACGAAGTTGTCCGTGTCGTTGTAGTCGCCGGTCCAGCCCAAAAGGTGCAGACCGTGGTCGGAGCCGGCCTGCACGCGGTCCAGGTAGTCCGGGGACCACTTGTCGGGCTGCGGGTTGACGGTGATGCCAACTTCGGCCAGCTGGGCGCTCAGGTTGGTGAAGACCTGCTCAGGGGTGGGCATGTACGGCCGGGAGACGCCGGTCGGGTAGTTGAAGTCCACGCTGAAACCGTCCGGGTAGCCGGCTTCGGCGAGCAGGGACTTGGCCTTCTCGGGGTCGTACTCGTACGTGGTGACGTCTTCGTTGTAGCCGTTGACCACGTCGGGGATGAACTGGGTGGCGACCTTGGTGCCCTCGGGAAGCGTCTGGCTGACCAGTGCTTCCTTGTCGATGGCGTGCGAGATTGCCTGGCGGACCTTGGGGTCGGCCAGTTCGGGCACCTGCTGGTTCATGCCCAAGTACAGGATGGTGAAGGGATCGCGCGGGACCACGTTGAAACCGGCGGCGGCCAGTGACTCAGTGTCGGCGGGGGCCACGAGGTCGTAGCCGTCGATGTCGCCGGACTCCAGCGACTGGCGGCGGGCCTGCGGATCGTCGATCACGCGGAAGATGATGTCGGTGACCTGGGGTTCGCCGCCGCCCCAGTAATCCTCGTTCAGGGACAGGGTGAGCTGGTTGCCCACGTCCCACCCGTCGAACTTGTAGGGGCCGGTGCCGGTGGGGTGGGCCTTGGCGTATTCGGTCAACTCAGGAGCCTCGGCCGTTCCGGACGAGTTGTTGGCACCGAACTCCTCCAGGGCCGCCGGGCTCTGCATGCTGAACGCGGGCAGGGAGAGGGCGGCAACGAAACCGGCGAAGGGCTTGTTCAGGCTCACCACGGCTTCGGAGTCCGAGGAGGCTTCGCAGGACTTGTAGGTCGCGGTGTCAGGGGAGTCGGAGAAGCCCTTGAACAGCATGCCGTAGTAGTAAGCCTGGCTTTCGGCCTGCTGGATGCCGGTGAAGTTGTACCAGCGGTCAAAGTTCGCGCAGACCGCTTCGGCGTTGAAGTCGGTGCCGTCGTGGAACTTGACGCCTTCCTCGAGATCGAAGGTGTAGGTCATGCCGTCGTCGGAGGCTTCCCAGGACTTGGCCAGCAGCGGTGCCGGGTCCGCGGTGCCGGGTTCGACGCCGACAAGGCCTTCGAATATCTGGCGGCTGACGCGGAAGGATTCGCCGTCGGAGGCGAAGGCCGGATCGAGGGACTTGGGATCGGACGAGGCTGCGAAGACGAAGGTGCCGTCTACGTCACCGGAAGCACCGGCGTCGCCTTCTTCGCGGTTGCTTTGGGCGCAGCCCGAGAGCACGAGGGCGCTCAGGGCAAGGCCGGCGGTAAGGGTGGACGCGCGCTTCTTCGCGGACCGGCCTTTCCGGACGCTGTCTGCTGGGAACATGTTTTGGGTACTCCTCATGGGCGGATGAACGCTAAGCGAGTGGTGCCTGCGGCCGGAAAGCCGGCCCGCTTGTGTCCTCGGACACAAACGTATGGACAGAGCCTAATGGGGAAGTGTTTCTGTTACGTGACATTCATCACCGTCGGCGTGGTCACGATTCGGTCACGTCCGGCCGGAGGAGTTTACCCGGACATACAAAAAGCCCCGGTCCGAAGACCGGGGCTTTGATGTTTAGTGCGCGAGGAGGGACTTGAACCCACACGTCCGAAGACACTGGAACCTAAATCCAGCGCGTCTACCAATTCCGCCACTCGCGCCGATTTTCCCTGCAGGCGTTACGCGCCGCCGGGAAACCGGTTTTAGTCTACCCGAGGTTAGTCGAGCCCCAGATCGCGCCGGAGCTTGGCAACGTGGCCGGTGGCTTTGACGTTGTACTGGGCCAGAGCGACCTTGCCTTCGGGATCCACCACCACGGTGGACCGGATCAGCCCCTCATAGGTGCGGCCGTAGTTCTTCTTCTCGCCCCAAGCGCCATAGGCTTCGGCCACAGCGTGGTCGGCGTCGGAGAGCAGCGGAAAGTTCAGGTCCTCGGATGCTGCAAACTTTTCCAGCTTCCCGACCGGGTCGGGGGAGATGCCCAGGACGGTGTAACCGGCGCCTTTGAGGCTGTTCAGGTTGTCACGGAAGTCGCAGGCCTCCTTGGTGCAGCCGGGAGTGGCCGCGGCCGGATAGAAATACACAATGGTGCTGCTGCCGCGCAGGTCCGCCAGGGAAACGGTGGTGCCGTCGGCGGCAGGGAGAGCGAATTCCGGGGCGGTTTCGTCCGGGCTGAGGCGTGGCATGAGGTGTCTCCTTGGTATCGATTTCGCCGGTGGGGTGTCGTAAGGCGACATTCCAACGCGCGGTGGCTATCCTAGACTGTGGATCGGTCCATAATCAGCAAACTGACTGTTGCCCTGCAATTTCTGCACAGCACCTTTCCCCAGCTGATTGGTGCGGACGGATCCGTCGCCGAGAGGAAGAGTTTTATTTTATGCCGGATATGGAGCGTTGGCCCACCGGTCGTCTGCTGTCGACAGCAGCCCGCCTGGTAGAGCATGCCTGGAACGAGCGGCTCGTCAGCATTGGACTGACCCATGCGGGTGTTATCGCCCTGGGCGTTCTGGATTCTCAGGGACCGATGACCCAGGCCCGCCTGGCGCAGCTGGTGCGCGTACAGGCCCAGACCATGGGTAAGACCCTGGCCCGCCTCGAGACCCATGGCCATGTCAGCCGTGTGCGCAATGACCTCGACAAGCGCAGCCATATGGTGACCATCACCGCCCAGGGTGTAGAGGCCCTGCGCGAAGCCCAGAACATTGAGCGCACCCTGCTGGAGGGTGGCGAACTGTTGTCCGATGCGCTCCGCGGCCAGCTGCGGAACGTCATCACCGAACTGGGCAACCCGCGGTGGCAGGTCGGAGTCGACGTGCCCGGGCTCCCGGTCCCGCCCGAAAGCGGGCTGGTGATCCTGCCGGAAGCCACGGAAGCTACGGAAGCCACGGCAGACAGCCGCTGACCGCAGCGCGAAACGTAGGACATGTAAAGAGGAGGCACATCCACCCGGATGTGCCTCCTCTTCCGTTCTGCCCGCCGGCGTCAAAGGTGGGCAAGGTAGGGGAGGGCGGCAGTGGAGCAGAAGGTCAACGGAAAGTACATCAACTTCGCGAGCGTCATTGATGACGGAACCCTGGAGCAGAATCAGAAAACGTCCCGGATGCCGTTTATCTATCCGCATCTGGCCTCCATGCCGGACGCCCATTTGGGGAAAGGGGCGGCTGTCGGATCAGTGATCCCCACACTGGGGGCCATCATCCCCGCGGCCGTCGGCGTCGATATCGGCTGCGGCATGATCGCCGTCCGCACCCAGCATTCGGCTGGGGACATTGCCGGGAAAAACCGGCGGGTGCTCCGTGAAGCGATAGAGCACGCCATTCCGCTCTCGGCAGGGAACAACAACCGCAGCCTCACACGGTCGGCACGTCCGCGGGTCGAGGAATTGGCCGACGACGCCGCTGCCGCCGGCTTTGACCCCGCGTCCTATCTCAAAGGCTGGCGGCTGCAGCTGGGCACCCTGGGCTCGGGAAACCACTTCATCGAAGTCTCCCTGGACGAAGAGGACGCCGTCTGGCTGTTCCTCCATTCGGGCTCGCGCGGCGTCGGAAACAAGATCGCACAGCAGCATATCTGGGCGGCACAGAACTACTGTGGGAAGCGCTCCATCGACCTGCCCGACCGGGACCTGGCCTATCTTCAGGAGGGGACCGCGGAATTCGACCGGTACATTGCGGAACTGATGTGGGCGCAGAAGTTCGCCCTGCTCAACCGCGAGGAAATGATGGACCGCGTCATCGGGTGTTTCAGCGCGTGGACCAGTGAGCCGGTGCAGGAGCGGGAGCGGATTAACTGCCACCACAACTACACCGAGGTGGAGCACCACTACGGCCGGGACGTCTGGCTTTCCCGCAAGGGCGCCATCGACGCTTCACCGGGGCGCCCCGGGCTGATTCCCGGATCCATGGGCACGGCGTCGTACGTGGTGGAAGGCAAGGGCTACGCGCCGTCGCTGAACTCCGCGCCCCACGGCGCGGGCCGTGAGTATTCACGGAACAAGGCGCGGAAGACATTCAGCCAGAAGCAGCTGCGGAAGGCCATGAAGGGGATTGAGTTCCGGGACACTCCGGCCTTCATTGATGAGATTCCCGCCGCGTACAAGGACATTGACGCCGTAATGGCGGACGCCAAGGACCTGGTCACGGTAAAGCATGTGCTCCGCCAGATCGTGAACGTCAAGGGAAACTAAGGGGAGTTCCCGCACCGGCGGTAGGCTGTGGTCCCATGCCCTCATCCACGGATCTCCTTGCCGCCTACGACTCCCAGCTGCGCACCGACGCCGAAACACCGGGCGCAGCCGCCGTCGACCGGCTGGGACCGCTGCGCCTGGTGACGTTCGGCGGCGGCCGGGGCTTCATCACCTACGCCGATCTGGACGGGGCGGACGCCGGAACCATTGCAGGCTGGGTCGCCGCGGCACTCGCGCACTTCCGGAGCAATCCGGAGATCAACCAGGTGGAGTGGAAGACCCGGGGCCATGACCGGGCGCCCGGCCTGCACAGGGCCCTCGTCCGGAACGGCTTTGAGCCGGGGGAACCCGAATCGATCATGATCGGGCGCGCCGCCGATCTCGCGGTGGACGTCGAGCTGCCCGCCGGCGTCGCCCTCCGGCGGGTGACGGAGGAGGAGGATGTCCGTGCGATGAGTGCCATGGCGGATGAGGTGTTTGGAGATCCGGTGTCCCCGGCGACGGCAGACTCCCTCCTTCACCGGTTGTCCCGCGGTGACGGGATGGAACTCTGGGTGGCGGAAAGCGGCGGAACGATTATCAGCACCGGACGGCTGGAACCGGTGCAGGGTACGGAGTTCGCCGGTATCTGGGGCGGCGCAACCCGGGAGGGCTGGCGGGGCCGGGGGATCTACCGTGCCCTCACCGCAGCCCGTGCCCGTTCTGCCCTGGCCGCGGGTAAGACCCTGATCAACAGCGATTCAACGGAGTACTCCCGTCCCATCCTGGAGCGTTCAGGCTTCCGCAAAGTGTCCACCACAACGCCGTATCTCTGGCGTGCTGAGGCTGCGTAGCCCGGGGGAGACAGCAAAAGACCCCGCCCTGACCGGCAAACAGCCGGATCGGACGGGGTCTTTCGTTGGTGCACCCCCCGGGACTTGAACCCGGAACCCATTGATTAAGAGTCAATTGCTCTGCCAATTGAGCTAGAGGTGCGTGCTTTGCTGGACGGAAGACCTGCGCCGTGAGGCACCGTTCGTTCTCCGCAACGACATGAAACACTACCATGTCCGGCGCCCCGGCGCGAAACGGCACCGCCTGCCGCGGCGGCCTCCGGACAACGAAAAACCCCGCCCGGCCAGGCGTTGAGCCTGAGCGGACGGGGTTGTTGGTGCACCCCCCGGGACTTGAACCCGGAACCCATTGATTAAGAGTCAATTGCTCTGCCAATTGAGCTAGAGGTGCGCATTCGAAGCGATGGATACCGGCGGTTTTTCTTCCGCAGCCGCCATCAGCAACGACATGAAACATTACCAGCAGTTCCGCCGGAGAACGAAATCCCGGCGGCATATGTGTCCCGTCTCACTGTTTATCCCGTTCCGGCGGCTCCCCTTCCGGCGGCTGCCGGGAGTGGGGGAGGACCACCAGTTCACCCGGATTCCCGTCCCAGCCGGTTCCCTCGTCCACCACCCAGGTCCGGTCGGGCAGGTCCGACGCGGGGTCACCGGTGGTCACCGTGGTGACGGCATCGCGCGGCACCGGGGTAACCGGCAGATCGGGTTCGGCCAGTCCGGCAGTGTCCAGACCCGCCGCCAGCCGGAGCGGACGCCGGTCCAGCATCCGCACCACCGTTCGGGCCGCCCAGACCGCCGCAGCGGAGCCGATCCCCAATGCTGTGAAGAGAAGTGATTTCCGAGGCACGGCGGCATCCTTTGGTCGGCGGACGGCACGTTTTTCACGTTACGGCGGGCGCCTGCCGCTGTCCATAGCCGGGATAGCGGCTGCTGGCCTGCCGTCCGCCGTCCCAGCCGCTACGCTGTCTGGCATGTCCGATTCGACTCCCCGCAGCGTCCCGGTGCGGACCCTGACCGTACCTACCCCCGAACTGCTTGATGCCCTGCAGCCGCTGCCCGAGGGCATGCGCGCGGCCGTGTGGGACCTGATCCACGAGCCCGAGGGGCTGGAGTACCCGGAGATCGACGCCGTAGTCCTGCCCTACGCCAACGGATCCGACTATGGCGAAGCGCTGCAGCGGGTACCCCACCTGCTGCTCCTGCAGGCGCAGTCCACGGGCTACGACGGGCTGCCCGAACTCGTGGGGGAGCAGACCGCAATCGCCAGCGCCGCCGGGGTCCATGCCGCAGCCACTGCCGAGATGGCACTGACCCTGATCCTGACCGCACAGCGGGGCATCGACGATGCATTGGCTGCCCAGCATGAGGGCCGCTGGGAGGCGGTCCGGTACCCGGGCCTGGCCGACCGGCGGGTGCTCCTGGTGGGGGCGGGCGGCATCGGCCGTGAGATCGCCGCACGCCTGAACCCCTTCGACGTCGAACTCACCCGAGTGGGCCGCACGGCCCGGACGGACGACGACGGCGCCGTGCACGGGACGGACGAACTGGTCGATCTGGCGGCCCGGGCGGAGATCCTGGTGGTCATCACGCCGCTGGACGGGCAGACCCGCCACCTAATCGACGCCCGCGTCCTGGCCGCCCTGCCGGACGGGGCCTTGGTGGTCAATGTTGCCCGCGGTGCCGTCGTGGACAGCGGGGCCCTGACCAAGGAAGTGGTATCCGGAAGGCTGCGCGCGGCTCTCGATGTCTTCGATCCGGAACCCCTGCCGGCGGACCATCCCCTGCGGCAGGCGCCCGGGGCCATCATTACCCCGCACTGGGGCGGGAACACTGCGGCGTTCGAGCCGCGGATCAAGGCGCTCCTGCGGAAGCAGGTACGCCGGCTGGCGGAAGGACAGGAGCCGCTGAACCTGGTCCGCCCCGGCCCCTGGGGCTAGGAGAAGACCTGGGGCGTTACGCCAGTTCCAGGTAGGAGTCCACGAAGGAGCAGAAATCCTCCCAGTCCGCGGCCTGCTCCAGCAGGCGCTCGCTCTCTGTTGCGGTGGCCGGCAGCGCGGCCTGCGGTTCGACGGCGAACTGGAAAACGCGGCCGGTGCTTGTGCCCACCTCGTAGGCGTCCGTGTCCAGCTCGTCCGTGTGGCTGAGGTTGGTCGTGTTCACCGAGGTGGGTGCTTCCAGCGCGGCGAGGGAGTCGACGTCGAACGGAGCGAACACCACCTCGGCTGGACGCCAGCGGTAGCCAAGCACATAGAAACCGGTTTCCCCGTCGAGTGCCGGCGTGGCCAACACCAGGTTGTAGTCCCCATAGTTGGGAATCTGGGATTCGAAGACGCGGCGCAGCACCAGCTTCAGGTGATCACTGGTGGGGGCCTCCGGCGCAGTGTCTGCGTCCGGACCCATGGATCCTGTTGTCATACCCCCAGTCTATGAACACTGTCCCCCGATCGGGGAAGCCCGCTGCGGCCGTGACCCAGAACTTCATCCGCTGTTCACAGGCCGTAACAACCGGTGCCTCTGTCCGTCACAAGGGCGAAGCAACTGGCCTTAAGTCCTACGATCTACCCATGAGCGGAGACAACACACCGGACATCAAGCCCCGCAGTCGAGTAGTCACTGACGGCATCCACGCGGCACCTGCCCGCGGCATGTTCCGTGCCGTAGGGATGGGAGACGACGACTTCGCGAAGCCGCAGATCGGCGTCGCCAGTTCCTGGAACGAGATCACTCCCTGCAACCTGTCACTGAACCGGCTGGCCCAGGGTGCCAAGGAAGGGGTGCACGCCGGCGGTGGGTTCCCCATGCAGTTCGGCACCATCTCCGTTTCCGACGGCATCTCCATGGGCCACGAGGGCATGCACTTCTCCCTCGTCTCCCGCGAGGTCATTGCCGATTCGGTGGAAACCGTGATGATGGCCGAGCGCCTGGACGGCTCCATCCTGCTGGCCGGCTGCGACAAGTCCCTGCCGGGCATGCTGATGGCCGCGGCACGGCTGGACCTCGCCAGCGTCTTCCTCTACGCCGGTTCGATCATGCCCGGCTTCGCCAGGATGGAAGACGGCACGGAGCGCGAAGTCACGCTCATCGACGCCTTCGAAGCCGTCGGCGCCTGCGCCGCGGGCAAGATGAGCCTCAAGGACCTGGACACCATCGAGCGGGCCATCTGCCCCGGCGAAGGCGCCTGCGGCGGCATGTACACCGCCAACACCATGGCCTGCATCGGCGAGGCGCTGGGCATGTCCCTTCCCGGCTCCGCCGCGCCGCCCTCCGCCGACCGCCGCCGCGACGATTTCGCCCGCAAATCCGGCGAAGCCGTGGTCAACCTGCTCCGCAAGGGCATCACCGCCCGCGACATCATGACGAAGAAGGCCTTCGAAAACGCCATCGCGGTCACGATGGCCTTCGGCGGCTCCACCAACGCCGTGCTGCACCTGCTGGCCATTGCCCGCGAGGCGCACGTGGACCTCACGCTGGAAGACTTCAACCGCATCGGCGACCGCATCCCGCACCTGGGCGACCTGAAGCCGTTCGGCCGCTACGTGATGCACGACGTCGACAAGATCGGCGGCGTTCCGGTCATCATGAAGGCACTGCTCGACGCCGGCCTGATCCACGGCGACTGCCTCACCGTCACCGGCAAGACCGTGGCGGAGAACCTGGCGGCCATCAACCCGCCGGACCCCGACGGCAAGGTCCTGCGCGCGATGGACAATCCGATCCACAGGACCGGCGGCATCACCATCCTGCACGGCTCCATGGCTCCGGAAGGTGCCGTGGTCAAGAGCGCCGGCTTCGACGCCGACGTCTTCGAAGGCACCGCCCGCGTGTTCGAGCGTGAGCAGGGCGCCCTCGACGCGCTCGACGCCGGGCAGATCCATGCCGGCGACGTCGTCGTCATCCGCTACGAAGGCCCCAAGGGCGGACCGGGCATGCGCGAAATGCTGGCGATCACCGGAGCCATCAAGGGTGCCGGGCTGGGCAAGGATGTCCTGCTGCTCACCGACGGCCGGTTCTCCGGCGGCACCACCGGGCTGTGCATCGGCCACGTGGCACCGGAAGCGGTCGACGGCGGCCCCATCGCCTTTGTGCACGACGGTGACCGGATCCGGGTGGACATTGCCGCCCGCAGCTTCGACCTGCTGGTGGACCCGGAGGAACTCGAGGCCCGCAAGGTCGGCTGGCAGCCGCTGCCGGGCAAGTTCACCACCGGCGTCCTGGGCAAGTACACCAAGCTGGTCAACTCGGCTTCCACCGGGGCGTACTGCGGGTGAAACCCTTCCCCATACGTCAGGCGCTGGAGCGCCTGACGTATGGGGCCCCTAAAGGGTTTCACCCTTATTAAGCCCTGCCGCCCTGAGTGGGAAGGGAATCCAAACCCGGGTCGCCCAGGTCCACATTATGAGACTGAGGTCTCATATGATTGACACCCCCGCAGGGGAACGCGAGACTGAACGGTATGCAGATCGTACCCGTCGTCCTTATCAAGCGCGTGGCGTAACAGCCCGACTTGTCTAAGACGTCACGCGCGAACCCCTACGGAGCCAACAGGCACGAGGGGTTTTTTTATTGGCATCGTCAGTTTTGGCTTCGCTGAACACAGAAGCCGTACCGGGTACCACCCGGGCCGGCCGCCGCTTGACCGCATTGACCATGGATTAGCATCCGCAAAGGAAGTTCCGATGAGTAAGGGATCGCCAATCAGCCCTTCGCTGATGGCCTCAAAGGCAAATGCCGCTGCACGCGCGGCGGCGGCCAAAACCAAAGACGTAGCCAGTTCCGTGGCCTCCTCCACGGAAGCGGATGAGCGTATCCAGGGGCCCAACAACATTGTTCCGCCCACCGAAATGACAGGTTCCTCCGCCATCGTCCGTTCGCTGGAGGAACTCGGCGTCGACGAAGTCTTCGGCCTGCCCGGCGGCGCCATCCTGCCCACCTACGATCCCCTGATGGATTCCAAAAAGATCCGGCACATCCTCGTGCGCCACGAACAGGGTGCCGGGCACGCAGCCGAGGGCTACGCGATGGTGACCGGGCGTGCCGGTGTCTGCATCGTGACCTCGGGACCCGGAGCCACCAACCTCGTCACCGCCATCGCCGATGCCCACATGGACTCGGTGCCGATGGTCGCCATCACCGGCCAGGTCTCCAGCGCCTTCATTGGTTCAGACGCCTTCCAGGAAGCCGACATCGTGGGCATCACGATGCCCATCACCAAGCACTCCTACCTCCTGACGGACGCCGCCGACATTCCCCGGGTGCTGGCCGAGGCCTTCCACATTGCGACGTCGGGACGCCCCGGACCGGTCCTCGTGGACATCGCCAAGGACGCCCAGCAGGCGAAGACCACGTTCTCCTGGCCGCCGAAGATTGACCTGCAGGGCTACCGCACGGTGGTCCGCGGCCATTCCAAGCAGGTCCGTGAAGCTGCCCGCCTGATTGCCGCTTCGCAGCGGCCGGTGTTCTACGTGGGCGGCGGCGTGCTGAAGGCCAATGCCTCGGAAGAGCTGCTCGAACTGGCCGAACTGGTGGGCGCTCCTGTGGTCACCACTTTGATGGCCCGTGGTGTGTTCCCCGATTCGCACCCGCAGCACGTCGGAATGCCGGGAATGCACGGCGCGGTGTCGGCGGTGACCGCCCTGCAGCAGTCGGACCTGCTCATCACCCTCGGCGCCCGCTTCGACGACCGGGTCACCGGTGTACTGAGCTCCTTCGCACCCGCCGCCAAGGTCATCCATGCGGACATCGACCCGGCGGAAATCTCCAAGAACCGGCCGGCGGATGTGCCGATTGTCGGCTCGGTGAAGGAAATCATGCCCGAGCTGGCCGACGCCCTGCGCGGACAGTTTGAAGCGGGGAAGCCGGATATTTCCGCCTGGTGGGCGGTGCTGGACCGGCTGCGCGAAACCTATCCGATCGGCTATGCCACTCCCGAAGACGGGTTGATCGCCCCGCAGAAGGTGATCGAACGCATCGGTGCCATGACCGGCCCCGAGGGTGTCTATGTAGCCGGTGTGGGCCAGCACCAGATGTGGTCCGCCCAGTTCATCAAGTACGAACGCCCCCGCGCGTGGCTCAACTCCGGCGGCCTCGGCACCATGGGCTACTCCGTACCGGCAGCCATGGGCGCCAAGGTGGGTGCACCGGACCGGGTGGTCTGGGCCATCGATGGTGACGGCTGTTTCCAGATGACCAACCAGGAACTGGCCACCTGCCTGATCAACAACATCCCGATCAAGGTTGCCATCATCAACAACTCCTCGCTGGGCATGGTCCGGCAGTGGCAGACCCTCTTCTACGAGTCCCGCTACTCCAACACGGACCTCAACACCGGGCATGACACCGTACGGGTGCCGGACTTCGTCAAGCTCGCCGAAGCCTACGGCTGCGTGGGCCTGCGCTGTGAACGCGATGAGGACATCGACGCGACCATTGCGAAGGCCCTGGAGATCAACGACCGCCCCGTCGTCATCGACTTCGTGGTCAGCCGCGACTCCATGGTGTGGCCGATGGTTCCGACCGGGGTCAGCAACGACCTGATCCAGATTGCCCGCAATATGACCCCCAAATGGGAAGAGGAGGACTAGGACATGGCCCGTCATACCCTTTCCGTGCTGGTGGAAGACGTTCCCGGCGTGCTGACCCGGGTGGCGTCGCTGTTTGCCCGCCGGGCCTTCAACATCAATTCCCTGGCCGTGGGTCCCTCGGAAGTTCCGGGCATGTCCCGCATCACCGTGGTGGTCGACGCCGAAGGCGACCTGCTCGAGCAGGTCACCAAACAGCTGAACAAGCTCATCAACGTCATCAAGATTGTCGAGCTGGTTCCCGATTCCTCCGTACAGCGGGACCACATCCTGGTCAAGGTCCGTGCGGATGCCGCAACCCGGCTGCAGGTAACCCAGGCAGCCGAGCTGTTCCGCGCTTCGGTAGTGGATGTTTCCACCGACTCGCTCATCGTCGAGGCCACCGGCACCGCCGAGAAGCTCAACGCACTGCTTTCGGTGCTTGAGCCCTTCGGCATCCGCGAAATAGTCCAGTCCGGAACCCTGGCCGTTGCCCGCGGCTCAAAGTCCATGAGCGACCGCGCGCTGCGCAGCGCCTGAGTTCCACCCCCAGACCCTTAGCCTCAGAAACCAGTAGGAGATAACCAAAGTGACTGACATGTACTACGACGACGACGCCGACCTGTCCATCATCCAGGGCCGCACCGTCGCGGTCATCGGCTATGGAAGCCAGGGCCACGCCCACGCCCTCAGCCTGCGCGACTCCGGCGTGGACGTCCGCGTCGGCCTCAAGGAAGGTTCGGCTTCCCGCGCCAAGGCCGAAGCCGAAGGCCTGCGGGTCCTCAACGTGGCGGACGCCGTAGCCGAAGCCGACCTGATCATGGTGCTCACCCCGGACCAGGTCCAGCGCTTTGTCTACGCGGAGGACATCGCTCCGAACCTGCAGGCCGGCGACGCTCTGTTCTTCGGCCACGGCTTCAACATCCGCTACGGCTACATCCAGCCGCCGGCCGACGTCGACGTCGCGCTCGTGGCACCCAAGGGTCCCGGACACATTGTGCGCCGCGAATTCGAAGCCGGCCGCGGCGTCCCGGACCTGATCGCCGTCGAGCAGAACCCCTCCGGAACCGCCAAGGAACTGGCCCTGTCCTACGCCAAGGCCATCGGCGGCACCCGTGCCGGCGTCATCGAGACCACCTTCACCGAAGAGACCGAAACGGACCTCTTCGGCGAGCAGGCGGTACTCTGCGGCGGCGCGTCGCAGCTGATCCAGTACGGCTTCGAAACCCTGACCGAAGCCGGCTACCAGCCGGAGGTCGCCTACTTCGAGGTGCTGCACGAACTGAAGCTGATCGTGGACCTGATGGTCGAAGGCGGCATCGCCAAGCAGCGCTGGAGCGTCTCGGACACCGCCGAATACGGCGACTACGTCTCCGGCCCGCGCGTCATCGACGAGCACGTGAAGGAAAACATGAAGGCCGTCCTGGCCGACATCCAGAACGGTGCCTTCGCCAAGCGCTTCATCGATGACCAGGACGCCGGCGCCCCGGAGTTCAAGGCACTGCGGAAGAAGGGCGAGGAGCACCCCATCGAATCCACCGGCCGGGAACTGCGCAAGCTCTTCTCCTGGATCAAAAACGACGACGATTACACCGAAGGCTCCGTGGCCCGCTAGTAATCTCCGGCGCCGATACGTCTTCTGCCGCTGCCTGCGCGATAGGCTCGAAAGGCACGTAACGGCAAGGAGGCCGGACCCGCAACGGGTCCGGCCTCCTGCACGAAAAGCCCCAGTCAACTGTCCTGCGTAAAGAAATAGTCCAGTGTAAAGAGGTCACCGGTGTCTGCCACCAAACCAGTCGTACTCCTTGCGGAGGAACTCTCGCCCGCCACCGTCGAGGCCCTGGGCCCCGATTTCGACATCCGCACGACCGACGGCGCCGACCGCTCCCAGCTCCTGTCCGCAATTGCCGACGTCGACGCCATCCTCGTGCGCTCCGCCACGCAGGTGGATGCCGAGGCGATTGCCGCCGCCAGGAACCTCAAGGTGATTGCCCGGGCCGGCGTGGGTCTGGACAACGTGGACATTAAAGCCGCCACCCAGGCCGGCGTGATGGTGGTCAACGCGCCGACGTCGAACATCATCTCCGCAGCGGAACTGACCGTGGGGCACATCCTGTCCCTGGCCCGGAACATCCCGCAGGCCAGCGCCGCCCTGAAGAACGGCGAATGGAAGCGCTCGAAGTACAGCGGTACGGAACTGTTCGAAAAGAAGATCGGCATCATCGGCCTGGGCCGCATCGGCGCCCTGGTGGCCGCCCGGATGCAGGGCTTCGGCACCGAGATCCTCGCCTATGACCCGTACGTCACCTCGGCCCGCGCCGCACAGCTGAATGTCCGGCTGGTGTCCCTGGACGAACTGCTGGCGGAGTCGGACTTCGTGACCATCCATATGCCGAAGACCCCGGAAACCCTGGGGATGCTCGGAGCCGATGCCTTCGCGAAGATGAAGGACACCGCCTACGTGGTGAACGTGGCCCGCGGCGGGCTCGTGGACGAAGCCGCCCTGTACGAGGCGCTGCAGGCAGGGACGATTGCCGGCGCCGGCGTCGACGTGTTTGTGAAGGAACCCAGCACCGACCTGCCCTTCTTCGCCCTGGATAACGTGGTGGTCACCCCGCACCTGGGCGCGTCCACCGCCGAAGCCCAGGAAAAGGCCGGCATCTCCGTGGCCAAGTCCGTCCGCCTGGCCCTCGCCGGCGAGCTGGTGCCCGACGCCGTGAACGTGGCCGGCGGCATCATTGCCGAGGACGTCCGTCCCGGCATCCCGCTGATCGAAAAGCTGGGCCGGATCTTCACCGCCCTGGCGCACGACTCCGTGACCGCCATCGACATCGAGGTGGCCGGCGAGATTGCGGCCCTGGATGTGAAGGCGCTGGAACTGGCAGCACTGAAGGGGATCTTCACGGACATCGTGTCCGAGCAGGTCTCCTACGTGAACGCCCCGGTCCTGGCCGAACAGCGCGGCATCGAGGTGCGGCTGCTCACCACGCCGGACGTCGACGACTACCGCAACCTGCTCACCATCCGGGGTGCCCTGTCCGACGGGACACGGCTGGAAGTTGCCGGCACCCTGACCGGTCCCAAACAGATCCAGAAGCTCGTGGGCGTGAACGGCTACGACCTGGAAATCCCCATCAGCGAACACCTCATTGTGCTGATTTACCAGGACCGTCCCGGCGTCATCGGCGCACTCGGCCGGGTCCTGGGGGAAAAGGACATCAATATTGCCGGCATGCAGGTGGCCCGCAACTCCGAGGGCGGCCAGGCGCTGTCCCTGCTGACCGTGGACTCCTCCGTGCCGCAGGATGTGCTGGAGGCCCTGAAGCTCGAAATCGGCGCCTCCGTGGCCCGGGAAGTGGACCTGCAGGACTAGCAGCAGGCATCCAGCAGTCCGGCGCCGGTTCCGCCTCCGCGGGGCCGGCGCCGCTGCAGTGCGACACCGGCGGGCAAAACAGGGTAATTTTCTTATGTGACTTCTTCCGATTCCCAGACCCCGTTCTACATCACCACGGCCATCTCCTACCCCAACGGCGAACCCCACATTGGGCACGCCTACGAGCACATCGCCACAGACGCCATGGCCCGCTTCAAGCGCCTGGACGGCTACGACGTGTTCTTTATGACGGGTACGGACGAGCACGGGCTGAAGATGCAGCAGTCCGCGGATAAGGAAGGCGTGACCGCCAAGGAACTCGCGGACCGCAACTCCGCCGCCTTCAAGCAGATGGAAGCGGACATGGGCACCTCCTATGACCGCTTCATCCGGACCACCGATGCGGACCACTACGCTGCCGCGCAGGCCATCTGGAAGCGGATGGAGGAGAACGGAGACATTTACCTCTCCAAGTACTCCGGCTGGTACTCCGTCCGGGACGAGGCCTACTACAACGAAGACGAAACCGAAGTCCGTGAGGACGGTGTCCGCTACTCCAAGGAGACAGACACCGAGGTGACCTGGACCGAAGAGGAAAGCTACTTCTTCCGGCTCTCGGCCTACCAGGACCGGCTGCTGGCCCTCTACGAGTCGCAGCCGGACTTCGCCGCGCCGCGCTCGCGGTTCAACGAAGTCATCAGCTTCGTCAAGGGCGGCCTGGAAGACCTCTCCATTTCCCGCACCACCTTCGACTGGGGTGTCCCGGTGCCGGGCAACCCGGACCACGTGATGTACGTGTGGGTGGATGCGCTGACCAACTACCTCACCGGCGTCGGCTTCCCCGATACCGAAAGCGAAACCTTCAAGAAGTACTGGCCGGCCGATGTGCACGTGATCGGCAAGGACATCTCCCGCTTCCACGCCATCTTCTGGCCCGCGTTCCTGATGTCCGCGAAGCTGGAACTGCCGAAACGCATCATGATCCACGGCTTCCTGCACAACAAGGGCGTCAAGATGTCCAAGTCCCTGGGCAACGTGGTGGCACCGAAGGCCTGGGCCGACCAGTACGGGCTGGACTCGGTCCGGTTCTTCCTGCTGCGCGAAGTGCCCTTTGGCGCGGACGGCTCCTACAACCACGACGCCGTCGTCGGCCGGATGAACTCCGACCTCGCCAACAACCTGGGCAACCTGGCCCAGCGTTCCCTGTCCATGGTGGCGAAGAACTGCGGCGCGGCCGTGCCGCAGCCGGGCGCCTTCACCCCCGAGGACACGGCACTGCTGGAAGCCGCCGGGAACCTGCTGCGGATTTCCCGCGAGGCGTACGACGTCCAGGATTTCCACGGCGCCCTGGAAGCCACCTGGAAGGTCCTCGGCGACACCAACGCATACTTCGCCGACCAGGCGCCCTGGGTGCTGCGGAAGACCGACGTCGAGCGTATGAACACGGTGCTCTACGTGACCCTGGAGGTCCTGCGGATCGTCGCGATCCTGATCCAGCCGGTGATGCCTCAGAGCGCGGCGAAGCTGCTCACCGTCCTGGGCCAGCCCGACGGCGATGCCCGCCTGTTCGGCGCCATCGGCACTCCGTTGGTGCCGGGCACGGAGCTGCCGGCTCCGGCGCCCATCTTCCCGAAGTACGAAGAACCGGCCGAATAGGGCCCCGCCCAACGGATCTCAAAACAAAAAACACCCCCGGCGGATTGCCGGGGGTGTTTTTGGATCCTGCGCAGGTGGATTCGGCTCAGCCGAGGAACCGCTGCGCGGCCGTCTGTTCCATCACCCCGGCCACGTCTTCCTGCTGACGGCGGGCGGTTTCGGCGAGTTCCTGCAGGCGGGCCGTGTTGAACCGGTGGTCCGTGGCGGAAAGCACCAACAGGGTCCGCCACAGGGATTCCTTCATCCGCACCAGCGACTGCAGGGATTCCAGTTCCAGCTGTCCCGTGGCGCCGCCGCCGGTGCTGAGCGGATTCAGCGGACCCAGCTTGCCTGCCGCGGCACCCACCATGGCGGCAGCCGCCTTCACCTTGCTGCGCGAATAGCCCAGTGCATGGATCAGGGATTCCAGTTCGTCGCGTTCATCGGAAATCTCCTCCACGAGCCGCGCGAAGGTCTCCTCATAGGGGGATCCCTCCCAGGTGCGCTGCGCGGCGGTGAAAAGGCGGACGCCCGTCTCTGCTCCGACCAGATGGTCGTCCAGATAGGCGGCCAGTGATTCGTGTTCCGTCTGGGACTGCTGCATGTGCTCTCCTCACGTCGTCGGGACGCATCTCGTGTGCCGGCTGAAGTCAGCCTGCTTAGTAATTCATCCTGATCAGTATCCTTGCAGATCGGCGCCCGGACCGCGAGGAGCTAGTCCGCTGCCAGCCCGGCGACGGGGGAGAGCCGGGCCGCGCGGCGTGCCGGAAGCACCGAGGCACCGAGTCCGGCCAGGAGCGCTACGGCCAGGACCGCGAGCAGCTGCAGCCAGGGCAGCGACGGCGCCACAGTGGTAAATGAACCCAGCGCCGACTGCGCTCCCAGCCAGCCGTAGAGCGAGCCCAGGACACTGCCCATCAGGGCCGCGACGCCGGCAATCAGCACAGCTTCCAACGCGAGCATGCCGCGCAGCTGGCCCCGGGTGAGACCGAGGGCGCGCAGCAGGGAGGATTCCCTGGTGCGTTCCAACACGGAGAGGGAGAGGGTGTTGGCCACGCCCACGAGGGCAATCACCACCGCGACTCCCAGCAACCCGGTGACCACCATCAGCAGGACATTGATGACCTGTTCGAAAGCACCCCGCTCAATGGCCGAGCCGGAGACAGCGTAGTCGTCCACGTCCAGGGCTTCCGCCACATCGGTGCGCAGATCGATCAACGCGTTGGTGGCGAGACCTTCCGCTACGGACAGCCACATCTGCGGCAGCGGCTGGTTAGGGTCGTCGAGTGGCGGACCGCCGAGGGATTCGGCGGTGGAGGTGCTGATGAGCGGCAGCATGTTGCTGCTGTCGGAGACGACCACATCCAGTTCCACGCTGGAGTCGGCTCCCCGCACCGTAAGGGTTTTGGCGTCAATGCCTTCCGGCATCAGGATGGTGTTCCCCTCAGGCACCAGTGAGGAATCCCGTAGGACCTTCGCCGCGTCGGAAGGATCCACAGCGTAGACAGCAAACGGTCCGCCGCGGAGCTGGGCCACGCCGCCAACGGGCAGCAGAACGGCCTCCTGCACGCCGTCCACGGCGAGTGCCGCTTCGACATCTGCGGAGGTGAATGGGGAGGCCGCGTCGGCGGTACCGCCAACCGCCGTCCCGCCGCTGACGGCGATGTCCACCGGGTACTCGGCGGTCAGCACGTCGTCCAGGGAGGTCCGGACGGTTGCAGCGCCGGTCATCATCATGGTGACCAGGGTGACGCCGATCAACAATGCCGCAGAGGTCGCAGAGGTGCGCTGCGGGTTCCGGACGGCGTTCACCGCCGCCAGTTTGCCCGGCACACCCAGTGGTGCGGCAATCCTGCCAACAGTGCGCACCAGGGAGGGGACAAACAAGGTGGCACACATGAGCACACCCACGAAACTGAGTATGCCGCCGGGCAAAGCGATGATGAGGTCCGATCTGACGGCACCGATGCCCAGCAGTGCGCTGCCGACCGCCAGCAGCACCAGTCCAATGCCGAGCCGGACGCGTCCGCGGCGGGTGCCGGCACGGATGTCCTCGGCAGGACGCAGGGCTGCAAGCGGCGCAACGGCCGTTGCGGCCCGGGCCGGAACCAACGACGCCAGCACGGTCAGCAGGATGCCGGTTACCAGCCCGGCAACAACCGAGAGTGGGGAGACGGACAGCGTCGCGAAACCGCTGTCGGGCAGGGTCCGCAGGTACGCGATGGTCCCTCCAACCAGCCCGACGGCGGCCAGCACCCCGGCGGCGGACGCAACGATTCCAATGATCAGCGCCTCCACGATGACCGAACGCCGGATCTGGGACCGGGCCGCACCGATGCACCGCAGCAACGCCAGCTCGCGGGTGCGCTGGGCCACCAGTACCGAGAAGGTATTGGAGACCACCAATGCGCACACCAACAGCGCCACGGCGGCAAAGGCCATGAGGATGGTGGTGAGGATATTGTTCCCGCCGGTGAAGGAAGCGACCATGTCATCGGTCTGCTCCTGTGGGGTGCGGACGTCGATGCCCGCCAGACCGCTGAGGTCTTCTTGCAGGGCTGTGCGGACATCCTCGACGGCGGCGCCGTCGGCCACTGCCACCTGGATGCTCCTCAAACCCGCCTCTGGTTCGGCAAACCTGGCAACCGTTGCGCCGGTGGAGTACAGCTGCGGGGTTCCCCGGACCTGGGGATCGCCGGAAGTGGAGACCAGCGCCGTCACGGTGAGCTGGGCTGTCGCCGGCGCAGCGTCGGCCAGGCTCGCTGTGATGCCCAGTACCGATCCCTCCATCAGGTCATAGCGCTCGGCGGTGTCCCGGTCCACGGCTACCTCGGAGTCGGAGGTGGGCAGCGTTCCCTGCAGTACTTCCACGGGGAAAAGTTCCGCGGAGTCTGAGGTGTTGCCCAGTTGGGCGAACACGGAGCCCCGGTCCTGGCTGAAAGTGACGAAGGACTGCTGGGCGGCGTAGATCTCTTCCACTCCGGGGGTGTCCCGGACTCCGGCGGCGGTGTCCTCATCGAGCACGGCGGCGTCATCGACGTACATGTCGCGGGTGATGAGCAGGTCGGCGTTCCGGTACGCCCCGCCGACGCTCTGCGTCAGTGACGCCTTGGATGAGGAATTGATAATGAGGGTGGCGGTGAGGAAGCCGACGGCGATCAGCACCGCCAGGGAAACGGCGATGAACCGCCGGGCATTCAGGCGCACCTGCGCCAGGGCTACCTGCAGCATGCTTATGCCCCCAGCTTGGTGAGGGCGGCGAGCACGGACTCGGGGGTCGGCTGCGTCAGTTCCCCAACGAGCTCGCCGTCGTTCATCAGCACCACCCGGTCCGCGTAGGAAGCGGCCACGGGGTCATGCGTGACCACGATGATGCTCTGGCCGAACTCCTTGGTGGAGCGGCGCAGGAGCGAGAGGACCTCTGCACCGGACTTGGAGTCCAGGTTGCCGGTGGGTTCGTCGCCGAAGAGGACATGCGGCCGGGTCAGCAGGGCGCGGGCAACGGCCACGCGCTGCTGCTGTCCGCCGGAAAGTTCGTGCGGGCGGTGCCGCAGCCGGTCCCGCAGCCCGAGGGTCTCCGTTATGAAGTCCAGCCATTCACGGTCCACAGTGCCATTGGCCAGGGCCACCGGCAGGGTAATGTTCTGTTCCGCGGTCAGCGTGGGCACGAGGTTGAAGGCCTGGAACACAAAGCCGATGCTGTCGCGGCGCAGGCGGGTGAGGTCGGCGTCGTTCAAACCGGTGATTTCCGTACCGCCGATCCAGATACGCCCCGAGCCGGCGGTGTCGAGGCCCGCGAGGCAGTGCATCAAGGTGGACTTGCCGGAGCCGGAGGGGCCCATAATGGCGGTGAACGTACCGGTTTCGAAGCTGACGTCCACGTCCTTCAGGGCGTGGACGCGGGTGTCCCCGGTTCCGTACGTCTTATTCAGGAGCTGGGCTGCTGCGGCGAGACGCGGTTTTCCGGAGCCGGGCGCAGGGGAATGCTGTGCAAGTGATGTCATACCGCCAGCGTATGGACCAGCCGGGTGCCGTCACATCGGAGGGCAGGTGGGTCCTGTTCCTCCGTGTCTCATACCGTGGGTGGAAGGGGGCCGGCCAGCCGGTAGGACTCGCGGAGCAGCTCGGACAGTTCATCCGGGGGCAGACGCTCCAGCCGGGCCAGCAGGAGCAACGGGGACCGGTCGTGATGCGGCGTCCAATAGAACACGTCCGGCGATATCGCTGCCAGCGCCCCGCGTTCGGCGCTCTTCACGGTCAGGACATCTTCCTCCCACATCCGCGCCATCAGGGTACGGGCGAACCAGGCCGGCTGCTTCCAGCTGAGGCGCTCGTTCACGCCGGGGAGGGAGAGACAGATGGAGCGAACGTCGTCGACCGTGGCCATGTCCCTAGGGTGCGACAATTCCCGTCTCGTAGGCAATAACCACTGCCTGTACCCGGTCCCGCGCCTCAAGCTTGGCCAGGATGTGTCCCACATGGGTTTTTACCGTGGCCTCGGACAGGTACAGTTTTGCGGCAATTTCCGGGTTGGACAGGCCCTGCGCAATCAGGGTGAAGACCTCGTGTTCGCGCGGGGTCAGGGAAGCGACGGCGGCGGCATGCCGGCTGCCGGGAGCGCCGGCCGTGCGCAGCAGGGGAGCGACGTGGTCCAGCAGGCGGCGCGTGGTGGACGGAGCGATGACCGCGTCCCCGCGGTAGACCGTCCGAATGGCCTCGAGGAGTTCCTCGGGCGGGGCGTCCTTGAGCAGGAAACCGCTGGCTCCGGCCTGGATGGCGGAGAGCGCGTATTCGTCCAGGTCGAAGGTGGTCAGGACCACGACCTTCGGTCCGGCGCTGCTGGCTCCTCCGTCCAGCATCCGGGATGTGGCCTCGATGCCGTCCATGCCGGGCATCCGCACGTCCATGAGCACGACGTCGGCGGATACCGCTGCCAGCGCGGCGAGGGCCTCGCGTCCGTTACCGGCCTCGGCAACAACCGTGAGGTCCGGCTGGGAATTGATCAGCATCCGGAAACCGCCGCGCACGAGCTGCTGGTCATCCACCAGGAGCACCCGGATGGGTTCGGTGGGTGAGGGGTCGGACGCTGCCGTCCAGGGGGAATCCGGCACTGTGCCTAGGCCTCCGTGTAGGGGATGAATGCTTCAACGCGGAATCCTCCGCCGGCCGCAGGGGCGGCCGTCAACGTTCCATCGTAGAGCGAGAGCCGTTCGTCCATGCCCTTGATGCCCTGCCCCGCGCCGTCGTCGTGCAGGGCTGACGCCGCGCCCAGGCCGTTATCGAGGACACCGAGTTTCAGTCCCGCCGGAGTCCATTGCAGCGTGACCTCGGCGCTCGCCTCCGGTCCCGCATGCTTGAGTACGTTGGTCAGGGATTCCTGTACCACCCGGTAAGCGGTCAGCTCGGCACCGGGCGGCAGGGGGCGGCGGGGTGTTCCCGTGATGCTGAGCGCGGTTTCCAGGCCGCTGCGCTTGACCGTCCCCAGGAGCTCCTCGACGTCGGCCAGGGAGGGGAGGGGGCGGGTCGAGGCGGCCTCGTCGCCGCGGAGCACCCCGAGCAGGCGGCGCATCTCCCGCAGGGAACCGCGGCCCGTTTCCGCAATGACGCCCAGCGTCTTCGGCGCGACTTCCGGGTCCTTCGCGCTCGCATACCGGGCGCCGTCGGCCTGGGTGATGATCACGGAGAGTGAGTGCGCCACGATGTCGTGCATTTCGCGGGCAATGTGGCTGCGTTCATCGGCCGCTGCGAGTTCACGTTCCTGTTGGCGTTCTACTTCGAGACGATGGGCACGGTCCTGCAGTGCCCGCAGGGCGAGGCGGCGGGTGCGGGTCAGATCGCCGAACATCCACGCCACCAGCAGCACTGCTTCCAGGGCGACCCATGCAGGCGCATCGCTCGTCAGCGCGATGTCCAGCGAATATCCGGACTCCATGGACGGTATAACCGAGTACTGCATGATGAAGAGGACGCCGCCGACTGAGGCGAGGATGAGACCGCCCACACTGGCCCAGCGCGGGGCAAAGGCGGCCAGAGAGTACACAGTGGCAAACACAAAGAGGTCCGCCGGCAGGGCGGTGACCGGTACGAGGAACAGCTGGAGGATGCAGGCGGCAGCCTGGACCGCGGCAGCGGCCACCGGACGGCGCCGCCGCCACGCCAGCGCCATGCAGATCGCCGCGGAGAGGGCGAACTCGACAAACTGACCTCCCCTCATCAGCAGGAAGGGCAGGGCGAACAGGAGCGTGGCAGCCACGGCCAGCCAGAAATCCACTTTCCCGGGGTTCGCCTGGATCCAGGCATAGAATCTTCGATGCACGAGCATGGATACCAACTGTAGGGGGCCGAAGGCTGGCTCCGCGTCATACTGCGGGGTGAACTCCAGCTGCCCCGGGTGGCAACTGTCCCCGGTGCCTACTTTGTCCCCGCGTGTCCACCGTGGTCCCCGGGTGTCCACCATGCGGCCCGCGTTGCCCGGCTGGCGGTCCGGCTCCCTAGGATGGGCAGCATGAGCGATGAAACACCCCGGACCATTTCCCTGGCCGTCATCCCCGGAGACGGAATCGGCCCTGAAGTTACCGCGGAAGCCGTGAAGGTGCTGCTGGCGGTCACCAGCGGCAGCCCAGTCACCGTTGACCTGACTGAGTATCCGCTGGGGGCGGAGCACTGGCTCCGCACCGGGGAGACCCTTCCGGAACAGACCCTGGAAGCCCTCAAGGGGCATGACGCCATTCTGTTCGGCGCAGTAGGCGCGGCACCGGGTGACACGCTCGTCCCCTCCGGGCTGATCGAACGCGACCTGCTGCTGAAGCTGCGGTTCAGCCTGGACCACTACGTCAACCTGCGTCCGTCCCGGCTGTACCCCGGGGTGGACAGTCCCCTCGCGGCACCCGGAGACGTGGATTTCATCGTGGTCCGGGAAGGCACCGAGGGGCCATACGCCGGAAACGGGGGAGTGCTGCGCGAGGGCACCCCGCAGGAAATCGCCACCGAGGTATCGCTGAACACCGCCTACGGTGTGGAACGCGTGGTCCGCGATGCCTTCCACCGTGCCGCAGCCCGGCCACGCCGGCACGTGACCCTGGTCCACAAACACAACGTCCTGGTGAACGCCGGCCGGCTGTGGAAGCGCACCGTGGAAAAAGTGGCGCAGGAGTTCCCCGACGTGACCCACGACTACCTGCACGTGGACGCCGCCACCATCTTTATGGTGAGCGATCCGTCACGTTTCGACGTGATTGTCACTGACAACCTGTTCGGTGACATCATCACCGACCTCGCGGCCGCGATCACCGGCGGGATCGGCCTCGCCGCCTCCGGCAACATCAACATGGACCGCACCTACCCCTCCATGTTCGAGCCGGTCCACGGGTCCGCACCCGATATTGCGGGGCAGCAAAAGGCCGATCCGACGGCAGCCATCCTTTCCGCCGCGCTCCTGCTGCAGCACCTGGGCTTCAGCGAAGAAGCCGGCCGCGTGGAACGGGCAGTGGAAAAGGACCTTGCGGGCCGGGACGGAAACCGGCGTTCCACTGCAGAGGTGGGCAATGCCATCGCCGCCGCGGTGTCATAAGCTCGTGGGTAGCCAATAAGTAGTCATAGAACGGGTTTTTGCCGTTCACAGTGGAGGAATCATGACCGTCAGCGCACTGGAATTTTCCCAGGAGCTTTCCACCAGTCCCAAGTCCGCCGCCGAGCGGGCCGCCATCCTGGCGAATCCCGGTTTCGGCGACTACTTCACCGACCACACCGCCGTCATTGACTGGAAGGCGGGGGAGTCGGGGGAGCAGGAATGGCAGAACGCCCGCATCGAGCCCTACGGCCCCATTTCGATTGACCCGGCCGCCGGCGTACTGCACTACGGCCAGGAGATTTTCGAGGGACTGAAGGTCTACCGCCACGCGGATGGATCGGTGGTGAGTTTCCGTCCGGAAGCCAACGCCGCCCGTCTGAACCTTTCCGCCCGCCGGCTTGCCCTGCCGGAGCTGCCCGAGGAACTGTTCCTGGAGTCCATCCGCCAGCTGGTGGCCCTGGATAAGGAATGGATTCCGGACGGAGAAGGTGCCGCCCTGTACCTGCGGCCGTTCATGATTGCCACTGAACCCTTCCTCGGTGTGCGTCCCGCCCGCGAGGTCTCCTACCGCGTCATTGCTTCCCCGGCCGGAAACTACTTCGGCGGGGAACTGAAACCGGTCTCCATCTGGCTCTCCACCAAGTACGCCCGTGCAGGCCGCGGCGGCACCGGTGAAGCCAAGTGCGGCGGCAACTACGCGGCGTCGCTGATTGCCCAGATGGAAGGCGAAGCGAACGGCTGCAAGCAGGTCCTGTTCCTGGACGAGTTCAATGACAACGCCGTTGAAGAGCTGGGCGGCATGAACGTGTTCTTCGTCTTCAAGGACGGCCGCCTGGTGACTCCCGCCCTGTCCGGCACCATCCTGCACGGCATCACCCGCTCGTCGGTGCTGCAGCTGGGCCGCGACCGGGGCATGGACGTCCAGGAACGCAAGATCACCCTGGACGAATGGCGCGAAGGCATTGCTTCCGGCGATATCACGGAGGTCTTCGCCTGCGGCACGGCCGCCGTCATCACTCCGATCGGCCAGCTCAAGTCCGAGGACGAGGTGATTGGCTCTGCCGATGCCAAGCCGGGCGAAGTGACCATGTCCATCCGCGAGCAGCTGCTCGGCATCCAGACCGGCACCGTGGAGGATACCCACGGCTGGCTGACCCGCCTGGCCTAGGTGCCCATGTCCACCACCTACCTTCCGGACTCCGGACTGGTCCGCAGCAGCGACCTGACCCGCGTACGCCTCGCGCCGAACCCGGGACCCATGTCGCTGGACGGGACCAACAGCTACGTTGTGGCTGCTCCCGGTTCCGAAAGCACAGTGGTGGTGGACCCGGGTCCACAGGATGAGGGGCACCTGCGGGCCCTGGCGGAAGCCGGCACGGTCGAGCTGGTGCTTATTACCCACCGGCACGCCGACCACACGGAGGCAAGCCGGCGCTTCGCCGAACTGACCGGCGCTCCCGTGCGGGCATTCGATCCCGCCTTCTGTGTGGCAGGAAGCCCGTTGACGGCGGATGAAGAGATTTCCGCTGCCGGCGTGGACATCCGGGTGCTGGCAGCGCCCGGCCACACTTCGGATTCGGTCTGCTTTTTGCTTCCCGACGACGGCGCCAACGGCTCCGTCCTGACGGGGGACACCATTCTGGGCCGGGGCACCACAGTGCTGGACTTCCCGGACGGAACCCTCGACGATTACCTGCGGACGTTGGATATGCTCTCCGGACTTGGGCCGGCAGTGGTGCTGCCCGGGCACGGACCGGTCCAGCCGGATCTCAGTTCACTCGTCCTGACCTACCGCGACCACCGTGAAGAGCGACTGGAGCAGATCCGGTCTGCCTTGCATGAGGCCGGACCGGACGCCGGGGCAGGAGTCATAGCCGATCTGGTCTACTCAGATGTGCCGGCGAATGTCCGCCGGGCCGCGGAACTGTCGGTGGCCGCGCAGCTGGCTTATCTCCGCGGCGAGGGTTAACCCGGACATCGGAGCAGCCGGCACCGGGCCGGACAGTGACGAGGACAACCCTCCAGGGGCTTGCATCGAGCACACGGGGGAGTCCTAAAATAAAGCTATCGGCCGCCGGACCGGGACTCCTCAAAGGGCCCGGAGGTTGTGCGGCGGATCACCTCGATCCGGTTTGCAAGGACCGGAGCCGGTGTGTAAAGTTGCATGAGTCGCCGCGGCCGGGACGCTGGAAAAGCGCCCGAGCATGGCGGCCAAACCCCATCACAAAACAGAGTCCAACCAGTGCGCCCTTCACGGGGACGGTGGAAAAGACTCCGGTAAGTGCTGGGTCCGGAACGGCGGAAACGCTTTTCACGGTGGTCCGGATCACGGATACCGCGAATTGCGGAAAACGCCGGAATGGAATAAGATATATAAACATTGCAGCGAAGAAGAAAAGGAAAACATTTGTTTTCCCGAGTATTTTCGGATTGCGTCTGTTGTTTGAGAACTCAATAGTGTGCCAAGTTTATTGATACCAATTTATTTATATTGATTGGTTGAACAGGCCGTTTCCGCCCACCCCGTGGGTATGGGACGGTTTTTTTAGCCGGTTTCGAATTTAGTGCAGGACGGACGACCAATTTTCCTTGGTCCCCGGACTGTGTCTGTAACACATTTACGGAGAGTTTGATCCTGGCTCAGGATGAACGCTGGCGGCGTGCTTAACACATGCAAGTCGAACGATGACTTCTGTGCTTGCACAGAATGATTAGTGGCGAACGGGTGAGTAACACGTGAGTAACCTGCCCCTGACTTCGGGATAAGCCTGGGAAACCGGGTCTAATACCGGATACAACGGACCACCGCATGGCGGTCCGTGGAAAGCTTTATGCGGTTTTGGATGGACTCGCGGCCTATCAGCTTGTTGGTTGGGGTAATGGCCCACCAAGGCGACGACGGGTAGCCGGCCTGAGAGGGTGACCGGCCACACTGGGACTGAGACACGGCCCAGACTCCTACGGGAGGCAGCAGTGGGGAATATTGCACAATGGGCGGAAGCCTGATGCAGCGACGCCGCGTGAGGGACGAATGCCTTCGGGTTGTAAACCTCTTTCAGCAGGGAAGAAGCGAAAGTGACGGTACCTGCAGAAGAAGCGCCGGCTAACTACGTGCCAGCAGCCGCGGTAATACGTAGGGCGCAAGCGTTATCCGGAATTATTGGGCGTAAAGAGCTCGTAGGCGGTTTGTCGCGTCTGCTGTGAAAGCCCGGGGCTCAACCCCGGGTCTGCAGTGGGTACGGGCAGACTAGAGTGATGTAGGGGAGACTGGAATTCCTGGTGTAGCGGTGAAATGCGCAGATATCAGGAGGAACACCGATGGCGAAGGCAGGTCTCTGGGCATTAACTGACGCTGAGGAGCGAAAGCATGGGGAGCGAACAGGATTAGATACCCTGGTAGTCCATGCCGTAAACGTTGGGCACTAGGTGTGGGGGACATTCCACGTTTTCCGCGCCGTAGCTAACGCATTAAGTGCCCCGCCTGGGGAGTACGGCCGCAAGGCTAAAACTCAAAGGAATTGACGGGGGCCCGCACAAGCGGCGGAGCATGCGGATTAATTCGATGCAACGCGAAGAACCTTACCAAGGCTTGACATGAACCGGAAAGGCCTGGAAACAGGTCCCCCACTTGTGGCCGGTTTACAGGTGGTGCATGGTTGTCGTCAGCTCGTGTCGTGAGATGTTGGGTTAAGTCCCGCAACGAGCGCAACCCTCGTTCTATGTTGCCAGCGCGTTATGGCGGGGACTCATAGGAGACTGCCGGGGTCAACTCGGAGGAAGGTGGGGACGACGTCAAATCATCATGCCCCTTATGTCTTGGGCTTCACGCATGCTACAATGGCCGGTACAAAGGGTTGCGATACTGTGAGGTGGAGCTAATCCCAAAAAGCCGGTCTCAGTTCGGATTGAGGTCTGCAACTCGACCTCATGAAGTTGGAGTCGCTAGTAATCGCAGATCAGCAACGCTGCGGTGAATACGTTCCCGGGCCTTGTACACACCGCCCGTCAAGTCACGAAAGTTGGTAACACCCGAAGCCGGTGGCCTAACCCCTTGGGGAGGGAGCCGTCGAAGGTGGGACCGGCGATTGGGACTAAGTCGTAACAAGGTAGCCGTACCGGAAGGTGCGGCTGGATCACCTCCTTTCTAAGGAGCACCTCAGGGTGGCATTGCCTTCCACAGTGTGGGTGGTGTGCCCTGCAGGAGATGCCCATATCGGAGACATATGTTCTCCGGTGGGTGCTCAAGGGTGGAATATCAATGGATAGGCGCCGGCATGCCGGTTTCAGAGGCCAGTACGTTCCCTTCGGGGTTCCTGGAAAACCTCCTGTTACCGTGTGGGTCCGGTTAGTCGTTTGGCACACTGTTGGGTCCTGAAGCAACAGGCACCCGCATGTCCTTCCCTTCGGGGCGGGGGTTGCGGGTAACCTGGTTTGTTTCTGTTTGTTCCTGCGCAGGCCGGAACCGTATCACTGACACCCTTTGCGGGGTTGTCCGGTGCGGGGACGGGTGTGACGGGGTTGTTGTTTGAGAACTACATAGTGGACGCGAGCATCTTAAAATATTAAGTGCAATTTCAGAAAAACCTGGTAGATCCGGGTGCCCTTCGCGGGTGCCTGGTGAGACCGTGGTTTTCTCGATAGCGATAATAAATTGATCTTAGTGGTCAAGTTTTTAAGGGCACACGGTGGATGCCTTGGCATCAGGAGCCGAAGAAGGACGTAGGAATCTGCGATAAGCCTGGGGGAGTTGATAACCGAACTTTGATCCCAGGATGTCCGAATGGGGAAACCCCGCCCGGCGCGCGAGTGACCGGGTGACCCGCATCTGAACACATAGGGTGCGTGGAGGGAACGTGGGGAAGTGAAACATCTCAGTACCCACAGGAAGAGAAAACAACAGTGATTCCGTTAGTAGTGGCGAGCGAACGCGGAAGAGGCTAAACCAGTGGTGTGTGATAGCCGGCGGGCGTTGCATCACTGGGGTTGCGGGACTTTCCGTACCGATTCTGCCGGATCGGTGAAGTGAGTGCAGGTGCATAGGTGAACTGGTTTGAAAGCCAGGCCGTAGAGGGTGTTAGCCCCGTAACCGGAATGTATGCTGCCGCTTGGAGAGGATCCCAAGTAGCACGGGGCCCGAGAAATCCCGTGCGAATCTGCCAGGACCACCTGGTAAGCCTAAATACTCCCTGATGACCGATAGCGGACAAGTACCGTGAGGGAAAGGTGAAAAGTACCCCGGGAGGGGAGTGAAATAGTACCTGAAACCGTGTGCCTACAAACCGTTGGAGCAGCCTTGTAGCTGTGACAGCGTGCCTTTTGAAGAATGAGCCTGCGAGTTAGTGTTACGTCGCGAGGTTAACCCGTGAGGGGAAGCCGTAGCGAAAGCGAGTCTGAATAGGGCGATGCAGTGGCGTGATCTAGACCCGAAGCGGAGTGATCTACCCATGGCCAGGTTGAAGCGACGGTAAGACGTCGTGGAGGACCGAACCCACTTCAGTTGAAAATGGAGGGGATGAGCTGTGGGTAGGGGTGAAAGGCCAATCAAACTCCGTGATAGCTGGTTCTCCCCGAAATGCATTTAGGTGCAGCGTTGCGTGTTTCTTACCGGAGGTAGAGCTACTGGATGGCTAATGGGCCCTACAAGGTTACTGACGTCAGCCAAACTCCGAATGCCGGTAAGTGAGAGCGCAGCAGTGAGACTGTGGGGGATAAGCTTCATAGTCGAGAGGGAAACAGCCCAGACCACCAACTAAGGCCCCTAAGCGTGTGCTAAGTGGGAAAGGATGTGGAGTTGCCCAGACAACCAGGAGGTTGGCTTAGAAGCAGCCACCCTTGAAAGAGTGCGTAATAGCTCACTGGTCAAGTGATTCCGCGCCGACAATGTAGCGGGGCTCAAGTACACCGCCGAAGTTGTGGATTTCAGATATTAGATAAGCCTTCGTGGTTCAGTCGTCTGGAGTGGTAGGGGAGCGTCGTGTGGGCAGTGAAGCCGCGGTGGAAACCAGCGGTGGAGCCTACACGAGTGAGAATGCAGGCATGAGTAGCGAAAGACGGGTGAGAAACCCGTCCGCCGAATGATCAAGGGTTCCAGGGTCAAGCTAATCTGCCCTGGGTAAGTCGGGACCTAAGGCGAGGCCGACAGGCGTAGTCGATGGACAACGGGTTGATATTCCCGTACCGGCGAAGAACCGCCCATACCAAGCAGGGGACACTAACCGTCCGGAGCCTGCCCGATCACCCTTGTGGTGTGAGGGTTTTGGCCGAGCACGGGACCTGATCCTGGGAGGTAAGCGTATTAACAGGTGTGACGCAGGAAGGTAGCCGGGCCAGGCGATGGTAGACCTGGTCTAAGGACGTAGGGTCCGTGATAGGTAAATCCGTCACGGTGTCTTGGATGACGAACCTGAGATCCGACGGGACCCCCTCACGGGGGGATCCGGTGATCCTATGCTGCCTAGAAAAGCATCGGCGCGAGGTTCCAGCCGCCCGTACCCCAAACCGACACAGGTGATCAGGTAGAGAATACTAAGGCGATCGAGAGAATTATGGTTAAGGAACTCGGCAAAATGCCCCCGTAACTTCGGGAGAAGGGGGGCCCCAACCTTGATGGACACTTGCTGTCCGGAGGGGATCGGGGCCGCAGAGACCAGGGGGAAGCGACTGTTTACTAAAAACACAGGTCCGTGCGAAGTCGCAAGACGATGTATACGGACTGACTCCTGCCCGGTGCTGGAAGGTTAAGAGGACCGGTTAGCCCTTACGGGCGAAGCTGGGAATTTAAGCCCCAGTAAACGGCGGTGGTAACTATAACCATCCTAAGGTAGCGAAATTCCTTGTCGGGTAAGTTCCGACCTGCACGAATGGAGTAACGACTTCCCCGCTGTCTCAACCATAAACTCGGCGAAATTGCAGTACGAGTAAAGATGCTCGTTACGCGCAGCAGGACGGAAAGACCCCGAGACCTTTACTATAGTTTGGTATTGGTGTTCGGTGTGGCTTGTGTAGGATAGGTGGGAGACTGTGAGACCCGGACGCCAGTTCGGGTGGAGTCATCGTTGAAATACCACTCTGGTCATACTGGATATCTAACTTCGGCCCGTAATCCGGGTCAGGGACAGTGCCTGATGGGTAGTTTAACTGGGGCGGTTGCCTCCTAAAGAGTAACGGAGGCGCCCAAAGGTTCCCTCAGCCTGGTTGGCAATCAGGTGTCGAGTGTAAGTGCACAAGGGAGCTTGACTGTGAGAGAGACATCTCGAGCAGGGACGAAAGTCGGGACTAGTGATCCGGCGGTACATTGTGGAATGGCCGTCGCTCAACGGATAAAAGGTACCTCGGGGATAACAGGCTGATCTTGCCCAAGAGTCCATATCGACGGCATGGTTTGGCACCTCGATGTCGGCTCGTCGCATCCTGGGGCTGGAGTAGGTCCCAAGGGTTGGGCTGTTCGCCCATTAAAGCGGTACGCGAGCTGGGTTTAGAACGTCGTGAGACAGTTCGGTCCCTATCCGCTGCGCGCGCAGGAAATTTGAGAAGGGCTGTCCTTAGTACGAGAGGACCGGGACGGACGAACCTCTGGTGTGTCAGTTGTACTGCCAAGTGCACCGCTGATTAGCTACGTTCGGATGGGATAACCGCTGAAAGCATCTAAGCGGGAAGCCCGCTTCGAGATGAGATTTCCATACACCTTGTGTGTGAGAGGCCCCCAGCCAGACCACTGGGTTGATAGGCCGGATGTGGAAGCGGGGACTAAAGACCCGTGAAGCTGACCGGTACTAATAGGCCGATAACTTACACCACAACAACACCTGGACGGACACGACTTCAAACGGTCCGTCAAAGTATAAAGGGTGTTGAAGATCATGCTGCTTGCGTCCACTATGTGGTTCCCGGACAACAACCCGTGTTGTTGCTGTACCTGGAACACGAACCCACCCCCTTGTCCGGGGGTTGGTTCACCTTTTTTACCGCACTGCCGGCACCCTTGCAGCGTCTTTTGGCGTGATAGGGGTTCCGGGACGTGCTGTAACCAGAGATTTCCCCACCCCGCTTTGCGGGGGTGCGGGTAGCAGGGTTACGGCGGTCATAGCGTGGGGGAAACGCCCGGTCCCATTCCGAACCCGGAAGCTAAGACCCACAGCGCCGATGGTACTGCATCCGGGAGGATGTGGGAGAGTAGGTCACCGCCGGACAATATTTGAATAACAGGATGAGCCCGTACCAGTGCTGGTACGGGCTCTTCCTCTTTAACCCACCGGGCATAGCCCGGGCGGGCCTGACCTTCGGGGAGCTGCTGGCCGGTTCCTTTGGCCGCCGTCGGGCGTTCGAACGTCCTGAGTTGGGGCCGCTCAGGTGCCCGTGGTGTCGAGACTCACCTGCATCGGACCGCTTTGATCCCCTGTTGAATCGGCACCTGGACTGCCACTGCACTAGAATTACCCTGAGGCGCGACCGCCTCCCATGACTTTTACATCTTCATTACAGGTACATAGTGACGAGCGACTGCAGTAATTCCGTTGGTCGGCTCACGACGAGAGGAACTCAGCAGCATGTCAGAGCAAAATAACAGGGATCACCGCGGCGGCGAAGGAAGCAATTCTTCCAGCGGCAGCTCGTCAGACCGGCGCGACGACCGCGGACGCCCCGCGACGAACGACCGCAACGCTCCCAAGCGGTTCGAAGACCGCAAGCCCTCCTTTGGCGGCCGGCCCGCACGCGACGGCGAACGGAAGTCTTTCGGCGACCGGGGGGCCTCCTCGGAGCGCAAGCCGTTTTCAAAGGACCGCAAGCCCGCTTTCGGCGATCGTCCCGCCCGTGGCAGCGACGACCGCCGCCCCGCCCGTGATGGTGAGCGCAAGCCGTTCACCGAGCGCAGCGGTGAGCGGAAGCCTTTCGGCGACCGTGGCGATCGCAAGCCGTCGTTCGGTGGCGATGACCGTCGTCCCGCCCGTGATGGGGACAGTCGTCCGTCGTTCGGGGTTCGTGCGGAGCGAAATGACCGCGCCAGCCGCGGCGCCGATGACCGTCGTCCGCCGCGTGATGGTGAGCGTAAGTCCTTCGGTGACCGTGGGGATCGTAAGCCGTTCTCGCGTGATGATCGTCCGCAGCGTGACAGCCGTCCGCCGCGTGATGGTGAGCGTAAGCCGTTCGGTGACCGTGGGGACCGTAAACCGTCCTTCGGTGGCGACGACCGTCGTCCGGCCCGTGATGGTGAGCGTAAGCCCTTTGGCGACCGTGGGGATCGTAAGCCGTTCTCGCGTGATGATCGTCCGCAGCGTGACAGCCGTCCGGCCCGTGATGGTGAGCGTAAGTCCTTCGGTGACCGTGGGGATCGTAAGCCGTTCTCGCGTGATGATCGTCCGCAGCGTGACAGCCGTCCGGCCCGTGATGGTGAGCGTAAGTCCTTCGGTGACCGTGGGGACCGTAAACCGTCCTTCGGTGGCGATGACCGTCGTCCGGCCCGTGATGGTGAGCGTAAGCCCTTTGGCGACCGTGGGGATCGTAAGCCGTTCTCGCGTGATGATCGTCCGCAGCGTGATGGTGAGCGTAAGCCTTTCTCGGAGCGCAGCGGTGAGCGTAAGCCCTTCGGCGACCGCGGCGACCGTAGGCCGTCCTTCGGTGGCGATGACCGCCGTCCGCAGCGTGACCGCCGTCCGCAGCGTGACAGCCGTCCGCAGCGTGACAGCCGTCCGCCCCGCGGCGACCGGCCCGAACACGGTTCGGACCGCCCGTCTTTCCGCCGTGACGATGCCCCGGCCGCAGCTCGGCCCCGCAACGCCAAGGACCTGCGTAGCGCCAACCGCCCCGACCGTGAGCGTTCACCGGAAATCGATGAGGACGTCACCGGGCAGGAACTGGACAAGGTCACCCGCGCCCAGCTGCGCAACCTGGAGGAAGTCAACAGCGAGTGGGTTGCCAAGCACCTGGTGATGGCAGGCCGCCTGATTGACGACGAACCGGAGCTGGCATTCCAGCACGCCCTTGCCGCGAGCCGTCGTGGCGGACGCATGGCAGTGGTCCGCGAGGCTGTCGGCCTGACCGCCTACGCAGCCGAGCACTTCGGTGAGGCGCTGCGTGAGTTCCGCACCTACCGCCGGATCAGCGGTTCCAATGCCTACCTGCCGATGATGGCCGACTGCGAACGCGGTCTGGGCCATCCGGAAAAGGCCCTGGACATGGCCCGGTCCGATGACGCCAAGGACCTGGATACTGCCGGACAGGTGGATCTGGCCATCGTCGTCTCGGGTGCCCGGATGGACATGGGTCAGTTTGATGCCGCTGTTGCAGCACTGGAAATCCCGCAGCTGGACCGTAACCGGGCCTTCTCCTACAGCCCGCGCCTCTTCCGTGCCTACGCCGACGCGCTGGAAGTTGCCGGCCGCAGCGAGGAAGCGCAGAAGTGGCAGAAGCAGGCCCTGCGCGCTGACGAAGCCCTGGGCTTCGGCGACTTTGCGGAGCCGGAAATCTTCGACCTCGTGCCTGAGGAAGAGGAACGTCCCAAGCGTCGTCCCGAGGCCCGTGAGGACCGCTCCGGCGCGTACTTCGCACCCGCCGAAGAGGCTCCGAAGGACAACCTCGATCCAAATGAAGAGGTGGACGCGCTTCCCACGGATGAGCAGGAAGGCCTCCTCACCGAAGACAGCGACGTAAATGACGACGGCGAGGCCGTGGAAGTCGTAGTGTCCGATTTCAATTACGACGACGACGACGAGGAAACTGCCCGCGAAGACGCCGATGAGACGGGGCCGCAGCGTCTTGACGACTAACCCTTCACTGGTCTCCGGCTACGACGCGGTCTTTTCCGACCTGGACGGCGTGGTCTACGCCGGACCGCACGCGATACCGGGGGCCGTGGAGGCGCTGGACCGGCTGGCCGATGTATCGGTCCAGCTGGCCTACGTCACCAACAACGCCTCACGCTCTTCGGAGACGGTTGCGGCACACCTGCGCGAACTCGGAGCACCCGCCACGGCGGAAAATGTCTTCGGGTCCGCGCAGGCGGGGGCGGAACTGCTGGCTTCCAAGGTTCCCGCGGGGGCCAAGGTGCTGGTGACCGGCAGCGCAACCCTGGCTGCCGCCGTCGAGGCCCAGGGACTGGTGCGGGTCTACTCGGCGGATGACGCGCCCGACGCCGTCATCCAGGGCTTCGACCCATCCCTGGGATGGGCCGATCTGGCCGAAGCCGCATTCGCCGTCGGACGCGGAGCCGTGTGGGTGGCCACCAACACGGACCTGTCCATCCCGCAGGCCCGCGGCATCGCGCCCGGCAACGGCACGCTGGTGGCTGCAGTCGGCGCAGCCACGGGCCGGGTTCCCTTCGTCGCAGGCAAGCCGGAGGCGCCACTGTTTACGACGGCGGCACGGCACCTCGACGTCCACCGTCCGCTTGTGGTGGGGGACCGGCTGGACACCGACATCCTGGGCGGAACCAACGCCGGCTTTGACACCGCACTGGTGCTCACCGGCGTCGACACTCCGTTGACTGCACTGGCGGCGCGGAAACCGGAGCGGCCGGTCTACCTCATCGAGAACCTGGCGGCGCTTTTCGAACCGTATCCGGTGCCCGTTCCCGAGGCTGGAAAATACCGCTGCGGCCAGGCACTGGCCTGGGTGGAGGACACCGTCGTCGTGATAGCCGGGGATTCCTCGGACCTGGACAGCTGGCGTGCCGGCTGTGCCGCATGGTGGGCAGCCCGGCCGGACGCCGCAGCGGCGCTTACCCCGGAGATCCGCTGGACTGTCACCGGCCGCAGCTAGGCTTCATAGAGAAGATCCACCCGTTATCAATGCATCCCGCATGCAACCGCAGGAGGAAGACACATGCCTGAATCCCAGCCGGCACAGCCATGGCCGCAGGCTCCGGCCACCACGGATGATGCCGCCGTTGACTCCCTCCTCGATGTCCTGCCTCCGCTGGCGGCCCAGCCCGTGGCCGGCCATGCGGCCGTTTACGCAGGACTGCATGACGCGCTGCTCACCGAGCTGAACACTGAGCCGAATACTGAGCCGAAAGCTGGGCATGCTGTCCCCGCGCCGGTACCCGGAATCTTCCCCCGGACAGCAGACTAGGCATGCCACGACTCGACCAGGAACTCGTCACGCGCGGGCTGGCACGCTCGCGCACCCAGGCAGCAAAGCTGATCGCCGCAGGACGGGTCCTGCGCGCCGGAAAGCCCGCCGCCAAGCCCTCGGCTCCGGTGGACGCCGGCGAACGGCTGGAAGTGCTCGACGACGGTCTGCCCGACTACGTCAGCCGCGCCGGCCACAAACTCGCCGGTGCCCTCGCGGCGTTCCCCGCCGTTAACCCGGTCGGACTGCGCTGCCTGGACGCCGGGGCCTCCACCGGAGGGTTCACCGACGTCCTGCTCCGCGCTGGTGCCACGCATGTCGCCGCCGTCGACGTCGGGCACGGACAACTCGTGGAAGCGCTTCGGCGGGATCCCAGGGTCAGCGTCTACGAGGGGATGAACGTCCGTTACCTGGACCCGGAGGACATAGGTGGCACCGTCGATCTCACGGTCGCGGATCTTTCATTCATCTCCCTGACCAAGGTGGTGGGACCGCTGGCTGCTGCCACCCGCCCGGGCGGCAGCCTCCTGCTCATGGTGAAACCCCAGTTCGAGGTGGGCCGTGAGAAGCTGGACCGGACCGGAGTGGTTACCGATCCGGCCCGGCACCGGTCTGCCGTGGCCTCGGTGGCGACGGCCGCCATGGCTGCCGGCCTGGAGATCGGCGGCATTGCCCCGAGCCCGCTTCCCGGCCAGAACGGCAACGTGGAGTTCTTTATGTGGCTGCAGGTCCCCGGCCCCGTACCCGGAAGGCCTGCGGAAACGGGGCACGGTGAGGGAACTCCGGCCGAAGACGCCGCCGCCAGGCTGGTGGATGAAGCGTTCGCCGGGTTTGCGGACCGGTTGCCGGCGGTAGAAGACTGACGATGGGTATGCCGCAGGCACCACCCGGAGGATGAAGAGGATGAAGACGCAGATGAGCAGACGGATACTGGTCCTGGCCCACACCGGACGACGGGCCGCCATGACCGCTGCCCAGGAGGCCTGCACCCAGCTTCATTCCTCGGGACTGGTTCCGGTCATGCGGCGGCGTGACCTTGAAGACATCCAGGCCGAATACGGAGTGCTGACGGCACCCACCGAGATCCTCGATGAAGACGTCGCGCTGGATGAGGTGGACCTGGGCATGGTCCTTGGCGGGGACGGCACCATCCTGCGGGCAGCCGAACTGGTGCGCGGAACGAATGTTCCACTGCTTGGGGTCAACCTCGGCCATGTGGGCTTCCTGGCCGAGAGCGAACGCGCCGACCTGGCACAGACTGTGCACTGGGTGGTTGAACGCGCCTACACCGTCGAAGAACGCATGACCATCGACGTCAAGGTCTGGCACGGCGGCGAACTCCTGGCCCGCACCTGGGCCCTCAACGAGGCCGCCGTCGAAAAGGCCGACCGCCAGCGGATGCTGGAAGTGGTCATCGAGGTGGATGCCCGCCCCATCAGCTCGTTCGGATGCGACGGCGTTGTGCTGGCAACACCCACCGGCTCCACCGCCTACGCCTTCTCCGCTGGCGGCCCGGTGGTCTGGCCGGAGGTTGAAGCCCTGCTGCTGGCGCCCATCAGCGCCCACGCCCTGTTCGCCAAGCCGCTGGTGGTATCGCCCACCTCGGTGCTGGCCGTGGAGATCCTGACCCGTACGGACGCCGCCGGAGTGCTGTGGTGCGACGGCCGGCGCAGCATCGACCTGCCCCCGGGCTCCCGGGTGGAAGTGACCCGCTCCAAGACTCCGGTCCGCCTGGCACGCACCCACCTGACACCTTTCTCAGAACGACTGGTGCGCAAGTTCCAGCTCCCCACCCATGGGTGGCGCGGTCCGGCCCCGGCGACCACTGCCGGAACCCAGCTCAGCTCCATACCGGGGCCGGGGGACCGGAACGCGGATTCCGCCGGCAACGGTGCAGTAACCGGCAGCCCGGAAGCTGCCGGCACATCAACCGGTGACACAGCGGTTTCGGACAGCGGAGGCTTTGTCGCATGATTGAGGAAATCCGGATCAGGGACCTCGGTGTCATCACCGACGCCACACTGGACCTGGGCCCAGGCTTCACGGTGGTGACCGGTGAAACCGGTGCCGGCAAAACGATGGTGATCACCGCCCTGGGACTGCTCCTAGGTGCCCGGTCAGACGCCGGCGCCGTGCGCATCGGTGCGAAGTCCGCCGTCGCTGAGGCGCTCGTGCACGTGGATCCGCGGAGCCCTGCGGCGGTCCGCGCGGGCGAAGCGGGAGCGGAGCTTGAAGAGTACGACGGCGCGGCCGAACTGACGCTGGTCCGTACGGTCAATGCCGACGGACGCAGCCGTGCACACGTGGGCGGACGGTCCGCCCCGGTAGGCGTCCTGGCGGAAGTGGGCGAGCACCTCGTGGTGGTCCACGGCCAGACCGATCAGCTGCGCCTCAAGAGTGCCGCGGCCCAGCGGGAGGCACTGGACAAGTACGCAGGTGCCCCGCTGGCCGCCGAACTCGGTGCCTACCGTGAGGACTACGCCCGCTGGCGCGCCGCGGCCAAGGAGCTGTCGGAACTCCGGGACCAGGCCCGGGACCGGCTCCGGGAAGCCGAGTACCTGACCGCCGCGCTGGAGGAAATCGAGGCGGTGGATCCACAGCCGGGGGAGGACGACTCCCTCAAGGCGGAGGCCATGCGCCTGAGCAACCTCGAGGAGCTGCGCACCGCCGCGGTGAGTGCCCATGCGGCCCTGATCGCCGACGACTTTGCCGACGGCGGCGACGCCACCTCGCTGGTGGACGCCGCCAAACGCCAGCTGGAGTCCGCAGGGGAGCATGACCCGGCCCTGGCCGCGTCCGGACAGCGGCTGGCCGAGGTGGGGTACATCCTCGCAGACATAGCCACCGAGCTGGCCAGCTACGGAGCCTCCCTGGACTCCGAAGGACCTGAACGGCTCGCGGAAGTGGAATCCCGCCGCGCCGATCTGGCGGGACTGGTCCGCAAGTATGCCCCTTCGATCGACGGGGTCCTGGAGTGGAGCGGCGAAAGCGCCAAGCGGCTGGCCGAACTCAGCTCCGACGACTCCCGGATCGACGCCCTCGAAGCGGAAATAGGCGTCCTCGCCGAACGCCTGGCCACCCGGGGAGCGGCCCTGACCAAACTCCGTACCGATGCCGCAGCAGAACTCGCGCAGCGGGTCAGCGACGAACTGACGGCGCTGGCCATGAAGGACGCCAATCTGGTCATCGAGGTGGAACCGACCGGTGAGCCGGGACCGCACGGTGCCGACAGCATTTCCTTCCTGCTCGCACCGCATCCCGGCGCTCCGGCCCGGCCCCTGGGCAAGGGTGCCTCAGGCGGCGAACTTTCCCGCGTTATGCTGGCGATCGAAGTGGTCCTGGCAGCAGTGGACCCGGTGCCCACGTTCATCTTCGACGAGGTGGATGCAGGCGTCGGCGGCAAGGCCGCCGTCGAAATCGGCCGCCGGCTCGCCATGCTGGCAAAGCATGTGCAGGTGATCGTGGTAACCCACCTGCCCCAGGTGGCGGCGTTTGCCGACCATCACATCCGCGTGATCAAGACTTCCACGTCCACCGACGACGGTACCGGCGTCACGGCCAGCGATGTCCGGGTGCTGGGCCAGGAGGAGCGCATCAAGGAACTCGCCCGGATGCTCGCAGGGCAGGAGGACTCGGCGTCGGCCCGTGCCCACGCCGAGGAATTATTGGATTCGGCGGGGCATCTCCAGTGATGTTCCGAAAGAACCCAGACGCAGGACAAACCCGAAACGACAAAAGGTGATAGGCTCGAACTCCGTGGTGCAGCGATCAAATTCCAGGTTTCCCAAGTCGTCTTCTACGACCAAACACATCTTCGTCACCGGTGGCGTGGCGTCCTCACTCGGTAAGGGACTGACAGCGTCAAGTCTCGGCCATTTGTTGAGGTCGCGCGGCATAGCGGTGACCATGCAAAAGCTCGATCCCTATTTGAATGTGGATCCGGGCACAATGAACCCCTTCCAGCACGGTGAAGTCTTCGTGACCGACGACGGTGCCGAGACCGACCTCGACATCGGGCACTATGAGCGGTTCCTTGACGAGAGCCTCGATGGCTCCGCCAATGTGACCACCGGCCAGGTGTACTCGACGGTTATCGCCAAGGAACGCCGCGGCGAATACCTCGGCGACACGGTCCAGGTCATTCCGCACATCACCGACGAGATCAAGCGCCGGATGCGCCTGCCCTCCGAGGCGAAGAAGACCCCCGACGTCATCATTACCGAAATCGGCGGCACGGTGGGCGACATCGAGTCCCAGCCGTTCCTCGAAGCGGCCCGCCAGGTCCGCCAGGACATCGGCCGCAGCAACGTCTTCTTCCTGCATGTGTCCCTCGTGCCGTACATCGGTCCGTCCCAGGAACTGAAGACCAAGCCGACGCAGCACTCCGTGGCTGCCCTGCGGTCCATCGGTATCCAGCCGGACGCCATCGTCATCCGCTCCGACCGTCCGGTGCCCGACGCCATGCGCAACAAGATCGGCCGCATGTGCGACGTCGATGTTGATGCCGTAATCGGCTGCCCGGATGCCCCGAGCATCTACGACATCCCGAAGACCCTTCACTCCCAGGGCCTGGACGCGTACATCGTCCAGCACCTGGACCTGAAGTTCAAGGACGTCAACTGGACCAAGTGGGACCGCCTGCTTGAATCCGTGCACAACCCCAAGCACCACGTGGACATTGCCCTCGTGGGCAAGTACGTGGACCTGCCGGACGCTTACCTGTCCGTCACGGAGGCGCTGCGTGCCGGCGGCTTCGCCAACCAGACCAAGGTCAACATCCGCTGGGTTCCCTCGGATGACTGCGACACCCCTGAGGGTGCGGCCAAGGCCCTGGCCGGCGCGGATGCCATCTGCGTGCCCGGCGGTTTCGGTATCCGCGGCCTCGAAGGCAAGCTGGGCGCGCTGACCTACGCCCGGGAGAACAAGCTTCCGACCCTCGGCCTGTGCCTTGGCCTGCAGTGCATGGTCATTGAGTACGCCCGGAACGTGGTGGGCCTCGAAGGTGCTTCCTCCTCCGAGTTCGAACCGGATACCCGGTTCCCGGTCATCGCCACCATGGCGGAGCAGAAGGACATTGTTGCCGGCGGCGGCGACATGGGCGGCACCATGCGCCTGGGCCTGTGGGACGCGAAGCTGGAACCGGAATCCGTGGTTGCCAAGACCTACGGCAAGACGGAGGTGGCCGAGCGCCACCGCCACCGCTACGAGGTCAACAACCAGTACCGCGACCAGATCGCCGATGCCGGCCTGGTGTTCTCCGGAACCACCACCGACGGCGGCCTGGTGGAGTTCGTCGAGCTTCCCGCCGACGTGCACCCGTACTACGTCTCCACGCAGGCACACCCGGAGCTCAGCTCCCGCCCGACCCGTCCGCACCCGCTCTTCGCCGGACTCGTCAAGGCTGCCCTGGACCACCAGAGCGGCAAGGCCTAGCCCCGTGGCACGGACCGAGGGGTTCGCTGACGAACAAAGCCCACGCCCGCTGCTGGAATCGGAAACGGTTTACAGCGGTCCGGTGTGGGACGTGGTCAAGGAGAAATTCCTCCTGACCGACGACGGCGAACCCCTGGTCCGTGACTACATCGCCCACCCCGGCGCGGTGGCCATCCTGGCCATGAACGACGCCGGACAGGTGCTTTTGATCAACCAGTACCGGCATCCGGTCCGGATGACCCTGTGGGAAATCCCGGCCGGGCTGCTCGACGTGGACGGTGAAGACTTCCAGGTCGGTGCCGCCCGCGAACTCGCGGAGGAGGCCGACCTGGTGGCGTCGGAGTGGAACGTCCTCACGGACCTGTTCCTCTCGCCCGGCTCCTCCCGGGAAGCCCTGCGCATTTACCTGGCCCGCGGCATTTCCGAGGTCCCCGAGGCGGACCGGCACACCCGGACCCACGAGGAAGCCGAAATCACCACGGCATGGGTGGATCTGGACGAGGCCGTACAGGCAGCCCTGCAGGGACGTATGCACAGCCCCTCCGCCGTAGCCGCCGTCCTGGCTGCCGCCGTCGCCCGCGGCAACGGGTTCCGTGACCTGCGGCCGGCTGATGCCCCCTGGCCGGAACACCACTCCCAGCACTCCACCTGGGCCAACGGCCCGGTGCGCTAGAACCAATGCCCAGCGCTGACGCTGATGGCGGCTCGACGAACAATGACACCATTGCCATTAAGCTGCCCGGCCTGAACCCCACCCTCAAGCTTGATCTGGACTCGGAAGAAGCCCGCCGGCTGCGCGACGCCGACCTGGCCGAGCTGGACCGCACCGGCTCCGTCCAGCAGCCCGCTACGCCGGAGCCCGCAGTCCAGGACTCGGCGGCACCGGCTACCCCGCCTGACGCGGTGCCGGAGCCCGCACCCAAACGCAGGTCGAAGGCCGCGGCTGGAAGCGCAGCACCGGCCCGCTCCCGCGCCGCAACCATGAAATCCGCGGCGGATGAACTCCGTTCCACACCTGCAGGCCGGGCCATCGGCAGCTACCTGCAGCACATGGCCGTGGAACGCGGTCTGGCGGTCAATACGCTCGACGCCTACCGCCGGGACCTGCTGCGCTATGCCCGTTTCCTGGACGCCAGGGGAGTGGAGGACATTTCCCGCATCTCCCGGCACGATGTCACGGCGTTTGCCCAGTCGATTTCCGAAGGGTCCGACGGCGCCTCGGCGCTGAGCGTCCGGTCCGCCGCCCGCACCATCGTGGCGGTGCGCGGACTGCACCGCTTCTGGGCGCTCGAAGGTATGACCGCGGCCGATCCGGCGTCGGACGTACACCCACCCATGCCCGGCAAGCGCCTGCCGAAGGCCATCAGCGTCAACGAGGTCACCCGGATCCTGGAAGCGGTCTCCCTGGACAACCCCTCCGGGCTGCGCGACCGTGCCCTGCTCGAATTCCTGTATTCCACGGGAGCGCGCATCAGCGAGGCCGTGGGCCTGGACGTGGATGACCTGTCCCTGGAACGCATTCCCGCCAAGGGACCGGATGTCGTCCGCCTGTTCGGCAAGGGGTCCAAGGAGCGGCTGGTCCCGCTGGGGTCCTATGCTGCCCGCGCCCTGGACGAATACCTGGTGCGCGGACGCCCGGCGGCCTCGGCCAAGGGCAAGGGCACCCCCGCCCTGTTCCTGAATGCCCGGGGCGGACGCCTGTCACGGCAAAGCGCCTGGACCATCCTGAAGAACGCCGCCGAGAAGGCCGATATCGGCCGGGACGTTTCACCGCACACGCTGCGGCATTCGTTCGCCACGCACCTGCTCGAAGGCGGCGCCGACGTGCGCGTGGTCCAGGAACTGCTGGGCCATGCCTCGGTGACCACCACCCAGGTCTACACGCTGGTGACGGCCGAGACCCTGCGCGAGGTCTACGCCGCGGCCCACCCGCGGGCACTGTAGTGGCCGTACCCGCAGCACCGTACCGGGCTGCCCCGGTTGTCCTCTGTTTCCTGTTCCGGGAGACGGCGGATGGGCGGCAGGTGCTTATGGGAATGAAGAAAACCGGCTTCGGCCTTGGCCGTGTGGTGACGCTCGGCGGGCACATTGAAGCCGGAGAAACCCCCGAGCAGGCCGCGGTGCGCGAGGTGGAGGAGGAGTCCGGCGTCATCGTCCGTGAAGCGGATCTGCAGCGGGCCGGCACCATCGAGTGGATCTTCCCGGCCCAGCCCGGCCTGGACATGTCCACCGTCCTCTTCACAACGTCCCGCTGGGACGGCGAACCAGTGGAGACAGACGAGATCCTTCCGGCCTGGTATCCAGTAACCGCCATCCCGTACCCGCAGATGTGGGCGGACTCGGCCCACTGGATGCCGCGCCTCCTGGCCGGCGACTGTTTCAACGCCGTGATCACCATCGCGGACGACAACGTCAACGTCGCCAGCGTCGTCTTTTCCTAGCTGCACCGAACGCAAAGGGGCCGCCTTCGCGAAAACTCCGAAGACGGCCCCTGGGAATGCTGCGGTTACGGCAGGTGCCGCTCCTCGGCTCCGTTGTATTCGCTCAGCGGCCGGATCAGGGAGTTGGCTTCGAGCTGCTCCATGATGTGCGCCGTCCACCCGGTGATCCGCGCGGCCACGAACAGCGGCGTGAAGGTGAGCGTGTCAAAACCCATCAGGTGGTACACGGGACCGGCCGGGTAATCCAGGTTCGGCAGGATGTTCTTGCGCTCACCCATGGCCGATTCCAGGGCAGTGTAGAGCTCACCCATGTCCGGACGGTCGTAGTGCTTGACCATGTTGTCCAGGGACGCCTTCATGGTCGGCACCCGGGAATCGCCGTTCTTGTAGACCCGGTGGCCGAAGCCCATGATCTTCTTCTTCTCTGCCAGCGCCTCGTCCAGCCAGGCCGCTGCGTGGGCTGCGACGTCGCCGCCCGCCGCGCTCTCGGTGATCTCGGCGAACGTGTGCATGACCGCTTCGTTGGCGCCGCCGTGAAGCGGGCCCTTGAGCGCACCGATGGCACCGGTCACGGCCGAGTGCAGGTCGGAGAGCGTGGAGGTGATTACCCGGGCGGTGAAGGTGGACGCGTTGAAGGAGTGCTCCGCGTACAGGATCATCGACACGTTGAACGCCTCGACTACCTCGGGAGCGGCTTCCTCGCCGAAGGTCATCCAAAGGAAGTTCGCCGAGTAGTCCAGGTCATCGCGCGGATCCACGACGTCCTCGCCGCGGCGGCGGCGCTGGTCATAGGCGACGACGGCGGGCATGGCAGCGAAGAGGCTGACCGCCTTGTCCATGTTGGCCTGGACCGAGGAATCCCCGGCCTGCGCATGGGACGCACCCAGGACCGATGCCGCGGTACGGCACACATCCATCGGGTGGCAGGTCACGGGCAGCGCGTCAATGACGGCCTTCAGCTCGGGGGTGAGGGCACGCTGGCTGCGTTCCCCCTCCGTGAATTCGGCGAGCTGCTCCTCAGTGGGCAGCTCCCCGTTCCACAGCAGGTAGGCCACCTCTTCGAAGCTGCAGCGGGCGGCCAGTTCCTGGACCGGGTAGCCGCGGTAGAGCAGGGAGTTGGTTTCCGGGTTGACCTTGGAAACGCGGGTGGTGTCTACGAGTACCCCCGCCAGGCCCTTGTGGATCTGGGTGTCTGTCATTGTTGCTGACTCCTTCGTCGTGCAGGAAATGCGGAGCGGGTCCTAGCGGGTGCCCGGGACCTGGAAGTTGAAAACGGACGTGTCGAACTGGTTGTACGCCTCATAATCCACCAGTTCATACAAACGCGCACGTGTGAGCATGTTCGGCACATCGGCCTGCTGGGTGCCGTGCGCCTTGATGGTCTCCAGGGTGCGCTCGGCGGCGCCCATGGCGCTGCGCAGCAGGGTCACCGGGTAGATCACCATGTTCACGCCTGCCGAGGCCAGCTCGTCGTAGGTGAACAGGTCGCTCTTGCCGAACTCGGTCATGTTCGCCAGGATCGGCACGTCGACGGCGGCACGGATGGCCGCGAACTCCTCGAGGGACTTCATGGCCTCCGGGAAGATGGCGTCCGCGCCGGCGTCGACCAGGGCGCGTGCCCGGTCCTGTGCCGCTTCCAGGCCGTCCACGGCGCGGATGTCGGTGCGTGCCATGATCAGGAAGTTCGGATCCCGGCGGGCATCGGCTGCGGCGCGGATCCGCTTGACCGCGGTGTCGGTGTCCACCACGTTCTTGCCGTCCAGGTGTCCGCAGCGCTTGGGGTTGAACTGGTCCTCAATGTGGCAGCCGGCCAGGCCGGCATTTTCGAGTTCCTGGATGGTGCGGGCCACGTTCATCGGTTCGCCGAACCCGGTGTCCGCGTCCACGATGGCCGGCAGGTTGGTCATCCGGGCAATCTGGCCGGCGCGGGTGGCCACCTCGGTGAGCGTGGTCAGGCCGATATCCGGCAGGCCGAGGTCATTGGCCAGGACGGCGCCGGAAATGTAGACGCCGTCGAACCCTTTCTCCTCGATCAGGCGGGCCGAGAGCGGGTTGAATGCACCCGGGAACTGCTGCAGGGTGCCGGAGGCCAGTCCTTCGCGGAAGGCAACCCGCTTGGCCTCGGGGGTTACGGAGGAGTACAGCATCTAGAAGAGTCCCTTCGGTGCGGCGGCGGGGTTGATGACGCCCTCTGCGGCGTTGATGTTCAGCTGGTCCAGCTGTCCCGCGGCCAGTTCGGGCAGCCGCTGGACGGTGGCGAGGAAGCGTTCGACTTCCTCGGCCGATACCAGGCCCTCGGCCAGGGTGCGGAACTTGGTGATGTACTGCTCCCGGGTGAACGGCTTGGCGCCGAGCGGGTGGGCGTCGGCGACGGCGATTTCGTCGGTGATGACGGTCCCGTCAGTCAGGACGATGGTCACCTTGCCGCCGAAGGCCTTCTCGCTGATGTCCAGCGAGTGGTAGCGGCGGGTCCACTCCGGATCCTCCACGGTGGTGACCTTGTGCCACAGCTCCACGGTGTCTGGCCGGCCGGCGCGTTCGGGGGAGTAGGAGTCCACGTGGTGCCAGGCGCCGTCCTGCAGTGCGACGGTGAAGATATACGGGATCGAGTGGTCCAGGGTCTCGCGCGAGGCGGTGGGATCGTACTTCTGCGGATCGTTGGCGCCGGAGCCGATCACGTAATGGGTGTGGTGCGAGGTGGCGATGAGGACGCTTTCCACGTTCGCCGGATCCGCAGCTTCGGGGTGCTCGCCATGAATCTTCCGGGCCAGGTCGATCCAGGCCTGGGCCTGGTACTCGGCGGAGTGTTCCTTGGTGTAGGTGTCCAGGATGGCGCGCTTGGCTTCGCCGGCTTCGGGCAGCGGCACTTCGTAGGCGGCCTCGGGGCCGTCGAGCATCCAGGCAATGACCCCGTCTTCACCTTCGTAGATGGGGGTGGGGGAGGTCTGGCCGCGCATGGCCCGGTCCACGGCCTCGACGGCCATCTTGCCGGCGAAGGCCGGGGCGTGCGCCTTCCAGGTGGAGATCTCGCCCTTGCGGGACTGGCGGGTGGCCGTGGTGGTGTGCAGGGCCTGGCCGACGGCCTGGAAGATGGTGTCGACGTCGAGCCCCAGCAGCGTGCCGATGCCGGCGGCGGCGGACGGGCCGAGGTGGGCCACGTGGTCGATCTTGTGCTTGTGCAGGCAGATGGCCTTGGCCAGGTTGACCTGGATCTCGTAGCCGGTGGCGATGCCGCGGATCAGGTCCCTACCGGAGGCGCCGGTGTGCTGTGCGACGGCGAGGACGGGCGGAATGTTGTCGCCGGGGTGGGAGTACTCCGCGGCGAGGAAGGTGTCGTGGTAGTCGAGTTCGCGCACGGCCACGCCGTTGGCCCAGGCGGCCCATTCGGGGGAGGTCTTGGCGAGGACGCCGAAGACAGAGGCACCCTTGCCGTGGGCGGAGGGGGAGAAGGACAGCGCCTGGGCGCGGGCGGCAACGATCGGAGCCCGGTTCAGGGAGGCGATGGCCACGGAGGCGTTGTCGATGATGCGGTTGATGACCATGTCCGTGACGTCTTCGGTGACCTCTACGGGATCGGCCGCTACCTTGGCGATCTTGTACGCCAGCTGGTCTTCGCGGGCCAGTTTTTCGTCGCTGCGGTAGACGCGGACTTTGTTCAGGTTCAAGGGGTGGTCCTTTTCTCGGGGATGGTGCTGTCAGGGGAAGCGATCCGGGCGGATCGGAGGTGTTCAAGACTTTTGTGCAGGTGGACCGAGACGGACGCGCTCGCCAGGTCCGGGTCCCCGCTGGCAACGGCTGCGGCAATGGTGGCGTGTTCGCCGGCGGTTTCCAGCAGCCGTTCGGGATTGTCCTTGGCCAGGCGGCGCACCCGGGCCAGGTGCAGGCGTACGTTGCCCAGGGCCTGGGTCAGATACGAGTTGGCGGCTGCGGCATCGATGGCGGAGTCCAGCTCGGCCACCAGCTCGTAGTACCGGCTGCGGTTCTGCTGGTCGTCGGTGCTGATCAGGCTGCCGGCGGAACGGAACCGGGATACCAGCCCGTGGAAAACCGATGCCTGCCCGCGCACCGCCGCCAGGGCTGCACTTTTGCATTCCAGGGCCTGGCGCAGTTCAAAGAGCTCGGAGACAGTGTCGAGGGAGATGCCCGTAACGACGACGCCGCGTCCGCTGTGCGGGGCGGCCAGCCCGTCAGCACTCAGGCGGCTCAGTGCTTCCCGCAGGGGAGTGCGGGAAACACCCAGGCGTTCGGACTGCTCCACTTCACCCAGCACGGTCCCGGGGGTCAGCTTCCAGTCCACGATGTCCTGCCGCAGGGCGGCGTATGCGCGGTCACTTGCCCGCATGGTGCGCCTCCTTGATATCTGCGTCACGTTCTCCACAGTGTATACACGAGTGGGGCTCAAAGCGTATCCGCGGTCACATTGGCGCCTCTCAACCGTGGTCTTGTATACAGACTCTCCCTGGATGCTCCGCTGTTCCGCGGCCGGCCGCCGCTGCCTGCCCACTGGATTCGGGCCTGCGGCGGGCGGCCGCCGGATGGAGTAGCCTCTCGGCCATGGAGATAAAGATTCAAGACGGCGCGACCTACACACTCATCAAACGAGTTGACGCGGCAGCTGGGCAGCAGCCGTACCGCTGGGTGGGCGACAACGGTCAGGAGATTGAGTTGACCGACGAAGAAGCTGCTGGACTTTAGGAGATTTTCTCCCCACATACATCTGCGTTCCAGAAGGCCCCGCGTCCATGCCCCTAGTACGATGGCGCGTACCACGCCGGATCAAGGAGGATTCATGGACGCGCAGACCGCTGGAGCCTATGAACAGGCCTACGCCCGCAGCAGCACCGACCCCGAGGGGTTCTGGCTGGCCGCCGCCGCGCTGGTGGACTGGGAGAAGCCGCCGTCCCGCGCCCTGGAGGACGCCAACGCTCCGCTGTACTCCTGGTATCCGGACGCGGAGCTCAATACCTCCTTCAACGCCCTGGACCGGCACGTGGCGGCCGGCCGCGGAGACACTGCAGCACTGGTCTATGACTCCGCCATGCTCGGCACCAGCCGCACCTACACCTACAGCGAGCTGCTGACGGAAACCGAACGCTTCGCCGGGGTGCTGCGCGGCCAAGGTGTCGGGCCGGGGGACCGGGTGGTCATTTACCTGCCGATGATTCCCGAGGCCGTCATCGCCATGCTGGCCACCGCCCGGCTGGGCGCGGTCCACTCCGTGGTCTTCGGGGGTTTCGCGCCGCGGGAGCTTGCGGCCCGGATCGACGACGCCGGTCCCACGGTCATCGTGACGGCCAGCGGCGGGCTCGAACCCAAACGGGCCGTCGAATACCTGCCAGCCGTCGCCGAGGCCCTGGAAATCGCCGCACACCGGGTGGCCGCCGTCGTCGTGGCCGAACGGACCGGCTTCACCTCCACCCGGGAGGAGTTTGACGGTACCGGCGGCGCAGCCTGGCATGACTGGGCCGCGCTCGCCGCCGACGCAGACCCCGCCGGACCGGTGCCCGTGGCCGCCACCGATCCGCTGTACATCCTCTACACCTCCGGCACCACCGGCGCACCCAAGGGGGTGGTGCGGGACAACGGGTCCCATGCCGTGGCGATGGCGTGGTCCATGGAGAACATCTACGGGATCGGTCCGGGGCAGGTGATGTGGACGGCTTCCGACGTCGGTTGGGTGGTCGGGCATTCCTACATCGTCTACGGCCCGCTGATCGCCGGCGCCACCACTGTGCTGTACGAAGGCAAACCCGTGGGCACCCCGGACGCCGGAGCCTTCTGGCGGGTGGCAGCCGAGCACGGCGTCGACGTCCTCTTCACTGCGCCCACCGCGCTGCGGGCCATCCGGAAGGCGGACCCCGACGCCGTCGAACCCGGTCGCTACGACCTGTCCCGGCTGCGGCACCTCTTTGCCGCCGGCGAGCGCCTGGACCCGGCCACGCTGGAGTGGGCGGGGACCGCACTGGGTGTGCCGGTAATCGACCACTGGTGGCAGACCGAAACCGGGTGGGCCATCTGTGCCAACCCCGTGGGCCTGGAGGAGCTGCCGGTCAAAGCCGGGTCGCCCACCGTTCCGGTGCCGGGATTCACCGTGCGGATCCTGGGGCCGGACGGAAAGCAGGTACCGGCGGGCACCGAGGGCAACATTGCCCTCGAGCTGCCGCTCCCGCCCGGTACCGTCCGGACCCTGTGGGGCAGCGACGAGCGTTACCGTGCGGCCTATCTGGACGTCTTTGACGGCTACTACGCCACGGGGGACTCCGGCTACGTGGACGAGGACGGCTACGTGTTCGTGATGGGCCGCACCGATGACGTCATCAACGTGTCCGGGCACCGGCTCTCCACCGGCGCCATGGAACAGGCCGTCGGCTCCCACCCTGCGGTCGCCGAGGCGGCGGTGATCGGCATCGCGGATCCGGTCAAGGGCCAGCGCCCCTCCGGCTACGTGGTGCTCAAGGCCGGCATGGAGATCGACGCCGCGGTGCTGCGTGCCGAGCTGGTCGAGCTCGTGCGCTCGCAGATCGGCCCGGTGGCGGACTTCAAGGAAGTGTTCGTGGTGGACGCGCTGCCCAAGACCCGGTCCGGGAAGGTGCTGCGCAAGACCATGCGCCAGATCGCCGACGGCGTTCCGCACACCGTGCCCTCCACCATTGAGGATCCCGCTGTGCTTGAGGCCCTGGCGACGGTGCTGCGGCCGGTTCCCTAGCGGCAGCCTCCAGCCGGTCCTACCGGCGCCAGCTGTATTCCAGCTCCGGCCGGCCCCGGGTGCCGTACCTCGGCGAGCGCAGCACCGACTGCTGGTCCGCCAGATACTCCAGGTAGCGGCGCGTGGTGATCCGGGACATCGCCAGCGCCTCCGCCGCTTCGGCTGCGGACAGCGGCGCCCGGGCGCGCTTGAGCAGATCCGCGACGGCGGCTAGTGTCTCCCCGGACAGTCCCTTGGGTAAGGGAGCGGGGACGGCAGGACGCAGGGCCGCAAAGGCGTTGTCCACTTCGTTTTGCGTGGTGGACGCCGCCTGCTGTGCCACCCGGCGCCGGTACTCGGCATAGGCGGTCAGCTTGGTGCTGAACGCCGAAAACGTAAACGGCTTGATGAGGTACTGGACGATGCCGCCGGACATGGCACTGCGGACCACTGCCAGGTCCCGGACCGCGGTGATGGCGATGACGTCCACGGGCAGTCCTGCCCCGCGGATCCGGCGCAGCAGGTCCAGGCCGTGCAGATCCGGCAGGTTCATGTCCAACAGGACCAGACCGATCTCCGCTTCGCTGCCTGACGGGGCAGATTCGGCGGCCTTGAGTGCCTCCAGGGCCTCGGCGCCCGTGCGGGCGATACCTGCCAGCCGGAATCCCGGCACCCGGCGGACATACTCTGCGTGCGCCTCTGCGGGAATCTCCTCATCCTCGACCACCAGCACGCCGACGTCGGAACCGGGGGAATATCCGCTCATGGGGTTACCTCCGCCAGGGGAGCGGGAGCGGGAGCCTGCGCCGGAACGGGCAGCTCCACACTGAAGCAGGCACCGGGCCCACCCAGCACCCGGATGCTGCCGCCAAGCCGCGTCACAGCCTGGCGCACCAGGGCCAGTCCGATCCCGCGGCCGGTGCGCAGCCGGCCTTCCGCCAATTCCTTGGTGCTGAAACCCTGTTCGAATATATGTTCGAGTATTGAGGGATCCACGCCGGGGCCGTCGTCCTGCACGTCGATCAGCAGCTGGCCGTCACCACAACCCAGCTGCAGGACCACCGAGTGCTCCGCGGCGTCGAAGGCGTTATCGAGCAGGTTGCCGATGATCGTGACCAGTTCCACCGGTGGCACTCCGGCCCCGCTGAACCGTTCCGTCCCGGATTCCACCACTATGTCCAGCGCAATGCCGCGCTCGCGGGCCTGGGCGGCCTTGCCCATCAGCAGGGCGGTTACCGCCGGTTCCTCCACCGACGCCAGAACCTCGTCGGCGAGCTGCTGGGATTGTTCCAGATCGGCCGTGGCGAACCGCAGTGCTTCGTCACTGCGGCCCAGCTCAATCAGGGACGCCAGCGTGTGCACCCGGTTGGCATGCTCGTGGGCCTGGGCGCTCAGGGCATCGGCCAGCGTGCGCATGGAGGCCAGCTCGCCGGTGAGGGATTCGACGTCGGTATGGTCCCGCAGCGTAGTGACGGTACCGAAACGCCTGCCGTGCGGTCCTGCGGATACCGCCGCGGACTGGTTGACCACCAGGATGCGCTCGCCGGTGAGGTGGATTTCCTCGCGGGCATTCCGGCCCGAGCGCAGCAGGGATGCGAGCGGGCCGGGCAAATCCGGCAGCTCCTGCCCCGGCGCTGCTGTGCCTGCCGGCGGCAGGCCGAGGAGGACGGCGGCTTCATCGTTGTAGAGCACCAGCTGTCCGCGGTCGTTCAGCAGCACCAGGCCCTCGCGCACCGAGTGCAGGGCCGCATCGTAAAAGGCGTACAGCTGCGTCAGCTCCGCGGGGCGCAGCCCCCGGGTGGCACGGCGCAGATAGCGGCTCAGCACGTAGGAGCCCACCGCACTGAGGGCCAGGGCCGCCGCATCAATGGCAAACAGTTCCGGAAGCCGTGCATCCCGGGCAATGCCTACCCGGTCCACGGTGATGCCGGCGGCGACGAGCGCGGTGACGTTGCCGGCGTCGTCGTACACCGGTGTGATGGCGCGGACCGAGGGGCCCAGGGTGCCCGTGTAGGTCTCCGTGAAGCTCTCCCCGGCCAGGGCCTGGTCCACGGAGCCGATGTAGGCCTTACCGATCTGCTCCGGGTTCCGGTGCGTGAACCTCGTGCGGTCGGTATCCATGATCGTCAGGAAATCGATGCCCACGCGGTCCATCACCTCACGCGCGTAGTCCTGCAGGGCGGGCTCGGGGGAGTCGACAGCGGTGCGGACCGTGCTGCTGGCGGCAACGGTTCCAGCCACGGCCAGCATCCGCTGACCGGTCTCCTCGTAGGTGCTCTCCTCGGCCTGCTGGTACAAACCCCAGGCTATTCCGCCCGAGGTGCACAGGATGAAGACGAGCTGGGCCAGGAACAACCGGCCGGCCAGGGTGCCACGGTGCACTTTCGTCCTTTGATTGCGATTCGTTACGACTGCGTTAGGAGTTGTGTTGAGAACAGTATGAACACAAGAGTGACTGGCATCACACTGCTGATGGAAGATTGGAGTCGATAAAAAACTCGACAAGGAGTCCGTCATGGCAGCTGCCGCACATCCCTCCGAGGGCTCACCGAAGAGCCCCAAGCGGGACAGAACACATTTCCTCTACATCGCCGTCATTGCGGCGGTTGTCCTCGGTGCCGTACTCGGACTGCTGGCCCCGGAGTTCGCCAAGTCCCTGAAGCCCCTCGGGACCGGGTTCATCAACCTGATCAAGATGATGATCGCCCCGGTCATCTTCTGCACCATTGTCCTAGGCATCGGATCAATTGCCAAAGCCGCCACGGTCGGCAAAGTCGGCGGTCTGGCGCTGGGCTACTTCATCATCATGTCCACCTTCGCCCTCGCCATCGGGCTCGTGGTCGGCAACCTGATCCACCCGGGTGAGGGACTGGACCTGCAGGCGTCGGGTGACGCCGCGCCGTCAGCTCCCGAAGAGTCAGAGGGAATGACCGGCTTCCTGCTGAGCATCATCCCCACCACGCTGCTGGCTTCCCTTACCGGTGAAAGCATCCTGCAGACCCTCTTTGTTGCCCTGCTGGTCGGCTTCGCGCTGCAGAAGATGGGTACTGCCGGAGCTCCCGTACTCAAGGGCATCGGCTACATCCAGGCCCTGGTCTTCCGCATCCTCATGATGATCATGTGGCTGGCGCCCATCGGCGCCTTCGGTGCCATTTCCGCCGTCGTCGGCGAAACCGGCATCCAGGCAATCGTGAGCATGGCAACCCTGATGGTCGCCTTCTACATCACCTGCATCCTCTTCATCGTCGTCATCCTGGGCGGCCTGCTGAAACTGGTGACCGGCGTCAGCATCTTCAAGCTGATGCGGTACCTGGGACGCGAATACCTGCTGATCTTCTCCACGTCGTCCTCGGAAGTGGCCCTGCCGCGCCTGATCGCGAAGATGGAACACCTTGGTATCTCCAAGCCGGTTGTCGGTGTCACGGTCCCCACCGGTTACTCCTTCAACCTCGATGGAACCGCCATCTACCTGACCATGGCGGCACTGTTCGTCGCCTCGGCCATGGGCAAGCCGTTGGAACTGGGGGAGCAGATTTCCCTGCTGGTCTTCATGATCATCGCGTCAAAGGGCGCCGCAGGCGTCACCGGCGCAGGCCTGGCCACCCTGGCCGGCGGCCTGCAGTCGCACCGTCCCGACCTGATCGAGGGCGTGGGCCTGATTGTGGGCATCGACCGCTTCATGTCCGAAGCCCGTGCCCTGACCAACTTCACCGGCAACGCTGTCGCCACCGTGCTGATCGGCACCTGGACCAAGGAAATCGACAAGGACCAGGTCACCGCGGTCCTGGACCGCGAACGGCCCTTCGACGAGGCGAGCATGAACGTCGACGCCGGCACTGACGAACCGCGCCAGACGGCGGAGTCCGCCGAACTCGCCGCTTCGGTGCCCAGCCCCGCCGGAAGTTCCGCAGTGGGCGGTTCCACCGGAGAGGCCCGGCACTAACCGCCAGGCCTAACTGCAAAGCACTACCGAAGAACGCGCTCCGCCGGGTAAGGCGGGGCGCGTTCTTTCTGTCGAACCAAGCTTGGGTGCCGGGGTGCCGTTCTTTGGCGGGACATCCTTCGCCGCCGATTGCAGTCCGCGCCAAAGGTTCGACTTCTACTTGAGCGTCAAGGCTCGCCGGGCGCCGGGGCCCCGATTCGCGCGGAACACCGTTGCGCGGCTGTAACGTTGTCACTGACAGCCCGCAGCACAGCTAGATACGGAAGCGTGGATTTATACGTGAGCAGCGATCAGAGTTCATCAACTCTGCAGGACGCAACCGCAACCGATTCGGCGATGGGCCCTACCGGACGTCCCCTGACGGTATTCCCTGAACCTCCCGTCCTCACGTCCCATGGTCCTGCCCGGATCATCGCGATGGTGAACCAGAAGGGCGGGGTCGGTAAGACCACCTCCACCATCAACCTGGGCGCTGCCCTTGCAGAGGCCGGCCGCCGCGTACTGCTGGTCGATTTTGACCCGCAGGGTGCCCTGTCCGCCGGAATGGGTGCCAACCCGCACGAACTGGACCTGACCGTCTACAACGTGCTGATGGACCGCAAGGTGGATATCCGCGAGGCCATCCACGAAACCTCCATCGAGAACATCCACCTGCTGCCAGCCAACATCGACCTTTCCGCGGCCGAGGTCCAGCTGGTGAACGAAGTGGCCCGCGAGCAGGTGCTCGAACGGGCACTGCGCCGGGTGTCGGACGACTACGACGTCATCCTCATCGACTGCCAGCCGTCCCTGGGCCTGCTGACCGTCAACGCACTGACGGCAGCCCACGGCGTCATCATCCCGCTGATCTGTGAGTTCTTCGCCCTGCGCGCCGTTGCGCTGCTGGTGGAGACCATCGAGAAGGTCCAGGACCGGCTCAACCCCGGGCTGCAGGTGGACGGCGTCCTGGCGACCATGTACGACGCCCGCACCCTGCACAGCCGCGAAGTCATTTCCCGCCTGGTGGAAGCCTTCGGCGACAAGGTCTTCGAAACAGTCATCAAGCGGACCATCAAGTTCGCCGATGCCACTGTGGCGGCCGAACCGATCACCACGTACGCCGGCAACCACCCGGGCGCCGACTCCTACCGCCGCCTCGCCAAGGAACTGATTGCCCGCGGCGGCGCGCCCTAAACCGGCGCACGCGGGGCCGGGGTCCCCGAGGTCGGGCTCCCCGAAGGCGGGGTCGTCTCAACCGGCGACCCCAAAATCGGGGCCCGGCACGGGGAAGCCGGACCCGCAGGATTCCGGTTCGCAGGAGCCGCGCGCCGGGTTTGAAGTCCGCCTGACGAACTTCACCGGTCCCTTCGAGGTGCTGCTGGGACTGATCTCCAAGCACGAGCTGGACATTACCGAGATAGCCCTCGCCGCCGTCACCGATGAGTTCCTGGGCTACATCCGGGAGCTTTTCGGAACCGGCCCCGAAGTTGCCCTGGACGAGGCCAGCGAATTCCTGGTCATTGCGGCCACCCTCCTGGACCTCAAGGCCGCGCGGCTCCTGCCGAGCGGTGACGTCGAGGACGAGGAAGACGTAGCCCTGCTCGAGGCCCGCGACCTGCTGTTCGCCCGCCTGCTGCAGTACAAGGCGTTTCGGGAAATGGCCCGGCAGATGGGGGAGCGGCTGGCCGAAGAGGCGCAGCGTTTCCCCCGCCAGGTCTCCCTGGATCCGCACTTCGCGGCGATGCTGCCGGAACTGATCTGGCGCACCACCCCTCAGCAATTTGCCGACCTGGCCGCCCGCGCCCTGCAGCCCCGGGATGAACAGCCCCCTACGGTGGGCCTGGAACACCTGCACGCACCCAAGACCAGCGTCCGCGAACAGGCCCTGATCCTTGCCGAACGGCTGGCGGGGAACGGAGCGGCAACATTCGGGACTCTGGTGTCCGACGCCGACGGTCCGGTTGCGGTGGCCCGGTTCCTGGCGCTGCTGGAAATGTTCCGCGACGGGTCAGTCAGCTTTGAACAGGAAACTCCGCTGGGCGAACTGCTGATTACCTGGACCGGGGATGCGGATGCGGCTGCCGGACTGACCGGCGGCGTGGACGAATACGACAGCGAGACAGACAGCGTTACCGAAGGGGACCAAGCATGACGGCGGAGCCGGTTGTTGGGACTGACCAGAGCGGCGGGGATGGTGCCGTAGATGCGGCCTCACTGCCCGGCGGCGTGAAGGCCGCTGTGGAGGCGGTGCTGATGGTGGTGGATGAACCTGCCGCCCCGGCACTGCTGGCCTCGGTGATCGGCGTCCCGGAGACGGAAGTGCTCGCTGCCCTCACGGAACTGCAGCAGGAGTATGACGGCTATACTGGGGGTGGACCCGAGGGCGCACCGCGTGGTTTTGAACTCCGCGACGTAGCAGGCGGATGGCGGATTTTTTCCCGCGCTGACTATGCGCCCGTTGTGTCGAAGTTTGTACTGGAAGGCCAGAGTGCACGGCTGTCGCAGGCCGCACTGGAAACACTGGCGGTGATTGCCTATCGGCAGCCCGTCTCCCGGGCCCGGGTCTCCGCGATCCGGGGAGTAAACGTCGATTCGGTGGTCCGCACGCTGGTTCAGCGTGGATTGATCGTCGACGCCGGCACCGAACCGGAAACCGGTTCGCTGCTGTACCGGACCACGCCGTACTTCCTGGAACGGCTCGGTCTGGGCAGCCTCGACGAACTTCCGCAGATTGCACCGCACCTGCCCGGGCTGGAAAACCTGGCCGAATTTGAAGACACTACTTATTAACCGCTACACCCAAAGGACTTACTCATGACCCCAGCACCCCGTTCCGGATCCGGCCGCAATACCCCGCGCGGCGGCGGACGCAGTGCCGGTGGCCCCGCCGGCGGCAAAGGCTTCGGCCGCGGCTCCAAGCCTTCCTCCAACCGCACCGGCGGCCCCCGTTCGGCGTCGGGCCTGAAGCCCGGCGAAGACCGCGCCAACGGCTACCGGCCCGTCAGCCCGGAGGCCGCCCGTCCAGAGAAGTTCAAGTCCGACGCCGTGAAGGCGTTCGGCGACAGCAAGCCCAATGGTGCCCGGACCGGTGCCCCCAAAACCGGTGGTGCACCGAAGTCGGGCGCCAAGTCCGGTGCCGGTAAGTTCGGCGGCCCGCAGGCAGGCCAGCGCAAGAGCGGTGACCGTGCCTTCCGGAACGAGCGCTTTGGCCAGAACCTGGGTCCCGTGCGCCGGTCGGCCACCCGCCGCCCCGCCAAGCCGGTGATTTCGGAACAGCACAACCCCGAAGGCATCCGCCTGCAGAAGGTCATGGCCAGCGCCGGTGTCGCCTCCCGCCGGGTGTGCGAGGAAATGATCGCCGAAGGCCGTGTGGAGGTTGACGGCCAGGTCGTCACCGAGCTCGGAGTCCGCGTTGATCCGGCCACTGTCGCCATCCACGTGGACGGCATGCGCCTGCAGCTGGATGAATCCCAGAAGTACTACGTCTTCAACAAGCCCCGCGGCGTCATCTCCACCATGGAAGACCCCGAGGGCCGGCCCTGCATCAGTGACTTCCTCAAGGCCACCAGCAAGAACGAGCGCCTGTTCCACGTTGGCCGCCTGGACAACGAGACCGAAGGCCTGCTGCTGCTGACCAACGACGGCGAGCTGACCAACCGTCTCACCCACCCTTCCTACGAAGTGCCCAAGACCTACCTCGTCCAGGTCCGCGGCCCGATGGGCCAGGGCGTCGGTGCGCAGATGCGTGAAGGCATCGAGCTCGAAGACGGCTTCGCGAAGGTCGATTCCTTCAAACTGGTCGACTCCACCCCGGGTCACCTCCTGGTCGAGGTCATTCTGCACTCGGGCCGCAACCGCATCGTCCGCCGCCTGTTCGACGCCGTCGGGCACCCGGTCGAGCGCCTCGTGCGCACCCAGATCGGCCCGATCCGCCTGGGCGACCAGCGCCAGGGCAGCATCCGCGTCCTGGGCCGCGGTGAGGTTGGACACCTCCTCGCTTCAGTAGGACTCTAGCCAATGGCCGCTGCCGCTGACGGGGGCACCCACCTGTCCGGATCCGTGCTGATCATCGGCACGGGTCTGCTGGGCACGAGCATCGGCCTGGGGCTCCGTGCCCGCGGCATCGATGTCGTGCTCTCGGACCTGTCTCCCTCGACAGAGGCTGTGGCCCGGGACATCGGTGCCGGGCGGCTCCTGAGCGTTTCCCGCCAGGGATTCGACCCGTCGCTCGTGGTGGTTGCCGCTCCGCCGGATGTCACTGCGTCCCTGGTGGCTGCAGCGCTGAAGGACTGGCCGGCCGCCGTCGTCATTGATATTGCCAGCGTGAAGTCGGCTGTCCTTACCGACCTGCGGGAGTACGACGCCGAGCTCAGCCGTTACGTGGGCACCCACCCGATGGCGGGCCGGGAGAAATCCGGGCCGGTGGCCGCACGCGCGGAACTGTTCAACGGCATGCCCTGGGTCATCTGCCCGCCGCCGGAAGCGGCCCCGGAGGCCGTGCGCCGGGCCGAGGCCCTCGCGTTCGATCTGGGCGCCGTGGTGTCCCGGATGTCCGCCGAGGACCACGACGCGTCGGTCGCGCTGACCTCGCACCTGCCGCAGGTAATGGCTTCCCTGGTGGCCAGCCGGCTGCAGGAAACCCCGCCGCAGGCACTGGGCCTCGCCGGCAACGGCCTGCGGGACGTCACCCGGATTGCCGCCAGCGATCCGAATCTCTGGGTGCAGATCCTCAGCGGAAACGCGGGGCGGCTGGTGCCGATCCTGCACGGGGTCCGCGAGGACCTGAACCGGCTGATCCGTACCCTCGAGGATCCGGTGGCCGACGGCGCGCGCCTGGACATGGCGCAGCTCATTGCCGAAGGCAACGCCGGGCAGGCCCGGATTCCGGGCAAGCACGGCGGCCCGGCGCAGACCTTTGTGTCCTTCACCGTGCTGGTGGATGACACTCCCGGCCAGATCGCGCGGCTGCTCACCGAGATTGGTGAGATCGGCGTGAACCTGGAGGACCTCCGGCTGGAGCATGCCTCCGGCCGGCAGGTGGGGCGGGCGGAAATCTCCGTCCTGCCCGGCCGGGTGAATGACCTTGTTACTGAATTAAGCGCCCGCGGGTGGAAGGTAGTGCAGTGAGTTCTAACGTGAATCCGGCCCAGTTCCGGCTGGGCAAGCCGCTGGTTGTGGCCATTGACGGACCGTCAGGTTCCGGCAAGTCCAGCATCAGCCGTGAAGTGGCACGCCGCCTGCATGCCGCCTACCTCGACACCGGTGCCATGTACCGTGCGGTCACCCTCTCCTGCATGGAAGCGGGGATTGACCTGACGGATTCGGTGGCCGTTGAAGCTGCCGCCGAAAACGCGGACATCGCCCTGAGTCTGTCCCCGAATGAGGAATGGGTCCGCGTCAGCGGGCGGGACGTCACTGAGGCCATCCGTGAACCGGCCGTTTCCTCCTCGGTCAGCGCCGTCGCGACCACGCTGGGTGCCCGCGCCGAGCTGGTCCGCCGCCAGCAGCAGCTGATCCGGGACTCCGGGCTGCGGATCGTGGCCGAAGGCCGGGACATCACCACCGTGGTGGCCCCGCACGCCGAGGTCCGGATCCTGCTCACCGCCAGCGAGGAAGCCCGGCTCCGCCGCCGCGGCATCCAGCTCGGCGGCACGCAGACCGCTGCGGCCCTGAAGGAACAGGTCTTGGTCCGCGATGCCAAGGATTCCACCGTGGTGGATTTCCAGCAGGCCGCCGACGGCGTCACCACCATCGATTCCTCGGACCTGGACTTCGAAGAGACCGTCTCGGCGGTGCTTGACGTGGTTTTCAGCAGTACCCACTAACTCCCTGCCGGGGGACCCGGCACCAACTACGGGCACCTGCCCGTGTTTCAATGGGAGGAGGGCATTCGGCGGCAACGCCGCAAGGACCCTCCCTCACACTTACCGGGCTGAACGTCCGGCGACGGCCTGTACGCAGTGCTGCAGACCTCAACGGAAAGAAAGCAATTCAATGAACGGAAAACCTCTCAACGACGACACCGCCGGTGACGGGATCTCCACGGACGAGTACATCCCGTCCGGAGTGGACTCGATCGACGAGCGCCTGGCGGCAATGGACGACGACGAGGCCGATATACGCGCCCGCTCCCTCCGCGCCGGTCTCGACGACTACGAACTTGATGAAGAAGACGCTGCGCTGCTTGCCGGCGGCTTCGAAGAATACGACGAAGACGCACCGGTCCGCCAGGATCCCGTGGTCGCCATTGTTGGGCGCCCGAACGTGGGCAAGTCCACCCTGGTGAACCGTATCCTCGGCCGCCGCGAGGCCGTCGTCGAAGACACCCCCGGTGTCACCCGTGACCGCGTGTCCTACCCGGCAACCTGGAACGGCGTGAACTTCACCCTGGTGGACACCGGCGGCTGGGAGCACGACGCCCGCGGCATCCACCGCCGGGTTGCCGACCAGGCCGAAATCGCCGTCGACCACGCCGACGCCGTCATGCTCGTGGTTGACGCGACCGTCGGCATCACCGCAACGGATGAAGCCGTGGTGCGGATGCTGCGCGGCAAGGGCAAGCCCGTCGTCGTCGTCGCCAACAAGGTGGACGACATCCAGAACGAAGCCGATGCGTCCTCCCTCTGGGGCCTGGGCTTCGGCGAGCCGTACCCCGTCTCGGCGCTGCACGGCCGCGGCACCGGCGATATGCTCGACGCCGTCCTCGACGTGCTGCCCGAGTACTCCGCCTACGGTGGACTGGACCGCTCCGGCGGCCCGCGCCGCATCGCCCTGATCGGCCGCCCGAACGTGGGCAAGTCCTCGCTGCTGAACAAGCTGGCCGGTTCCGAGCGTGTGGTTGTTGATGACACCGCCGGCACCACCCGTGACCCGGTGGACGAAATGATCGAACTCGGCGGCCGCACCTGGCGCTTCGTCGACACCGCCGGCATCCGCCGCCGCCAGCACATGGCCCAGGGTGCCGACTTCTACGCTTCGCTGCGTACCCAGGCTGCCCTGGAAAAGGCCGAGGTCGCCGTCGTGCTCCTCGCCGTGGATGAAGTCCTCAGTGAGCAGGATGTCCGCATCCTGCAGCTGGCCATCGAATCCGGCCGCGCGCTGGTTCTCGCCTTCAACAAGTGGGACCTTCTCGACGAAGAGCGCCGCCGCTACCTCAAGATCGAGATCGAGCGGGACCTGGCTCACGTCGAATGGGCTCCGCACGTGAACATCTCGGCCAAGACCGGCTGGCACAAGGACCGGCTGGTTCCGGCGCTTGATACGGCACTGGAGAACTGGGACAAGCGCATCCCCACCGGCAAGCTCAACGCCTTCCTGGGCGAGCTGGTTGCCGCCCACCCGCACCCCGTGCGCGGCGGAAAGCAGCCCCGTATCCTCTTCGGCACGCAGGCGTCCTCCCGCCCGCCGAAGTTCGTGCTGTTCACCACCGGCTTCCTGGATCCCGGCTACCGCCGCTTCATCACCCGCCGCCTGCGCGAAACGTTCGGCTTCGAAGGAACGCCCATCGAGGTCAACATGCGTGTCCGCGAGAAGCGCGGCAAGAACAGCAAGCGCTAAGCGTCAGCATGACGTGCCCCGGTCCTGCTCTCCCTTTTCGGGGAAGCGGGGCCGGGGTTTCTGCGTTCTTCATAGCCGGAACCCTGCCGGAAGCTCATCGCTGTACAGGTAACGGGGTTATCCGGCCGCGAAAGGTCCATTATCTGTACAGTCATGCCGGTCCGAGGGGAATTGAGCCCATTATCTGTACAGCCATGCCGGCTAGGGCCCTCCGTGCCCTGACGTGGCCGAGCACACGACCCCCGATGCGGCGGAACATCCGGTTGTGGTGTAAGGTATTTGAGGTAGTTCGGCCGGAAGGGATTCCGGGGGAACTGCGGGTTGTGGCGCAGCTTGGTAGCGCACTTGACTGGGGGTCAAGGGGTCGCAGGTTCAAATCCTGTCAACCCGACGGTAAGCCTGATGAAACGTAAGTTTCGTCAGGCTTTTGTCGTTTAAAGCGGGTGCAGTGCCGGGCTGAGCCTGCCGCAGAGCCCGGCACCTGTTCTAGTCACCACCCTCAAGGAAGCCGCCGTCGAGGACCCAGTTGTAGCGCAGCCGGAGTGCGCGCTCGGTGCTCGCTGCCAGCGTTGCCAGCAGCAGCGTGAAGTTCGCGGCTGCCGGAAGCTGGAACGGGCTGGAGAACGTGCCGATGCTCTCCGCGATGGGCGGAAGCTGCATGATCTGCTCGATGATCTGCGGAACGCCGAGCACGAGCGCGACCACGAGTACGCTGGCCGAAACGATACCAACGGTGCGGCTCAGCGCAGGGTTGGTTCGTTCCAGGTGGGCGCGCAGTCCTTCGCCCGAGGCGGGATCGGGCACAAGTTGCCGCTCGGACCCGTCGTGCCTCACGTAGTGGCTGCGCCTGAGCCCGAAGATGCTGACCTCGACCTCGATGGCCCCACCCGGCACTGCGAACACTGCCGGAAGTTTCGATCCGGCCTGGTTGACCCCGTCGAGGTAAAGCTGCGCGCGCACTTCGCCGTCCGAATCGCCCCCGTGCCGGACGTCTACTGACCAGGTCTCCGGTGCACCGTCCTCGCCCGTGAGATGCAGATGGAAGAGGGAACGCGAGAAGAGCTGCCACCATCGATAGCGCGGAAGCCTATGGCCGTCTCCGGGTTCCAGCGTTTGTTTGGGTGTCACTTTTTCCTCCCGGAATCGCTTCTTTGGAGCAGCCCTGCCAGCGCGGCTACGTTCCTCCGATGGATCGTCGATCCGTACTTTCATGTGACTCAGACCCCGACGACGAAGGTGAGGGCGGCCCAGAACGACACTGTGGCCACAGCCGACCACAGGACGATCGCCACCCCTTGCCAGAGCAGCACCCAGCCACGGGGGGTTCCGCTGGCGACGAGGATGACGGATGTGAACTGGGTCGGAATTGCAAGGGGACCGAGGATGCTTGCCCCGGGGACACCGAAGCGGACGAGCCACTTCATGAAGCGCTGGCGCCCCTTAGATACAGGCTTGGCCGGCGCCGTCTCTTCTATCGCAGCAGCACCCTCGTAACCCAGACCTGCCGGCACGCGCTCCATGCTCCGAGCCGCCGCGACGCCTCCTTTCTTCTGGTTAGTGACGGCCGTGCGGGCCCGCGATGTGAAGAGCACCACGAGCACAACGCTCAGGAAATTGCCGACCGCGCCGGCGATGCCGGCAACGATAGGGTGAAGGCCGCCGAGGATGCCGATAATGGAGGCGCCTTCAGTCTCGATGAAGGGGACAGCCCCGGCGAGCATCACGATGAGGGGCCGGATGATCTCGGGCACTTGGGCCGCAAGTTCCTGGAAGTTGATGATCAGTTCTTGAATGGGGTTCATGGCTCGGGGCCTCTTTCTAGTGTGGGTCGTGGGTGCGTGCGATTTGCGAAACTGTCCCCAGCAGAAACCGTGTTCTCCGGTCTGGGCTGGACCGTACTGCTTTGCCTGCACCTGCAGGCGTGCCTTCAGATTGGCACCGGTGGCGGTGCCTTCGCGTCGGTGGAAGCCCCTGCCTTTCCGCCGGTTCCTGCCTACCCGCTGGGGCGGAGCTACTTCGTTGCGTAGGTGAAAGTTGTCTAATAGGGTGCCGTCATACTGTGAAGGGAGCGACACTGGTGGACTTTCTGGGCCGAGCCGCGGAGCGCGCAGCGGTCGATGACCTTCTCTCGCAGGCGCGGGCGGGACTGAGCGGGGCACTCGTTGTGCATGGGGAAGCCGGTATCGGTAAGACGGCGCTGCTCGAGTACGCCCGCGGCAGGGCTGATGCCTCGGGGTTCCGGGTGGTGTCCTCGGTCGGGGTGGAGTGCGAAACACAGTTCGCTTTTGGTGGCCTGCATCAGTTGTGCGCACCCCTGCTGGACCGCATGGGTGCCCTGCCCGAGCCGCAGCAGACCGCTCTGGGTGTGGCGTTCGGGCAGCAAAGCGGTGCAGTGCCGGATCGGTTCCTGATTGGGCTGGCCACTCTCAACCTGCTGGCCGAGGCCGCTGAGGAAGGACCCCTTCTGTGCCTCGTTGACGATGCGCAGTGGCTGGACGAGGCGTCGGCTCAGGTCCTCACATTTGTGGCACGACGGGTCGCCGCCGAGCCGATGGCACTGGTGTTCACCCTGCGGGATCCCACCGACCGCGATGTGCGCGGGTTCGACGGCATACCCGTTGTACGCTTGGGTGGGCTCGACGAGGCCGACGCGCGGGAGCTGCTGGCAGCAGCCGACTACGTACCCCTGGACGACGGGATGCGTGAGCATGTCGTCGCAGAGGCGCACGGGAACCCTCTCGCGCTGCTGGAGCTGGCCCGAAGCGCGCCGGCGGCGTGGGTGGTCGGCGGATTCGAGCCGGTGCCGGGCATCACGCACCGCATCGAGGACACCTTTCGGCGCCGCGCGGACAGCCTGCCGGCACCTACTCGACTATTGCTGCTGGTTGCCGCGGCCGATCCTACCGGCGAGGTGGCGCTGCTGTGGCGTGCGGCCGCGCACCTGGGGATCGCCGGCGAGTCTGCCGCGCCCGCAGAGGCCGCCGGACTCCTGGAGATTGATACACGGGTGAGGTTCCGCCATCCGCTGGTGCGTTCGGCTGTGCTTCGGTCCGCCGTCCCGCTGGAGCGTCGCCGTGCGCACGACGCGCTGGCCGCTGCCATCGATCCGGACGTCGACCCCGACCGCCGCGCCTGGCACCGGGCTCAGGCCGTGCTGGGCACCGACGAGGACGCCGCCGCTGGGCTGGTGCGGTCAGCAGACCGGGCGCGTGCCCGCGGCGGGGTTGCCGCCGCGGCGGCATTCATGGAGCATGCGGCCAGACTGACCCCTGACCCTGCCGCCCGCGCGAGCCGGGCGCTGGAGGCCGCGCAGGACAAGCACGAGGCTGGTGCGGACGCCTCGGAGCTGCTGAAGATCGCTGCGGCCGGTCCGCTCGATCCCTTGCAGCAGGCGCGCCTCGAACTGCTGCGTGCCCGGATCGCGTTTCATCTCGTCCGGGACAGTATCGGCGGGGGAATGCTGCTGCACGCAGCCAGGAGCCTCGCCCCGCAGGATGCGGCGCTGTCCCGCGAGACCTATCTTCATGCGCTCGAAGCGGCGATTGTCACCGGCAACTTCGTCCGGGGCCGCAGCATACCGGAAGTTGCCGAGGCCGCCCGGGCGGCGCCCACTCCTACATGGCCGCAGAGGCCGGTGGATCTGTTGCTCGATGGGTTGGTTGAAACGTTCACGCAGGGGTACGCGGCCGGCGTGCCCGGGCGGCGGAGGGCGTTGGAGGCCTTCGTTCATGAGCCGGACGCTGACACGGTGGACGGCGCCAACGGCTGCCGCTGGGGGTGGCTCGCCATCCGAACTGCGATGTCAGTGTTCGACGACGAGTCACTTCGCTCGTTGGCCATCCGCAATGTCCGAGTGACGAGGGAGGCCGGCGCTCTGGCCACGCTCCCTGCCGCGCTTCTTGGCCAGTCCATCATGCTGGTCCTCTCCGGTGAGATCGCCCGGGCCGCCGAGCAGAATGCATCCGCGGCGGCGACCGGGGCTGTGCCTTTGCTCCACGCCCAGCTCGTCCTCTCCGCTTGGCGCGGCCATCCAACCGAGACCGCCGAGGCCCACGCGGCCATTGTCCGGAAGGCCGCCGGACCAGCGCACGGCACCGAAGAATCCTTGACGCAGTACGCCATGTCCGTGCTGCACAACGGTCTCGGTGATTACCCTGCGGCCTATGCCGCTGGGAAACGGGCCTACGACTCCGAAGCGTGGCGGTTCAACAACATGGCCCACTCCGAATTCATCGAAGCGGCCTGCCGTTCCGGCCGGCAGGATAGCGCGGCCGAAGCGCTGGAGCAGCTCAGCACACGGGCCCTCGCCAGCGGCACCCCTTGGGGGCTCGGGCTGGCGGCACGTGCACGTGCCCTGACCAGTGCCGGGCCGAAGGCAGAGGAAAGCTACCGTGAAGCCATAGAGCAGCTCGGACGCTGCCGGATGGCCGCCCACCTCGCCCGCACCCACCTCGTCTACGGCGAGTGGCTCCGCCGCGAGGGCCGTCGCCAGGACGCCCGCGAACAGCTCCGCACCGCACACGGGATGCTGTTGGATATGGGCGCAGAGGCGTTCGCCGCCCGCGCCGCCCGGGAACTGCGTGCCACCGGTGAGCACCCCCGCAAGCGAAGCGCCCAGCCGGCCGATTCCCTCACCGCCCACGAGATGCACATCGCCCGGCTGGTGGCCACCGGTGCAACCTCCCGCGAAGTGGCCACGGAGCTCTTTCTCAGCCCACGCACGATTGATGCCCACCTCCGCAACATCTTCCGCAAGATGGGCGTCACCTCGCGCCGCCAGCTCCGCGAGCTGTCCCTTCGCTGAGAGCCGTGCCTGGCGATTAGCCGTTGACCGCCGACACATCCTCGGCGACTGCCGCCATCCGTCCCTCGAACTGGTGCCCGCCCGACCCGTGGCGGCGGACCTGGGCCTGCGGCAGCCGCGCCGCGTGCCGGTCCAGATGATCGAAGGGGACGACGTCGTCGTCGCGGCAATGGTGGAGCCAGACAGGGAAGCCCGTTGGCAGTTCCGCGTCGGCGGGCAGGGAGTACTCCGCCTGCCAGCCCTCCGAACCCCAGAAAGGCATGGCCAGGAGGGCCAGCCCCTGTGGGGGAGAACCCGTAAATTCCTCGGTCAGGTGCAGCAGCGCCATCGAGGCCCCGAAGGAATGGCCGACGATCACCAGTTCAGGCCCGAGACCGCTTAGCTGCCGTTCAAGCTCGCTCCGCCAAGCTGCTGCCGACATGTCCTCATCGGGGAAGCGCGGCGCCGAGACCGGCACGCCAAGGTGCACATGCAGCTCTTCGGCCAGAGGCTGGTCGTCCTCCCAGCCACCGGCCCCATGGACAAAGAGGATCTCCATGCGTTCTCCCGGATTCCATTGCAAGGCCTGGTGGGGCTTGAAAGCGGAACTGTCCTTGCAATCGAGCTTGGCCGCCCGCCCGCCCGGAGGTCAAGGGGCTGACTCCAGGGTCCGGCCCTGTTAGCCTCGTCCCTCGAATTGGCATGAGGGCCCCGGCAGGAAAGGACTCCATGAGGACTGAGGGTATAGATATCGGCTGGGCCGCGGGCACGGTCCGGTCATGCGACAGGGCACGACGCCGGTCGGCCGGTCTCTCAGCTGTCGCCGTCGCGCTGGCTGCGGTTGCTGGCTGCAGCGCAGACAGGCCGGGACCGGAACCTCCGATTTCCGTCTCACCCCCACAGTCCATGGTGTCTGTCGGGGCCGCTGTCCCGGAAGTCCTCGCCACCGGGCTCGACGCCCCATGGTCCATCGCGTTCCACGAGGGCACCCCACTGGTCAGTGAGCGGGACTCGGCCCGCGTTTTGGAGCTCGACGCCGGCGGCAACGCGCGCGGGATCGGCACCATCGATGGCGCAGCCGGCAGGGGAGAGGGCGGGCTTCTCGGCATCGCCGTCCAGGACGGCTACCTGTATACCTATCTGACTGCGGGCGGCGAGAACCGGATCGAGCGCCGCTCGATCACCGGCGAACCCGGGTCTTTGGAACTGGGCGAAGCGGAAACCATCCTCGACGGGATCCCCGCTGGCCCGGTCCACAACGGAGGCCGCATTGCGTTCGGCCCCGACGGCCTGCTTTACGCCACCACGGGCGACGCCGGGAACCGGGACAGCGCCCAGGACCTGGAGTCGCTCTCCGGCAAGATCCTGCGGATGACGCCGGACGGCGCCGAGCCCCCGGACAACCCGTTCCCCGGAACTCTGGTCTACAGCTACGGGCACCGCAATCCGCAGGGCATCGCCTGGGACAGTAACGGCACCCTCTACGCGAGCGAGTTCGGACAGAACACCTGGGACGAGCTCAACGTCATCGAGGCCGGCGGGAACTACGGCTGGCCGGAGGTCGAAGGGATTGCCGGCGAGGAAGGCTTCACGGACCCGGTTCAGCAGTGGACACCGGGTGCAGCCAGCCCGAGCGGCATCGCCGTGGCGGGGAACTCTCTCCTCATCGCCAACCTGCGGGGGGAACGGCTGGTGGAGGTGCCGCTCAGCGACCTCGGCACCTCCACGGAGTATCTGACGGGTGAGTACGGGCGGCTGCGCGACGTCGTCAACGCTCCGGATGGCAGCGCCTGGATCCTGACGAACAACACTGACGGCCGCGGGCAGCCAACACCGGAGGACGACCGGATTCTGCGGATGGACGTGGACTAGGCCAGGCTTCTCCGCATCAGCCACCGGGTCTTCCCGCCGGATTTCGACGCCGTCTCCACCACCCGCTCGAATCCGGCAGCTTCAAACAGCCCGGTAGTGCCGACATAAGCGAGAGAGGAACTGATCCGGCCGCCGTCGGCGTCGATGGGGTAGGCCTCCAGCGCCGGAGCTCCCGATGAACGGGCATAGTCGACCGCGCCTTCGAGCAGGTGCCGAGCCAGCCCCTGCCGGCGGAACTGGGGCCGGATGACCAGACACACAATGCTCCACACCGGTACCTCATCGACAGTGGGGATGGTGCGGGAGGTCCGCAGCCTGTGATAGCTGGTGCGCGGGCTCACCGAACACCAGCCCGCAGGTTCATGGTCGATATAGGCGACGACGCCGGGAGGGGTTCCCTCCTCCGCATACCGGCGAAGCCGGGCCTGCTGATCGGGGCCAGCCAGCGCTCTGAACTCCGGCGTCGGCAGACGGTAACTCAGGCACCAGCACGCCTGGGCCCCGGGGTTCCTTGGTGCCAGGACGGCGGCCACGTCGCCGAACCGGTCGGCGGTGGCCGGGTGGACCTCGATCATTTTTCGGCTCCCTGCGGCGCAGCGCGCCCATACGGTGACGGCGTGGATTCCCGTACCGTAACCTGCCGATCCAGGCAGCGGAAGCAACGCGGCTGAAGTGACACAGCAGTGCCCCGGCTCCGGGCCATGCGGCACCCGCGGCCAGCCCCCAGGTAAAGGAAGCACCATGAACCAGCAACTGCATGTCCGCGGCTTCTCAGTGTCCCTGGACGGGTACAGTGCCGGGCCGGACCAGAGCCTGTCCAACCCGCTTGGAACCGGAGGGGAACGCCTCCATGAATGGATGATCGCCACCCGCACCTTTTCGGAACGTGAGGGTTTGGACGGGACGGGTGAAGGAATCAATGATCTTTTTGTCCGCAGCCATTTCGACGGAATCGGCGCCACCATCATGGGACGGAATATGTTCGGCCCCGTCCGCGGTCCATGGGAAAGCAGCGACGCGTGGAACGGGTGGTGGGGCGGGAATCCGCCATACCACCACCCCGTGTTTGTCCTGACGAACCATCCGCGGGATTCCGTGGAGATGGACGGCGGCACCACCTTCCACTTCATTACCGGAGGGATCGGGGAAGCCAGGGATTGTGCCCTGGTGGCCGCCGACGGTCTGGATGTGCTGGTTGGCGGTGGAGCAGACACCGTCCGCCAGTACCTGCGCGCCGGACTCATTGACCGCATCCACCTCGTTATGGTGCCGGTCCTGCTGGGAAGCGGCGAGCGGCTGTTGGAGGACCTCGCCCGGCCGGATGGACGCATCCCGTCCTACCGGCCCATCGACCTAACCCCCAGTGGGAGTGTCGTGCATATCCAGTTGGCCAAAGAGGAAGAGGGGCGGCCCCGCAGCCATGAAGGATGAGAAAGGAACCCTGACGGACATCAAAGTAACCTCTTTCGCAATCTCCCTGAACGTCCCCGTTCCGGAAGCCTCGGCCGGTTTCCTCATCAGGCACCTGGGTTACGCCGTGGAAATGGAAAGCGACGGCTTTGTCTCGCTCCGGCATCCCGGCGGGGGATCGAACCTTGTTTTCCTCCGCACCGGCCTCGCGACATTCCAGCCACCCGAGGTCGCCGGCCGTGCCCGTGAAGGCCTGCTGCTGGTACACGTGGTGGACAATCTCGACGAAGTCCATCAACAGTTCCTCGCCGGCGGTGTGGACGTGGTCACACCCCCGGAGACGGAGCCCTGGGGCGAGAGGTTTGCGCAGTACCGTGATCCGAACGGCCTGATCATTCAACTGGTCCAATGGATGGCAGACACCTGACCAGCACCGAACGGGTACTTGTGACACGGCATGAAATTACCTGAGGGTATCCGCGCTCCTGAGAAGGTCGGGGCGGGGGAGGCCCCCATTACGCTTGCGGTGAACAAAACAGGCTGTGAACGTCCTCCGCATGCAGAAAAAACGCCTTGTAAATGCCACAGCTACCACTTCGATCTGCAGCCTGGCGGCAGCTTTTACCCTCGTGGGATCCCTGGCCTCCGCCCCGACGGCTGCAGCGCACGTTCCGGCCACTTCTCTTCGGCTGGGCGCTGCGGCCCCGATGGAATCCGGTGTACTCCTGTCGGTGTCCGACCCTACGCCTACGCCCACGTGCCGGATGACCCCGACTCCGACCCCAACAGAGACGCCGACTGAAACTCCTTCGACCACGCCGACACCGACGTCGACGCCCACGGAAACTACGACGGCCACGCCGACTCCGACGGAAACCTCCACGGCCACGCCGACTCCGACGAAGACGGGCAAGCCGTCGCATACCGCGTCGCCGACGAAGACGGGCAAGCCGTCGCATACCGCGTCGCCGACGAAAACGGGCAAGCCGTCGCATACCGCGTCGCCGACGAAAACGGGCAAGCCGTCGCATACCGCGTCGCCGACGAAAACGGGCAAGCCGTCGCATACCGCGTCGCCGACGAAGACGGGCAAGCCGTCGCATACCGCGTCGCCGACGAAGACGGGCAAGCCGACGCACACCTGGACTCCGACGGATACCCCGACACACACCCCGACACACACCGAGACTCCGACACCCACTTCGACCGAGGCTGAATACGGGGTAACCCTGATCCAGGCCGTGACCACCACACCGCCGTGCATGCGGACCGGAGCAGCCTCCAATCCCGCGAACTCCGGCTTGGTGGACACCGGTGCGTCCGGCACCTCGCTTGTCCTGCTGGGTGCTGGAGGGCTTCTTGTTGCTGGTGCAGCCGGCGTGTACTTCACGCGTCGCCGCGGCATTCACGAATCATAGAAACAGCCGCACTTTCGGAAAGAGCGTCTCGAAAGCAGATGGGCGGCAGCCGGCCCCGCTCCCAGGGGCCGGTTGCCGCCCATCCCACGTGGTATTCCGGAAACAGCCTGTTCCCTCTGGAATCGGCGAATCTGCCGCCGTATCCTCCTTCCTATGACTTCCACCTCCATGGCTTCCACCCGCGCTTTGAGCTGCGGGTTCTTTGTGCGCAACCGCCGCCGCTGACGGCGCGCAGAACCGCACGCAGTACCGCAAGCCGTACGCGCGCCGTCGTTCCGGATGCCAGGCACCCGGGAGGCACATACGCCTGAGGGTGCTCCAATTGCAGCGATTGGAACCCGCGTGGAAGCGAGAACCCCGTTTGGCGGCCGGCATGAGCTCGGCCAGAATTTCCTGATCCACCAACCCACCATCCGCCTGGTCCTTGAGCTTGTCCGGTCCTCAGGCGGCGGAAGCATCCTCGAACTTGGTGCCGGAGACGGCGCCCTGACGCGGCCGCTTGCAGCCCTTGGCCGCGACCTGCTGGCCATTGACCTGGATCTCCGCTGTGTGCGGCGGCTGCAGCAGCGGCTTCCCTCCGTGCAGGTACGGCAGGCCGACGCCTTGGCTGTCCCGTTCGACCGGCCGGTGGTCGTGGGTAACATTCCGTTCCACCTGACCACACCGATCCTGCGGCGCCTGTTCAGCACGGGCACCTGGTCCCAGTCAGTCCTGCTGACCCAGTGGGAGGTTGCACGCAAACGGGCCGGCGTGGGCGGCGGAACCCTCCTGACGGCCCAGACCGCGCCGTGGTTCGACTTCATCCTCCAGGGCCGGGTGCCGGCGGCAGGATTCCGGCCCAGCCCGGCCGTTGACGGCGGCGTCATCAGCGTCCAGCGCCGCCCCGTTCCGCTTCTGGACCCGGAGGACCGGAATGCCTACGAACAGTTTGTTCGCCGGCTGTTTACCGGGCCCGGCGCCGGACTGGGGGAGATCCTCGGCCGGTCCCTGGGATCGGCCCGGACTGCCCGGGCCGTGCTGGCCGGTTGTGGCCTACCGGTGCGTGCGCTGCCGCGGGACATTACACCCGAGCAGTGGCCATATCTGTGGGCGGCGGTCCGGGCTGTGCAGGAGAATTCCCGGTCCGGCAGAGCTGGAATCCAGCCATCGCGGAAATGAATTGCGTCCGGTCGGGGCAGGTGGGTGGAACGCAGAATTGCCCGGCAGGTGACGAACCGGCAAGCACTACCTGTAAACCAGTGCCGCACCGGGCCGGTAACGGGTAGGCTGATACAGCAGGTAAGGCAGAATCAGTCATCGGAACCGGATCAGCCAGGCATTTTGGCTGATCAGTTTTCTTTTTGGGGAGGAAATTGCACATGGCGGGCGAGCAGTACAACGCCGAACAAACGGGCGGCCGAAGGGCACCCAGCGCGGAAGACACCACATCCATAAGTCTTCCCCCACTCTCCGACACTGATTCGGTGGAGCCGAAGCTGACCCCGGATGAGCGGGCTGCTGTCGCCGCGCTTCCGGCGCGGTCTGCTCTGCTGATCGCCCACAGTGGCCCGAACGCGGGTGCACGGTTCCTGCTGGACCAGGACGTCACCACCGCCGGACGGCACCCCAACGCCGATGTTTTCCTCGATGACGTCACCGTTTCGCGCAAGCATGTTGAGTTCCGCCGCAGCCCCGAGGGCTTCCGAGTCGTGGATTCGATGAGCCTGAACGGCACATACGTCAACCATGACCGCGTGGACAGCGTGCTGCTGCGCACCGGCAGTGAAGTGCAGATCGGCAAGTTCCGGCTCACTTTTTACGCTGCCCGCCCCGCATCCGCCGGAAACTAGGCACAGGCCCCGGCGTAGGGCAGATAAGGTAGTAGACATGTCAGCATCACAGCCCGTCAGGCGCACCACCGGACCGGAACGGCTGCGCGGCAGGGTGCTGAATATCGGCGAGGTCCTCAGCGAGCTGAGTGGAGAGTTCCCCGCCATCAGCGCGTCCAAGATCCGTTTCCTCGAGGAAAAGGGTCTGGTGACGCCGCAGCGCACGGCCGCGGGCTACCGCAAGTACAGTACGGCCGACGTCGAACGCCTCCGCTTCGTGCTTGCGCTCCAGCGGGACCAGTACCTGCCCCTGAAAGTCATCAAGGACTACCTGGATGCGATTGACCGGGGCGAGCGGCCCGAATCCCTGCCCGGCGGCATGTCCCTGGCACCGCGCGTGGTGTCGGACCAGCTCGCCGGCGAGCTTTCCGCCCGCGCCCGGGCCCGGACCCTTACCTTCACCGAACTCGTGCAGGAATCCGGGGCCAGCACCGATCTGGTGCACAGCCTGGTCAGCTACGGGCTGATCAGCGCCGCTGATGACAACTATGACGAACACGCACTGAAGGTGGCCAAGGCCTGCGTGCAGCTGGAGGCGCACGGCATTGAGCCCCGCCATCTCCGCCCCTTCCGCGCCGCTGCGGACCGCGAGCTGGGGCTGGTGGAACGCGTGGTTGCCCCCGTCGCATCCCGCCGGGACGTCGCCTCGAAGGCCCGCGCAGCCGAGACCGCGCGGGAAATCAGCGACCTTTGCCTGAGCCTGCACAGCGCCCTGGTACATGGCCAAATCGCGCGGATGGAGGGCTGACATGCAGGAAGTGGAAGTTGTGGGCGTGCGGATAGAACTCCCGTCCAACCAGCCGCTGGTCCTGCTTAAGGAAATCGAAGGTGAACGGCACCTGCCCATCTGGATCGGCGCCCCGGAAGCCAGTGCCATCGCCTTCGTGCAGCAGGGAATCGTACCGCCGCGGCCCATGACGCATGATCTGCTGGTCAACCTGATCCACGCGCTCAAGCGTGAAGTCACCTTCGTCCGGTTGATCTCCGTAGAGGACACGGTTTTCCATGCGGAGATTGTCTTCGAGGACGGCACAGCGGTTAACTCGCGTGCCTCCGACGCCATTGCGGTAGCCCTGCGCATCCCGTGCCCCATCTACTGCGCCGACGAGGTCCTCAACCAGGCGGGTGTGCGGATCGCCGATGCCGACCCGGAAAACGAAGAGGAACAGGACAACGCCGAGCAGGAGATGCGCCAGTTCCGGGAGTTCCTGGCCGACGTCGAGCCTGAAGACTTCGAACGCTAGCCCGCCCGTCGGCCGCGGCAGCCGACACGCCTGCGAAAAAGTTCCGGCGTCTTTGACCTTGGTGCCCGTCGGTTCTAACGTCGAAGAATAGAGTTCCCATTGCACCGGGGGAGTTCTCGGGGCACACTGAAGAAGCCCTGACAGCTCGGCCAGTGCCGACCCCCACGGGAACCATTACTAGGAGGCACACGTGAGTCCGAAAGGCGATGCCGGCGAACCTGCCGTGGCGCTGGGGAGCATTTCTTCCCAGAGTGCCCAGGGCTTGCTGTTCACCGAGGATCTGCCTCTTCTTGACGAAGATGCAGGCTACCGTGGCCCCACAGCCTGCAAGGCTGCCGGGATTACCTACCGGCAGCTGGATTACTGGGCCCGCACCGGACTGGTCGAGCCCGCCGTACGCGGCGCTACCGGGTCCGGTACGCAGCGTCTCTACAGCTTCCGCGACATCCTGGTCCTGAAGGTCGTCAAGCGGCTGCTGGACACCGGCGTATCGCTCCAGCAGATCCGGACCGCCGTCGAACACCTGCGCGAACGCGGTGTCGAGGACTTGGCACAGATCACCTTGATGAGCGACGGCGCCAGCGTCTACGAGTGCACGTCGGCTGACGAGGTTATCGACCTGGTGCAGGGCGGCCAGGGCGTCTTCGGCATCGCCGTGGGCCGCGTCTGGCGAGAGGTCGAGGGCAGCCTCGCGCAGCTGCCCAGTGAGCACGTCAATGAGCATGAATTCCCCGGTGACGAACTGAGCCAGCGCCGTATCGCGCGGAAGATCAGCTAGCAGTCAGACCGGGCACCAAGACAGCACAAAAGAAGGGCATCCCCGCGGGGATGCCCTTCTTTTAGTATCCGGTGCCGGAACTAGGCGACCGGGCGGCGCATCACGCGGTTGCGGACGCTGCCGGTATCCATCAGGTTCTTGATCAGCGCGTCAAAGGTTCCAGCCGCCTGCTTGGCGGATTCGCCCGGCCAGTGGTGCACCGAATGGGCGGCACCCTGGATCTGCTGCCAGTTCGCCTGTTCGGCAACGTTTGGCGAGAGCAGCAGGTCACCGAACATCTGCTTCATTTCGGCAAGCCGGAACACATGCTCGTTGGAGCTGGGACGGACCCGGTTCGCAATGATGCCAGCGGGCGCCAGATTCGGGGCGAATTCCTCACGGAACAATTCGAGGGCCCGCATGGTGCGCTCGGTGCCGGCGACGGAGAACAGTCCCGGCTCCGCCACCAGGAGCACGCGGTTGCTGGCGGTCCACGCCATGCGGGTCAGGCCGTTGAGCGACGGTGGGCAGTCGATGAGGACCAGCCCGTACCCGGTGACCCGGGAGAGCAGGCTGGTCAGGCGCCGCAGGTCACGCTTGCCCAGGTCAGGGCGGTCGTAGATGCCCGAGTAGGCCGAACCCATGGCAACGTCCAGTACCGGCTTCTTCCCGCCGGAATCCCTGGCGAGGCGCCGGGCGTTGGCCACCCAGCCGGCCGGCACCACGTGGTCCGACAGTTGAATCCGCCGGGGGCTGCGCAGCATCTCACCGATGCCGAGCTGGTTGCCTGCGCTGACGCCCAGGCCGGTCGTGGCATCGGCATGCGGGTCCAGGTCCACGACGAGCGTCGGAATGCCTGCGGCCAGCGCGGCGGATGCCAGACCCAGGGTGACGGAGGTCTTGCCCACGCCGCCCTTCAGGCTGCTGATGCTCACTACTTGCACTTGTTGAACCAAAACCTAACGTGTCTAGGGATCACTGGACGCTGCAGACTCATTCTATGTGACGGACGCCGGTTACCTTGGCAGCGTGCTTTTACAGGGGTGGCGCTTAGACTGGTGCCACTGTGATGTCCAACACGGCAAGCCCCGACTCCGCCTCCCGGCGGGCGACGGCGATGCCCGTGGCCCGTCGCTGCAATCCGTTAATGGCGGCATCCCTCCCAGGTGCCCCGAATCCGTAATCGACGCAGGAGACCCATGTTCTCGAAGATATTGGTAGCGAACCGGGGCGAAATAGCCATCCGCGCGTTCCGCGCCGCGTACGAACTCGGCGCGAAGACCGTAGCCGTGTTTCCCCACGAGGACCGTAATTCATTCCACCGCCAGAAGGCTGATGAGGCCTATCTGATCGGGGAAGAGGGACACCCGGTACGGGCGTATCTGGATGTGGACGAGATTATCCGTGTGGCGTTGGAATCCGGCTGCGACGCCATCTACCCCGGTTACGGTTTCCTGTCCGAAAACGCGCAGCTGGCCCGCGCGGCCGCCGACGCCGGCATCACCTTTGTAGGTCCCGCTGCGGACATCCTGGAGTTGGCCGGGCACAAGGTCCATGCCCTGAATGCCGCCCGTAAGGCGGGCATTCCGGTGCTGCGTTCCACGGAGCCAAGTGCCGACGTCGAAAAGCTGCTCGCCGAGGCGGAGGACATTGGCTTCCCCATCTTCGTCAAGGCAGTCGCCGGCGGCGGCGGACGCGGCATGCGGAGGGTGGACACCCCCGATAAGCTCCCCGAGGCGCTGCAGGCGGCCATGCGGGAGGCCGAAACGGCCTTCGGCGATGCCACGGTGTTCCTCGAGCAGGCGGTTTTGCGGCCCCGCCACATCGAGGTGCAGATCCTCGCGGACGCCGAAGGCAACATTGTGCACCTCTTCGAGCGGGACTGCTCGCTGCAGCGGCGGCACCAGAAGGTCGTCGAAATTGCCCCCGCCCCGAACCTGGATGAGGACATCCGGCAGGCGCTGTACCGGGATGCGGTGAAATTCGCCAAGGCGCTGAACTATGTCAATGCCGGGACGGTGGAGTTCCTGGTGGACACCGTGGGTGAACGCGCCGGCCAGCACGTCTTCATCGAAATGAACCCCCGGGTCCAGGTGGAGCACACGGTCACCGAGGAAATCACCGACGTGGACATTGTCCAGTCCCAGCTGCGGATCGCCGCGGGGGAGAACCTGGCCGATCTTGGCCTGAAGCAGGATGAACTGCAGATCCGCGGCGCAGCTCTGCAGTGCCGGATCACCACCGAGGACCCTGCAAACGGGTTCCGTCCCGACGTTGGCCGTATCACCGCCTACCGCTCGGCCGGCGGTGCCGGGGTCCGGCTCGACGGCGGCACGGTCTACGCGGGCGCCGAAATCAGCCCGCACTTCGACTCGTTGCTGGTCAAGCTGACCTGCCGCGGCCGCACGTATCCGGTGGCGGTTAACCGTGCCCGCCGGGCGCTGGCGGAATTCCGCATCCGCGGTGTTGCCACCAATATCTCCTTCCTGCAGGCCGTGCTGGACGATCCGGACTTCGTGGCGGGTGACGTGGCCACGTCCTTCATTGAGGAACGCCCCGAACTGCTCAATGCGCGCGGCTCGGCCGACCGGGGAACCAAGTTGCTCAACTGGCTGGCCGATGTGACGGTCAACAAGCCCTACGGCGATCCCGTGGCCCACATCGACCCGGCGGAGAAACTGCCTGCGGACCTGCCGGAGCCCGTCGCAGGTTCGCGGCAGCGGTTGCTTGAGCTGGGTCCGGAGGGCTTCGCCGCGGACCTGCGGCAGCGGACCGAACTGGCGGTCACGGATACCACCTTCCGTGATGCCCATCAGTCCCTGCTGGCCACCCGGGTACGGACCAAGGACCTGGCCGTGGCGGCGCCGGCGGTGGCTGCACTCACCCCGGAACTGCTTTCCGTGGAGGCCTGGGGCGGTGCCACCTACGACGTCGCCCTGCGCTTCCTGGGTGAAGACCCTTGGGAGCGCCTCGCAACGCTGCGGCACCAGCTGCCCAATATCTGCATCCAGATGCTGCTGCGTGGACGCAACACCGTGGGGTACACGCCGTATCCCACGGAGGTCACCGAAGCGTTCGTGGAGGAGGCCGCGGCCACCGGCGTCGATATCTTCCGCATCTTCGACGCGCTGAACGACGTCTCCCAGATGGAGCCCGCTATCCGCGCGGTCCGTAAGACCGGCACGGCCGTGGCCGAAGTGGCGCTTTGCTACACGGGGGACATGCTGAACCCTAACGAGGACCTGTACACGCTGGATTACTACCTGGACCTCGCACAGCGGATGGTGGACGCCGGCGCGCACATCCTGGCCATCAAGGACATGGCAGGGCTGCTGCGCCCCGCCGCAGCGGCCAAGCTGGTCTCAGCACTGCGGGAGCGTTTCGACCTGCCGGTGCACCTGCACACGCATGACACCGCGGGCGGCCAGCTGGCCACTTTGCTGGCCGCCGCCGACGCGGGAGTGGATGCGGTGGACGTCGCCAGTTCCCCGCTGGCCGGCACCACCAGCCAGCCGTCCATGTCCTCGCTGGTCGCCGCGCTGACCAACACCGAGCGGGACACCGGTATCAGCCTGGACGCCGTTGGCGCACTGGAGCCTTACTGGGAAGCGGTACGCCGCGTCTACGCACCGTTCGAATCCGGCCTGGCCGGCCCCACCGGCCGCGTCTACCGCCATGAAATCCCCGGCGGCCAGCTGTCCAACCTCCGCCAGCAGGCCATCGCCCTGGGACTGGGGGAGCGCTTTGAAGCCATCGAGGACATGTACACCGCCGCGGACCGGATCCTGGGCCGCCTGGTGAAGGTCACGCCGTCGTCGAAGGTGGTGGGCGACCTCGCCCTCCAGCTCGTAGGGACCAACGTCTCGCCGGAAGACTTCGAAGAGAATCCGCAGAACTACGACATCCCGGACTCGGTGATCGGCTTCCTCAGCGGCGAACTCGGGGACCCGCCCGGCGGCTGGCCGGAACCCTTCCGGACCAAGGCGCTGCAGGGACGCACGATCAAGCCGCGCGACGTCGAACTGTCCGAAGTGGACAAGGCCGGCCTGCACGCCGATTCCGCCACCCGGCAGGAAACCCTCAACCGGCTGCTCTTCGCGGGCCCGGCAAAGGAATTCGCGACCGTCCGGGAAACCTACGGAGACGTCTCGGTGCTCGAGACCCGCGACTACCTGTACGGCCTGCGCCGCGGGGAAGAGCACATTGTTGAACTGGAAAAGGGTGTGCGGCTGATCGTGGCACTGGACGCGGTGTCCGAACCCGACGACAAGGGCATGCGCACCGTCATGACCACCCTGAACGGCCAGATGCGGCCCGTCGCAGTGCGGGACCGCAGCATCGAAAGCTCCACCAAGGCGGCGGAACGGGCCGATCCGACCGAGGCCGGGCAGGTCGCGGCGCCCTTCGCCGGCGCCGTCACGGTCACCGCCAAGGAGGGGGCGGAGGTAGCCGCGGGGGAAACGGTCGCCACGATCGAAGCCATGAAAATGGAGGCGTCGATTACGGCCCCGGTCGCCGGAACGGTGCAGCGGGTTGCCATTTCCCGGGTGGAACAGGTGCAGGGCGGAGACCTCCTGCTCGTGATCGCACCCAAGTAGGTGGGGTCCCGGGGACAGCCGCAACGAGGTCCCCGGGGGATGACTGCATAGACTGAAGGCGTGACTCACTTCGATCTGGCCATCATCGGTTCCGGCTCCGGCAACTCGCTCATCACCCCGGACTGGGACGGCAAAAAGGTAGCGGTCATCGACGGCGGCACGTTTGGAGGAACGTGCCTGAACGTCGGCTGCATCCCCACCAAGATGTTCGTCTATCCCGCCCAGCTCGCCGCCGCCGCGGCCGACGGCGCGCGGCTGGGCGTGGATTCGGTCTCCGCAGGCGTGCGGTGGCGGGACATCCGGGACCGTGTCTTCGGCCGCATCGACGCCATTTCCGAGGGCGGGCGACGCTACCGGGACGAGGAGTTGGAGAACGTCACGCTCATCAGCGAAAACGTCCGCTTCACCTCCCCCCACGCCCTCACGACAGCGTCGGGGGAGAAGATCACGGCAGATGAGATTGTGGTGGCCGCCGGGTCGCGGCCCGTCCTGCCCGATATTCCAGGGATGGACCTGCCCCAGGTCCATACGTCGGACACGGTGATGCGCATCGACGAGCTGCCGGCGCGGGTACTGATCATCGGAGGCGGGTACATTGCGGCCGAGTTCGGGTTCGTTTTCTCGGCCTTCGGCTCGGATGTCACCGTGGCCGTGCGCTCGGGGGAGATGCTGCGTTCCCTGGATGCAACACTGTCCGAACGCTTCACGGCCGAAGCCTCCAAGGAGTGGGACCTGCAGTTGAACACCACCGTGGACTCACTGGTGGAAAACGGGGACGGTTCGGTGCGCGCCGTACTCTCCGGCCCGGCCGGCGAGCAGGCAGTGGACGTGGACCTGGTGCTCGCGGCGACCGGCCGGACGCCGAACACCGACCGTCTGGGCGTGGACGTGGCCGGCTTCGACGTCACCGGGGACGGCCGCCTGGCGGTGGACCGCTACGGCCGCGTCTTCGCTTCCGGGACACCCGTACCGGGACTCTGGGCGCTGGGGGACATCAGCAGCCCGTACCAGCTCAAGCATGTGGCCAACCACGAGGCGCGGGTGGTGGCGCACAACCTGGTGCACCCCGAAGACCTGCGTGCCATGGACCACCGCTTCGTTCCTGCGGCGGTCTTCAGCAGTCCGCAGATCGCAAGCGTGGGGATGACCGAGAATGAGGCGATCGCGGATACGCGGTCCCGCGGCGTGGAGCTGGCCCTCGCGGTCCAGGAATACGGATCGACGGCGTACGGCTGGGCGATGGAGGACACCACCGGTTTCGTGAAGCTCCTGGCCGAGCGGGAGACCGGCAGGCTCCTGGGTGCCCACATCATGGGCCATGAGGCCTCCATGCTGATCCAGCCGCTGGTCCAGGCGATGGAATTCGGGCTGGATGCCGCCACCATGGCCCGCGGTCAGTACTGGATCCATCCGGCACTGACGGAAGTTGTCGAAAATGCACTGCTTTCCCTGAAGACAAAGGAAAAGCCGGGCAGGAACCGCCTCTAGCAGAGGGGTTCCCGCCCGGCTCAGGACGCGGGCCGGCTGTGCCTTAGACGCGCTGTCCGCTGTAGATGTCGTCGATGACGTCGGAGAAGTCGCGCAGCACCTGGGCGCGCTTGATCTTCAGTGACGGCGTCAGGTGTCCGCTGGTCTCGGTGAAGTCCGTCGGGACGACGCGGAACTTCTTGATGGCCTCTGCGGAGGACACCTTCTTGTTGGCCCGGTCCACCAGTGCCTGAAGCTCCTTCTGCAGCTCGTCGGTCTTGGCGACCTCGGTCACCGTCATGGTGGCCGGCAGCTTATGGCGTTCCAGCCAGCCCGGGAGGGCGTCTTCGTCGATGGTGATCAGGGCCGAGATAAACGGTTTCTGGTCCCCGACCACAACGCACTGGGAGACGATCGAGTCGGCGCGGATCGAGTCCTCGAGTTGGGAGGGCACCACGTTCTTGCCGCCGGCCGTGACGATGATTTCCTTCTTCCGGCCGGTGATCTTGAGGAAACCGTCGGAGTCGAGTTCACCGATGTCGCCGGTGTGGAACCAGCCGTCGGTGAAGGTTTCGTTCATCAGCTCGGGGCGCTTGTAGTAGCCCTTCATCACGCTGATGCCCTTGGCGAGGATCTCGCCGTCGTCCGCGATCTTCACGCTGTTGCCGGGAAGCGGGGCGCCCACCGTGCCCAGCTTGACCAGCTGCGGAGTGTTGGTGGTCAGCGGGGCGGTGGTTTCGGTCAGGCCGTAGCCTTCGAGCACCAGCAGGCCGATGCCGTGGAAGAAATGGCCCAGCCGTTCGCCCAGGGGGGCACCGCCGGAGACGGCGTACTTGACGTTGCCGCCCATGGCCTCGCGGATCTTCCCGTAGAGGAGGCGGTCGAAGAGGGCGTGCTTCAGGGTGAGGCTCAACGGAACCTTGCCCTCCTGCTTCGCCTTCGACCAGGCGACGGCGGTCGCGACACCGGCGTGGAAGATCTTGCCCTTGCCGCCGTCTTCGGCCTTCAGCATGGAGGCGTTGAAGACCTTCTCGAGGACGCGGGGAACCACGAGGATGAAGCTGGGCTTGAAGCTCTGCAGGTCCGGCAGCAGGTTCTTGACGTCGGGGGTGTGTGCCACGGTGGCGCCGGTGGCCACGCAAAGCACGGAAATGAAGCGGGCGAGGACGTGTGCCAGGGGCAGGAACATGATGGTCTGCGAGCCTTCGGTGGCAACTTCGGGCTCTGCCAGCTCGGAGTTCCGGGACACATCGACGAAGTTGGCGTGCGTGAGTTCGCAGCCCTTCGGCTTGCCGGTGGTGCCGGAGGTGTAAATGATGGTTGCGAGGTCTGTCATCTGCGCCGTGGAACGGCGGGCCTCGAGATCTTCGTCACTGATCGAGGTGCCCGCGGAACGCAGGGTGTCGAGCCCGCCGCCGTCGATCTGCCACACGTTGTCGACCTGGGAAAGGTCTTCGTCGGCTGCGGCCGTGCGGACGATGTTCTCGTGCCGGGCGGCCTCCACCACAATGCCGGCCGCACCGGAGTCGCTGAGGATCCAGGCAACCTGGGACGGGGACGACGTCTCGTAGACAGGTACCGATACGGCGCCGGCGAACCAGAGTGCGAAGTCCACGAGGGTCCATTCGTACCGGGTCCGGGACATGATGGCTACCCGGTCGCCTGCCTTGATACCGCTGGCCATGAAGCCCTTGGCCAGTGCGCGGACGTCCTTGGTGAACTCGGTGGCTTTGATCCGCTCCCATTCACCGTCGTCCTTCCGGACGGCGAAGAGGGCGGGGTTGCTGGGCTTGGCTGCCTGGTCGAGCAGCATGGTGGTGATGTTTGTCTGCGGCGGGGACTCCGCCAGGACTGGAACGCTGAATTCTCGCACGATAGCTCCTTTGATATCCGGTGGGCCCGTAGGCACTGTCAGCCTATAACGTAGATCACATTTTCGTACCCGCCGGTAACCTTGCGGATAGATAACGAACGCGTCGCTGCTCTTGCCGTTTCCTTAGAATAGGTTTCTTATGCGTTCCGTTAACCCAGCACCCGTTCCCCGGCCCGGTTCCACCCGCCTGCAGCGCCGGCTTGCAGCCACCGAGCCGTTCCCGAACCGCCGGCCCATGCGGCTGTCCAACCGCATGCGGCGGCGCGGTCTGGCCATCGGCATCGATATCGGCGGAACAAAAGTAGCCGCGGGGCTGGTCGACGGGGACGGCCGTGTCCTGAAGCAGGCACGCCGCTCGACGCCGGGACAGGATCCCCGGGAAGTCGAGGCGGTGATCGTCGACCTGGTGCGTGAACTTTCGGTGGATCACCATGTGTGGTCCGTGGGGATCGGAGCAGCCGGGTGGATGGACCTCGCCGGCGGCACCGTGCTGTTCAGCCCGCACCTGGCCTGGCGCAACGAACCCCTCCGCGAAAACCTGGAGCGGCTGCTGCGCCGCCGGGTTTTCCTGGTCAACGACGCCGACGGCGCCGCCTGGGCGGAATACCGGTTCGGAGTGGGTGCGGGGGAGAGCCGGATGGTCTGCGTCACCCTCGGCACTGGAATCGGCGGAGCGATGGTGCTCGACGGCCGTCTGGAGCGCGGACGGTTCGGTGTGGCCGGGGAATTCGGGCACCAGATCATCATGCCCGGTGGCCACCGCTGCGAATGCGGCAACCGTGGGTGCTGGGAACAATACGCGTCGGGCAACGCCCTGGGGCGGGAAGCCCGGGAGCTTGCGGCGGCGAATTCGCCGGTCGCCCAGGAACTGCTCCGGGCGGTAGGCGGCAACGCGGATGAGGTGACCGGCGCCGTCGTCACCCGTCTGGCCCTCGAGGGCGATCCTGCCAGCATTGAACTGCTTGACGAGGTGGGGCAGTGGCTCGGGCTGGGGCTGGCCAACCTGGCCGCGGCCCTGGACCCGGGGATGTTCGTGATCGGCGGCGGCCTGAGCGATGCCGGCGACCTGCTGCTCGAACCGGCGCGGCGGTCCTTTGCCCGGAACCTGACCGGACGCGGCTTCCGCCCCGCGGCAAGGATGGAGCGTGCGGCCCTGGGGCCGGCCGCCGGGCTGATCGGCGCCGCGGACCTGTCGCGGATTGCCGCCCGCCGGTGAGCGGCGGTTCTGGAGGGCGCTGCGCCTAGACGGCCGCGCCGTCGTCGCCGTCATCACGGTGCTGGGGCAGCCGGAAAAGCAGGTAGCCCGCCGATCCCGCGAAGACGGCGACCGTTCCCAGAATGACTGCCAGCGGGGCGTCGCGCCAGAACATTGCGAAGAGCAGCAGCAGCAGCGGACCTGCCAGCGTGCCCAGCCAGCCCAGCACCACCAGGGGTTCCCCGGTGCCGAGCGGCGGCGGCTCGGGCGGAACGAAGCTGCCGTCGTCGTCCTCGTCCTCCGCTGCCGCATAGTCCCGCGGCCCGCCTGCTGCCAGCGGCTGGTTGGCGAAGATGTCCCGGGTCCGTTCCACCGGGGACGGCGGCGCCTGCCCGGCTCCGGATCCGCCGCGCTGCTGCGGGCCGGTGTCCGCGTTGCCGGCGTCCCCGCTGGCGTCAGGGATGCCGCCCGGCTGGGCCTGCGGTGGACGCACGGGCTCGCTGGCGTCCATATGTTCCAGGCGGTCCACCAGGTCCAGCCAGGCTTCCTCGTCGGTGGACTTGTTATTCTCGGGTTCGCGTTCGCTCATGCCCGCACCCCGGAGCTGACGCGCTGAATGAATTCGTGGGACCGGTCAAAGATCAGCGGCGCATCGTGGTCCATCGTGGCCACGTGATAGCTGTTTTCCAGCGGCACTACCTCAAGGTCGGCGTTGAGGAGCCTGCTGCGCAGCACGTCCATGCTGGATTCGGGCACCACCGCGTCCAACCGGGACCGGAACGCCAGCACCGGGGCGGTAACGTCCGGCAGGGAACGGGTGGTCTCCCGGAAGAGCCTGGCGAGCTGGTGCACCGCCCGCACCGGGGTCCGGGTATAGGCACCCTCATCCTGGCCTTCGAGCCGGATGTTATTGCCGATGGAGGGAGCTGATTTCAGCACGTACTTGAGCACGCCGGCGTAGCGTGCCCGGGGGTCCGAGAATGTCAGACCCGGGTTAACGACGGCCACGCCGGCCACCGGCTGGCGCGCGGCCAGACGCAGGGCGAGCGTGCCTCCCATGGAGAGGCCGGCCGACACCACACAGTTGGTCCGCTCCCGCAGGGAGAAATAGGCGCCCTCGTACTCCTCGTACCAGCGCTGCCACGGTGTCCGCGCCAGATCCTGCCAGGTGGTTCCGTGGCCGGGCAGCAGCGGCAGGCTCACCGCGTAGCCGCGGTCGGCGAGGTAGCGTGCCCAAGCCGCCATGCTCACCGGAGAACCTGTGAAACCGTGGCTTAGGAGCACGCCTACGCCTGCATTGGGCCCGTGCCCTTCAGACGAGAAGGCAGCAGTGCCCGGGAGGGAAGTCATATGTCTATGGTTGCATTAGAGGACCCTTTTTGGACCCTGGACGCGGCAAACTGCCGGCAGCCGTGGTGCGCGGAAATTCACCAGCGGGGACGAGCACGCATACAGTAGAGTCGGGGAACCAAACGGGTCCCTCGTAATTGTCTTGTCCGGACAGGAGATCAAGCCGCGTGTTCTATTGGGTGATGAAGACGATATTCATCGGGCCGGTGGTAAATCTTCTCTTTCGGCCCTGGGTCAAGGGAATGGATAACATCCCCGAATCCGGGCCTGCCGTCCTGGTGAGCAATCACCTTTCCTTCTCCGATTCCATCTTCCTTCCGCTGGCGGTGCCCCGCCCGGTGAGCTTCCTGGCGAAGAGCGACTATTTCAATGGCAAGGGTATTAAAGGAAAGCTCACAGCGACGTTTTTCCGCCTCGCCAACCAGCTGCCCATGGACCGTTCCGGCGGTGCCGCCTCGGCCAGCTCGCTCAAGGCCGGCGTCGACGTTCTGGAGAACGGTGGACTGCTGGGTATCTACCCTGAAGGCACACGCAGCCCCGACGGGCGCCTCTACCGAGGTAAGACCGGTGTTGCCAAGCTGGTGCTTTCCACCGGTGTGCCCGTCATTCCCGTCGCCATGATCGGCACCGACAAGGTCCAGCCGATCGGCCGGCGGATCCCCAATATCCGCCGGATCGGCATTATCGTCGGCGAACCGCTGGACTTCTCGCGGTACGCCGGACTGGAGAATGACCGTTTCATCCAGCGGTCCGTCACCGACGAGATCATGTATGAACTCATGCGGCTCTCGGGCCAGGAATACGTGGACGTGTACGCCAGCACCGTCAAGGAAAAGCTGGCTGCACGCAAGGGCGGCAAGGCTGCCCAGGCCCGCGGTGCCGCCGTGCGTCTTCCCGCTCCTTCCGCCGGAGCGCAGGACGGAACCGCCGATGCGCCCGGTGCGTTGCCCGCCGGGGACGGGGACAAACGTCCCGGTACCGTGACCATCATCGGTAAGGCGGCCAAGGGCAAGGCGGCCAAGGGCAGGCCCCGGAAGCGGGCCGCACGCACGGATGAAACAGGCGCGGCTGAGTCAGGCGCGGCTGAGTCAGGCACAGCTGAGGCAGGCATCGCTGAAGCGGCCGTCCCGAATGCCGGAAGCAAGCGCCGCATGCTGTCCCGCCGCCGGCGGGCCGCCGCGGGTGCCGTCGATGCCGCATCCACGGACGACGGCGGCAGCGCCGACCAGCGTTCCCATACCGCCTAGGGCACCCTGGGAAACCTCGGACATCCGGGTCACCCCGGACTCCTCCCTGTGCCCGTGTTTCGTGCCGGGCGCGTGATTGTTACGGTCCTGTTTGTGTCATCGGGGGAGCAAGTACGCTTAAGCCGTGACTGACACACCTGTAACTGGCGCGACCATCCCGACCATGCTCTCGGGTGCAGCGGCGACGTCCGCGGCCCACCCCGAACTGGACACCTGGCGTTCCCTGCCCATCTCCCAGCAGCCGTCCTGGCGGGACGATCCGGGATATGACGCAGCCATTGCCGAACTTTCGATGGTGCCCCCGCTGGTATTCGCCGGTGAGGTGGACGTGCTCCGCAGCCGCCTCGCGGAGGCCGCACAGGGCCGTGCCTTCCTGCTGCAGGGCGGGGACTGTGCCGAGACCTTCGAGGCAGCCACCGCGGATAAGATCAGCGCCCGCGTCCGGACGCTGCTGCAGATGGCCGTGGTCCTGACCTACGGCGCCTCCGTCCCGGTGATCAAGATGGGCCGGATGGCCGGTCAATTCGCCAAGCCCCGCTCATCCAACGAGGAAACCCGCAACGGCGTCACCCTGCCCGCCTACCGCGGCGATATGGTCAACGGCTTTGACTTCACCCCCGAGTCCCGTCGGCACGACCCTGCCCGGATGGTACGGGCGTACCATACGTCCGCTTCCACCCTGAACCTCATCCGTGCCTTCACCCAGGGCGGGTTCGCCGACCTTCGGCTGGTGCACCACTGGAACAAGGGATTTACATCCAATCCGGCGCACTCCCGTTATGAATCCCTGGCCCGGGAGATCGACCGCGCCGTCCGGTTCATGGATGCCTGCGGAGCGGATTTCGAGGCGCTGAAGCGCGTCGAGTTCTTCGCCAGCCATGAGGCACTGCTGCTCGACTACGAACGTGCCCTGACCCGGGTGGACTCCCGCACGGGCCAGCCGTACGACACCTCCGGGCACTTCCTGTGGATTGGGGAGCGGACCCGGGACCTGGATTCCGCGCACGTGGATTTCCTGTCCCGGGTGCGCAATCCCATCGGCGTGAAACTCGGCCCGAACACGGGCGCCGAAGACGCCCTGGCCCTGATCGAGAAGCTGGACCCCAACCGGGAACCCGGACGGCTGACCTTCATCACCCGCATGGGGGCCCGGAACATCCGCGAGAAGCTTCCCTCCCTGGTGGAGAAGGTGACGGCGACAGGTGCCCAGGTACTGTGGGTCACCGATCCCATGCACGGAAACACCGTCACATCCCCGAACGGCTACAAGACGCGCAACTTCGACGACGTGATGGACGAGGTGCGCGGTTTCTTCGAAGTGCACGACTCACTGGGCACATTCCCCGGTGGACTGCACGTGGAAATGACGGGTGACGACGTCGCCGAGTGTTTGGGCGGAGCGGATCCCGTTGACCAGGACGCTTTCGTGGAAGGCTACGAATCCGTCTGCGACCCGCGGCTGAACCATATGCAGTCCCTGGAGATGGCATTCCTGGTGGCCGGGGCGCTGTCCCGCCGGGAATAACGGACTTCCCGGCGGGAAAAGGGTTCCTGCCGGGACCGCTGCTGCCCTCCTAGACCACCTTGAGGACAATGGTGGAGCCTTCGGGTGCGGTGCCCGCGCCCGGCTCCTGGTCCCGGACCAGGCCCAGCAGCCCGCCGAGCAGGTTCTCCACTTCCACGGTGAACCCGCGGCTCTCGAGGTCTTCCCGGGCCACTTCGGCACGTTGCCCCACGTAGTTCGGAACCTCGACCATCCGCGGGCCCAGGGAGATGGTCAGCGTGACTGTCCCTCCCCGCTCCAACAGGCCGGAGGCGGGGGTCTGGGCAACCACCGCACCCTTGGGAACGGAAACGCTGTTGACCTGTTCCGGGGCGACGGCGGCCGCGAGCCCGGCGGCTTCGACTGCGTCCACGGCGGCGGCCTCGGCCAGGCCGGTCACCAGCGGAACTTCAACGGGTGCGGGTCCCTTGGAAACCGTGACATCCACCGGGGTGCCCAGCCGCAGCTGCTCATCGGGCAGCGGCTGTTGGCTGATGATGTTTCCGGCGGCAACACTTTCGCTGAATTCCTCGGTGACCGCGCCCAGCACGAGCTCCGCGTCCCGAAGGTCGGACTCGGCAGCCTCGATGGTCCGCTGTGCCAGGTTGGGTACGGAGAACATCTGAGGCCCCTTGGAAACAAGCAGCGTCACGGGCCGGAACCGACGGACCTCCTGGGTGGCTGCGGGGTCCGTCCCCACCGCCAGCCCAGCCGCCACTACTTCATCAAACACCTCGTCGGTGGTGTAGTTCAGCCCCGCATCGCCCAGCTGCGTGCCGGCCTCCTGGGCGGACACGTTGCTCACGTCCGGGATGGAGACAAGGGCACCGGGTCCGGCACCGAAGAACCAGCCGGCATAGGCAACGGCAGCAAGCAGGACTGTCAGAAGCACGGCAAGGAGGATGCCCCGGCGGCGTGGCTTGCCGCTGCGGAGGGATACCTGGGGGCGGTGGGCTTCACGGTCGCTCTGCCTGAGCCGGTCGCGCTCGTCCCGCTTCGCCAGGCGCCGGCGGGCAGCGGGGCTGAGGTCGCCGTCGTCGCCGTGATCATCGTCCCGGTCATCGTCGTCGTCGTAATCCCCGTCGGCATCGTCGGCATCACCGTGGTTGCCGGTTCCGAGTCCGCCGGCGGGGAAAACGGTAGTGTCGTTGCCGCCGCGCCGGATGACCTCCGTGGCATTACCCTGGCCAGCATCCGGGCGCAGTGAAGAGGTTTCGATGACGCTCGTGGCGGCACCGGCTGCGGCCAGGACCTCCGTGGCGCCGGCCAGCGACTCTGTCGGTGCACCGGTTGGGGCCTTCCTGCCGGCCGGGCCGGACGCACAGCGGTAATCCAGCTCCGCGTCATTCAGCGACGACCGGATATGCCGCAGCTCGCCCAGCAGTGCACGGCCGTTGACCGGGCGTTCCTCGGGATCCTTGGCCGTACACCAGCGGACCAGCTCGTCCAGGTCCTCGGCCAGCCCGGGGCAGAGGACCGACGGGGCGGGCACCGTGGAGTGGACATGCGCGAAGGCCACCTGGATGGGCGCATCCCCGGTATACGGCTGGCGCCCGGTGAGCATTTCATAGAGCATGATGCCGGCGGAATAGACGTCACTGCGTTCATCCGCGCCGCCTGCAGTGACAAGTTCGGGTGCCAGATAGGCGACGGTGCCAACCAGGGTTCCGGTATTGGTATTGGTGGAAACCGCGCGGGCCAGCCCGAAGTCGGCGATCTTGATCCGGCCGTTGTCCGCGAGGAGCACGTTCTCCGGCTTGACGTCACGGTGGACCAATCCGGCGTCGTGGGCGGCGGCCAGCCCTTCCACCACTGCATCGAGCAGGGCCAGGGCCAGGCGCGGCGACAGTGTGCCGCGCTCGTCCAGCAGTCCCCGCAGAGTCCGCCCGGGCACGTATTCCATCACGAGGTAGGCCAGGCTGTCGGTGATGCCCTGGTCCAGGACGCCGACGACGTGCGGGTGGGACAGGCGGGCGGCGGACTTGGCTTCACTCTCGAATCGGCGCAGGAAGCCACGGTCCGCAGCGAGGTGCGGGTACAGCACCTTCAGCGCCACATCGCGGTCCAGGCGGCGGTCGGTAGCGAGGTAAACGGTGGACATCCCGCCGCGCGCCACCAGGGACCTGACGAAGTAACGGTCGTCTACCAGCGTCTCAACGAGGGAGTCTTTCACGGGCTCATGCACTATTTGATCCTAATGGCGGGATGCGGAAGGGTCCGGATCGACACCCGATCCGGACCCTTCAGCTGCACTCTGTTGCTGCCGTGGCTACTGGAAGGAGGCCCGGTGGGCAAGCACCGAACTCACGTAGGCGCGTGTGTCTGAGAACATGCCGTGGGTGCTGACGGAGTACTGGCCCTGGTAGTAGGACGCGATGGCGTCCTCCATAGTGTCGCTGCTGCGCAGGAGCGCACTGATGATCGCTACGCCTGCGGTGGCGTTGTCGTAGGGATCGAGCAGGTTCAGCTGGCGGCCTACCAGCTGGGAGGCCCATTCGCCGGAGGAGGGAATGACCTGCATGGTGCCGATGGCATTTGCGGGGGAGACGGCGCGCTGGTCGAAGCCGGACTCCTGGAAGGCGAAGGCCTGGGCCAGCGCCGGGTCAACACCCATCTGCACTGCGGTGTCAGCAACGATCTGCTGCATCTGGGCGCGGCCGGGAACCGGCAGCGAATTGAGCGTCTGCTTGTTGAGGTTGGCGCCGGCCACCGTGTGCTCGGGGTAGGTGTAGTGCAGGAACGTGCTGGGCACCAGGTCCGTAGGCGCGGCGGCCACGGGTGCGGAGGACGTGACACTGACGGTGCTGCCGTCAATGCTGATCTTCTGGCCGGGGTGGATCACCGAGGTCAGAGACAGGCCATTGGCGGCAAGGATGCCGGAGAGGCTGACGCCGTGCTTGGCCGCGATGGCACCGAGCGTGTCGCCGGCAACAACCGTGTAGCCGCCTTCGGTGCCGGCTGCGGTCTGCACGGCTGCCGGAGCTGCCGGAGCTGCGGGAGCGGCTGCAGGAGTCTGGCCGTCGACCCGGACGGTCTGGCCCGGGTAGATGACGGAGGTGAGGGTCAGTCCATTGGCTGCAAGGACACTGGAGAGGCTGACGCCGTGCTTGGCGGCAATGGCACCCAGGGTATCCCCGGACACAACGGTGTAGGTTCCGGCGGAGGCGCCCGGAGCGGGCGCGGCAGGCGCAGTGGAATCAGCGGAGGCACCGCTCAGGCGCAGGTCGTCTCCCGCGAAGATCAGCGACGTCGCCTGCAGGTTGTTCACCCGCAGCAGTTCCGTCACGGAAAGTCCGTACTGTGCGGCAATCGACGTGACCGTGTCGCCGGAAACGATCCGGTGGGTGGTGGGAACCGAAGACTCGGCCGGCAGAGTTGCCGGAACCTGGGTGGCCAGCTGGGAAGCGGTGACACCGGTGGCCGCCCCGGTGTTCAGGTTCTTGATCGCCTGAAGGGGAAGCTGGGGGAACAGGGAGTTCTGCGGTGCCGCGGGGGCGGCGTCGGCGGGCTCGGCGAAGGCCAGAGCGGAGATCATCACTGCAGGAATGGCAGCGGTCGTGGCGGCAACGCTCAGCTTGCGCGGCATTCCGGTGGAACCGGGACGCGCCGCTGGCGTTCCCGTTGTCGACTGAGCGTTCATATGGTGATGTTTCCTCATCTGTGATGGCCGCGGCCTTTACCGCAAATCCTTTGGATTAAAAACAAGTAATGGGACAGGTGTTACTTATGTTGTTTCTGTTACTACTGATGCGTTAGTTACTCATGTGATTTAAGGTACTCATGTGAATTTACACTAAGCAGGCAGCGGCACAATACCTGAGTAGGTCATTTTGTGTTTCAGTTCGGTTGCCGAACGGCCAAGTGGCCCGCGGCGCCCCGGACGTGGCACCCTTGAAGGGTGAATGAACTCGAGGAACTCGTTTCCGACTGGCTGACCCTGCCCGATGTGGCTGAACAACTTGATCTCCCTATTAACAAGGTGCATAGCCTGCTGGAGGAGCGCGCCCTGGTGGCTGTGCGCCTCGGCGAGCGGAAGATCCGCAGCATCCCCGCTGCCTTTATCGCCGATGGATCCGTCCTGGACAGTCTGAAGGGCACCATTTCGGTGCTCGACGACGCCGGCTACCACGACGAGGAAATGATCCGCTGGCTCTTTACGGCGGACGACACCCTGCCGGGCCGCCCCGTGGACGCGCTCCGTGAGGGACGCAAGACAGAGATCCGCCGCCGCGCCCAGGCGCTGGGCTGGTAGCAGTATCCACCCGCACTGATAAAGAGGGAGCTGGCCGTCCATGACGGCCGGCTCCCTCTTTCTCTACGGGTCTTCAGGCGCCGGGGCCGGATCGGCTAGGCGCTGCGTTTGACGGCCGAGTGGGCCAGCGCATCCAGGGCGGCCCGGGAGATATCGTCCACCTGAAGCGCGGAGAGAGCAGAGAACGCTGCGTCCGTATGCTGCGCGATGAGTTTTTCGGTTGCCGCCAGCGCCCCGGTATCCACAATGATCCCGCGAAGGTGTTCCACGCCGTCGTCGTCCAGGTCTGGATCCCCGAGCAGGGCCGTCATCTCCTTCCGGACGTTCTCGCCGCCACCGGACAATGCATAGGCGATCAGGACCGTCCGCTTCCCTTCGCGCAGATCGTCTCCGGCCGGCTTGCCTGTGGTGAGTGGATCTCCGAATACACCCAGGACGTCGTCGCGCAGCTGGAACGCTTCACCCAGCGGGAGGGAGAAGCGGGAATATCCGGAGAGGAGTTCCGCGTCCGCGCCGGCCAGGGCGCCACCCAGACCCAGGGGGTGCTCAGTCGTGTACTTGGCGGATTTGTAGCGGAGGATGTTCAGAGCCCGCACGACGGCGTGCTCGGGATCGTAGCCGGGGCCTGCCACCTCTTCCCGGATGTCCAGGTACTGCCCAGCCATGACCTCGGTGCGCATCCGGTTGAAGATCCGCCGAGCCTCGGTGCCGTGCGCTGCCCTCGGGCCGACGGCCGAGAACATTTCCTCGCTGAGGGACAGGCACAGATCGCCGGCAAGGATGCCAGCGGAGGAACCGAAGTGGGGTCCGTCCAGATGCCACTGGAACTGGGCGTGTGCCAGGGCGAACGTGCGGTGGACGCTCGGACCGCCCCTGCGCGTGTCGGACCGGTCAATAATGTCGTCGTGGATCAGTGCGGCGGTCTGGAACAGTTCCAGTGCCACCCCCGCCCGGACGGCTTCCGGATCCAGCGCGTTACCCCCGGCGCCGCGCCAGCCCCAATAGGCGAGAAGTGCGCGGAGCCGCTTGCCGCCGCGGGCCAGGTTATGAACGGCCTCCAGCAGCGGCTGTGCTTCCGGGGAAACCCCGGTCAGGACGTCTCCCTGGACTGCCAGGAAATCTTCTAGCTCGGCGGCAAGCAGGCCGCGGTACGCCATCTGTTCCTGCTGTGCGGATTCGAGCGGAGTGGCTGGCACGGCTACTTCACCGTTTCTGCGAGGACTGAGGCGCCGACTGTCACCGTTGCCTTGCCTCCGTCCTTTGCCACGGTGGTGATGTTTACCGTTTCCGGTTCGCCGCTCCCGGTGCGGACGTAGTCCCGGGAAGCGGGGGACCCCGGTGCGGCCTCAGCGGCCGTGAAACCCTGTGCGACGAGTTTGGCGTCGTAGAAGGCGAGGATCTCGGCGGCTGGTGCGTCCGAAGACTCGACCAGGACGGCGGTGAGGGTGGCGCCGCTGCGGTCGACCGTGCTTGAAAGGAGATCCGAACCCTCCATAACCGGGATGAGGTTGGAGGGGAACCCCTCGGCGAGGGCAACGGGCGACGCCGTGGGGGAGCCTGCCGTCCCGGAGGCAGCGGACGAGGCCGCAGGCGAACCGGCGGTGGAAGGGAAGTCGCCGCCTTCCTCCGTGCCGGTGGTGCATCCAGTGGCTGCCAGGATCAGGGCCGCGGCAGAGAGCGTCGTGAGGGTCTTTTTCATCGTGTTCCACATCGGTGGGGGGCAGGGTCCTGCCACCCAGTCTAGGGGAACCGGACCCGGTTCCACGGGGATGGTTAGGGCTCCGAAGAACCGGGCTTCCAACGGGGGCGCGGTAAGGGGGCGGGGCTGGCTACGATAAGGGAGTGAGTAATGGTCCCGACGCCGGCAGCGGCAACCGCGACTGCACCATAATGCACGTGGACATGGATGCCTTTTATGTCTCCGTCGAGCTGCTGAAGCGCCCGGACCTGATCGGCAAGCCTGTCATCGTGGGCGGGCTGGGCGGCCGCTCCGTGGTTCTGTCGGCATCCTATGAAGCGAGGCGGTACGGCGTGCGCTCCGCCATGCCTATGGCAGTTGCCCGCAGGCAGTGCCCGCAGGCAGTGGTCCTGGAGCCGCACCAGGACGTCTACCGGACGTATTCCGGCCAGCTGATGCAGATCTTCGAATCCATCACCCCGCTGGTTGAACAGCTGAGCGTTGACGAGGCGTTCCTCGATATTGCGGGGTCCATGCGCAGGCTCGGTCCACCGCGCGTCATCGGAGAGCTCATCCGGAAGCGGGTGGCTGCTGAACTGGGCATGACGGCGAGCGTCGGCATTGCCGCCACCAAGTTCGTGGCGAAGATTGCGTCCACCAGGTGCAAGCCCAACGGGTTGTTGCTGGTCCCCAAGGAACAGACCGTGGAGTTCCTCCATACCCTTGATGTTTCCGCCCTCTGGGGCGTTGGCGCCAAAACCCGCGAGGTGATGGCCAGGGTCGGCATCGCTACGGTGGCGGACGTCGCGAATACTCCGCCTTCGGTGCTCCGCCGGCTGCTCGGGGCAGTGGGGGACCACGTCTATGAGCTGTCCTGGGGCCGGGATTCCCGGACGGTGACTCCGGTTCGGCGGGAGAAAAGCATCGGTGCCGAAGAAACCTTCGCCTCCGACGTCAGCGACGATGAGGTGCTGCATACGGAACTGCTTCGCCTTGCACACCGCAGCGCGGTCCGGCTGCGGGCGGCGGGCCTCCAGTGCAGGTCGGTCTCCCTGAAGCTCCGCTACGCCGACTTCACTACGCTCACCCGGACGCGTACGCTGCGCGAGCCGGTCGACAGCGCGCAGATGATCTATGAGACTGCCAAGGGTTTGCTGACGGCCCTGGGGCCGCGGCCCCAGAGTGTTCGGCTGATTGGACTGCGGGCGGAACAGCTTGAGTCCGCCGAGGGCGCGTCGATGCAGCTGACCCTGGACGGGCGGGAAGACAGCTGGCGCTCGGCCGAGGATGCACTGGACCGGATCAACCGGCGCTTCGGTGAACTTGGAGTGATGCCCGCGCGGCTCATCGCCCCGTCCCAGCGGAAGTCCCCGACGGAACCGGACCAGCTGCCGGGCTTATCTTCCGATGCGGGTCCGCCTCCTGGGGCAGGCGGCGGGCGTACCCGGCCCAATACGTAGACGGGCCGCTTTCGTGCGGACGGGTTGCCACCTATCCTTGGACTAAGTGCAAAGCAGCAGCGGGCCCGCGCGGGGAACATTCGGCGCTATACGTTCGTTGGTTGGTTTACAGGGGCACAACCGGACGGCAAGGAGGCAGCAATGGCACTGTCGGAACACGAACAGCGCTTGCTGGATCAACTGGAGCAGCAACTACACGCCGAAGATCCGAAATTCGCGAACTCAATGGCGACGTCCGCTGGCCGTGGGATCTCGACGAGGCGCATAGTCCTCGGCGCGTTGCTGGCCATTGCGGGATTGGCGGTGCTGCTGCTGGGAATAACGGAAGCGGGCATCCCGGTCGGTGTCCTGGGATTCCTTATCATGGGGGCAGGGGTCTACTACGCAACCACCCGCGGCCGGAAGACTCCACCCAAAGCCGCAGACGGGCGCAAGGAACGCGAGTCCAGTTCGCAGCGCGGCTTTATGAACAACCTGGAGAACAAGTGGGAAGAGCGCAAACGCGACCAGCCGTAGACAGGCTGCCCCACCGGGCTTAACAGCTCCAAAAACGGATCCGTTTCGACGGGTCCTTTTTTGTGTCCGGTTTTGTTTCCGGGCGTGCTCGGACTCCTTTCCCCGGTGAATGTCCGACGCCGTGATCCCTCCACTTCTCCCCACCCGGCCCGATCCGCACCAGCCTGCGGTTTTCGAAACCGACGCGCCCGGAATCCGGGCGGCGAAAGCGTTGACTGTGGAGGGAAGTGGAGTAAAGTGGGGGACATAAGAGGGTAGGGGCGGTACTCGAGGGGTTTTCCCCGAATCAGACAGGGCGGTGCGTGATGTTCCTAGGAACGCATTCACCGCGCCTCGATGAGAAGGGAAGGCTGATCCTGCCGGCCAAGTTCCGCGAGGAACTGGCCGACGGCCTGGTCTTGACCAGGGGCCAGGAGCACTGCATCTACGTCTTCAGCCAGAAGGAATTCGAACGGGTCCACGACCAGATGCGGGAAGCTCCACTTTCCTCCCGCCAGGCGCGGGATTACATTCGGGTCTTTCTCTCGGGAGCCTCTGACGAAGTTCCAGACAAGCAGGGCCGGGTAACCATTCCTCCGGCACTGAGGTCGTACGCAGGACTCGGACGCGAGCTGGTGGTGATTGGTGCCGGCACCCGCGCTGAGATCTGGGATGCAACCGCTTGGCAGAACTACTTGGCGGAACAGGAAACCGCGTTCTCGGAAACTGACGAAGACGCGATTCCCGGAATTTTCTAGCAGTACCAATACATGACCAGGCCCAGGCGGGGCCGGGTCTTGGATGAGATCTCCCGCCGCCCCACCGCGGTCCACCTGGCTTCCCTTCCCCGGAGCCAGGCGGGAACGCAGCGGTGAGGCGCGGATGGGGGTCTGATTCAAGAACCGGCTGCAGGGCAGACAACATAATGAACGGAAGGAAGCCTCAGATGAGCGAAGAGCGCCCCACCGAGGAACGGCATGTTCCGGTGCTGCGCGACCGCTGCATCAATTTACTGGCTCCTTCCATCGAACGCGCTGTTGCAGAGCATGGCCGCGCCGTGGTGGTGGACGCCACCTTGGGCATGGGCGGGCACAGCGAAGCCATGCTGCAGCGTTTCCCCCAGCTTCACGTGATCGGAATTGACCGGGACCGTCAGGCCCTGGCACTGGCCGGTAAGCGGCTGGAGCCCTTCGCGGACCGCATCGACCTGGTCCACGCGGTGTACGACGAGATTGCGGACGTCGTGACCGACCTTGGCTTCGACGGCATCGACGGCGCCTTGTTCGATCTGGGCGTTTCCTCGCTCCAGCTCGATGAGCGTGACCGGGGCTTCGCATACTCCTACGACGCACCCCTGGACATGCGGATGGACACCACCCGCGGACGCACCGCTGCAGACGTCGTCAACACTTACGGCGAAGCCGAGCTGGTCGGCATTATCCGTAAATGGGGCGAGGAAAAGTTCGCAGGACGCATTGCCTCGGCCATTGTCGCGGCACGCGCCGCAAAGCCCTTCACCACCACCGGCGAACTCGTCGAGGCCATCCGGGGCGTCGTTCCGGCGGCAGCCGCACGGACCGGTGGGCACCCGGCCAAGCGGACCTTCCAGGCCCTGCGCATCGAGGTCAACGAGGAGCTGGATGTCCTCGAACGGGCCATACCGGCGTCGTTGTCAGTGCTCAACATGGGCGGCCGCGTCGTGGTGATGTCCTACCACTCGCTGGAAGACAAAATCGTCAAGGGCGTCTTCGCGGCTGGTGCACAGTCCTCTGCGCCCAAGGGATTCCCCGTTGAACTTGAACAACACAAGGCCCAGCTCAAGCGGTTGACCAAGGGCACCGAGGTGCCCACGGACGAGGAAATCGCAGAGAATCCCCGGGCAGCCTCCGCCAAGCTCCGCGCAGTAGAACGAATCCGCAAACCCATGGACGGGACCAGGAAATAATGAGTGAACTTCGGCCTCCGGCCCGCTTCCGCACCGGAGCTGCCGCACCGGCCTTCGAGGGCAACGCTGCGCGTGCCCTGGACTGGGATACGGCCGCGCCGCAGGAGGCCCCCGCTGTCCGGCGGCGCACTCCGTTGTCGCTGGTCCCCGCCGCGGCCCGCCGCCGTCGCGCCCCCTTCGCCGTTTTCTGCTTTGCCGCCCTCGTGCTGGGTCTGGCCTCGGTGTTGCTGCTCAACATTTCGGTATCCAGCGGACAGTACGAGCTTGTGCAGCTGCAGGGCGAGAAAGCCGAACTGGCCCAGCGCAACGAAGCCCTGACCCAGGAAATCGAAAACCACCAGGCACCCCAGGTGCTGGCCGCCGCGGCCGTGAAGCTGGGAATGGTTTCCTCACCCAGCTTCGGCACGATCGACCTCAAGACCCTGGCCGTAACAGGCAGCCCGGAAGCAGCCAAGGAAGGCGATCCCGCGAAGCTGCTGATCGGTGCGCCGAGTGTTTTGACACAGCCGATTATGCCCGCGCCGTCCGTGGCTGCGGAGGAACCCCGGGATACGGTGAGGGCGGTCGAGGAGCAGGAAGAAGCCGCTGCACGTGCAGCGGCAGCAGCCATGCCCCCCGCCCCGGTGGAGGCACCGGCACCGGAGGCCGCCCCCGAGGCAGCCCCTGAGGCAGCCCCGGAGGAAAACTCAGAAGCGGAACTGAACGGCGGCACCATCCCCGCACCGGTACAGCGAAGCGGAAACTGATCCAGGCCGACAGGCATCGAATTTTAGGCATAATCGAGGACACGTTGTGGCACAAACATCCGGCCCGGACAACCACAGGGTGGCCATCGTTACCGGGCGGCTGCGCGCCGGACTGATCCTAGCCCTGGCAGTGCTGACCATCCTGGGGCTGAAGCTTTTCCATGTGCAGGCACTGGACCCGGACGGCATGGCGCAGAGCGCCGTGGACAACCGGCTCGTCACCGTTTCGGTACCGGCGCTGCGGGGAAGCATCCTCGATTCCAAGGGCAACTACCTGGCCCGAAGCGTTGAGCGGTTCGACATTGTGGTGGACCAGCGGCTGTCCCAGGACATCGACGAGAAGTTCAAGCGCCGCGACGCCGAAGGCAAACTCCAGGAGGTCACCTTCGACCAGGCCTTCGAGGAACTCTCGGTGATCCTCGGCCAGGACACGGGTACCCTGCGCTCGGCACTGCTGGGCGATAAGGGCTTCAACTTTGTGGCCAAGACGGTCACCCCCGAAACCAAGGAAAAAGTCCTGGCCGTCAAGTTCCCGGGAATCTACGCGGACCGGACCACCCTGCGGACCTACCCTTCGGGCTCAGTGGCCGGATCGATCGTGGGCTTCCTCGGCACGGAGGGCGCCCAGGAAGGCCTCGAACTGACGCAGGACGAAATCCTCGCCGGCGAAGCAGGGAGCAAGACCTACGAAATCGGCGGTGACGGCATCCGCATCCCGTACGCCACCAACGAGGACGTACCCGTCCACGACGGAGAGTCCATCAAGCTGAGCATCGACCAGGATCTCCAGTGGTTCGCCCAGCAGACCATTGCGGCGCAGGTGGAGGAATACGAAGCCGAGTGGGGCAACATCGTTGTGATGGAGGCGGACACGGCACGCGTGATTGCCCTGGCGGAATCCACCACGGTGGATCCGAACAACCCCGGGGCAACACCGGCGGAGTCCCGCAAGGCGCGGTCCGTCACCGACTTCTTCGAGCCCGGTTCCACCACCAAGGTCATCACCATGGCGGCCGCCATTGAGCAGGGTCTCACCACCCCCGAAACACGGCTGGAGATCGAACCCACCTACACCGTTGACGGCCAGACCTTCAAGGACGCCGTTCCGCACGGGACCGTCCACATGACCGTGGCCGGTGTGCTGGCAAAGTCCATGAACACCGGAACGGTGATGGTCGGGCAGCAGCTGACGCCGCAGGAGCGGTACGACTGGCTCCGGAAGTTCGGGATCGGCCAGCCGCTGAACGTCGGGCTGAACGGTGAGACCGCTGGCCTGCTGCCGGAACCCGACGCCTGGGACGGACGGCAGCAGTACACCGTTCTCTTCGGCCAGGGCCTGACACAGACAGCGCTGCATACGGCAAGCGTCTACCAGACCATTGCCAACGACGGCGTGCGCATCCAGCCGAGCATCATCGACTCTGTCATCACCGAGGACGGCACCGAGCAGCCGGTGGAAAAGGAACCGGGTACGCGGGTGGTCTCCGAGGACACTGCGGAGCAGGTCCAGCACATGATGGAAACGGTCACCAAGGACGGCTCCGGCAAGACAGGGGAGTTGAAGCAGTACCGGGTCGGTTCCAAGACCGGTACGGCTGAAGCCCCCGGTCCCAACGGCGGCTATTCAGGCTCCACCCTCTCTTATGCTGGTATTGCACCCATGGACGATCCGAAGTACGTGGTTGTGGTGACCCTCCAGCGGCCCCAGGGCGACCTCTACTACATCATTCCGGGCCAGTCCTTCCAGAAGGTCATGGAGCAGACGCTCGTCAGCAACAACGTCCCGCCCTCCACCGGTCAGCCTGTGACCTACCCCATTGAGTACTAATTCCTGGAGCATTGAAGTGCCAATAAGTGAAAACCAGCCCACCGGATCCGGTCTCCGCCCCGGTGCCGTTGATCCGGTGACCGTGCGCGCCGCGGTGCAGGCACTGCCTGCGCAGCTGCGGGACGTTGCACCTGCCGCAGGCACGGCGGAAGCAGCCTGGGATACGGAGCTCACGGGACTCACCATCAATTCCCGTGAGGTGCTCCCCGGCGACCTGTATGTGGGCGTTGCCGGTGCCCGGCACCACGGCGCACGCTTCGCAGGTGCGGCCGAAGCCGCCGGAGCGTCGGCGGTCCTGACCGACGAGGCAGGGCTGGCGCATCTGTCCGGCCTGCATATTCCAGTCTTCGTTGCCGGGGAGGTCCGCCGGCTGGTGGGTCCGCTGGCCGCTGCCGTCTTCAACAGCGTTCCCGCGGAGGGGCCCCGGCCCACCCTGTTCGGGATCACGGGTACCAACGGCAAAACCACCACCTCCTACTTCGTGAACTCGCTCCTGCAGGCGCTGGGGCGTACCACCGGACTGATCGGCACGATCGAGATCCTCGCCGGCGGAGAAGCCATTCCCAGCGTGCTGACCACGCCCGAGTCGCCGCAGGTGCATGGGCTGCTGGCCCTGATGCGTGAGCGGAACCTGGACGCGGCGACGATGGAGGTGTCCTCCCACGCGATCACGTACCGCCGCGTGGACGGCGTCCGCTTCGACGTCGCCGGGTTCACGAACCTGACCCAGGACCACCTGGACCTGCACGGATCCATGGAGGAGTACTTTGCCGCCAAGGCAGCACTGTTCCAGCCGGACCGCGCCCGCCGGGCCGTCGTCACGGTGGACGATGACTGGGGAGCGAAGATGGCAGCCCGGGCGGGGGTACCCGTCCTGACCCTGGCCACCGACGGCACCGGCCGCAGCGCTGACTGGTCCGTCACGGACGTTGAGCCCCGCGGACTCGGACACTCCTTTACGCTCCGCGGCCCCGAAGGGGAGCAGCTGCGGGTCTCCACCGCCCTGCCCGGCACCTTCAATGTGTCCAACGCCGCACTGGCCACCGTGATGGTGCTGGCCTCCGGCGTACCAACGGATACCGTCCAGCGCGCGTTGGCGGAACACGACCCGTTCACGGTCGAGGTGCCCGGCCGCATGCAGCTGATCGGCGAGGAGCCGGCAGCCATAGTTGATTTCGCCCACAACCCCGATGCGCTGACCCGCACCCTCGCGTCCGTGCGCCGTCCGGGCGGCGACGCCCGGGTGATCGTCGTCTTCGGTGCCACCGGTGAGCGGGACCAGACCAAGCGCCCGCTGATGGGGGCCATCGCGGCCCGCCTGGCCGACGTCGTCGTAGTCACCGACGATGACCCGCACGGCGAGGACGCGGCCGCCATCCGGGCCGACGTGCTGCGCGGCGCCGAAGCCGCCAAATCCGGCGAAGGCCTGCCGTGCGTCATCGAAGAAGTGGCACCCCGGGCCGCAGCGATCGACCGCGCCGTGGAACTGGCACGCCCGCAGGACACGGTCCTGGTGGCCGGCCGCGGACACGAAGTCTGGCAGGAAGTGATGGGGGAGAACCTTGCCCTCGATGACCGCGTGGAACTGCGGCAGGCTTTGACAAGATACGGATTCACTGCCCTTTCCAGCGACGGGGTAGAGTCCTAAATCGTCATGATTGAACTTAATGCAGCCGAAATAGCGGCAATTACAGGCGGCGGGCTGATCGGCCCGGCCGCGCAGACTCCCGGTCTCGTCGTGACTTCGGCCACCACGGATTCACGCGTTGCCGTGCAGGGCACGCTCTTCATCGCCAAGCCAGGAGAGAACTCCGACGGCCACCTCTTTGTGGGCGCTGCCTTTGCCCGCGGCGCCATGCTGGCGCTCGTGGAACGGCCGGTGTCCGACGACGACGGCGGGCTCTACCCGGCCGTGATGGTTCCGGACGTCGTTGCTGCCATGGGCATGCTGGCCGCGGAGATCGTCCGCCGGCTCCGCGCCCACGGTGAACTGACCGTCATCGGGATCACCGGCTCGGCCGGAAAGACCACCACCAAGGACCTGCTGGCCGGCGTCCTGACCGAGGCGGGCCCCACCGTCGCACCGGTGGGTTCCTACAACGGCGAGGTGGGTCTTCCGCTGACCGTATTCACCGCCGGATACGGCACCCGCTATCTGGTGATGGAAATGGGTGCCACCGGAATCGGGCACATCCGCTACCTCGCGGACATGGTGAAGCCGGACATCGGGGTTGTCCTGTTTGTCGGCTCCGCACATGCCGGTGAGTTCGGCGGCGTGGAGAACATCGCCGTCGCCAAGGGCGAACTCGTTGAATCGCTGCCTGCCAACGGCACAGCCATCCTGAACGCTGACGACGTGCGGGTTGCCGCCATGGCCGACCGCACCGAAGCTCCGGTCCTGTACTTCACCTCGTCTCCCGAGGCCGCACACGGGGCAAAGAACGCCGTCCGCGCGCTCGATGCCCGGACCGACGCCGAGGGCCGTCCCGTCTTCACACTGCTGCTGCCCGACGGCAGCCGGCACGAGATCCGTTCCGGACTCATCGGAGCCCACCACACGGCGAACCTGCTGGCCGCCGCTGCCGCCGCCTACGCGGCCGGCATCCCGGGGGAGCAGATTGCCGCAGGCCTGTCCGGCCGCGCCGCAGCGAGCCGCTGGCGCATGGAACGGACCGACCGCGCCGACGGCGTCACCGTGATCAACGATGCCTACAACGCCAACCCCGAATCCATGCGTGCAGCCCTGCGCACCCTGGCCGAACTGGGCCGGGAACGGCGCACCTGGGCCGTGCTCGGAGAAATGCTGGAGCTGGGCGAGGACGCTGTCACCGAGCACGACGCCATCGGGCGCTACGCGGTCCGGTTGAATATTTCCAAACTCATTGTTGTGGGCACCGGTGCCCGTGCCATGCATACCGGCGCGGTCATGGAAGGTTCCTGGGGAGAAGAATCCACCTTTGTGGAGACGGCGGAGGACGCCGAGCGCATCCTCCAGGAATCCCTGGCCCCCGGCGACCTTGTCCTGTTCAAATCCTCCAACGGGGCGGCCCTGCGCTACCTCGGCGATCGGATAGCCTTGTCCCCTGTACCACCGTCCGCAGTAACTGATCCGGCGTCCACGCCGGCGCGTACCGAAAGGACCGGAGACAACCTGTGATCTCCCTGCTTGTAGGGTCTTCGCTGGCTCTGGTCTTTGCCTTTGCCGGAACACCCCTGTTCATCCGTTTCCTGGTGCGGAAGGGCTACGGCCAGTTTGTCCGCGACGACGGCCCCACCTCGCACCACACCAAGCGCGGCACGCCCACCATGGGCGGTGCCGTCATTGTGGCCTCCGTGGTTGCCGCATATTTCCTCACCCACCTGATCAGCGGCATGCTGGGCTTCGGAACCTTCAGCCCGACGGCGTCGGGACTGCTGGTCCTGCTCCTCACCGTGGGCATGGGGATGGTCGGTTTCATCGACGACTACACCAAGATTTCCAAGCAGCGCAGCCTGGGCCTGAATGCCAAGGCAAAAATCATCCTGCAGGCCGCCGTGGGTATTACCTTCGCCGTGCTGGCCCTGCAGTTCCCCAACAGTGAGGGACGGACTCCGGCGTCGACGGCGGTCTCCTTCATCCGGGACACCGGCGTCGACTTTGCCTTCGCGGGCGCCGTGCTCGGCGCGGTGCTGTTTGTGATCTGGTCCCTGATCATCATCACCGGCACCACCAACGGCGTGAACCTGGCCGATGGACTCGACGGGCTGGCTGCGGGTGCATCCGTGCTGGTGTTCGGCGCCTACTTCCTGATCGGGATCTGGCAGTACAACCAGAGCTGCGGCTCACCCGGCGCAGAAGGCGTCTGCTACGAAGTCCGCGACCCGATGGATCTTGCCCTGCTGGCCGGCACCATGGCCGGAGCCCTCATCGGTTTCCTCTGGTGGAACACCTCACCCGCGAAGATCTTCATGGGCGATACCGGCTCCCTGGCGATCGGCGGCGCCATCGCGGCCTTCGCCATCCTCTCCCGGACCGAACTGCTGCTGATCATCCTGGCCGGCCTGTTCGTGATCATCACCCTTTCGGTCATCATCCAGGTGGGCTACTTCAAGCTCAGCGGCGGTAAGCGCGTCTTCAAGATGGCACCGCTGCAGCACCACTTTGAACTCAAGGGCTGGGCCGAGGTCACCGTGGTGGTCCGGTTCTGGATCATCGCAGGCCTCTGCGTCGCCGTGGCCCTGGGCATCTTCTACGCCGAATGGGTGGTGGGAAGTTGAGCGCTCCACTGGCCGAACTGACCACCTGGGACGCTGACTGGGCGGGCCTGCGCGTCGTCGTCACCGGCATCGGCCTCTCCGGGTTTTCCGCGGCGGATACCCTGATTGAACTCGGTGCCCGGGTTGTCGTTGTTGATGCCAGGGACACCGCGGAAAACCGCGCCAAGGCCGACACCCTCCGGATCGTCGGTGCAGCCGACATCCTGCTCGGAAGCGACGCCGTGGCCACGCTTCCGCAGGTCGACGGCGCCGCCCCCGACCTTGTCGTGACGTCTCCCGGCTTCCGGCCCACCCACCCGGTCCTGGCCGCCGCCGCGGCAGCGGACATTCCGGTCTGGGGAGACGTCGAACTGGCCTGGCGGGTACGCATCCGCGAGGGCCGCAAGACCGCCCAATGGCTGGCCATCACCGGAACGAACGGCAAGACCACCACCGTCTCCATGACTGAAAGCATGCTCCGCGCCGCCGGGCTGCGTGCCATCGCGGCAGGCAACGTGGGGACCCCGATCCTGGACGCCATCCGGGATCCGGAAGGCTACGACGCCATTGCAGTGGAGCTCTCCAGCTTCCAGCTGCACTGGACCTACTCCATGTCCCCGCTGGCCAGCGTGTGCCTCAACATTGCCGAGGACCATGTCGACTGGCACGGGTCCTACGAGGCCTACGTGGCCGACAAGGCCAAGATCTACGAAAACACGCAGGTTGCCTGCATCTACAACGCCGAACAGTACGAGACCGAGCACATGGTCGAGGAAGCCGACGTTGTGGAAGGCTGCCGGGCGGTCGGTTTCACCACCGGCGTGCCGGCGGTCAGCATGGTGGGAGTGGTCGAAGGACTGCTCGTGGACCGCGCCTTCATCGAGCAGCGCAAGGATTCCGCCGCCGAACTGGCGGCCATGACGGACCTGGGGGAGTACGCTCCCCGGCATATGGTGGCCAATGCGCTGGCCGCCGCCGCGCTGGTGCGTGCCTACGGCGTCGAACCGGCAGCGGTCCGCGACGGGCTGCGCGCCTACTCACCCGGCGACCACCGGATCCAGCCCGTGGCCCACCTCAATGACGTTCTCTGGGTCAATGACTCGAAGGCCACCAACCCGCACGCCGCCTCGGCGTCGCTGGCTGCCTTCACCAGCGTTGTCTGGATTGCCGGGGGCCTCTCCAAAGGCGTCAGTTATGACGATCTGGTGACCGAACACCGCGGCCGGCTCAAGGCCGTCGTGCTGATCGGTGCCGACAGCGCCGATCTCCAGGCCGCGCTGGCGCAACACGCCCCCGATGTGCCGGTTCTCCACGCACTGGGGGAGCAAACTGGAAAACAGCAGTTGGCGGCACCCGTCACCAGCGCCGAAGAGATCATGGTCCGGGCCGTGGCTGCGGCGGCCGAAGTGGCCGAAGCAGGAGACACCGTGCTGATGGCGCCGGCAGCAGCGTCCATGGACCAGTTCACTTCCTATGCCCACCGCGGCGAGGCTTTTATCGAAGCCGTTGCAGGGTATGTGAGTGAACAGCAGGCACCGGGACAGGCACAGACTCCAAAGGAGCCCTAGATTGGTCACCACGCCCACCGGCAGCAAGCGCAAACCGGTTCTGCGCCGGAACCCTGCGGCCACCGGCGCCACCGGGACGGGCGCGGTGACAGCGAAAGCCGGCCCGGCCGCCGGTAAGCCAGCCGGTAAGCCAGCCACCGCAAAGCCCGCCGGGAAATCCGCAGCCGCAGACCCGGACGCCGCTGCTTCCACGGGCAAACCGGCGTCGCGCCTTGAACGCTTCCTCGTTTTCCTCGAGGGGAGCGGCCGCCGCGCCACCGGCTCCAGCTATTACACGATCCTCGGCGCCACCCTGGCACTGACGGCCATCGGCCTCATGATGGTGCTTTCGGCGTCGTCGGTGGAGTCCATCGCCGCCGCAGCCGGAAGCGACGCCGGAGCGGCGACGACCTTCGACCTGTTCCTGAAGCAGTCCATGTTCGCCGCCGTAGGCGTTGTGGCGATGCTGGGACTCTCGCGGCTGGGGCCTTCCCAGTACCGTTTCCTGGCCTGGCCGCTGTACGGGTTTGCCATTTTCCTGCTCATCCTGGTGCTGGCGATCGGTAAGGAAGTCAACGGCAACAAGAACTGGATCGAGATCGGTCCCATCACGGGTCAGCCGTCGGAGGCGGCAAAGCTGGCCATGGCTATTTGGTTCGCCGCCGTGCTCTCCCGCAAGGGACGGCTGATCAACGAGTGGAAGCACGCGCTCATCCCCGTGGTTCCGGGCGGCGGAATCCTGATCCTGCTGGTCATGCTGGGAAGCGACCTTGGCACGGTGATCGTGATGGGCATGATCATGGTCGCAGCCCTGTTCTTCGCCGGAGCTCCGCTGCGGTTCCTGGGTGTCCTCGCCGGCGGAGCAGCCGCCGGTGCGGTACTGATGTCCTTGGTCAGCAGCAACCGGTCCAGCCGGATCAGCGCCTGGCTGAAGCTTGACTGCACCACGGGCCTCTGCGATCAGGCCAACGCCGGCATGTATGCCTTGGCTTCCGGCGGGTGGCTGGGGGTGGGCATCGGGCAGAGCCGGCAGAAATGGAACTGGATCCCCGAAGCCCACAACGACTTCATCTTCGCCATCATCGGTGAAGAGTTCGGCCTGCTGGGGACGCTTGTGGTGGTCAGCCTCTTTGCCGTCCTTGCCGTCGCCACGGTCCGGGTCACCATGCGCCACACCGATCCGTTCATCCGCATCGTCTGCGGCGCGGTCCTGGTCTGGATCATCGGCCAGGCCTCAGTCAACATTGCCATGGTCACCGGGCTGCTGCCGGTCATCGGCGTTCCGCTGCCGTTCATTTCCTACGGCGGGTCCTCCCTGACCTTCACGCTTGCCGCCGTCGGCGTCCTGCTTTCCTTTGCCCGCAAAATCCCTGAAAGTGAATCAACAGCTCCATGACGCAGCATCCCCTGTCCGTAGTCCTGGCCGGAGGCGGCACAGCCGGGCACATCAGCCCCCTCCTGGCCATTGCCGACGCCGTTAGGGCCCGCCGCCCCGATGCCCGCATCACCGTGGTGGGCACCGCCTCCGGAATGGAAACCCGGCTGGTTCCGGCAGCGGGTTATGAGCTGGCCACCATTGACCGGGTCCCCATGCCGCGCCGTCCCTCCGGGGACCTGGCGAAGCTGCCCGGCCGGCTGGTACGCGCCGTCCGGCAGGCAGGAGAGATCCTGGACTCCGCGCAGGCCGACGTCGTCGTGGGTGTGGGCGGCTACGTCTCCACGCCCGTGTACCTGGCAGCCCGCCGCCGCTCGCTTCCCGTGATCGTGCATGAAGCCAACGCCCGTCCCGGGCTGGCCAACCGGGTAGGTGCCCGGTTCGCTGCCGTGACCGGCGTCGCCTTCGAATCCACCCGCCTGCCCCGGGCCACCTGGGTGGGCATGCCGATGCGCAGGGAAATTTCCTCACTGGACCGCGCGGCGGCCCGGAGCACGGCACGGTCGGCGCTGGGACTCGAGCAGGACCGCCCCACACTGGTGGTGACCGGCGGCTCCTCCGGCGCTGCGAGCATCAACCGGGCCGTCGAGCATGCCCTCCCGGCGCTGGCAGCGGCCGGTATCCAGACCCTCCACATCACGGGCCGCGGCAAGTCCCTGGTGGACGCGGACGGGAAGCAGATCGCGGCGCGCGGCTACACCCAGGTGGAGTACGTGGACGGCATGGAACAGGCCTACGCGGCTGCCGACCTGCTGCTGGCCCGTTCCGGGGCAGGAACGGTCTGCGAAATCAGTGCAGTGGGTCTTCCCGCCGTCCTGGTTCCGCTGCCGCACGGCAACGGCGAGCAGGCCCTCAACGCCGAAGCCCTGGTGGCAGCCGGCGGGGCACTGACGGTTTCAGATTCCCTCTTCACAGCCGAGTGGATTTCCGACAGGCTGATACCTTTGCTGGCCGACGCGCCCGCACTGGAAGCAATGGCGGAAGCATCGGCGGCGCTGGGCATCCGTGACGCGGACCAGCGGATGGCTGCATTCATCCTCGAAGCAAGCGATGGGGCTAAGGCATGAACCGGCTGAATCCAGGCGATCTGGGACAGGTCCACTTCATCGGACTCGGCGGTGCCGGCATGTCCGCCGTCGCCAGGGTGCTGCTGGCCCAGGGCATTCCGGTCTCCGGCTCGGACTCCAAGGACTCTCCGGGACTGCGTGCCCTCGAGGAACTGGGTGCCACCGTCTTCGTGGGGCACGACGCCGGCCATGTTGCGGACGCGGATACCGTAGTGGTCTCGACAGCCATCCGCGAACAGAACCCGGAACTTGCCGAGGCTCGTTCCCGGGGCCTGCGGGTCATCCACCGTTCCGTAGCGCTTTCCGCCGCCATGGGGGAGCAGGACCTGGTGGCTGTGGCCGGTACGCACGGCAAGACAACCACCACGGCCATGGTTACCGTGATGCTTCGTGAAGCCGGCCTGGATCCGTCCTTCGCCATCGGCGGGGATGTTGCCGCGCTCGGAGTCAACGCCGCACACGGAACCGGCCAGGTTTTCGTGGCCGAAGCCGACGAGTCCGACGGCTCCTTCCTGAACTACACCCCGCGGATCAGCGTGGTCACCAATGTCGAGGCGGACCACCTGGACCACTACGGCACGGAGGAAGCGGTCTTCGCCTCCTTTGATGCCTTCGCTGCGCTGCTGCCGGCGGACGGTCTCCTCATTGCCTGCGCCGACGACGCCGGTGCGGTCAGCCTCGTGGAACGCTCTCCGGGAGTGCGCGTGGCCACCTACGGCTACGCGGACGGTGCGGATGTCCGCGTATCGGATACGCGGCCGGCCGGCGCGGGGTCGGCCAGCATCCTGCACTACACGGTGGACGGCCGCGGAGCCGAAGCCGAGCTTGTCCTGCAGGTACCCGGCACGCACAACATCCTCAACGCCGCTGCCGCCTTTGCCGTCGCCCTGGAACTGGGTGTGGATCCGCAGACCGCCGCGGCGGGACTGGGCACCTTCTCCGGTGCCGCCCGGCGGTTCGAATCCCGGGGGACCGCCCGCGGTGTGCAGGTCTTCGACGACTACGCGCACCACCCCACCGAGGTGAACGCAGCCCTGAAAGCCGCGCGCACCGTCGCCGGCGGACACCGGGTGCACGTCTTGTTCCAGCCGCACCTCTTCAGCCGGACGCGCAGCTTCGCGGCCGAGTTTGCCGCTGCCCTGGATCTGGCGGATACCGCCACCGTCCTGGACATCTATCCGGCCCGGGAAGACCCCATCGAAGGCGTGACCAGCGAACTGATCACGTCCCGCCTGAACACCCCCGGCGGCTATGCCGGGAGTCCCGGTGAGGCCGTGGCACGCGTAGCCGACGGCGCCGCTGCCGGAGACATCATCCTCACGGTAGGTGCCGGCGACGTTACGGCGCTGGGGGCCGAGCTGGTTGCCCGCCTGGCCGCCGCACCGGCCCGCACGGCCACCCCTGCCGGGAAAGCCTCCGATGGCCGGTAGGAAGCGGTCCAGCGGCGATGAGGACATCATTACGGCTACCCGTGCCCTGGATCCGGAAGACCAGCCTGCCGGGAGCGCGGGTACGCCTGCCGTAAAGCCGGCGGGACGTTCGGATGGTGCCGGGACCAAGGCGGCCGGAACCAAGGCCGCCGGAACGAAGGCCGCCGGAACCAAGGCAGCCGGAACCAAGGCCGCAGGGGAGAAGGATGCCGCGTCCAAGGCAGCCGGTGCGAAGGCGGCTGGGGGAGCGTCGGCGGGCAGGGCTGCTGCGGGAACCAAGTCCGCTGGAACGTCTGCGAAGAAGGCTGCCGCTGCGAAGCCCGCTGCTGCTAAATCTGCTGGCAAGGCTGCGGGCAAGACTGCAGTCACCAAGCCTGCCGCTGCCAAGAGCACCGGAGCCGACGTCGCCGGGAGTGGCCGGGGCGGCACGGCTGGAACTGTCCTGGCATTTCCCGAGCCGCCGCGCCGGCGGAGGCGCAGGGTTGCCTGGATTACGGTGGGCTCCGCGTTGTTGGTCACAGTGCTGTTTTTTGTGCTGCTCTTCTTTTCGCCCGCACTGGCACTGAAGACCGTGGTGGTCGAGGGAACCTCCCTGCTGCCGCGGGATCAGGCCGAAGCGGCATTGGAGCCGTTGAAGGGGCAGACCCTGCCCACCATCTCGGACGCGGATGTGGAGAACCTGCTGAAGTACCGTCCGGAGATAGCCGGAATCGAGGTGGCCGCCCAGCCGCCGTCCACCCTGGTGGTGTCGATCACCGAACGTGTTCCGGTTGCCGTGCTTCAGGAAGGCGGGACCCATGTCCTCATCGACGAGGAGGGCCGGCACCTGGCCATGGCTGCGGACCGCGCCGCAGTAGCGCTTCCGCTGATTGCGGGTGGGAGCGAGGCAGTCAATGCCAACGTTTTCCCGAGCATTACGGCCGTTCTGGCGGCGCTGCCGCCCGAGGTTCTTGCCCGGTTGGAGAACGCTTCCGCGCAGACCGTGGACTCGGTGGAACTGAAGCTCAACAGCGGGCAGACGGTATTCTGGGGGAGTGCCGATGCCAACGAGGCAAAGGCGCGGGTACTCGAGGCGCTCCTGAAAATGAAGCCAACAGATCCTCCGGTGGCGGTCTATGATGTGAGCACTCCCGACCGGCCGGTCACGCGGTGACCGGGCATATCCACCGGGGATATCCACAGGCATATCGACGGGCCGTCATGGATGACATCACAGGGTTGCGGGGAAAGAATCCTCCGACACGCGGGGCCGGTATTTGCGGAAGCAGCGGAACCCCCATAGCGTCTCAAGTAATGGATTACTTGACATAACTATAACCCTCAAGTTGAGGGTTAGGGTTTTGTCGGTTCAAGGTTTTCGGCCTGGCCTCCAGCGGGAATCTCCGGGATTCCGCTGGAAACCGCGGGGGTGTCGGCGGCCGGGAACCGGTTGAAGGCAGACCGGTTCGCAGGACACACGCAGCTGCAGAACGCAGGCAGTTGCAGCAGAAACAAGCAGTTGCAGAAAACATCAAGTTGCACAGATTCGAACAAGGGACACAGGACGTGGCAGCACCGCAGAATTACTTGGCCGTCATCAAGGTCGTCGGCATCGGCGGCGGTGGCGTGAACGCCGTAAACCGGATGATCGATGTAGGCCTCCGCGGCGTGGAGTTCATCGCCATCAACACGGATGCGCAGGCTCTGCTCATGAGCGACGCCGACGTCAAGCTTGACGTCGGACGCGAGCTCACCCGCGGACTGGGCGCCGGCGCTGATCCCGAGGTGGGCCGCAAGGCCGCCGAGGACCACGCCGAAGAAATCGAGGAAGTCCTCCGCGGCGCCGACATGGTCTTCGTGACCGCCGGCGAAGGTGGCGGAACGGGTACCGGCGGCGCTCCCGTCGTCGCCCGGATTGCCCGCTCCCTGGGTGCCCTCACCATCGGCGTCGTCACCCGCCCCTTCACCTTCGAAGGCCGCCGGCGCTCAAACCAGGCCGAGTCGGGCATCGATACGCTGCGCGACGAAGTCGACACGCTTATCGTCATCCCGAATGACCGCCTGCTTTCCATCAGCGACCGCAATGTGTCGATGCTGGATGCCTTCCGCTCCGCGGACCAGGTCCTGCTCTCCGGTGTCCAGGGCATCACCGACCTCATCACCACCCCGGGTCTGATCAACCTTGACTTCGCGGACGTCAAGTCCGTGATGCAGGGTGCCGGTTCGGCGCTCATGGGTATCGGTTCGGCACGCGGCGAGGACCGTGCGGTCAAGGCTGCAGAACTGGCAATAGCCTCACCTCTGCTCGAAGCCTCGATCGACGGCGCACACGGCGTGCTGCTCTCCATCCAGGGCGGCTCCGACCTCGGCCTGTTCGAGATCAACGAGGCCGCACGCCTGGTCCAGGAAGTGGCCCACCCCGAAGCCAACATCATCTTCGGCGCCGTCATTGACGATGCCCTGGGCGACGAAGCACGCGTCACGGTCATCGCAGCGGGCTTCGACCAGGTGGATGTCACCTCGCAGCCGGTCTCGCACAAGCCCGCAGAGCCGGCCACCCCGCCGTCCTCCGCACCGGCCGCAGGCGGCTTCGCAGCTGCTGCTCCGGCGTCCGCAGGCCTGTCGGCCTGGTCGCAGCGGTCGCACCAGCACAGTGACGTCCCCGCCGATGCAGGCTTTGACATCGATCTTCCGGCAGTGGTGGAGTCCGATCTTTCCACCGGCCGCCCGGATGACCTGGACGTGCCGGACTTCCTGAAGTAGGACGCCGGATAGGCAGAACAGCAGAGCAAGACCAGCAGAGTAAGAACAGCTGAGCATGACAGAGGGGTTGTCCCGGATGTTTTGGTGGCACCGGCAGGTTGGCGACAACCTGTGGGTGGGCTTCACCAACACATCTGCGGGCAACCTCGCTTTGCATGTGGGGGATGATCCGCAGGCTGTCCTGCGCCGCCGGGCAGAGCTTGAGTCGGTGATGGGCGTCCAGGCCGGTTCCCTGCGCTTCATGAACCAGGTCCACTCAGCGGTCATCGCCGAGCCAGGCACGGCCGGCACGGCGCCCACCGCGGACGGGTTGATCAGTGTGGACGGCAGTGCGCCCCTGGCGGTGATGGTCGCAGACTGTGTGCCGGTCCTTTTGGCCGGTATCCGTCCGGATGGAAACCCGGTGACTGCGGCGGTGCATGCCGGCCGCCGCGGCCTGCTGGACAACATCCTGCCTGCGGCGGTCGAGCGGATCGAGGCTGCGGGCGGCGCCGGTATCCGCGCCTGGATAGGCCCCTGTGTCTGTGGAGAGTGCTACGAGGTTCCGGCAGCCATGCAGTCGGAAGCTGCAGCCCTGCTGCCGTCGACGGCGGCAACCACCCGCAGCGGTACCCCCGCCCTGGACCTTCCGGCCGGGGCGGAGGCGCAGCTGGCCGGCCTTGGCGTGGCCGTGGAACGGATAGCCGGCTGCACGCTGGAGAATGAGCAGCTGTTTTCCCACCGGAGGGACCCGTCCACCGGGCGGCTCGCCGGCGTGGTCTGGCAGCGTCCGTGATCCCGGCCGCAGAGCGGAATGATGGAGCTGCAGCGTGGAGCGGCAGGATCGAGCCGGCAGGGATAATGGAATAACCATGACTCCAACAACTCCCTCCCGGGCGGAAGAGCTGCGGGACCGGCTGCAGCACGTCCGCAGCCGCATTGCTTCCGCCGCACGGCAATCAGCCGAGCCGCACCTGATAGTGGTCACCAAGTACTTTCCAGCGTCCGACGTCGAGATCCTGGCCCGGCTCGGCGTGCGGGATGTCGGTGAGAACAAGGACCAGGAAGCCGCGGCGAAAGCGGCCGCCCTGGCGCAGCTGGACCTGAACTGGCACTTTATTGGCCAGCTGCAGTCCAATAAGGCCAAGTCCGTGGTCCGCTATGCCGCCGCCGTGCACTCGGTGGACCGCGCCTCCCTGATCGGCGCACTCGGCAAGGCGATGGCCGCGGAGCAGCGGCGCCGGGAAGACGACGGCGCCGCCCCCCGCGCGGACCTCTCGTGCTTCCTCCAGGTGGACCTGCGCCCCGAGGCTGCACGGGCAGCAGATCCCGGGCGCGGGGGAGCCGACCCCGGGGACCTGCCCCGGCTGGCCGAGGCCGTAGCCGCCACAAACGGACTGGTGCTCACCGGCCTGATGGCCGTGGCGCCGCTCGGCGCAGACGCCGGGGAAGCCTTCGGCCGGCTGCAGCAGCTCTCGGCGCAGCTGCAGCGCCAATACCCGGATGCCCGGAGCATTTCGGCCGGCATGAGTTCGGACCTGGAAGCCGCGGTCGCCCACGGAGCGACACACCTGAGAATCGGGTCCGATGTTCTGGGCGCGCGCCCGCCGGTACGGTAGCGTCGAAGTACAAACACCACACAGCCGCCGCGCAGCACCGTGCAGTATCAGTACAGTAATGGGCAGCTAGGCGTTGAAGGATTAGAGGAGCAACCATGGCTGGCGCAATGCGCAGGACAATGATTTACCTTGGGCTCGCCGATGGTGACGAGCACTACGAGTCCGAACAGCGGCAGCTGCGGGAAGCTCCTGCCCGGGAGGAAGATTATGCTCCCATCCATGAGCCCGACGAGGAGGCACCGGAGGCTGTTCCCGCCCCCGTCGTCCGCAATGCAGTGGAGGAGTACCGCGCACCCGTGACACCCATCAAGCGCGCACCGTCGTCCCGTGAGGACGTGTCCGGCCTGCGTCAGATCACCACCGTCCACCCCCGTTCCTACAATGACGCCAAGCTCATCGGTGAAAGCTTCCGTGACGGCATCCCCGTCATCATGAACGTCACCGACATGGGGGAGGCGGATGCCAAGCGGCTCGTCGACTTCTCCGCGGGCCTTGTCTTCGGCCTGCGCGGTAGCATTGAGCGTGTGACCAACAAGGTCTTCCTGCTGTCGCCTTCCTATGTTGAAGTCCTGGGCGACGACAAGAAGATCAGCGAATCGCAAGCCACTTTCTTTAACCAGAGCTAACCCAAGGCCCGTATCAACGGGCCGCGGGAGCTGCCGACCGACTTCCGGAAATGAAACCCTGCGCGTGAATATCATTCTTCCACTGGTGTATTTGGTGCTGGTGCTTTTCCAGCTCGCACTCATCCTGCGGATCGTGTACGACGCCGTGCAGATGTTTGCCCGGCAGTGGCGGCCCAAGGGACCGGCCCTCGTGCTCGCCACAGGCGTGTACGGTGTCACCGACCCCCCGGTGCGGTTGTTCAGGCGCATCATCCCGCCGCTGCGGCTTGGCGGCGTGGCGCTGGACCTGGCCTTCCTCGTGCTGTTTATCCTCGTATCGATACTCACGCAGATTGTCGTCGGCGTCGCGCGCTAGCAGTCAGGCGCCGCTGGGGTCCGGTTAGTTTTCGGAACCCAAACGATATAGTGTGAAAGCGAATACAACCCCACATTTTGTATGTCCGTATTTCTCTACGTAGAACCGCCTGCTTGACTCGCAGGCGAATCTTATAATCCAGTATGAGGTGACCAGATGGCTCTGACGCCAGAAGATGTTGTCAACAAGCGGTTCCAGCCGACCAAATTCCGGGAAGGCTATGACCAGGACGAAGTCGATGACTTCCTCGACGAGATCGTGGTGGAACTGCGCCGGCTGAACTCCGAAAACGAAGACCTCCGCCGCCAGCTGGCTGACGCCGCGGCCGGCGGGTCCTCCTCCAACTCGGTCCCCGCCCCGGTGGCAGCTGCCCCGAAGACCGAGCAGGTCCGCGAGGAGCCGAAGCCGGAGCCGAAGGTCGAAGCTCCGCGCGTCGAAGAGCGTCCGGCGCCGGTCGAGCACAAGCCGGAGCCCCTCGCAGCTTCCAACGGCAACAGCACTGAGAGCGCAGCCGGCATCCTGGCCATGGCCCAGAAGATGCACGATGACTACGTTGGTGCCGGCGTTGAGCAGCGCGACAAGATCATTGCGGAAGCACAGATCGAAGCCAGCGGCCTCGTCAGCGACGCCCAGGAGAAGAGCCGCAAGATCCTCAGCACCCTGGAGCAGCAGAAGGCTGTCCTGGAGCGCAAGGTTGAGCAGCTCCGCGGATTCGAGCGCGACTACCGTTCACGCCTGAAGGCTTACATCGAAGGCCAGCTGCGTGACCTGGATGCACGCGGTTCTGTCGCTTCGGAGACCGCAGACGCGTAATTGCGCCGATGGTCCTGGACCTGAACTACTGGATTGGCACTAACAGAGTCGTCAAGTAGGAAAAAGCAGAAGCAGAGTAGAAGTAAAGTAGGGATAAGGTAGCAATACCGTATAACTCACCAAGGGCCGGTGGCCGGGTAACCCCGGCCGCCGGCCCTTGGTTTTTGTTCCATCTTGCCTGCACGATGAATCGGGCAGGCACCAGATCACGAAAGCACCATGACCACTTCCTCACCGCAGACACCGGGCAGCGCCGGCGCCGAGCGCGGCCGCGCCCGGAGGAGCACCTCCGCGTACACCATGCTCGCGCTGGCGGTTGCCGCCGTCGTCGCCGACCAGCTCACCAAGATGTGGGTTGTCCGCACCATGACCGAGGGGCAGGTGACCGACGTCCTGCCGCCCGTTCTGCGCTGGCACTTCATCCGCAATCCCGGGGCTGCGTTTTCCATCGGCACCGACTACACCTGGGTCTTCACGATCATCATGGTGCTGGTTGCCGGGTTCCTGGTCTATCTGATGTTCCGCCTGCGGTCCCTCGCCTGGGCCACCGCCCTGGGCCTGGTGCTCGGCGGTGCCCTCGGCAACCTAACCGACCGGCTCTTCCGCGAACCGTCCTTCGGGCAGGGCCACGTAGTGGACTTCATCGCCTTCCCGAACTTCGCCATCTTCAACATCGCCGATTCCTGCGTAGTCAGCGGCGTCATCCTGGTCTGCCTGCTGACCCTGCGCGGCATCGGTATGGACGGCGTACGCACGCCGTCCACACGCACAGAAGTGAAGCAGCACGATGGAGGGGAAGCACGATGAATGAACTGCATGCCGTGTTCGCGGTCCCCGAAGAAGCAGACGGCAAGCGTGCCGATGCCGTTCTCGCCGGGCTGCTGGACGTTTCCCGTAACACCGCCGCCACCTGGTGCGCCGACGGTTACTTCAGTTCCGGCGGCCGGGTGCTGTCCAAGTCCGACAAACTGCATGCCGGACAGGAAATCACCGCGGACGTGCCGGAGCAGCGCGACCCGCTGGCCGTCGTCGTCGAGCCTGTCGACGACCTGCTGATCCTGGCGGACGATGAACACTTCGTGGTTATCGACAAGCCCGTCGGGGTAGCTGCGCATCCCTCACCCGGATGGGTTGGTCCCACAGTGGTCGGCGCGCTGGCCGCTGCCGGTTACCGGATCTCCACTTCCGGCGCCCCTGAGCGCCAGGGCATTGTCCACCGGCTCGACGTCGGCACGTCCGGAGTCATGGTGGTTGCCAAGACCGAGCATGCCTACACGCTGCTGAAGCAGGCGTTCAAGGAACGCACCGTCGACAAGATGTACCACGCAGTGGTCCAGGGACTGCCCGATCCGCTGAAGGGCACTATTGACGCCCCGATCGGCCGGCACCCGGGCTACGACTGGCGGTTTGCCGTCGTCGAGGGCGGCCGTCCATCGGTGACCCACTACGAGGTGCTGGAGGCCTTCGGGAAGGCTTCGCTGGTGGAAGTGCACCTGGAGACGGGACGCACACACCAGATCCGCGTCCACTTCTCGGCCCTGCGGCACCCCTGTGCGGGAGACCTCACCTACGGTGCCGACGCGAAGCTGGCGGCCGAGCTGGGGCTCACCCGCCAGTGGCTGCACGCCCGGAAACTGGGCTTCACCCACCCCGCCACGGGGGAATATGTCGAGTTCGTCAGCGAGTACCCGCAGGACCTGCAGTACGCCGTCGACGCTCTGCGCAGCGGCGAGGTCTAGGCCCTTCCAGGGGGACCGCACCCGGCGCGGCGGCGTCCGACACGCCGCGCCCGGGGGCCTAGAATGTACTGGTGGCTTCAGCAACTAGTACGTCGAAATCGTTTGTCCATCTTCACAACCACACCGAATATTCGATGCTCGACGGGGCTGCCCGGCTGACGGATCTGTTCAGCCACGCCGACGAGCTGGGCATGAATGCCCTGGCAACCACCGACCACGGTTTTGTGTTCGGCGCCTTCGACTTCTGGAACAAGGCCCGCGGCGCCGGCATCAAGCCGATCATCGGCGTGGAGGCCTACCTCACCCCGGGTACCGCCCGCGCGGACAAGACGCGTGTGAAGTGGGGCGACGGCGGCCGCAACGACGTGTCCGGTGCCGGCGCCTACACCCACATGACCATGTGGGCCGAGAGCACCGAGGGGATGCACAACCTCTTCCGGATGTCCTCCCTGGCCTCGCTCGAAGGCTACCTCTACAAGCCGCGCATGGACCGGGACCTCCTGCAGACCTACGGCAAGGGCCTGATTGCCACCACCGGCTGCCCCTCCGGCGAAGTCCAGACCAAGCTGCGCCTGGGACTGTACCGGGAGGCCGTCCAGGCGGCATCGGACTTCCGCGACATCTTTGGCAAGGAAAACTTCTTCTGCGAGCTGATGGACCACGGGCTGGACATCGAGCGGAACGTGCAGGCGGACCTGATCAAGCTGGCCCGCGAGCTGCAGCTGCCACTGGTGGCCACCAACGACCTGCACTACACCCACGCCGAAGACGCCTCCGCGCATGCGGCGCTGCTGTGCGTGCAGTCCGGCTCCTCGCTGGCCGACCCCAAACGGTTCAAGTTCGACGCCGACGAGTTCTACCTCAAGTCCCCGGACGAAATGCGGGCCATCTTCCGCGACCACCCGGACGCCTGCGACAACACCCTGCTCATCGCCGAGCGCTGCGACGTCGAGTTCAACACCAAGGCCAACTACATGCCGCGCTTTCCGACTCCGGAGGGTGAGAACGAGGAGTCCTGGTTCGTCAAGGAGGTCGAAGCGGGCCTGCAGCGCCGCTACCCGGGCGGCATCTCCGACGACGTGCGCAAGCGTGCCAACTATGAGGTCGGCATTATCGTCCAGATGGGCTTTCCCGGCTACTTCCTGGTGGTGGCCGACTTCATCAACTGGGCGAAGAAGAACGGCATCCGGGTCGGCCCGGGCCGTGGCTCCGGTGCCGGCTCAATGGCTGCCTACGCGATGGGCATCACGGACCTGGACCCGCTGCAGCACGGCCTGATCTTCGAGCGCTTCCTGAACCCGGACCGCGTGTCCATGCCTGACTTCGACGTCGACTTCGATGATCGGCGCCGCTCCGAAGTGATCCACTACGTGACAGAGAAGTACGGCGACGAGCGCGTTGCCATGATCGTCACCTACGGCACCATCAAGGCCAAGCAGGCCCTGAAGGACTCCTCCCGCGTGATGGGGTACCCCTTCTCGGTCGGAGAACGCCTGACCAAGGCGATGCCGCCGGACGTGATGGGCAAAGGCCTGTCCCTGGCCGACGTGCACAACAAGGAAGCCAAGCGCTACGGGGAGGCCGAGGAGCTGCGCGAACTGCTGCGCACCGACCCGGATTCCCAGCGTGTGTTCGAGACCGCTCTGGGGCTTGAAGGCCTGAAGCGCCAGTGGGGCGTGCACGCCGCCGGCGTGATCATGTCCTCCGATCCGCTGATCGACATCATCCCGATCATGCGCCGCGAGCAGGACGGCCAGGTCATCACGCAGTTCGATTACCCCACCTGCGAAGGCCTGGGGCTGATCAAGATGGACTTCCTCGGCCTGCGGAACCTGACGATCGTCTCCGACGCGGTGGAGAACATCAAGAACAACCGCGGCGAGGACCTGGTCCTGGAAGACCTGCCGCTGGATTTGAAGGAAGCCTACGACCTCCTTGCCAGCGGTGACACGCTGGGCGTCTTCCAGCTCGACGGCGGGCCTATGCGGTCGCTGCTCAAGAGCATGCGTCCGGATAACTTTGAAGACATCTCCGCTGTCATCGCCCTGTACCGGCCGGGTCCCATGGGTGCGAACTCGCACACGAACTACGCCCTGCGCAAGACCGGCCAGCAGGAAATCACCCCGATCCACCCGGAGCTCGAGGAACCGCTCGCGGAAATCCTGAACACCACCTACGGCCTGATTGTCTATCAGGAGCAGGTGATGGCCATCGCCCAGAAGGTGGCGGGGTTCAGCCTGGGCCAGGCAGATATCCTCCGCCGTGCCATGGGCAAGAAGAAGAAATCGGAGCTGGATAAGCAGTACGCCGGTTTCCACCAGGGCATGGTGGACCGCGGCTACTCCGAAGCGGCCATCAAGGCGCTCTGGGACATCCTGCTGCCCTTCTCCGACTACGCCTTCAACAAGGCGCACTCCGCGGCCTACGGCGTCGTCTCCTACTGGACCGCCTACCTGAAGGCCCAGTATCCGGCCGAATACATGGCGGCCCTGCTCACCTCCGTGGGTGATGACAAGGACAAGCTCGCCCTGTACCTGAATGAATGCCGCAAGATGGGCATTACGGTGCTGCCGCCGGACGTGAACGAGTCCTCGGTGAACTTCACCCCTGTGGGCAAGGACATCCGCTTCGGCATGGGCGCTATCCGCAACGTCGGCACCAACGTGGTGCAGGCGATGGTGGCGGCCCGGGAAGAGAAGGGTGCCTACACCAACTTCAAGGACTTCCTGATGAAGGTTCCGGCGGTGGTGTGCAACAAGCGCACCATCGAGTCCCTGATCAAGGCCGGCGCCTTCGACTCGATGGGCCATGCCCGCCGCCCGCTGGCAATGATCCACGAAGAAGCCATCGACTCCGTGGTGGTGCTCAAGCGCAACGAGGCTGTGGGCCAGTTCGACCTGTTCGCCGCCATTTCCGACCAGGAGCCGGAGGACTCGATCAGTATCGACATCCCGGACCTGCCGGAGTGGGAGAAGAAGGACAAGCTCTCCTTCGAGCGGGACATGCTTGGCCTGTATGTCTCGGACCATCCGCTGCAGGGCCTGGAAGGCATCCTCAGCCAGCACGCGGACTCGTCGATCACCAACATCGTGGGGGAGGACGGCCCGGCCGACGGCGCCATCGTCACCATTGCGGGCATGATCACCTCGCTGCAGCGCAGGATTGCCAAGAACAGCGGCAACGCGTATGCACGCTGTGAAATCGAGGACCTGGCAGGCTCCATGGAGGTCATGTTCTTCGGCCAGGTCTACGGACCGATTGCCGCGGTACTGGCCGAGGACCTGATCGTGGTGGTCCGCGGCCGGCTGCAGCGCCGGGACGACGGCGCCGTGACGCTGAACGCGCAGGAACTCACCGTTCCCGACCTCAGCGAGGGCCATTCCGGTCCGGTGGTCATCTCCATGGCCACCTACAAGGCGACCGAAACCGTGGTGACCCAGCTGGGTGACGTGCTCCGGACACATCCGGGCACCTCCGAGGTGCAGATCCGGCTCAACGGATCCCGCACGGTGGAAGTGATGAAGCTGGGCGTGGATATGCGGGTCAACCCCACTCCGTCCCTGTTCGGCGACCTGAAGGTGCTGCTGGGGCCGGCCTGCCTGGACGTGTAGGGCGGGGCCCGGTCAGGCCGCTGCCACGCCGGTTGCCTTGGCCCCGCGGCGGCCAAAGAACCGGTCATAGGCGGCGCCCGTCAGGATGCCGACAAGCAGCGAGACCACCAGGATGACGGTCAGGGCCAGCACATCGGCGCCCAGCCCGGTATTGGTCCCCGACCCGAAGTACAGGACGCTGCGGACGGCTGTGGCTATGTGGTGCAGGGGTTCCCAGGGGGCGATCGCCCGGAAGAATCCGGGCAGGGCCTCGACCGGCACCACTGCCCCGGACGAGGGCAGGCCCATAAGCACCAGGTAGATCATGGAAACCAGCAGGCCCGCATTGCCAAAGAGGGTCAGCAGGGTAAACACCGCCGCCGAAACAGCAGACATGGCCAGCCAGCTGACCAGGAACAGCGTGCCCCCGTTGGGCAGGGGAACATCGGCCGCGGAGGCCACCCACATCACCACGCCTGCCGCGGGTGCCGCCGCAGTAACAAAGATTCCCCACTTGACCAGCATGGTCATCCAGCGGGAGGGTGTGGTGCGCCGGGCCTGGAGGAACTGCGGCCCTATTTCCAGGGGTGTGATCCCCAGCCGCCCGTCGACCAGGAGATTAACGCCAATGGAACCGGTCAGCCCCAGGACCAGGAGCAGGATGGCGTAGTAGAACGAGCCCATTCCCAGGGCCGTGCCTTCTTCCACCTGGTGATAGGTGGCCGAGGTGATGTGCACCGGATCCTGCAGCAGCAGGGTGGAGGAAGCACTGACCGTGGGGGCCAGCTTGTCCGCCAGCTGGGCCGGTGTCCCGGCCTGCTGCTGGGTGAGCTGCCGCGCAAAGGCCTCGGTGGCCGGGCCTGCCTGGGTGGCAGCTTCCAGCGTCCGGCGGGCCTGGTCATCCTGGGATGCGGCCAGTTGCTGCTCCACCAGGGCCCGCGCCTGGACTTCGGCATCCTCCGCGGCGCTGCTGAGCTGTTCCCCCAGGGAGGTGCTGGCTTCCTTCAACCCGGGTTCGATGATGCCGGCCGCCAGGCGTGCGGCCAGTGCACCGGCCTTCGGGTCGGTGTAGACGGTGATGTCGGGGCGGGCGGTTGGCTCCACGGTCAGCGCTCCGGAGACCAGTCCTGCGGCGTCCGCGGAGAACGTCTCGGGGATGACCACGGCAGCGTACACCTCGCCGTTCTCGAGCTGCTCCCGGGCGTCCGCCCAGGAGAGGATCCGCAGGTCCAGCGTGTCCCCTTCCGCAGCCCGGTCAGCAAAGCCGTCCACGATCTCCCGGCCCAGATTCTGCGGAGCGTTTTCGGCGGCAGGGTCCGTGCCGGCGTCCTCGTTAACCACGGCAACCGGGAAGTCCTTCAGGTGTGCCGTCGGATTGGCGAGCCCACCCATATAGAGTCCGGTCCCGATGGCCGCCAGGAGGACAACCACCAGGATGGGAAGCAGCCAGAACATGGGGGACCGGTACGGGGAGACCGGGGGCCCGCCCTCCGGGCGGGCGGCGTGGCGGGGACGCGTTGGTGTGGAGGTGGACATGCGGGCAGATCCTCTAACGGACGACTTGGATACACTAACGACTTGGATACACTCGTGTATTGACTTCCATGACGATACACCCATGTATCGTGAGGAGATGCACTGCCGGAGAGAGGACCACCATGGGGCCCGTTGAAGCCGAACCCGCCAAAAGGTCGAGGACGGCGACGAGAAGCCGCCTGCTGGCCACTTCGGCTGCGGTCTTTGCGGAGCGGGGCCTTGAGGGTGCCAGCGTCGAGGAGCTGTGCGCCGCGGCGGGCTTCACCAGGGGTGCTTTTTACAGCAACTTCGCCTCGAAAACGGAACTGGCGCTGGCTATGTACGAAGACCACGCCCGGCAGTTGGCTGAACGGCTCAACCGGCAGCTGGACCACTGGCTTCGCCCCGGTGGGCTGGAACCCACAGCCGTCATCGAGCACACCCTCGAAGGCATGGCGGATTTTACGTCCGACACCGTGTGGCATGCCGTGCGGCTGGAGCTCCTGCTGGCCGCCCGGAGGTCTGAGCGCGTGCGCACCGTGGTCGCCGACCAGCGGGCTGTCCTGTCGGAGGCTGTGACCGCTGCCCTGATCCGGGTCGCCGAGGCGCAGGACACGGAATTTACGGTCGATGTCTCGGAACTGGCCCGGTCACTGCTGGCGCTTTACGACGGGCGGCTGAACGAGCAGATTGCCGGAGGCGACGCGCAACCGGCCCAGTTGAACCTCGCAGCCATCGCGTGGCAGAACTTCACCCGTCCCAGGCCTCATTCGCAGCCGTAACGCGGGTACTCGCCGTGAACGCCCGAAGAGGGCTTGGGTAGACTGGAAGACGTGAAATCCTCCAGCCCCGAAGCAGCTTTCGAATCCTTCCGCACCATCGATCTGCGCGGCCGGCATTTGAGCCCGGCCGGGCTCAAGGGTGCCATGCCGCGGGCCCAGGCGTCCTTCGACTCCGCGTCTGATGCCGTTACGGCGATCATCACCGACGTCCGCACCCGGGGATTCACCGCATTGACGGAACTGGCGCAGCGGTTCGACGGCGTGGCCCAGGAACAGGTCCGGGTTCCCGCCGAAGCACTGGACTCGGCACTGGAAAAGCTGGACCCGGCCGTCCGGGCCGCGCTCGAAACGGCGATCGAACGGACCCGGATCTTTGCGCAGGCACAGCGCCCTGCCGACGCCCGGGTGGAAATCCGTCCCGGTGCGGTGCTGACCCACCGCTGGATGCCGGTGTCCCGCGTGGGGCTTTACGTCCCCGGCGGCCTGGCGGTGTACCCGTCGTCGGTGGTGATGAACGTGGTGCCGGCGCAGGCGGCCGGTGTCGAGTCCCTCGCCCTTGCCTCCCCGCCGCAGAAGGAATTCGGCGGGTTGCCCCACCCCACCATCCTGGCTGCGGCAAAACTGCTGGGAATTGACGAGGTGTACGCGGTGGGCGGCGCGCAGGCTGTTGCCGCCTTTGCCTACGGTGTGGCGGCCGACGGAGACAATGCGGCGATCCTGCCCGTGGATGTAGTCACCGGTCCCGGAAACGTGTTTGTCGCGACTGCCAAGCGCCTGGTGAAGGGTGTTGTCGGTATTGATTCGGAGGCCGGTCCCACCGAGATCATGGTCCTCGCCGACGAAACTGCGGACCCGCGGCTGGTGGCAGCGGACCTGGTCAGCCAGGCCGAGCACGATCCGAACGCCGGTTCTGTCCTCGTCACGGCATCGGAGCAGCTTGCCGCGGCCGTCCGGGTGGAACTGGGACGCCAGGTTGCGGACACCAAGCACAGCGAACGAGTACGAACGGCGCTTTCCGGCACACAGTCCGGCGTAATCCTCGTGGACGGACTGGAACAGGGCATAGCTGTGTGCGACGCCTACGCCGCCGAGCACCTGGAAATCCAGACAGCCGACGCCGAAGCGGTGGCGGCGCGGATCCGCAGCGCCGGAGCCATTTTCGTGGGGGATTACAGCCCCGTCAGCCTGGGCGATTACTGCGCCGGCTCCAACCACGTGCTGCCCACGGGCGGAACCGCGGCGTTCTCTTCCGGACTGAACGTGACCACCTTCATGCGTGCCATCCAGGTGGTCAGCTACAACCGCGAAGCGTTGGAGGAAGTCAGCGGCGACATTGTGGCCCTCTCCCGTGCCGAGGACCTGCCCGCCCACGGGGACGCAGTCAGTATCCGCTTCGAATAACTGAGGCAGGCGGAACGTGGACTACCTACATGTAGTACCGACGAGTACTACATGTTGTGGTTCCACGCTTGGTATTGGGGCAGTGCGGGCCCTATAGTGAGAGCACCATAAGGCCCCTTCGCGAAAGGACGGGATATGTACTGTCCGTTTTGCCGCAACGCTGATTCCCGCGTCGTCGACAGCCGCCTGGCCGACGACGGATCGGCCATCCGCCGCCGCCGGCAGTGTCCACAGTGCGGACGCCGTTTCTCCACTGTGGAGACCACCAGCCTGAGCGTGATCAAGCGTTCCGGGGTGGGCGAACCCTTCAGCCGCAGCAAGGTGATCAACGGTGCGCGGAAGGCCTGCCAGGGCCGCCCGGTCAGCGAGGATGACCTGGCCATGCTCGCGCAGGAAGTGGAAGAGACCATCAGGGCCAGCGGCGTGGCAGAGATCGATGCCCACGAGGTCGGGCTGGCCATCCTCACTCCGCTGCAGAAGCTGGACCAGGTGGCGTACCTGCGGTTTGCGAGCGTGTACCAGTCCTTCGAGTCCCTCGAAGATTTTGAGACGGCGATCGGGAAGCTGCGGGCGGAAGCCCGGGAAAGCTCCAGCCGGGTGCCGTCCGGTACCCAGCGGCCGCTGACCGCCCAGTAGGCCACTGCGGCTGGAGCACTGCCGTACCTGTACCAGACATTGCAAAAGCGGCGGAAGGAAACCCTTCCGCCGCTTTTGCGGTCTGACCGGCTACTTGAGGTACTTGAAGTGCATGGCTGCCTGAAGGGCGGCCCCGACAATGCCCGCGTTGTTCTTCAGGTTGGCGGTGACCAGCGGAGTGCGCAGGTTCAGCAGCGGGAGGAAGTCCTCGCTGCGCTTGGAGATTCCGCCGCCGATCACGAACAGATCGGGGGAGAAGAGGAACTCCACGTGCGAGAAATAGCGCTGGAGCCGTTCGGCGTATTCCTCCCAGCTGATGCCGTCGCGTTCCCGGGCTGAGGCGGAAGCCTTGGTCTCGGCGTCGTGCCCGTCGATTTCCAGGTGGCCGAGCTCTGCGTTGGGAACCAGCAGGCCCTTGTAGATCAGGGCCGAGCCGATGCCCGTGCCCAGGGTGATCACCAGGACGGTGCCGTCCACCTCGCGGCCGGCGCCGTAGCGGGCCTCCGCCAGGCCGGCGGCGTCGGCGTCGTTCATCACCTGCACATCGCGCCCAAGCGCCTTGGTGAGCAGGGTGTCAACGTCCGTGTCGATCCAGCTGTTATCCACGTTGGCAGCCGAGCGGGCGATGCCGTGGGAGATGATGGCCGGGAACGTGACGCCCACAGGGACCTCCGGGCCGGGGCCGCCGGGCCGGGCGGACAGTTCGGCCACGATCTCTGCCACGACGCCGGCAACGGCTTCGGGGGTGGCGGGCTGCGGGGTGGGAATGCGGAAACGGTCGCCAATCAGCTTGCCCTTGGCCAGGTCGACTATGCCGCCCTTGATGCCCGTGCCCCCGATATCAATTCCGATGACGGCGTCGACGTGTTTGTCGGACTTATGCTTCTTGGCCATGATTCTCCAGTAGTAGTTCTGAGCTCGGGTCAGCGGATCAGGGAAGGGTCAGAACTTCGGCGCCGTCATCAGTAACGAGCAGGGTGTGCTCGAACTGTGCAGTGCGTTTGCGGTCCTTGGTCAGGACTGTCCAATTGTCATCCCACATGTCCCACTCGATGGTGCCAAGTGTGAGCATAGGTTCAATCGTAAACACCATTCCCGGTTCAATCAGCCTGCTGTAGGCGGGCGCGGCGTCGTAATGCGGGATGATCAGGCCGGTGTGGAAGGCTTCGCCGACGCCGTGGCCGGTGAAGTCCCGGACCACGCCGTAGCCGAAACGCTTGGCGTAGGACTCGATGGTACGGCCAATGACGTTGATTTCCCGGCCCGGGGCAACGGCCTTGATGGCCCGGCGCAGGGATTCCTGGGTGCGCTCCACGAGGAGCCGTGACTCGTCGTCGACGTCTCCCACGAGGAAGGTCCAGTTGGTGTCGCCGTGCACGCCGTCCATGTACGCGGTGATGTCGATGTTGATGATGTCGCCGTCGGCAAGGACGGTGGTGTCCGGAATGCCGTGGCAGATGACCTCGTTCACGGAAGAGCACAGGGACTTCGGGAAGCCGCGGTAGCCCAGCGTGGACGGGTAGGCATGGTGGTCCAGCAGGAACTCGTGGCCGATCCGGTCCAGCTCATCGGTGGTGACGCCGGGGGTGATGTGCCGGCCGACCTCGACGATGGCCTGGGCGGCGACCTTGCTCGCGGTCCGGATCTTTTCGATCGTTTCCGGCGACTTCACCTCGGACCCGGTGAACGGTGCGGGCGCCTTCTTGTCCACGTATTCGGGACGGGGGATCGACGCCGGCACGGGCCGGCGGGGGCTCACGCTTCCCGGTGTGAGGTGTCCAGCGGGTGCGGTGGCAAGTTTCTGGGGCATACCATCGATCTTATCGCCAGCCCGCCCGACGGCGGGACGAGCCGTCCGGCACGGTGCCGGCACACCCCACGTCAACAGGAGGACCCCATGGCCGATTTCTGGTTCAACGTAGTGACCCACCAGGTGGAGGAAGGCCCGCAGTCGGACTGGACCAAGCTGCTGGGGCCGTACCCCACCCGGGAGGAAGCCGAGCTGGCGCTGCAGAAGGTGCAGGCACGGAACAAGGCCTGGGACGCGGACGAAGACAACTAGGAGCCGCGTCCGCGCGTGCCCTCAACGGCTGCCCGGGAGCCGGGCGGGATTCCTAGAAGCTGTGTTCCGGGCCGGGGAAGGAACCACTGCGGACCTCGTCCGCGTACTCCTTTGCCGCCCGGGACAGCTCGGTCCGCAGGTCCGCGAACGCTTTGACGAAACGCGGCTGCTTTCCGCCGCGCAGTCCGGCCATGTCCTGCCAGACCAGCACCTGGCCCGTGGTGGCGTTGCCCGCACCAATGCCGATGGTCGGGACCCGGACAGCGGCGTCGACCTCTGCGGCGACGTCGGCGGGAACCATCTCCATCAGGACGCAGAACGCGCCGGCTTCGGCGAGGGCCTCGGCGTCCCGGACCACCTCCGCCCCGGCGTCGCCCCGGCCCTGCACCTTGTAGCCGCCGAGGGCGTGCTCTGCCTGTGGAGTAAAGCCGATGTGCGCCATCACCGGGATGCCGGCGGCGGTCATGGCCCGGACATGGTCAACGTAGTGCCGGCCGCCTTCCATCTTCACCGCATGCACCAGGCCTTCCTTCATCAGCCGGACCGAGGATTCGATCGCCTGGGCGGGGGAGACCTCGTAGGAGCCGAAGGGCAGGTCGCAGACCACCAGGGCGTGTGACGCGCCGGCCGTGACTGAACGCGCGAAGACGATCATCTCGTCCATGGTGATGGGCAGCGTGGTGGCATGGCCCATCACGTTGTTCGCGGCGGAATCGCCGACCAGCAGCACCTCGATGCCTGCCTCGTCGAAGATGCCGGCGGCGTACTGGTCGTAGGCGGTCAGCATGGCGAACCGGCCGCCGGTGTCCTTCAGCTGCTGCAGGTGTGAAATGCGGATTTTCTTCAGCGCCGGTGCTGCGGGAACGGAAGGGTCCGTGGAGGCTGCGGCGTACGGAGGGGGCTGTTCGGCACTGGTCATGTTCCGAGCCTACTAAAGAACGCTGCCCGTCGGCCTGCCGGACGGATGACGTCCGGCGTCGCCCAGCCACGTCACGGTCCGCGGCTGGAGCCGAAATCCTCTCCGCGTGGGTAGAGTGAAGAGGGTTTCACACGTCTGCCCCCGGGTACAGGAAAGAAGGTAAGGATGAACCGCCAGCAGGAATTCGTTCTGCGCACCATCGAGGAGCGCGATGTCCGGTTTGTGCGGTTGTGGTTTACCGACGTCGTCGGCCAGCTGAAATCCGTGGCGCTGGCCCCTGCTGAAGTCGAAGGCGCCTTTGAGGAGGGGCTGGGCTTTGACGGTTCCTCGATCGAGGGCCTGGCCCGGATCTTCGAATCGGACCTGCTGGCCCAGCCGGACCCCTCCACCTTCCAGATCCTGCCCTGGCGCGGCGACGAGGAGCAGACCTCACGGATGTTCTGCGACATCCTCACCCCGGACGGACAGCCCTCGGCTGCCGATCCGCGGAACGTGCTCAAGCGCCAGCTGGCCAAGGCCGCGGACATGGGCTTCACCTGTTACACCCACCCCGAGATCGAGTTCTACCTGCTGAAGTCGGACGAGCTCGGCGAAGACGGCCAGCCCGTTCCCGTGGACCAGGCAGGCTACTTCGACCACGTTCCGGGCGGGGTGGCCCAGGACTTCCGCCGCACGGCAGTGTCCATGTTGGAGGCCGTCGGCATTTCCGTGGAGTTCAGCCACCACGAAGCCGGTCCGGGCCAGAACGAGATCGATCTGCGCTACGCCGACGCCCTGCAGACCGCGGACAACATCATGACCTTCCGCACAGTGGTCAAGGAAGTCGCGTTGATGACCAACTGCTACGCGAGCTTTATGCCCAAACCCTTCTCGCACCACCCCGGCTCCGGCATGCACACCCACTTCTCCCTCTTCGAGGGTGACAGCAACGCCTTCTTCCAGGCCGGTGCCGAGTTCCAGCTCTCCACCACCGCACGCCAGTTCATGGCGGGCATCCTGCGGCACGCTCCGGAATTCACCGCCGTCACCAACCAGTTCGTGAACTCCTACAAGCGGCTCTGGGGCGGCGGAGAAGCGCCCAGCTACCTGTCCTGGGGACACAACAACCGGTCCGCCCTGCTGCGGGTGCCGCTGTACAAGCCGAACAAGGGGCAGTCCGCCCGCATCGAATACCGCGGCATCGACTCCGCGGCCAACCCGTACCTGTCCTACGCCGTGCTCCTCGGTGCAGGGCTGAAGGGCATCGAAGAAGGTTACGAGCTGCCGCCGGGCGCCGAAGACGACATCGAGAGCCTGAGCGCCGCCGAACGCCGCGCCATGGGCCACGATCCGCTGCCGGCGTCACTGCATGACGCGGTCCGCGTGATGGAGGACTCGGAGCTGGTGGCCGACATCCTGGGTGAGCAGGTGTTCGAGAACTTCCTGCGCAACAAGCGCGCCGACTGGAACGAATACCGCCAGCAGGTGACCCGGTTCGAGCTGCAGAAGAACCTGGGCATCCTCTAGGGGAGTCCCCGTGACGGAGGTACCGATGAGCCTGACCCGACGGCTGATCGCCACAGGTTTCCGCGACCTGGAAAAAAGCACGCGTTTCCTGGCCGCCGCGGAACTGGAAGCCGTGGACGAGGATGCCCTGTTTGCCGGGTTCAACTTCTCGGCCGATCCGGATCTCGCGCTCCAGTCCCTGGTGCGCCTGATCGGGCGTGCCCCGGAGCTGGTGGAACTGGTGAACGCCGGTGCCGAACAAAGCGAAGCCCTGTTCCGCCTGCTGGGTGCCTCCGAGGCCCTGGCGGAATTCCTGATGCGCCATCCCGAGGATGTCGGGGTGCTGCACCGGCAGCTGCGGGCCGAACCGGGAAGCACCGACGAGCCGACCCTGCGCGCCTCGCTGCTGGATGCCGTGCATGCAGGCACCGGCGCCGCACCCGTGGCCGGACTGACGGGCACGGAGGCCTACGTGGCGCTGCGGTCCCGGTACCGCCGTCACCTGCTGGATCTGGCGGTGCGGGACCTCGGGGCGGCGTCGCCCACCGACTACCTTCCGGCGGCCGGGCGCGAGCTCGCCGACCTTGCCGGCGCAGCACTGGAGGCGGCCCTTGCAGTCTCCCGTGCGGAGCTGGCGGTCAGCTATCCGGCGGAGGAGATCTCCGCTGTCCGCCTCGCGGTCATCGGCATGGGCAAGGCCGGCGCCCAGGAGCTGAACTACATCTCCGACGTGGACGTTATGTACGTGATCGAGTCCTCCGGCCTGCCGGAAGACCGGGCCTCCGCGGTCGGGACCGCGCTGGCTGCCGGTATTTCCCGGGCCATCAACGCCTCGGCACCGGAGCCCCCGCTCTGGGAAGTGGATACCAACCTGCGCCCGGAGGGCAAGGACGGCCCGTTGGTGCGGACCCTGGACTCCTACTTGAACTATTACCAGCGGTGGGCGCACAGCTGGGAGTTCCAGGCACTGCTGAAGGCCCGGGCCATGGCCGGAGACCGGGAGCTGGGACGGCGCTACGAAGAAGCCGTTGCTCCCTTGATCTGGACCAGTTCCGAACGTGATGGATTCGTCGAATCGGTGCAGGCCATGCGCCGCCGGGTCACGGACAATATTCCCGCCCATGAAGAGGCACGGCAGCTGAAGCTCGGCAGCGGCGGGCTGCGCGACGTCGAGTTCACCGTCCAGCTGCTGCAGCTGGTGCACGGCCGGGTGGACGAAACGCTGCGCGTGCGCACCACCACTGCTGCCATCGCGGCCCTCAGCGACGCGGGCTACATCGGACGGACCGACGCCGGGGAACTGGACACGTCCTACCGCTACCTGCGGGTGCTCGAGCACCGGATCCAGATGGTGCACATGCGCCGTACCCACCTGATGCCCGAGAACGAAGAGGCGCTGCGGGCACTGGCCAAGTCCAGCGCCGGTTCCCTGTCCCCGGAACGGCCCAGCGCGGAACGCCTCCGGGAGCAGTGGCAGCGCACCAAACGGCTGGTGCGGCGGCTGCACGAAAGCATTTTCTACCGGCCGCTGCTGAGCACGGCGTCGAACCTCAGCGCGGACGAGGTCCGGCTGACCCCCGAGGCGGCCCAGGCACGCCTCGCGGCACTGGGCTATGCGGACCCCAAGGGTGCGATGCGCCACATCGAAGCCCTCACAGTAGGGGTAAGCAGGCGGGCAGCGCTGCAACGGCAGCTGCTTCCAGTGCTGCTCGCCTGGCTGGCCGACGGCGTGGACCCCGACGCCGGTCTGCTGGGTTTCCGGCGGCTCAGCGAAAACCTGGGCGATACGCACTGGTACCTGGGGATGCTGCGCGATTCCTCAGCAGCGGGGGAGCGGCTGTGCTCGATCCTGTCGTCCAGCCGGTTCATTACCGACCTGCTCGAGGTTTCGCCGGAATCCACCGCCTGGCTGGCCTCGGACAAGGAACTGGCACCCGTGCCCTTCGACACCCAGTGGCAGGAAATCCAGTCGAAGATGTCCCGCCACCCCCGCCCCGGCGAAGCCATGCGGCTGATCCGGCTGATCCGGCGGCGGGAGATGCTGCGCATTGCCATTGCCGACAGTGCCGGCCTGCTCAGCCAGCAGGAGGTCGGCCGCGCCCTGGCGGATGCCGACCGGGCCGCCGTACTGGGAGCCCTGCACGTCGCCGAGTCCGAGGTGTTCGACAGCGGCGGGAAACTCACCGACCTGCTGGTGGTTGCCATGGGCCGGCAGGGTGGACGGGAGATCGGCTACGGCTCCGACGCGGACGTGATGTATGTCCACCGCCCGCTGCCCGGCGTCGACCCGTCGGCGGCCCAGGCCCAGGCGGAGAAGATCGTCTCCCAGATCTCCACCTTCCTGCAGCAGCCGTGCACCCCGGCCGTCCTGGCCGAGCGCACCCTGGTGCTCGACGCCGGCCTGCGCCCCGAGGGACGGCAGGGGCCGCTGGTGCGCAGCCTGGAGTCCTACCGCGGCTACTACGAGCGGTGGTCGCTGATCTGGGAGTCCCAGGCCCTTTTGAGGGCGCGTCCGATGGCGGGCAGCGATGCCCTGGGTGAGGAGTTCATGGCCCTGGTCGACCCGGTGCGCTACCCGGAGGAGGCCACGGAAAAGGACGTGCGGGAGATCCGCCGGATCAAGGCCCGGGTGGAGGCCGAACGCCTGCCCCGGGGCGCCGACCCCTCGCGGCAGCTCAAACTTGGACGCGGCGGGCTCAGCGACGTCGAGTGGCTTGTCCAGCTGCTGCAGCTGCAGCATGCCCGGCGGGTGCCCGAAATGCGCACGACGTCCACCCTTCCCGCCCTGGACGCGATCGAGGCGGCGGGGCTGCTTCCCGCCGTCGACGTCGATACGCTGCGGCAGGCCTGGCTCCTGGCCAGCCGGGTCCGAAGCGGAAACGTTATCCGGGGCGGACGGAACCCCGACGTGCTGCCCTCCTCCCGCCGTGAACTGGACGCCGTGGCCCGCTGGTGCGGTTACGGTGCAGGTCAGGGCGGAGATCTTGAGGAGGACTACCTCAAGCTCACCCGGCATGCCCGGGCCGTTTTCGAACGCTACTTCTACGGATACGGGACCTAGGTCACGCTCCTGAGGGCCTTTCCAGTTCGTTGCATTGCCACTGCGCTAGGTAGTCTCTATGAGGGCATTTGCGGCGTGGGCCGCAGTGAAAGAGCTAGGAGACGTTTACTTTGCTTAGTGGCAAACGGGCCTTAAAGGGCCCGGCTAAACTGGCCGTACCGCTGACCACCTTCCTCGCAACCCTGGCTTTGCTGCTGGGGATTCCTGCGGCCGGAGCAGTCGCAGCGGACGGCGTCGAGGGCGAGACCTTCGTCGTCGGCACCGACACCACGTTCGCACCGTTCGAGTTCCGTGAAAACGGCGAACTTGTCGGCATCGATATGGATCTTCTCAACGCGATCGCCGAGGAGGAGGGCTTCAATGTCGAAATCCAGTCCCTCGGCTTTGACGCGGCACTGCAGTCGCTGCAGTCCAACCAGGTGGACGGCGTCATCGCCGGTATGTCCATCACGGACGAGCGCCGTCAGGTCTTCGACTTCTCGGACCCGTACTTCGAGTCCGGCATCCAGATGGCCGTCGCGGAGAACAACGACGACGTTACCGGGTACGAGGACCTGCGCGGCAAGCGCGTAGCGGTCAAGACCGGCACCGAAGGCCAGACCTTCGCCGAGTCCATCAAGGACCAGTACGGCTTCGAAGTGGTCGCCTTTGCGCAGTCCGCCCAGATGTACGACGACGTTAAAGCCGGCGGTTCCGTTGCCGTGTTTGATGACTACCCCGTGCTGGCCTACGGCGTCGCTTCCGGCAACGGCCTGAAGACCGTGACCGACAAGGAAGCCGGCAGTTCCTACGGCTTCGCGGTCAACAAGGGTGCCAACCCTGAGCTGCTTACCGCCTTCAACGACGGCCTGGCCGACCTGAAGGAAAGCGGCGAATACGACGAGATCCTGGACACCTACCTGGAGTCCGGCGCCAAGGACTCCAGCTTCTGGTCCCTGATTACCGACAACGGTCCCGCGTTCGCCAAGGGCATGGGCCTGACCCTGCTGGCCACCGCGCTGTCGCTGCTCTTCGCCCTCATCCTGGGTGTGTTCTTCGGCTTCCTGAAGGTGGGATCGTCGAAGATCCTGCGAGGGATCGCCACTGTTTACGTGAGCATCTTCCGCGGCACCCCGGTCCTGGTCCAGGCGTTCTTCTTCTACTTCGGCCTGCCGCAGATCATTGGCCAGCCGGTGGACGTCCTCACGGCCGGTGTGCTGACCCTGAGCCTGAACGCAGGCGCCTACATGACCGAGATTGTCCGCGGCGGCATCCAGTCCGTGGACCCCGGCCAGATGGAAGCAGCACGCAGCCTGGGCCTGGGCTATGGAAAGACGATGCAGAAGGTCATCATTCCGCAGGCCATCAAGATCATGACGCCTTCTTTCATCAACCAGTTCGTCATTACCTTGAAGGACACCTCCCTGCTAGCCGTCATCGGTTTCGCGGAGCTGACCTACCAGGGCCAGCAGATCTACGCGGTGAACTTTCGGACTGCCGAGGTTCTCCTCATTGTGGCTGCCCTGTACTTCATCGTCATTACGCTGCTGACCAAGCTGGCGGACGTCCTGGATAAGAGGTTTAACAAGTGAGCAAGATCCAAACCATTGGTCTGCGGAAGTCCTACGGATCCAACGAGGTCCTCAAGGGCCTGGACGTCAGCGTCGCCGAGGGCGAAGTGGTCTGCGTCATCGGTCCCTCCGGCTCCGGCAAGTCCACGTTCCTGCGCTGCCTGAACAAGCTCGAAGACATCACGGGCGGCACCGTCAAGGTTGATGACTTCGACCTCACCGATCCCAAGGTGAACCTGAACGAGGTGCGCCAGCACATCGGAATGGTGTTCCAGCACTTCAACCTGTTCCCGCACATGACCGTGCTGGACAACATCATGCTGGCCCCGGTGCAGCTGAAGAAGGCACCCAAGGCGGAGGTCCGGAAGACCGCCCTCGCACTGCTGGAACGGGTGGGACTGTCCGACAAGGCCAACGCCCGTCCGGCGCAGCTTTCCGGCGGCCAGAAGCAGCGCGTGGCGATTGCCCGTGCGCTGGCCATGCAGCCGGACATCATGCTCTTCGACGAGGCCACCTCGGCCCTCGACCCCGAAATGGTGGGCGAAGTGCTGCAGGTTATCCGCGACCTCGCCCGGGAAGGTATGACCATGGTGGTGGTCACCCACGAAATGGGCTTCGCCCGCGAAGTGGCTGACCGCGTGATCTTTATGGCCGACGGCCACATTGTCGAGGAAAATACCCCTGAACTGCTCTTCGGCAGTCCCCAGGCTCCCCGGCTGCAGGACTTCCTGGCCAAGGTGCTCTAGCCCTTCACTGCCCCTTATTAGAGTGGCCGCCGACGGTATTCGTTATGCTCTGCACATGAGCGAACTGACCGGTACGGCGGCCACTGTCGTACTGCTGAGGGATTCCGGCGCCGGACCCGAGGTGCTGCTGCTGGAACGGCCCACGGCCGGTTCCTTCGGCGGTGCCTGGGTGTTCCCCGGCGGGCGGGTGGATCCGGAGGACCGGGCCGACGGCGGCAGTGTCGCTGAAGGCGGCGGCGAGGACGACGGCGGCGGCGGGGACGACGGCGGCGGCGAGGCGGAAGCGGCACGCCGTGCCGGTGTCCGTGAGACCGAGGAGGAGACAGGGCTGGTGCTGCGGCCGGAGGACCTGGTGCCGCTGTCCTGCTGGATTCCGCCCTCGAACATTCCCCGGCGCTACCAGACCTGGTTCTTTGCGGCGAAAGCTCCCGCCGGAGCGGTGCGGCTCAACCCGGGGGAGCTGCTCAACTACCTTTGGCTTTCCCCGTCCGAGGCATTGGACCGGCACCGCAACGGGCTGATGCAGCTGGTGCCGCCTACCTGGGTCACGCTGCACTCGCTGGCCGCCGATGCGTCTGCCGATGCAGCCCTTGCCCGGATCGCGGGGACGGAGCCCGAAACCTTCCGGACCCGGCCTCTCGCCGGACATGAACCCGCTGCGGTCCTGGTCTGGGAGGGCGACGGGGAGTACGACGGTGCTGCCGGAGAATCCGCCGGTGCTGCCGGGCCGGGGCGGCACCGGCTGGTGATGGAGAAAACGTCCTGGCGCTACGAGCGGACTGAGTAGCCGGGTGCGGTGGGGGTAGGGATTGGCCCGTGAGCTTGCTCTCCATTTCCCCTTCCGCTGGCTCGCTGGCTCGCTGGCTCGCTGGCTGGCTGGGTGGCTGGGTGGCTGGGCTGGCTCGCTGGCTTGGCGGCACGGTGGCTCGTGGCTGGGCTGGGCTGGCTCGCTGGCTTGGCGGCTTGGCGGCTGGGAGGCCCAGGATGCTCCATCTGTTGAGCATTAACGGCTGAGGAGTCCCGGAGCTGGGGCAATCGAGCACCTTCCACTATTCCTCCACACGTTCGCCCGATGGAACGTGCAGCTGGCGTTGTCCACATTTGGTCCGGGCACGCATTTGGTCGGAAAGTGGGCTGGTGGAATGACCTTATGGAACAGCCCTCCACGCGTTACGCACGCTACGCTCGACGATCGTCAGCTGATGGTCGTTCCGGCGCGCGCTCACGGCCCGGCCGGACAGACGCCAGGGCTCACGAAGCAGGATCCCACTGGACAGAGCAGGATCCGCTGGCGTTGCCGGGGGTGTTCTGTGTGTCTATGAGTGACGTTCCGGCGGACGGCACGGTTCTGCCGGCGGGATTGATGGGCATGCTCTCGCTTCAGGAGCCCGCAGGACTGGGCCAGGAAGCGGCATTGCAGGTTCTGGAGCGTCTCGGTGCCTTGGTCTCGTGGGCTCAAGCGCAACAGGCACGTACTGTGCACCGGCTGATGGAACTCACCGCAGTGAACCTGGGCAAGTCTCCGTATCCTGACCTCGCTACGCCGGGGAGCGGCACTTCTGCAGAGGTGCAAGGCTCCGGCGAGTGGATTCTGCGGGCCACGGCGGCCGAGGTTGGCGCCCTGCTGGGCCTGACCGGTCTTGCCGCGCAGCGGCTGGTAGCGGATTCCGAGCAGTTGAGCACCCGGTGCACTGAGACCTTGTCAGAGCTGGAACGCGGTGTCATCGACTACCGCAGGGCACGCACTGTCGTGGAGCAGACCAGCGGCCTGCGGCCGGAGGACGGGAAACTGCTGGAGGCCAGACTGCTGCCTCTGGCACCGGGGAAGACCGGCCCGCAGTTCGACCGGACCGCCCGTCGGATGCGGGAGGGAATGTTCCCGGAGACCATACCGGAGCGCCACCGGACTGCTCATAGGGAGCGGCGGGTGTGGGTGGAAGACATGCCGGACGGGATCGGTGTCCTTTCGGCTTTTCTACCTGCTGCTGCCGCGCACGGAATCTTCAACGGGCTGACCTCCTGCGCCCGGGGAGAGCAGGCTGCGGGGGATGGGCGGACCTTGGACCAGCTGCGTGCCGATGTTCTGGTTTCCGCCTTGACTGGCCAACCGACCCGTTCCGTTGCGGCACCTGCCATGCCGGGGACGGAGCGGGGCACCCTGCCCAGGAAGGGGTCAGCGCCAGCACCAGCACCGGCACCAGCAGGACAGTCAGGACAAGGACTGGGGTCGGCGCCAGCACCTGTAACTGAACAAGAGTGGGCGGGCCAGGGGCTGCGGGCGGAAGTGATGGTGCTGATCTCGGCCGAATCACTGCTGGGTCTTTCGGACGCGCCGGCGGAATTGAACGGTTACGGTCCCGTCGGTGCCGACGTGGCCCGGGAGCTGTTGCGGAATACCGGCCGGTGGACAGGACTCTTGCAGGACGGAGACGGGGAGATCCTGGCGGTGGGCCGACAGCGGAGGATCCCGCAGGCGCTCAAACGCTGGTTGCAGGCCCGTGACGGGACCTGCAGGTTCCCGGGGTGCGGTGTGGCTGCGGCGAACTGCGAAATCGACCATACGGTGCCGTGGGCCGAAGGAGGTTCTACGGGCCACGGGAACCTGGCGCACCTGTGCCGGAAGCACCACCGGCTCAAGACCGTGGGGTTGTGGAAGGCCCGCCAGCCTGCACCGGGACTCATCGAGTGGACGTCCCCGATGGGACGCGTCTACCAGACGCAGGCATATCTGCACAGCAGGGATTTCGCTGGAAGCGCCTCTATCGAAACTCATCTCATCGATTCCGATGCCAAAGGGGATAAGGCGGAGCAGGCGTGGGCCGGAACTCCACCTCCCTTCTAGGACCAGCTTGGGCTGGTTCTCAGTGGAGAAGGGCCGGCTGCCGAAAACCAGCAAGGCGGGGGAACCGGTGCGCCCTGTTAAGCCAGGAGGACCGGTCAACCAGGACCGGCAACCAGGACCGGTCAACCAGGACCGGCAATCAGGAACGCAACAGCTCCAGAATCACCTTCTGCGCAGCCCTGCCCTCGGGCACGGGAAGCAGCGGGTATACATGGACTGCGCCGTCGGCGACGTGCAGCGATACCGGGGACCCCGCAGCCCTCATCAGGCTTTGCAGCCGGAGCACATCCGGATAAGGCAGATCGTGGGTTCCGACGAACACATCGGTCGTCGGCAGCCCCGACATCGGACCGTTGATGGGACTCACGCGGGGATCAGCCAGATCGTCCCCGGCTGCCCACGCCCGGGCCGCAACACGAAGGCCTGCACGGCTCAGCCACGGGTCCACTGCCTCCACTGCCGCAAGCTCGGGATTCTCCATGGCCACGTCCACCCAAGGGGACAGCAGAACCAAACGCCGCGGCTGAGGCAGAGAATATTCAGCTAGCTGCTGCGCAAAAGCCAGTGCCAGACCGCCACCGGCTGAATCACCCATAAAGGTCACGCGCTCAGGAGCGATGTCGTCCAGCAGCCGGCGGTACACCTTGGCCAGGAGCAGGGCAGCCTCCCGGTGGTTGTACGCGGGCGCCAGACCGTACAGCGGAACCTCCACACGGTGTCCGGCAGCCGCAAGCCGGGAGATGAACCGCCAGTGCCAGGTGCTGATCGGGCTGATGTACGAACCGCCATGGAGGTACAGCACTGCGGAGGACGACGCGTCCCCAGACGAGGCGCCCGGACGCGGCGCCACTGAATAGCAGGAGAACCCGTCGATACTGTGCTGCTCCACCTGGAACGTCCGCAGGAGACGGCGGGGTGGCCGTGCAGCCCGCTTCGCCGAACCGAGCCTGGCGCTGGTGCGTTCCGCCGTGGCTGTCAGGGGCTTCCGGGTCAACCGCAGATACGGCGTCAACAGCCGCATCCGTAGACTGGCCGTCCTTTCCTCCCGGCCCGCACCGTCGTCGGGCAACGCCCCGCTCACGGCTTCGCGCTGCTTCGGATAAAGTCCAGCACCGGTTCAGCGAGCCCGGCGCCGATGGCATCGGGCGTACGCTTCTGCCCGCGGACCTCAAACGAATGATTGCCGCCCTCAATCCGCTGGACGTGCGCGTTGGGGCCAATCCGCTCAGCTACCGGTTCCAGTTCGCCGGGCAACGCAAAAGTGTCACGTGTGCCCTGCAGGAACAGCATCGGCAGGGTGAGGCCGTACAAGTGCTCGTCGCGCAGCTTCTCCGGCTTGCCCGGCGGATGCAGCGGATAGCCCAGGTACACCAGTCCGGCCGCCGGCATGCCGTCCGCCACCGCCATGGACGCCATCCGGCCGCCGAATGACTTGCCGCACGCCCAGACCGGCGCGCCGTCATGACGCGCCTCCACCGCCTCCATGACGGCTTTCCACGCTGCAACAGCCGCGGGTGCCCGATCCGGAAACTTCTTACCCGCCTCCCGGTAGGGGAAGTTGAAGCGCAGCGTGGCCGCTCCGCCGTCGTTCAGCGCGCCGGTGAACCCGGTGAGGAAAGGGTGCTCCATTCCGGCCCCGGCACCGTGGGCGACGACGATGGTCACGTCGGGGTCGGAAGGACGGGACAGTACGGCGGATACGGTCCCCTCGCCGACCGGGATGGCAAGGTCCGTGTGTTCAATTGGCATGTGTTCAAACGTACGCCAGATCGGACCCGCACCCCTTGAGCCTAGAAGGTAATACCACTAGACTGGATAGCGGACAGGATCTGAAGGCCCCATAAGCGCAGCCAGTACCCGCAACGAGTACGTGCACCAAGCGCAGCCTCTCCTGAAATCCGCGGTCCGCCTTGGGCGACGAACCGCAACACCACCACTCCGGCACAGAAGCCACCGCATTGCGGCACATCCATTTGTTGTGCCCGGAGTGCTACCCCATGCCTCTCGAAGGGAGCATCAAGCTATATGTTGAAGCACGTCGCTGTAACGCGTACCAGGACCACCACTTCACGATTCACCGCACAGATCACGGCTATTGCCGCCGGATGCGCGCTCGTTGCCGGGGGAGTATCGGCAGCCGAGATCGCCATGCTGAACGCAGAACCGGCCGCGAGCCAGGTCACTGCCGAAGCAACCGCCTAACGTAGAAGAAGTCTCCGCCGTCGTTCCCACCCGGGAATGGCGGCGTTTTCCGTTTCCGGGCCCGGACCGGTGCTCTCCTAGAATAGGTAGACACCACTTCCACATCCGCAGGAGCACCGTGCCCAGAGGCAAACACCATCCACCGCGTCCCAAGCCGGCCAACAGCGAGGGCATGCTCATCGCCAATGACCTGAAGAAGGACCGGGGCTGGACCGACGGGCAGATCAAGACCTTTCTGCCCGAACCGGACAAGACCGCCCGGAACCCGTTTTCCCGCAAAGCCGCCCCGATGAAGCTCTACGCACTGGAACGCGTCGAAGCCATCGAAGCCACCCCGGAGTACCAAAAGGCTAGGGAAGCCTCCCGTAACCGGCAGCTGGCGGCCCGTGAACGCGCACTGGTGAAGAAGAAGGCGGCAGTCGCAGTGGCCGAGTCGCTGGAACTGCGGATCGTTCCTGAGCCGTGGGAGTCGATGCAGCGCAAGGCCATCGAGCATTTCAACGGCCGTCTTCGCGGTAAGCAGTCCCCGGCCAGCCTGTCGACGGCGCCGTCACGGCTGAACCGGCTGACCGTCAACTACCTGCGGCACCAACAGACGTCCTATGAAGAAGAGCTCAAGGAATTCAAGGGCGTGGTGGGAGTCGGTGAAGCCTACCTGGTGGTCCGCAACCGCATTCTGGACCTGATCGCGGACACCTACCCGCAGCTGAAAGCCGAATGCGACCGGCAGAAGTTCGACGCCCCAGAGCTTCCCGACGGCGTGAATTTGTAGCGGGATATGTCCAAAGTGTGGCCGCCTGGTTCCGGTCTTCAAAGTGTTCCTCGGCGGCACTTTTTGGATAACGTCAGCCGCTCGTGAGGAGCTCTGCGGCGTACCCGGTGACGGCCCGCCGATAGAGGGGGAGGGTCTTGGCCAGGGCCTCGAGGGCAACACGGAGAGCCTGATCCTGCCGACCGGCGTCGAAAAGCGCAAGGGCGAGAAAGGCACGATGTGCATCCCCTGCGACGTTGTTTTCCTCCACACCCTCGAGGACTTGGATGGCAGCCTCGGACTCGCCCACGTTGCGTAGCGAGCTGGCAAGTTGAATAAGTGCCTGAATGCGTCTTCTATCGTCCAGGCCGGCGTCGAGAGCTAGGCGGTACAACGGGATCGCTTCTGCCTCCTGCCCGAGGAAGTCATGAACAGAAGCCCATTCAAACAGGGCCGCGGCATCCCCATCCGGCTGCTCGTCGACGAGTGCTTTCATGCTGCGCAGAGTTGTGGCGGGGTCTGTGTCATCAGCCTGTGCCCAAAACTCCTGCACCCGGGTTTCCCAGTTGTCCATCATGCAGGGATTCTTCCACAGTCACCGCAAGGTCCTGTGGGCGCACCGTCGGGCCCCTACACCGGCAGCAGGAAGGGCCCCGTCAAAACCGCTGACGGGGCCCTTCCTGTTCTACCGGGACTTACTGCGGACCGGACGCCGGGTAACCGACGCCGGGCCGCAGAAGCGGGTTATACGCCGTAGTAGAGCTCGTATTCGTACGGGTTCGGGCGCATCGCGAGCGGCAGGATTTCGAATTCGCGCTTGTAGGAGATCCAGCTGTCGATCATGTCCTGGGTGAACACACCGCCGGCCTGCAGGAACTCATTGTCGTTCTCCAGGGCAACCAGTGCCTCTTCGAGCGACGCCGGAGCCTTCTGGATGTGCTGGGCCTCTTCGGGCGGCAGCTCGTAGAGGTCCTTGTCGATCGGATCCGCCGGCTCGATGCGGTTCTTGATGCCGTCCAGGCCCGCCATCAGCTGTGCGGAGAACGCCAGGTACGGGTTGGAGGAGGGATCCGGAGCACGGAACTCCAGGCGCTTGGCCTTCGGGTTGGAACCCGTGATCGGGATTCGGATGGCGGCCGAGCGGTTGCCCTGCGAGTAGACCATGTTCACGGGAGCTTCGAAGCCCTTGACCAGGCGGCGGTAGGAGTTGACCGTCGGGTTGGTGAAGGCGAGGACCGCGGAGGCGTGCTTGAGCAGGCCGCCGATGTACCAGCGGGCCAGGTCCGAGAGACCGGCGTAGCCCTTCTCGTCATAGAACAGCGGTTCGCCACCGTTCCACAGGGACTGGTGGCAGTGCATGCCCGAACCGTTGTCACCGAAGATGGGCTTCGGCATGAAGGTAGCGGACTTGCCCCAGGAATCGGCAACGTTCTTGACGATGTACTTGAACTTCTGCAGATCGTCGGCCGCGTGCGTCAGGGTGGTGAACTTGTAGTTGATCTCGGCCTGACCGGCACCGCCCACTTCGTGGTGCGCGCGTTCGACTTCGAGGCCCACGTTGTCCAGCTCCACGCTGATCGCGTCGCGCAGGTCAGCCTGCTTGTCCACGGGGGCCACGGGGAAGTAGCCGCCCTTGTACGGGGTCTTGTTGCCCAGGTTGCCGCCCTCTTCCTCGCGGCCGCTGTTCCACGGAGCCTCGATGGAATCAACCTTGTAGAAGCTGCCCCGGGGGGAGGACTCGTACTGGACGTTGTCGAAGATGTAGAACTCGGCTTCCGAACCAAAGAAGGCCGTGTCGGCAATCCCGGTGGAGGCGAGGTAGGCCTCGGCGCGCTCGGCAACACCGCGGGGATCGCGGTGGTACGGCTCGCCGGTACGCGGGTTCACGATCGAGAAGTTCAGCGCAAGGGTCTTCTCCATGCGGAAGGGATCGATAAACGCCGTCGTCACATCCGGGATGAGCTGCATGTCGGACTCTGCAATGCCCTGGAAGCCGCGGATGGATGAGCCGTCGAACAGCTGACCGTTGACGAAGAAATCGGCATCTACGGTTTTGGCCGGCACGTTGAAGTGCTGCTGCACTCCGGGAACGTCGGTGAATCGGATGTCGACGAACTTCACTTGCTCGTCAGCGATGAACCTGAGGACTTCGTCCGCGTTCTTGAACATCGTTTATGTGCTCCTATACAACTGTTTGGATGGAAGACCTCGGGCTGCAAGACCTGGCTGGCGCCGGGCCTTTGACCGTCCGGCGCGTCCCCTTGACCCTAAAGGGATCCGGTTTCCCGGCGGTGACACGTGTGTTTCCGGTACGTTACGCAGTCGATGGTCTCCCTTCCACCCTATCCGCAACAGGTGGGGGCAGCGATAATAAGGGGTTCATTTGTGCCCCAGCCACCCGGGTAGTCTTTAACCGTGGTCGATAGAAGCGATATAGGTTCCTGGCTGGAAGGCCCTCCCTCCGATGAGAGTACGTGGCCGGGTAAACACCTCGGCAGGCCGCGTACCGGTCCCGGATCCATCGCGCGTGTGGGCCCGCGCCTGGGCGCCCTGCTCATTGACTGGGCCATTGCTTCCCTCATTGCCTACTGGCTTTTCGGCGGTGACGACTTCGCTATCCTGGCAATTTTCGCCGTCGAACAGATCCTGCTGATCAGCCTGCTCGGCTACAGCATCGGACACCGGATCTTCAGCCTCCAGGTGCAGAAAATGGACGGCCGCGCCGCCGGGATTCCCGCAGCGGTTGTCCGCACGCTGCTGCTGTGCCTGGTGATTCCCGCAGTGGTGTTCGACGCCGACCAGCGCGGCCTGCACGACCGGGCACTGGGCACCGTCCTGGTGAAGGTAAAACACTAGGCTTTCCAACCCGCCCCTGAATCTGGCAGATTCCAGGTATGAAACTCCTGATATTGGGCGGAACCGCCTGGCTCGGCCACCAGACCGCCGCCGCTGCCGTGTCTGCCGGCCACGAAGTAACCTGCGCTGCCCGTGGAACGTCGGGGAAGCCGCCGGCCGGGGTCGCCTTCCTTCAGATAGACCGCGACGCCGACGACGGACTCGCAGCGGCCGCTGACCGGCACTGGGATGCGGTCATCGACGTTTCCCGACAGCCCGGACAGGTACGCCGTGCCGTCCGCGGCCTAGGCGCTGCCGCGGACTTCTATGTCTTTGTCTCCACCGGAAACGTGTATGCCAGCCAACGGGAATGGGGCCAGGACGAAGACGCCGCACTGTTGGCACCCCTCACGGACGACGTCATGGGCAGCATGGAAAACTACGGCCCTGCCAAGGTTGCGTGCGAGCAGGCTGTTACTGAAGGCTTTGGTTCCGGTTCCCGCGCGATAGTCCGGTCCGGACTCATCGGCGGGCCGGGCGACAGCTCCGGGCGCAGCGGATACTGGCCGCTGCGGTTCGCCCGGGGAGGGCGTGTCCTCGTGCCCGACGTGCCGCGCCAGCCTACGCAGCTCATTGATGTCCGCGACCTGGCGCAGTGGCTCGTGCAGGTGGCAGAGGAACGGACCGCCGGCGTGTTCAACGCAGTGGGGGATACGGTGCCGTTCGCGGAGCATCTTGAGGCGGCGGCGGCGGTGGCGGGACCACCCGGCGTGGCGGCTGTTGCCGTCCCGGCTCCGGCACGTTGGCTCCGCGAACAGGATGTGAATGAGTGGTCCGGCCCCCGCTCGCTGACGCTGTGGCTGGAGGATCCGGACTGGCACGGCATGAACGCCCGGTCCAATGCCCGGGCGCGCCAGGCTGGACTGCAGCTGCGGCCGCTGCGGCAGACGCTCGCCGATACCCTCGCCTGGGAGGAAGCTGCCGGCGTCGCACGTCCCCGTGGAGCAGGACTCACGCAGGCCGAAGAGAGCGAGCTGCTGGCCCTGCTGGACGCGGTGGGCGCGGGCCTGTCCGGTAAGTAGCAGGACAGGCCGAAGAGAGCGAGCTGCTGGCCCTGCTGGACGCTGCGGGTGCGGCCCTGTCCGGTAAGTAGCAGGGCAAAACAAAAGGGCCCCTCGAAAGGGGCCCTTTTGGTTAGGGACTAGCGTCCGCGGGTGGCCTTGCGGTCCGGGCGGGCACGGTACGGGTCGATGCCCTTGGGGATCGGCAACCGGGTGCCCAGGGCGGAGAGCCGCTTGTTGACGGTGGCGACTTCCTGCTTGGTCAGTTCCTTCGGCAGCTTCTTGGCCGTGGTGGCGACCTTGGACAGCGGCACCTGTCCTTCGCCGCGGCCGGTCTGGATGACCGTGACCGGAACCTTGGGCACAATGCGGCTCATCTTCCGGCGTTCGCTGTCGGCCAGCGCCTTGGCACGGGCGGGGGAGCCCTCGGTGACCAGGACAATGCCGGGACGCCCGATGGCCCGGAAGACAGCTTCCTGGGTGCGCGGGTTCACTGCCACAGGCTGTTCCTCGAGGATCCAGCCGCGGCGCAGGACGCTGAGGGCTGCGCCGGAAGCACCCGGCTGGCCTTCGATCTGCGAGAACGCGGCGCGTTCGGCGCGGCGGGACAGGATGAACACGGCGGCAAGCAGGCCGAGGGGGATGGCGATGATGAGCATCGTGATCCAGTTGTCGATCAGGAAGCCGATCAGCAGGCCCACGGCGATAATGCCGAGGAACGCGCCGATCATCAGCCAGACGACGCTCGGATCGTTCCGCCGGGTCATCTTGAAGACCTCGGCGATCTGCTTCATGCGCCCTTGCTTCTTGGGCTTCTTTTCCCCCTTCGGCTTGCGGGAAAAGACGCCTTTGCGGGCGCTCTGGGATGCGTCTGAATCAGTGCTTTTGGCCATAATGAGTTCATTCTACGTGATGCGGGCGTGGGGTCAGGAAGGTTGCACTGTCAGGCAGGAAGCGGGGCACGCAGTGGTGTCCATGCCGTATCGGGGGACGCAGGACCGCAGTCACCGGCGGGCCAGAATGGACGAAGCTTCCTGGTAAGTGGACCCGGAATCCTCGATATGCGCCAGCTGCGGAGGCAGCTCCAGGCCCTTGCGGCGCATGGCGCCGGCCCACAGTCGCCCGGCACGGTAGGAGGACCGCACCAGCGGTCCGCTCATCACACCCAGGAAGCCCAGTTCCTCCGCTTCCGTACTGATTTCGACGAATTCCTGCGGCTTGACCCAGCGGTCCACGGGCAGGTGGCGTTCGCTGGGCCGCAGGTACTGGGTGATGGTGATGAGGTCACAGCCGGAGTCGCGCAGATCCTTCAGCGCTCCGGAGATTTCCGCACGGGTTTCACCCATGCCAAGGATCAGGTTGGATTTGGTGACCATACCCATGTTCTGCCCCTGCGTAATGACGTCCAGGGAGCGTTCATACCGGAAGGCGGGGCGGATCCGCTTGAACAGGCGGGGCACGGTCTCCACATTGTGGGCGAAGACCTCGGGGCGGGCTTCACAAATGTCGATGATGTGCTCCACTTTCCCGGAAAAGTCGGGAATCAGGATTTCGACGCCGGTGCCGGGGTTGAGCTCGTGGATCTTGCGGATGGTTTCGGCATAGAGCCACACGCCTTCGTCTGCGAGGTCGTCCCGGGCCACTCCGGTGACCGTGGCATAGCGAAGGTTCATCTGCTGCACCGAGCGGGCCACCTTGGTGGGTTCCATCAGGTCCAGCGGCGAGGGCTTGCCGGTGTCGATCTGGCAGAAGTCGCAGCGCCGGGTGCATTCGGACCCGCCGATCAGGAAGGTGGCTTCGCGGTCCTCCCAGCATTCGAAAATGTTGGGGCAGCCCGCTTCTTCGCAGACAGTGTGCAGGCCTTCCTTCTTCACCTGCTTCTTCAGCTCAACATACTCAGGGCCCATATTGACTTTGGCCTTGATCCATTCGGGCTTGCGTTCCACCGGTACGGCAGCGTTGCGCTGTTCGATGCGCAGCAGGCGCCGTCCTTCAGGGGCGAGGGTCACAGCAGGGCTCCTTTCGGCCGGCTGGCGGCAGGGATGGCGCCGGCGCCGGAGGGGGTCTTCGGTGGGATGGTGCCGGTCAGGTCCGACTCACGGGCGGCGAGTGCGGCTTCCACCTGCCCGACGACGTCGGCCGGAGACACCGCTGTGCCCGTCTCCGCGCTGATCGAGGTGGTTCCGGCGTCGGTGATGCCGCAGGCGACGATCTGGCTGTAGGGTGCGGGATCGTTACTGCAGTTCAGGGAGAATCCGTGCATCGTGACTCCCTGATGGACCCGGATCCCCACCGCAGCGATTTTGCGGTCCGGCACTCCGAACGGTTTCCCGTCGCCGCGGACCCAGACACCGGAGCGCCCCTCGACCCGGACGCCGGCAATCCCGTATCCCTGCAGCACGCTGATCACTGCGGCTTCCAGGACGGCGACATATGCCTTGATCGAGGATGGATCGGCGAGCTTCACGATCGGATAGCCGACCAGCTGACCCGGCCCGTGCCAGGTCAGCTTCCCACCCCGGTCTACGTTGATCACCGGTGTGCCGTCGAAAGGCCGTTCGTGCGGCTCGGTGCGGCGCCCCGCCGTGTAGACGGAAGTGTGCTCAAGCAGCAGCACTGTGTTGGGCGTCCTGCCCTCAAGTACCTGCCGGTGCAGCTGCTGCTGGAGATCCCAGCCTGCTGAATAATCCACGTAGTGCGGAGCCAGGCCTACGCGGGTGAACTCCAAAGCCATGGGGCTAGCCTAGACCCCCACTGGCGTGATGTGGACCACACTCGACGGCCAGCCCGGCAGGAGTGTTTCCGGCACTCCCCATAGGTCCACTACCTTGTGGAAAACCGCCGAGGAGCTCCGGCGGAGGTTAAGACTTTGCTCCCATGGACACAACACCGGACCCTGCCCGCTCCAGCGAAGCTTCCGAAATGCCTGCAGATGCTGGCGGCGTCCCTGCGCCTCCTGCCCCGGAGGTGCTCGGCTACCGGGTGGTCCGGCTGCTGGGAGTGGGCGGAAGCGGCGCCGTCTGGCTGGTCCGGGACGACGACGGCGCATCGTTCGCGCTGAAGGTCCCAGCAGCAGGGCAGGGGAACTCGATGAATGCCTTTGAAGCCAGGCGGGAGGTGAACATCCATGCCCGACTGGAGCATCCGCACCTGTTGAAGCTGCACGGCGTCGTTGAAACCGATCAAGGGGCTGGCCTCCTCACTGGGTACGCACCCGGCGGTAGTGCAGCAGGGCTGGTGGCGGCACGGGGGCCGGTCCTGCCCGGTGAAGCGGTCACGGTGCTCGTGGGGATCGCCGCTGCGTTGGATTACCTCCACGCCCGGGGCACGGCACATGGGGACGTGTCTCCCGGAAACATCCTCTTTGCGTCCGAGGGCAGGCCGCTGTTGGCCGACTTTGGATCAGGGCGGCTACTGGGTGAGTCCGGTGCGTCGCGGCAGGGGACCCCGGGTTTCCATGCGCCCGAGAGCGACGACGGAACGGGCAGCGGACTGGGAACAGCGGGCGACGTGTATGCCTTGGCCGCCGTGGGCTGGTTCCTGCTGACTGGACGGGTTCCCCCACCCAGCCGTGACCGGCCGCCGCTTTCGATCCTGGTTCCCGGGGTAGGCAGGGACTTGCCGGCCCTGCTGGAGGCGGGATTGGCGGAGGACCCCGGCCAGCGGCCTACTGCTGATGAATTTGCAGCCGCCGCCTACCGTGGTGCCCCCGCACTGCCGGTGGACCTCGTAGCTGCTGTCCATCCGGACGTTCGTCCTCAGCTGCTGACCCGCCGGACTGGCTCCGCTGGTTCCGGCACCGGACGGCGGAGGAGGTGGTGGCACAGGCCTACGGCGGTAGGGCGTGGCGTTACGGGACGGGCCGGCATCAGACGGCAGGCGATGCGAGGCCAGGCAATTGGACGTCAGGCAAGTGGACGTCAGGCTGTGAGCCGGCAGCAGGAGGCTCCACCGGCCGGGCGGCGACGGCGGGACCGGAACGTCTCCGGCAGCCGTGTCTTGCCTGTTGCCGCGACAGGAGTGGTTGCACTGGTACTGATACTTGCCGGGATAGCGCTCGCAGCCCCGGACCTCCTTCGATTCGGCGGTGCTGCTGCATCAAGCCCTGCAGGATCCAGCCCTGCAACATCCGGTTCTGCTTCACCCGGCCCCGTTGCAGCTGGAACAGCTGCGTCCACAAAAACCGTCGAAACGCTCAGGGCGGAAACCAAGGCAGAGGACGCGGCACAGGCGCTGCCGGCGCTCGCCGAGCTTCGGAGCAGGGCGTTCAGAACGGCAGACCCGGCGCTCCTGAATGATGTTGATGCTCCAGGGTCCGAAGCCCTACTGGCCGACCGGGAACAGATCGGGAAGTTGTCGGCGGCCGGCCATACCCTCGACGGACTGGTCATGGAAGTGTCAGTGCTTGATCAGGCAGCTCCGGACGGGACAGCAGACGCGGAACTCCGGGTCCACACTAAGGTTGCCCCCTACCGGCAGGTGGACAGGGCCGGTGCGGTGCTGCAGCAGATGCCGGCGCAGGAGCAGGAAGTGCTGTTGGTGCTGGTGAGAGTTGAGGGAACGTGGCGGATCAGCAGCGTTGTGGCCCCCTCGTGAGGCACGTTGCTACGCAGACAAGTCGGTGGCGAAAGATAGGATCAATCCATGAGTCCAACTTCGTACCTTCGTTACCCCGATCTGCACGGGAACCTCGTCACCTTCGTCGCTGAAGACGATGTCTGGATGGCACCCGTCACGGGCGGCCGTGCCTGGCGGGTTTCCGCCATGCAGCTGCCCGCACGCAGCCCGAAGTTCTCCCCGGACGGCAGCCGCCTTGCCTGGCAGGTGGTCCAAGGTGGTGCACCTGAAATCGTCACGGCCGACGTTGACGGCGGAGACTTCCGGCAGCTGACCTTCTGGGGCAGCCAGAGCACGCGTATGAAGGGATTCAACTCCGCCGGACAGGTCATTGCCACCTGCTCGGTGGAGCAGGAGGACAACCGGCTGCGCTGGGCCTTCGCAGTCCCGCTGGACGGTGCGGCGCCGGTCAAGCTCCCGTACGGCCCGGTGGAGACCATCGCGGAAGGCCCGTCCGTCGGCGATGAACGCCCGATGGTGATTGGCAGCATGCTGACCCGGGAGCAGGCGTGGTGGAAGCGCTACCGCGGCGGCACCGCCGGGAAGCTCTGGATTGACGCGGACGGCAACGGAGAATTCCTCCGGTTGGTTCCAGAATTGGACGGGAACCTGTCGGATCCAATGTGGATTGACGGCCGGGTCGTTTTCCTTTCGGATCACGAAGGCTACGGCAACCTCTACTCGGTCACGCCCCAGGGCGAAGACCTCCGCCGGCATACGGACTTCGAAGGGTTCTACGTCCGGCACGCGTCCTCTGACGGCCAGCGGATCGTGTTCGAATCGGCGGGACGCATCTGGCTCCTGCCTTCGCTGGATGCCGAAGCCCAGCCGCTGGACATCGCTCTGGCATCGGCCGGAACTGCGCGTCGCCCCCGTGCGCTGAACGTCGCAAAACACCTGCAGGCAGCCGTTCCGGACGCCCGGGGAACCGCGAGCATCGTGGAAAGCCACGGTACTTTGCACTGGCTGACCCACCGCGATGGACCGTCCCGTGTGATCGAAGCCGATTCGGCCGTGCGCAGCCGCCTCGGCCGGCCCCTGGATGGGTCGCGTGCGGTATTCGTGGCGGACCACCACGGCGAGGAAGCTATCTACATCAAGGACGTCTTCGCTGACGTTGTCCTGGTGTCCGGTAGCCCGGCTGCCACTCCCGCCGAGGGAATCTCCGTGGCCGGAACGCCCGCCATGGACGCAGGCAACAACGGGCTGGTTCTGCCCAGCCCGGTGTCGGCCTCCGGTGTTGCTGTTCCGGCCAGCGAGGAGAACGGATCCGGGGATTCGTCCCAGCGCGGAAGCACCGCTCCGGTGGATGCCGAAGCCCAGGAAACCTCCGCCGGCAACGGCCTGGTCCGGATTGGGTTCGACCGGCCCACCCGTGTCAGCGAGATGGTCCCCAGCCCGGATGGACAGCGTGTAGGTGTGTCCACCGAATACGGTGAAGTGTTTGTCCTCGAGGTGGCAACGGCCGAGCTGTTCCCCGTCACTTCGTCGGAGTTTGGAGCCGTCGACCAGATGGCCTTCTCGCCGGACTCCCAGTGGCTGGCATGGGCGGAACCCTCCAGCGCCGAAGGACGGTCACGGATCCGGCTGCGGTCCGTGCGGGACACGGAGGCACCGGTGGTCGACGTAACCGACGGCCGGTTCAATGACCACGACCCGTCCTTCACCACCGACGGCCGGTATCTTGCCTTCCTCTCCGAGCGCAGCTTCGATCCGGTATACGACACCCACCGGTTCGACCTGAGCTTCCCGTCCTCCACCAAGCCTTTCCTAGTGGCGCTGGCCGCCGGAACACCCTCGCCGTTCGGCCCCTCGGTATCCGGAACCTTCGTGGCTACAGCCGCGTCCGAAGATACGGCTAAGCCGGAAACCGACACGGACGACGCTGCAGGCGCGGCACCGGAGGTACGCGTTGACGCCGACCGGATCGGTGACCGCCTGATCGCCGTCCCCGTTCCCCAGGGCCGCTACACGAAGCTTCGGAGCGCCGAGGGAGCCCTGCTGTGGCAGGCATCGGACATCTACGGTGTCACCGGCGACGGCCGGGCCTCGGCCGCCGACCGGGATCCGGCAGCACGGCTTGAGCGCTTTGACCTGGAGAAGAAGGATGTCTCCGTCCTGGTTCCGGCGCTGGACGATTTCGAAGTCAGCGGCGACGGCACCAAGGTGGTGCTGCGCCACCAGGGCAGCGTCCGGATGGTTCCGGCGGCTGCACGGGTGGAGGAGGACTCCGCCGACAGCGTACGGGTGGAGCTGGAGCGCATCCGCGTCCGGATCGATCCGGTCAAGGTGTGGGGCCAGGCCTTTGACGAAGCCTGGCGCCTGCAGCGTGACTTCTTCTGGGCACCGGACATGGGCGGACTCGACTGGGAAGGTGTCCACACCCGGTACCGGCCTCTGGTGGAAAACCTGGGCAGCCATGACGACCTGGTGGACCTGCTCTGGGAAATGCACGGAGAGCTCGGCACGTCCCATGCCTACGTAAATCCCGTTCCCGTAACCGAACCGGGATCGGGCGGGCAGGGTTTCCTCGGCGCCGACCTGCGTCCCGGCGCCGGCGGCTGGGAAGTCGTCCGGATTCTGGGAGCCGAGTCCTCCGATCCCGAGGCCACGTCTCCGCTGAGCGCTCCGGGTGCCGATGTGCACGTGGGCGACATCATCGCCGCGGTGGACGGGCAGCCGGTTCCGGCCAACGAGGGACCTGCTGTCCTGCTTGCCGGCGCCGCCGGCCGGACCGTGGAACTGACGGTGGTGTCCACTGCCGACGACGGCGCACCGGAGCAGCGGCGGATCGCCGTCGTTCCGCTGCGCAGCGAGGAACGCCTGCGGTACCAGAACTGGGTCAGTGCCAACCGCCGGATCGTGCGGGAAGCCTCCAACGGAGAGTTCGGGTATCTGCATATTCCCGACATGATGGCCAACGGCTGGTCCCAGCTGCACCGGGACCTGGACCAGGAGGCGTCCCTGCGGGCCCTGGTGGTTGACGTGCGGCGGAACCGTGGGGGACACACCTCCCAGCTCGTCGCGGAGCTGATTGGCCGGAAGGTCACTGCGTGGAGCACCCCGCGCGGCGGCACGCCCACCCCGTACCCGGCACACGCTCCCCGTGGTCCTGTGGTGATCTTGACGGATGAGTTTGCCGGGTCCGACGGCGACATTGTCACGCAGGTGTCGAAGCTGCGCGGCATCGGGCCGGTAGTGGGCACCCGCACCTGGGGCGGCGTCGTCGGAATCGACGGACGCTTCACCCTCGTGGATGGAACTGCAGTGAACCAGCCGCGGTACGCCTACTGGTTCACGGGCGGCGCAGGCTGGGGCGTGGAGAACCGGGGAGTGGAACCGGACATTGAGGTGGCTTTCCCGCCTCACGCGTATGTGGCCGGAGATGACCCGCAGCTGGAGCACGGTGTAGGGATCCTGCGGGAAATGCAGTCCGAGCTGCCCACTGACGAGCCGCCGGCGCTCGGGGGATACCGCAGCCTCCAGCCCGCTCCTCTGCCGCACCGGCCCCAGGACCGGCAGGAAGACGGGGATCCGTCGCTGCCTACACCCGTCAGCGCGGGGGCCGGGCCGGACGGAGCAAACCGGGACAACCGGCACTAGGGGAGAAGCAGTACCAGCACGCAGAAACGGCCCGATCAGCGGATCGGGCCGTTTCTGTGTGTGGCGGGGTTGAACGTGGACCTATGACTCCAGTGTGGCGTCCATGGCGATGTCGATGCCGGTGAGGGCCTGTGACACGGGGCAGCCGGTCTTAGCCGACTCGGCAATCTCGTCAAACTGCTCTGCCGTCAGTCCCGGTACGACGGCGGTGACCTTGAGGTGGCTGCCGGTGATGCCCGTGCCCGGAACGAAGGTCACATCGGCGGACGTCTCGATCCGCTCGGCAGTCTTGCCGGCCTCGGCCAGGGCGTTGCTGAAGGCCATGGAGAAGCAGGCCGAGTGGGCTGCGGCGATCAGTTCCTCGGGGCTGGTCTTGCCGTTGGCTTCTTCGGCGCGCGCCTTCCACGTGACGTCGTAGGTGCCGAGTCCGGAGGAGTCGAGGGTGACATCTCCCTTGCCGTTGAAGAGGTCGCCATTCCAGACGGTATGGGCTGAACGGACTGTAGCCATGGGGGTCTCCTTAAGCAGTGATGGGACGGGGGCCGGCAACAAGCCGGCGCACCATCCCATCCTATTTCCGCTGTTGTGCGGACTACCACATAGTGGCTACGGCAATGTTGACGACCGCGAGGATGCCCACACCATTGGCCAGTCCGGAGGAAACCGGCTCGTCCTTCTTGTAGCGGCGCTGTCCAATGAAGGCCAGTACGGCAATTACCAGGGTGATCAGCAGCTTGATGCCTACCTTCAGGTGGTTGACGTCGCCGTCGCCCATCTCGTTGACCGCCACCAACGCCAGGCCGGTGACCAGCTGCAGCAGCGCTGCGTGGAACTGGCCGGGCAGCACTGTCGGGTTCTTAATGCGGGCAAACCAGATGCCGACAATGATGGCTGCGCCGAGGATGTGCAGGAAGACAAGGAAGTTGTGAAGGAAGTCCATAGCGCTAGTTTACCGACTGGAAGTCGGCAACTCGGGGGAAGGGCCACCGGATGGGGTAACTTTTCTACAACATGTAGAGAAAGTTCCGGAGGGTCCGCCATCCCGGAGGATCAGCCCAGGAAATGACGCAGGGCGCCCTCCCTGAAACGGGAGAGCGCCCTGCGTTGGCAGATCCGGAACTACAGTCCCAGTTCGGCCTCGAAGTTGCCTTCTTCAAGGCGTGCCTTCAGCGTCTGCAGGAAGCGGCCTGCATCGGCGCCGTCCACCAGGCGGTGGTCGTACGTCAGGGAGAGGTACATCATCGAACGGATGGCGATGTTGTCATTGCCCTCGGCATCGGTGACAACCATGGGACGCTTGACGATCGCGCCGGTGCCCAGGATGCCGACCTGCGGCTGGTTGATGATCGGCGTATCGAAGAGCGCGCCGACGCTGCCGATGTTCGTGATGGTGAACGTACCGCCGGAGAGCTCGTCGGGGCCGATCTTGTTGTTGCGGGTCCGGCTGCCGACGTCGGCGATCTTCTTGGCGAGACCGGTGATGTTGAGGTCACCGGCGTCGTTGATGACCGGAACCAGCAGGCCCTTCTCGGTATCCACGGCAATGGCGAGGTGCTCGGAGTCGTGGTACGTGATCTCCTGCGTCTCGTTGTCGTAGGAGGCGTTGAGGACCGGGTGCTGCTTCAGGCCCTCGACAACTGCCTTGGCGATGAACGGCAGGAAGGTCAGCTTCGCGCCGTTCTGCTGCTGGAAGCTGCCCTTGGCCTTCTGGCGCAGGGCCGCGATGCGGGTCATGTCGACCTCGTGGACCTGAGTCAGCTGTGCCGACTCCTCCAGGGACTCGCGCATGCGGCGCGCGATGGTCTGGCGGATGCGGGGTGCCTTGACCGTGGTGCCGCGCAGCTTGGCGCTGGCTTCGCTGATCCTTGCCGGCGCTGCCTTCTCGGAGGCTGCGGCTGCGGGAGCGGCTGCTGCCGGCTGCTGCGAGGCGGCCTTCTTGGCCTCGGCGGCTTCGAGCACATCCTGCTTGCGGATGCGGCCGGCAACGCCGGAACCCTTGATGCTGGAGAGGTCAACACCGTGCTCGTTGGCGAGCTTGCGCACCAACGGAGTGACGTAGGTGCCGCCGTCGTTGGAACCGCTGGATGCTTCCTGCTTGGGAGCTTCCTGCTTCGGAGCCTCGGCCTTGGGGGCTTCCTGCTTGGGAGCCTCCTCCTTCGGGGCTTCAGCCTTGGGGGCTTCCTGCTTTTCCGGCTCAACGGCCGGAGCTTCGCGCTCGTCCTTCGAGGCGGCCGCTACGGGCTCGGCACTCTTCGGCTCTGCCTTGGCGGGTGCCGAAGCACCGGAACCGATAACAGCCAGCACGGAGCCAACCTCGGCGGTGTCATCTTCGTTGACCCGGATTTCCAGCAGCTTGCCGGCCACGGGGGAGGGGATCTCGGTGTCGACCTTGTCGGTGGACACCTCCAGCAGCGGCTCGTCCATTTCGACGTCGTCGCCCACTGCCTTGAGCCAGCGGGTGACGGTACCTTCGGTGACGGACTCGCCCAGGGCGGGGAGGGTCACTTCGGTGCCTTCACCGGAGCCGGATTCAGCAGCGGGAGCTTCTTCGGCGGCCGGAGCCTCTTCAGCAGCCGGGGCCGGAGCCTCTTCAGCCGGAGCTTCCTCTGCGGGAGCTTCCTGGTTGGCGGCACTGCCGCCGTCGTCCTGCTGTTCGCCGGACCCGGAACCGTCGCCGATGCGCACGAGTGCTGCACCGACCTCGGCGGTTTCGTCTTCGGCCACGAGGATTTCCTCGATCACGCCGGCCACGGGGGAGGGGATCTCGGTGTCGACCTTGTCGGTGGATACCTCGAGCAGGGGCTCGTCGACCTCGACGCGGTCGCCCACGTTCTTCAGCCAGCGGGTGACGGTGCCTTCGGTGACGCTTTCACCAAGGGCTGGTAAGTTCACGGTTTCAGACATATTGTCCCCGTTTCTCCTTGTTAGATCTTTTGTGACCAGCCGTGCCGCTGGTGCTGGTGATGATTTCCCGCGGCCGCTTCCGGTTAATCCGGAGGCGGCCGCGGGGAGTGAATCTTGAGCTATTAACCGTGAAGGGGCTTGCCGGCCAGGGCCATCGCAGCCTCGCCCAACGCCTCGTTCTGGGTCGGGTGCGCGTGGATCAAGCTGGCAATATCCTCAGGGTACGCCTCCCAGTTGACGATCAGCTGGGCTTCGCCGATCTGCTCGCCGATGCGGCCGCCGATCATGTGGACGCCCACGATGGGGCCGTCCTTCTCGCGCACCATCTTGATGAGGCCGGAGGAACCGAGGATGGAGGTCTTTCCGTTGCCGGCCAGGTTGTATTCCTGGACCTCGACGTTCTCGGCACCCAGCTTGTCCTTGGCCTTGGCTTCGGTCAGGCCGACCGAGGCGATTTCCGGCTCGCAGTAGGTGACCTTGGGAATGTTGACGTCGTCGACGACCACCGGCTTCAGGCCGGCGATTTCCTCGGCAACGAAGATGCCCTGCTGGAAGCCGCGGTGGGCCAGCTGCAGGCCGGGGACGATGTCGCCCACGGCGTAGATGTTGCCGACGCCGGTGTGCAGGCGGTCGTTGGTGATAACGAAGCCGCGGTCCATGGTGAGGCCGGCTTCTTCGTAGCCCAGGTTGGCGGTGACGGGGCCGCGGCCCACGGCCACGAGCAGCAGGTCGGCTTCGAAGGTCTTGCCGTCGGCCAGCGTGACGACGACGCCGTCGTCGTTCTGCTGGACGTTGTCGAAGAAGATGCCGGTGCTGAACTTGATGCCGCGCTTCTTGTAGGCGCGTTCCAGCTGCTTAATGATCGCTGCGTCTTCGTTCGGGACCAGGGAGGGCAGGCCCTCAACAATGGTGACGTCCACACCGAAGGAGTTCCAGACCGAAGCGAATTCGACGCCGATAACGCCGCCGCCGAGGATGACCGCGCTCTTGGGTACGGTGTCCATCTGCAGGGCCTGGTCCGAGGTGATGACCTTGCCGCCGATTTCCAGTCCCGGCAGTGAACGGGAGTAGGAGCCGGTGGCCAGGATGATGTTCTTGCCGGTGTAGGTCTCGCCGTTGACCTCAATGGTCTTTTCACTGGTGAGCTTGCCTTCGCCCTCGATGACGGTGATGCCCTTGGACTTGATCAGGCCCTGGAGGCCGCGGAACTTGCCCGCAATGATGTTGTCCTTGTAGGCGTTCACTGCGGTCATGTCGATGGAGTCGAAGGTGGCGTTGATGCCGTACTTCGAGGCCGTCTTGGCGTTCTCCGCGATTTCGGCGGAGTGCAGCAGCGCCTTGGTGGGGATGCAGCCGTTGTGGAGGCAGGTGCCGCCCAGCTTTCCCTTTTCAATGAGGCCTACGGAGAATCCCAACTCCACGGAGCGCAGTGCCGCGGCGTAGCCGCCGCTGCCTCCGCCGAGGATCAGGATGTCGAACTCTTGCGCAGCTGCCTTATCGGCCACTTGGACGCTCCCTCGCGTATTCGTTGACGCGCCCTTGCGCGCCGATGAGTTATTGGGCGTTTGTGATCAGTCCTCACCCTATCGCCCCCTACCACCAGCATCCACTTGGACACAGGCAGTAGGGGGCGAAGTGTAATGAGAAACACCTGCCACAACCGTCAGTTCCGTTTCACGGAACCGGATTCGATGCTATGAGGCGCGGGCCACGACGTCTTCCGCGTAGGCCACCAGAGTGCGGACAGCGACGCCGGTGCCTTCCTTCGGCGTGTAGCCGTAGGGAGAGCCTTCGTTGAAGGCCGGTCCCGCAATGTCCAGGTGTGCCCACGGGATCTTGGTTCCGTTGACTTCCCCGACAAATTCGCGCAGGAAGGTGGCGGCGGTCATCATGCCGCCGAAACGCTCCCCGTGGTTGGCGATGTCGGCCACCTGCGAGTCCAGGCTCGCGCGCAGCTCTTCCGGGATCGGCATGGGCCAGAACAGCTCGCCGGCGCGGTCCGCTGCTGCCTTGACGGCGTCGCGGACCCCTTCTTCACCCATGACCGCGGAAACGCGGTTGCCCAGGGCGATCATCTGGGCGCCGGTCAGGGTGGCCACGTCGATGATTGCGTCGGGGGCTTCCTCGCTGGCGGCGACCAGGCCATCAGCCATCACCAGCCGTCCCTCGGCGTCGGTGTTCAGGACCTCAACGGTACGTCCGCCGTAGGTGGTCATTACGTCGGAGGGGCGCTGGGCGGTGCCGGAAGGCATATTCTCCGCAATGCAGAGCCATGAGGTCACCTTGATGGGGAGCCCCAGTTCAGCGATGGCCAGCAGCGCGTTCAGCACGACGGCGGCGCCGCCCATGTCCGACTTCATGGCCTGCATGCCGGCGGCAGGCTTCAGGGACAGTCCACCGGAGTCAAAGGTGATGCCCTTGCCGACGAGGGCCAGCTTGACCTTGGACCGCAGCGGCGCGTATTCGAGCTTTACGAGGCGCGGGGGACGGGCCGAGCCCTTGCCCACGCCGAGGATTCCGCCGAAGCCTTCACGTTCAAGCTTCTTTTCATCCATGACCGTGACCTTCACCGGCAGCGACTTGGCCAGGTCCTTGGCAGCAGCTGCGAAGGTTTCCGGGTAGAGGTGGCTCGGCGGCTGGTTGACGAGGGTGCGGGTGGCGTTCACGGCACGCCCGAGGATACGGGCGCGCTCCAGAGCGGGCCGGAGTGCCTTCTCATCCGCGGCTGCAGTAATAACCGTGATTTCGGCGACCGGCGCGGGAACCTTGTCCACCGTGGCGGCACTGCGGTGTTCGGTGAAGCTGTAGGCACCCAGCAGGGCACCCTCGGCGACGGCGGCGGCGTCGGCCACCGTGCCGGCCGGGAGGGCGAGGGCCACGGAAGTGGTGCCGGCAATTTGGCGGACGGCCGAACCCGCAGCGCGGCGGAGGGATTCCTCGGTCAGGGCCACGCCGGCTGAAACCGGACCCAGGCCGGTGAGGACCAGCATCTCGGCGTCGACCTCGGGAAGTCCGGGCAGGCGGTGGACTTCATCGGCTGCGCCGGTGACGCCGAGCAGCGGCAGTGAAGCGGCCAGCGCAGCAGACGCCTTGGGGGAAAGCGGGCTCTCAATCAGGACGGGACCCTCGGGTGTCTGGCCGACGCCGATCACGAGGGCACTGGCGGAGACCTTCCGTCCGTCCCGGGATACGGCCGACAGGCTGGGTTCACTGGCTTTGTTCACGAAGCTGCTTCCTCACGTTTCTGTGTTGCTTTGCGCTTATTCCACCGATCGTAGTCTCTGAACGCCCCCGCGCCGCATCGTTGCGGCCGTCCGCGCCGGCCGTGGAATGAAACCGGCCTGTCCGTGCGTTTACCCTTGAGTAAGGGCACAGCAGCGGTTAAAAGCAGCCGGACCACCGGTGGATACCGTCCTGTGCCAAGAGCGCACGCGATGAGTTCCCGGGAGGGGTAAGACATGCTCGATCCGTTGACCCTGTTTAATCTGAATCCGGAGGTCGCGGAATCCGGGGACCTCACCGGCCTGACGATGCTGGCCGGGTTCACCGGCTTTGGCGAGGCCGGCCATGTGGTCAGCCAGATCCGGGATGAACTTTTCGACGCCCTGGACCATGATCTGGTGGCCACCTTCGACGCCGACCAGCTCATTGACTACCGCAGCCGCCGGCCGCAGATTTCCTTCGTGGAGGACCACCTCAGCGACTATGAGCCGCCGCGGCTTGAACTGCACCGGATGTATGACGGGCTGGGGGAGCCGTTCCTGTTCCTGACCGGCTTCGAGCCCGACCTGCAGTGGGAACGCTTCACGGCCGCCGTGCTGCACCTGGTGAAGGCCTTCGAAGTGACCCTCGTCAGCTGGGTCCACTCCATTCCGATGCCCGTTCCGCATACGCGTCCCATCGGTGTGACCGCGCACGGCAACCGGCCCGACCTGATCGAGGGGATCAGCTCCTGGACCCCGATCGCACAGGTGCAGGCCGCCGTCGGGCACGTCCTGGAACTGCGCCTCGTCGAGGCCGGGGTCGACGTCGTCGGGCACGTGGTGCATGTCCCGCATTACCTTGCCGAGGCGGAGTTCCCGCCTGCCGCCGTCGCCGGCCTCGAGTACCTCGGTGCCGCGGCCTCGCTGGTGCTGCCCACCGACCGGCTCCGCGAGGTCGGCCGCGACGTGGAGCGCCAGATAGCCGAACAGGTGGAGGCGTCGGCGGAGGTCAAGGGCGTGGTGGCCACGCTGGAGAAGCGCTACGACCAATACACCGAAAGCACCGTGCTGCGCTCCCTGCTGGTCAAGGATAATGACGAGCTGGCGGACGCCGAAGAAATCGGAGCTGCGGTGGAGGCCTATCTGGCCAGCCCGCAGGCCGAAGAGGAATCGGAGGCGCTCTGGCCGGAAAACCAGCACGGCCCCGCAGCCACCCCGGCGAGCGGTACAACAGATCAGGAGATTGCACCAGATGCCACCGAGGGCACGGTTGAAGGCCACGGCAGCGACGACGGGCGGCCCGGCCCGGGCTGAGGCCGCACCTAACGGCCCCCGCCCGGGGCAGGCGCACCAGTGAACGGAACCCGGGCCTGGATCGTCTGGGGCGTCGGCGTTTTCGCCTACATGGTGGCGGTGACCCAGCGCACGACGTTCGGCGTGGCCGGCATCGAAGCCACCGAGCGCTTTTCCGCGACGGCGTCCATCCTGTCCATCTTTACGGTGGTGCAGCTCCTGGTCTACGCCGGGCTCCAGATACCCGTGGGCGTGCTGGTGGACCGGTTCGGTCCCCGGCTGCTGATCGCCGGAGGGGCGGCGCTGATGCTTGCCGGCCAGCTCCAGCTGGCAGGCGCCGAATCCGTAGGTGCCGGCATCCTTGGGCGCTCCCTGGTCGGCGCGGGTGACGCGCTGACCTTTATTTCCGTGCTGCGTCTGCTGCCCGCCTGGTTCTCCGGCAGGCGGATCCCTGTCCTGACCCAGTACACCGGCATCGTTGGGCAGCTGGGGCAGATTGCCAGTGCCATTCCCTTTGCCTTTGTGCTGCACCGCTTCGGCTGGAGCACGGCGTTCCTGTCTGCTGCGTCCCTGTCCCTCCTCGCGCTGGTCCTGGTCCTGGCGTGTGTACGGAACCGGCCCGCCGGCGGTGAAGCCCCCGTGCCGTTGCCCCTGCGGCAGACCGGCACCTCCCTGGCGCAGGCCTTCGCCCAGCCCGGAACCAGGCTGGGCATGTGGACGCACTACACCGTGCAGTTCCCCGGCACGGTATTCGTCATGATGTGGGGATTCCCGTATCTCGTCAGTGCCGAAGGAGTCTCCTCCGCCGTTGCGTCCGGCCTGATGACCTTCTTCGTGGTCGTGGCCATTGTCTGCGGTCCGTGGATGGGCTCGTGGGTGGGCCGGCACCCGTTGCGCCGCTCCACCATGGTGCTCCTGATTGCCGCCGCCATGGCAGCCGGATGGGCCGCCGTCCTGCTGTATCCCGGACCGGCGCCGCTGTGGCTGCTGGTGCTCCTGGTGGCGCTGCTGGCCATCGGCGGTCCCGGCTCCATGATCGGCTTCGACTTCGCCAGGACCTACAACCCCAGCTCCCGTCTGGGCACTGCCACGGGGATCGTCAATATCGGCGGCTTCATCGCGTCCCTGGTCAGCATGTACCTGATCGGGGTGGTGCTGGACGTGCTGAACAACAGTGGGTTCTCGGGCGGCGATCTGTACGCCCTGGACTCCTTCCGGATCGCCCTGTCCGTGCAGTTCGCCGTGATGGCAGTGGGCGTGGTGGGGATCCTGCGGACCCGCGCCACGATCCGTTCGCGGCTGGCGGACGAAGGATCGCCGCTGCCGCCGCTCCGCGCCGCGCTGGCACGCGAACGGCAGCGCCGCCGCGAGGAACGCCGGAGGCCGGAAAACCCTTAGCCGCGCACACCGCCGGGCACCCTTGACCCTGTTCGGCACCGCCGCCAGAATGATCCGCATGACCAGGGCACAGGCGCCCACCGGCACGGTGGTAAGCGCGAGTGGACTCTCCAAGACATTCCGGGACGTTGTTGCCCTGGCGGACGTCACGTTCTCGATCCAGGCGGGTGAAACCTTCGGAATCCTCGGTCCCAACGGCGCCGGCAAAACGACGACGGTCGAATGCGTAGCCGGCGCGCTGCGGCCCGACGGCGGCCGGATCGAGGTATTGGGAGTGGATCCCGCGAAGGACCGGGCAACGGTGCGCGGCCGCGTCGGCTACCAGCTCCAGTCCACGGCGCTTCCTCCCGCCCTCCGTGTAGGGGAAGCGCTGCGCTTGTTCGCCGCGTTCTACCCCACCCCCGCGGACGTCCCGGAACTGCTGCGGACGGTCGGGCTGGAGAAGCACCGTAAGCGTCCTTTTGGCAGTCTTTCGGGCGGGCAGAAGCAGCGGCTCTCGATTGCCCTCGCACTCATTGGCAACCCTGACGTGGTGGTCTTCGACGAGCTGACCACCGGACTCGACCCCCAGGGCCGGCGCGATGTCCGGCAGCTGGTTCAGCAGGTGAAGGACAGCGGCATCACGGTGGTGCTCGTGACCCACTACCTTGACGACGTCGAGCGCCTGTGCGACCGCCTGGCAATCATCGACGCCGGCCGGACACGGTTCGTGGGCACTCCGGCGGAACTGCTTGCCGTTACCGGTGCCGGTGCCGACGGGGCCGGCGCCCTCGAGGATGCGTATCTGGCGTTCATCGAGCAGCCGGCAGCAGAGTGAAGGGAAGAGCATGCGGGCGCTGGGAGCACTGACGCGGGCTGAGGCCACACTGTATCTGCGCAACCCGGTAAGCATTTTCATGGCACTGGTGCTGCCCTCGGCGATCCTGCTGCTGCAGGGCTTCATCATTCCCGGCACCCGGGTCCCGATGGGAGGCAGCGATCCCGTTTATGCCAACCTCCGCCTGATTGACCTTCTCGTGCCGTTGTCCATTGCCGTCGCCCTGGCCAGCGTGGCCGTCACCAACTATCCATCCGCGATCAGCGGCTACCGGGAGACCGGCGTCCTGCGCCGCCTGGGCGTGACGCCTGTCGGGGCAAACCGGATCCTCTTCGCCCAGTGGATTGTGAGCGCCGTGTCGCTCGCCGCTGCGGTGGCTGCCGCGGTCCTGGTTTCACGGTTGGTGTTTGGCAGCCTGATGCCGGAAAGCCCCGGCGTTGTGGTGCTCGTCCTGGTCTGCGGCGCGGCCGCCATGATGGCCGTGGGCTCTGTGATCGCCGCCCTGGCGGGGACGGCCCAGAATGCCTACGGCATCGGGTTCGTGGTCTTCATGCTGTGTATGTTCACTGCCGGACTGTGGACACCGGGACCGCTGATGCCCGACGGTATCCGGCAGATCGCGGCCTTCAGCCCCCTCGGCTCCATGACCCAGGCACTGACCGCGGCCTGGTACGGAGGAAGCCTCACCGTGGCGCCCTTCCTGGTCATGCTTGGCTGGACCGTTATCTGCGCTGCACTGGCTGCCAGGGTCTTCCGCTGGAGGTGAGCGTTCCGCCGCCGGCTGGCGCAGCGCTTTGGCATGGCGCCTGACCGGTCCCACCCGTCCTCCACTGCCGCCGAATGTGCGGCTCCATCAGCGCCGGACGCACAGCCAACGGAGCGGAGCTGTTCCGGGCGCCTGCATCCGGGAAACCTTGGGCCATGAGCACAGAACCGGCTGACGGCACCCCGCGCAACCCCTACCGCGTCAACGCCCCGGAGGACATCCTCAGCCTGATCCCGCACACGCTGGGCTTTGAGCCCCGCAGCTCGCTGGTGTTCCTGGCCTTGTGCGGCGGCCGGGTCGGCGCCACACTGCGTGTTGACCTGCCGCCTGGGGCCGCAGCGAAGAGCGGGACGAACGGTGCGTATGCAGCCACTGCCGCCAGGTTCCTGGCGTCCGATACGGAGGCCGACGGCGTGCTGATGGCCATGTACACGGAGGCGCCGTGGCGGGATCCGGCGCACCCGCCGTACAGGCCGCTGGTCCGCAGGCTGGAGAAAGAACTTGCCGCGGCGGGTGTTCCGCTGCAGGACGGCTGGCTGGTGGGTCCGGAGACCTGGCGGGATTATTTCTGCACCCGGACGGACTGCTGCCCGTGGCCCGGCACGCCGCGGTCACGGATAGCCGACAGCAGGTTGAATACCGAACTGGTCTACCGCGGCAGCGCTTTCGCGGCGTCGATTGAACGGGCGGTGGGAGAGTCCTTCCCAGGGCAGTGGACCAATCAACAGGAGGTGGCCGCAGCACAGGCCCGCTTCGTGGAGCAGCTGGCCGGGCAGTGGTGTGAACGCGAACAGTTCCAAGCCACTTTGGAGGCATGGTCGGACTGTTTCGGTGCCGCCGCCCCTGCCGGCGGCGCACCCCCTGCAGGCGGACCCACTCCTGGCAGTCCGCACGGAGACCGGCTGCACAGTGATCCCGAAGGCACAGGATTCCTTCTGGCCAGCCTAGGGGACCGCGGAATCCGGGATGCGCTGCTGGTCCTGGCCGCTGTAGGGAAAGGCCCGGCACTGGAGGGTGCGGAAGCAAACGGCATGCTCCGGCGGCAGGACCATCCACCTGTGCGGCCCGGTGGTGCACCCCGGGATGCGTTCCCCGCGGAGTCCGGGGCCGTGCCCCTGCTGCCACGCCCCCGAAGGCATGCAGCCGCGGATTTCCGCAGCCTGCTGGTGGGACGGGGACCTTCCGCCCCGGACTGGGCCCGGCTGGACCGTGCCCATGCAGTGTTCACCGATCTGGTGCCCGCAGCCGAGGGCGATGTGAGGGCGGGATTGCTCTCACTCCTTGCCTGGATCGAATGGGCCCGGGGGAGAGGCTCCCGGGCCCACGTCTACCTGGAGCGCGCACTCGAGGCGTGCCCCGGATACCGCCTCGCGCTGCTGCTGCGTGAACTGCTCGGCACCGGCGTCCTTCCCGACTGGGCCCGCACACGTGAGGGATCCTGGCCCGGGAACCGGGACGGGTGAAGGAGGCGAAGCCGTGCTGTAGTGGAAGGGAAAACGTGCGACAATGGGAACCGAGACCCGGTCGGGTTCGTGTATCAAGTGTCCTTTGAACTGCCAGTCCCTGTGGCCAGCGGAACAAATCACCGGCACGGTGTGTTCTACCAGGAACAGACCTAACCGAAACACTTGGATAGAAGCACGGACTTGACAGGGTCATAGTGGTGTTGCCCCCATTGGCGGCGCCACAACCCGCCGTATGAAAGGTTTTCTGTGTCGCCGAGAAAGACAACTGCAGTCGAAGAGACTGACACTGCAAATAAGCGCACTGCCGCAACTGAGGCCCCGTCCGCGGCTGCCGCGAAGGAGGCCGCTTCCGGCGAAAAGACCGCCGCTAAGACGGCCCGCAAGCCGGCGGCCCGGAAGGCTCCGGCGAAGGCCGGCACCACCGCAGCCGGACGAAAGATCGCTGCCAAGACCGCCAAGGCTGCCAAGCCCGAGGTCGATGAAGAGGTCGAGGCCAACGAGGCCGAGCCCGATGCAGATGCCGCCGAAGCCGGAGATGCCGCAGCAGCACCCACGGGATCCGGTTTCGTGTACTCGGACGCCGACGATGACGACGCACCTGCCCAGCAGGTCGTATCCGCCGGCGCCACGGCGGACCCGGTCAAGGACTACCTGAAGCAGATCGGCAAGGTCGCCCTGCTGAATGCAGAGCAGGAAGTCGACCTCGCACTGCGGATCGAAGCCGGCCTGTACGCCGAAGAGAAGCTCGCAGCCGATCCGGACATGGATCCCAAGCTCAAGCGCGAGCTGCAGTGGGTTTCCCACGACGGCAAGCGTGCCAAGAACCACCTGCTCGAAGCGAACCTTCGCCTCGTCGTGTCCCTGGCCAAGCGCTACACCGGCCGCGGCATGCTCTTCCTGGACCTGATCCAGGAAGGCAACCTGGGCCTCATCCGCGCCGTGGAGAAGTTCGACTACACCAAGGGCTTCAAGTTCTCCACGTACGCCACCTGGTGGATCCGCCAGGCCATCACCCGCGCCATGGCGGACCAGGCCCGCACCATCCGTATCCCGGTGCACATGGTGGAAGTCATCAACAAGCTGGCACGCGTCCAACGCCAGATGCTCCAGGACCTGGGCCGCGAGCCCGCTCCCGAAGAGCTGGCACTGGAACTGGACATGACACCCGAAAAGGTTGTCGAGGTCCAGAAGTACGGCCGCGAACCGATCTCCCTGCACACCCCGCTGGGTGAAGACGGCGACTCCGAGTTCGGTGACCTCATTGAGGACTCCGAAGCCGTTGTCCCCGCTGATGCCGTGAGCTTCACGCTGCTCCAGGAGCAGCTGCACTCGGTGCTGGACACCCTCTCCGAGCGCGAAGCCGGCGTCGTGGCGATGCGTTTCGGCCTCACCGACGGCCAGCCGAAGACCTTGGATGAAATCGGAAAGGTTTACGGGGTCACCCGTGAACGTATCCGCCAGATCGAATCCAAGACCATGTCCAAGCTGCGCCACCCGTCCCGGTCCCAGGTCCTGCGGGATTACCTGGACTAGGACCGCCCGGCTGGTTGAATCCGCCAATTGCACCCCGTTCCGCTTCGGCGGACGGGGTGCTGTTGTATGTCCGGCCTGTTGTATGTCCGGGGTGCTTAATGTCCGGAGTGCCGTCGTCTACCCGGGAGCGGCTGTATCCAGACCCACGCTCCTGGCCCCGGGAGGCAAAAAGAAATCCCCTTCCGACCCGGAAGGGGATTACTTCAAGCTTGGTACGCGGCGTCGCAAGCGGACGTTACTCCGTGGCGCCTACAGGTCACGGCCTGTTTACTCTGCAGGGACGGGTGCCTTCTCGTTCAGGCGTGACGTCTCGTCCTGCCATTCCGAGGTGAGCGGACGGAGGTTTGCCTCGACCGCCCGTGCGTGGTGCCCGCAGAAAAGCAGTTCCCCACCGGAGGATTCCAGTACTGCACGTACATATGCCTGTGCGCCGCAACGGTCGCAGCGGTCCAGGCTGTTCAGCTCACGGGTTGCTACTGCTGCTGTCATGAGTTGCCTCCTCAAGGGTGTTGATACTTCATATAACCACCTTTGACACCCCGTCCCGTGCAGGTTGGGCCGCCTTTCGCTCTACGCGTACCCATCGCGGCAGGCTATGTGGCCAGACTCACCCGGCTGAGTCGTTGGGCCAAAGTGTCACCGCCGGGGATTAACCTAGGAGGAGTTCCTGATTGTTCCGGATATCCCTACCGGCATAAGAGCCGGCACCAAGGAGTTTCAACACACGTGGCGCCCCCTAGTTCTGATTACACTGCCCGGCACCTTTCCGTACTGGAAGGGCTGGAGGCCGTCCGCAAGCGTCCCGGCATGTATATCGGGTCCACCGACTCACGCGGCCTGATGCATTGCCTGTGGGAGATCATCGACAATTCGGTCGACGAAGCGCTGGCTGGCTTCGGACAGAGCATCAAGGTCATCCTGCACCCGGACGGTTCAGTGGAAATCCACGACGACGGACGCGGCATCCCGGTGGATATCGAACCGAAAACCGGGTTGTCCGGCGTCGAAGTGGTGTTCACCAAGCTGCACGCAGGCGGCAAGTTCGGCGGCGGATCCTACGCCGCCTCGGGCGGGCTGCACGGCGTGGGCGCCAGCGTGGTCAACGCACTGTCCTCCCGCCTCGACGTCCAGGTGGACCGTGCAGGCAAGACCTACCAGATGGCCTTCCGCCGCGGCGAGCCCGGGCATTTCGACGACACCGGACGGAAGCCCGGCCCCGAGGCCAAGTTCTCTCCGTTCCTGGACAGTTCGCGGCTGGAAGTTGTCGGCAAGGCCAAGCGCGGCGTCACCGGTACCCGGATCCGCTACTGGGCCGACCGGCAGATCTTCACCCCGGACGCAAAGTTCTCCTACACCGAGCTGCAGGCCCGCGCCCGCCAGACGTCCTTCCTGGTGCCCGGCCTGCGGATCACGCTGCGCGACGAACGCCGCCTGCCCGGAACCCCGGGGGAAAACGGCCCGGTGGAGGAGGTCTTCCACCACGACGGCGGCATCGGCGAGTTCGTCGAGTACCTGGCCGCCGACGCCGCGGTGACCGACATCTGGCGGCTGCACGGCTCCGGAAAGTTCAAGGAATCCGTGCCGGTGCTGGATGAGAACGGGCACAGCCGGATCACCGAAATTGAGCGCGAGGCCGAGGTGGATATCGCCCTGCGCTGGGGGATCGGCTACGAAACGACCATCCGCTCTTTCGTGAACATCATTGCCACGCCCAAGGGTGGAACGCACCAGACCGGGTTCGAACAGGGCCTGCTGAAGACGTTCCGCAAGGTCATCGAAGCCAATGCCCGCAAGCTCAAGGCAGGCAACGACAAGATCGAAAAGGACGACGTTTTCGCCGGGCTGACCGCGGTGCTGACCGTCCGCCTCGCCGAACCCCAGTTCGAGGGCCAGACCAAGGAAATCCTCGGCACCTCCGCCGTACGTGCCATCGTGAGCAAGGTCGTGGAGAAGGAGATCACCGCCCGGTTGAACTCCACCGCCCGTGCTGACAAGGCTCAGTCCTCGCAGCTGCTGGAAAAGGTGGTGGCGGAGATGAAGTCCCGTATCTCCGCCCGCGTGCACAAGGAGACCCAGCGGCGGAAGAACGCCCTGGAAACCTCCACCATGCCCGCCAAGCTGGCGGACTGCCGGATCGATGACCAGGAACGGTCGGAACTGTTCATCGTGGAGGGCGACAGCGCGCTCGGCACCGCCAAGCTCGCCCGCTCCTCGGACTACCAGGCGCTGCTGCCGATCCGCGGCAAGATCCTCAACGTGCAGAAAGCTTCCGTCGCGGACATGCTGTCCAACGCCGAGTGCGCCGCCCTGATCCAGGTGGTCGGCGCAGGCTCCGGCCGCAGCTTCCAGCTGGACGCCGCCCGCTACGGCAAGGTCATCTTCATGACCGACGCCGACGTCGACGGTGCCCACATCCGCACCCTGCTCCTCACGCTGTTCTTCCGTTACATGCGGCCGCTGGTCGATGCGGGGCGGGTCTACGCCGCGGTGCCGCCGCTGCACCGCGTGGAAGTCATCAACGCGGGCTCGAAGAGCAACGAGATGGTCTACACCTACAGCGAAAAGGAGCTGCACCAGGTGCTGGACCGCCTGGAGAAGGAAGGAAAGCGCTACAAGGAGCCGATCCAGCGGTACAAGGGCCTGGGCGAAATGGACGCCGGCCAGCTGGCTGAAACCACCATGGACCCGCGCCACCGCACCCTGCGCCGGGTCCGGATCTCCGAGGCGGCCGCAGCCGAGCAGGCATTCGAGCTGCTGATGGGCAGCGACGTGGCGCCCCGCAAGGACTTCATCATCGCCGGCGCCGCCATGCTGGACCGGGACCGGATCGACGCCTGACGGTCGTGCCGGGGTCAAGCTCGGCGCATCCAGCAGGCAGTGCTAATCCAAGAGACCCGGAGCCATCAGCAGTGTGGTGGGTACGGCGAGCAGCAGGACCGAGAGGCACAGTACGCCCCACTGCTGCCAGCGGGGCAGCGGCGGCTGCGGTGTCAGCAGCCGGCTGAGCCGGCCTGCAGTGCCCAGCGGTTCGGTTCCCTCCGGGCTGCCCAAGGCCAGGGGCTGTGCGGGACCTGAAGTGTCCGGTGCCGGGGAACCCGAGCCGACGATGGCCACCGCGCGGACGAGGGTCATCCGGTCCACCTTCGCCAGCGCCTCGTCGTCGGCGAGCATTTCAATGAGTTCGTTGACCGAGCGCTGGGCCAGCAGCGACGTCGGCAGCCACGGAAGGGCCGCACGCCAGGCTGCGAAGGCCCACAGCAGGAGGTGGTGGTGCTGGGCCAGGTGGGCCCGTTCATGGGTCAGCACTGCGGAAAGCTCATCCTTGGAGAGCATATTCAGCAGCCCGTCGGAGAGCACGGTCACCGAACGTGCGCCGCCGGGCAGGCAGTAGGCCACCGGTGTCGGATGCTGGATGACCAGCGTGGCAGGAGTATCCGCCGAAGGGGAACTGAGCAGGTTGAGCATGTCCCGGTGCCGGTGCCGGCCACGCAGGATGCGGTAGTACGTCAGCAGCAGGGTGAACACCAGATGGATGCTCAGGAGCGTCGCCGCGCTGAGGGCAAAGACGTGGACCAGTCCCAGGGTGCTGGCCGGAGCGCCCTCCAGAAGGATGCGCCAGAGTCCGTGCAGACCGGCCAGCAGGTTGTTGCCCAGTGGTTCAAGGCCCCAGGTAAGCATGGCCCCGATCATCGACAGGCCGCCCGCGAGGGCTATCGCCTGCCACAGGACCATGGCCGTAAAGGGGGAGCGCGCGGGCCATTGCGCCCGCGAAAGAAGAACCGGAACGGGCCACGCCAGCACAATCGCCAGCGCAGCCAGTGCGTAGGAGGCCCAGAACACCCGGGGTGCCGGTGCTAGGCGCCGAGCAGCCTGCGCAGCATTTGTGCCTCGGTGTCGGAGACGGAGCCGACGAACCGGGCCAGCACGGCTTCCCGGTCATTCGCAGTTCCAAGGGCTTCATGCATGAGTTCGGCCGTGTGTTCGGCGCGGCTGGTCACGGCACGGTAGCGGTGGGGGCGAATGTCACGCTCACGCTGGACCAGGGACTTCTTCTCCAGCCGGGACAGAACAGTCAGCACGGTGGTGACCGCCAGGCCCTTGCCGTCGGCGGAGTCCTCACGCTGGGCCAGTTTCTCGCGGAGCTCATTGGCCGTGGCTGCTTCGTTTGATTCCCACAGCAGATCCATCATTGCGCGTTCCAGCTCACCGAGCGTTGCCATGTGCATCCTTTTTTCATCGAGACCCCGGCGGACCCTTGGATCGGGTCCAGACTTACTAATATAGCGCGTTCCCGAGGATTGTTCTACATCACGTAGAAATCTTACGGGAGTTGTTCTACGCTGTGTAGAAGTAAGGAATTCTACGTGGCGTAGAAGTCGTTCCTCAAGCCGAAGGACATAAGCGTGGAAGCACTGGATATCGCCCGGTGGCAGTTCGGCATCACAACCGTCTACCACTTCCTCATGGTCCCGCTGACCATTGGGCTGGGGATCGTGGTGGCAACCATGCAGACCGCCTGGGTGCGCACCGGCAAAGAGCAGTACCTCCGAATGACGAAGTTCTGGGGCAAGCTGTTCCTGATCAACTTCATCCTCGGCCTGGCCACGGGCCTGGTCCAGGAGTTCCAGTTCGGCATGGCCTGGAGTGAATACAGCCGCTTCGTCGGCGACGTCTTCGGCGCCCCGCTGGCGCTGGAGTCCCTGCTGGCCTTCTTCACCGAATCGGTGTTCCTCGGACTCTGGATCTTCGGCTGGAAACGCCTGCCGCCGAAGATCCATCTGGCGTGCCTGTGGATCACCACCCTGGCCTCCATGCTCTCGGCCTACTTCATCCTCGCCGCGAACTCCTGGATGCAGCACCCCGTGGGCGTGGAAATGGTGGATGGCCGTCCCGTCATGAACGACATCTGGGCCGTCCTGACCAACAACACCCTGCTCGTCGCGTTCCCGCACACTATCTTCGGTGCCTTTGCCGTTGCCGGCGGATTCCTGCTCGGCATTGCCTGGTACCACCTCTGGAAGCGGCGCCGCGACGGCATTGACACCGTGGATGCCAAGGGCAACGTGGTGGTGGGCGAAAACGCCGCGATCGGCCGCGACAAGACCGACCATGCAGTGTGGCTGCGGTCCCTGCGCATCGGTGCCGTCGTCGCCATGATCTCCTTTGCCGGCGTCGCTGTCAGCGGTGACCTGCAGGGCAAGCTGATGTTCGAGCAGCAGCCCATGAAGATGGCCGCCGCGGAGGCCGCGTGCCATGACGGGACATCCTTCTCCGTGCTGTCCATCGGTGATCCCGGCGCGGCGGACTGCGAGGACGTGGACACCCTGATCGAGATTCCGGGCATGCTGTCCTTCCTCGCCAACGGAGACTTCGACACCGAAATCCGGGGCGTCAACACCCTGCTGGAGCAGTACCAGGACGCCTACGGCACCCACCTTCCGGACAACGAGATGTACGGCGTCAACTCCGGTGCCGAAATCGACTACACGCCGAACTTCGCCGTGACCTACTGGGGCTTCCGCATCATGATCGGCTTCGGCGGCATCGCCGCCGTCGCGGCAGCCTTCGCCCTCTGGGTGGTCCGCAAGGGCACGGTTCCTGAATCCAAGTGGCTGATGCGCCTTGCTGTGTTCGGCATCCTGGCGCCCTTCGGTGCCAACTCCGCGGGCTGGATCTTCACCGAAATGGGCCGCCAGCCGTTCGTGGTGGCCCCGAACCCCACCGGTTCCGACGGTGTGTTTATGTTCACCGCGGCAGCCGTCTCGCCCGGCGTGAGCCTGGGGGAGCTGCTGTTCTCCGTCATCACCTTCACGCTGGTCTACCTGGCCCTGCTGATCGTGGAGGTGCGGCTGCTGTTCAAGTTCGTCCGCGGCGGCGTCCCGGCAGCGATGCCGGATCTGCTGGGCAACGACGACGGCGGCACAGGCGGCCTCGATTCGGCCGGCGGCGACCCGGACGGCAGCCCCGGAAAGAAGAAGGACGATGTCCTCGACTTCGCCTACTGAGATTCTCCGGAGGGGAACCGTGCATACGGCGACCCTCCGGATCCTGTCCGAACACCCTGCAACCTGCCGGCTGCCGGCATTTCTGGAGCTCTGAAAGTAATGTCGCTACCGCTTTTCTGGTTCATTGTGATTGCGTTCCTCTGGGTCGGTTACCTCTTCCTGGAGGGATTCGACCTGGGGGTGGGCATGCTCTTGAAGCTGATGGCCCGCAATGAGAAGGACCGCCGGGTGCTGCTCAACACCATCGGCCCGGTGTGGGACGGCAATGAAGTCTGGCTGATCACGGTCGGCGCGATGACTTTCGCGGCCTTCCCCCTGTGGTACGCCTCGTTGTTCTCCGCTCTGTATATCCCGCTGGTCTTCGTCCTGCTCGGACTCATCTTCCGGGCCGTCTCCATCGAATACCGCGGCAAGCATGACAGCGACAGCTGGCGCAACCGCTGGGACTGGGCCCATGCCCTAGGTGCGTTCACGGCCGCCTTCGGCGTCGGCGCCGCACTTGGCCTGACCACCACCGGACTACCGCTGAACGAGAACGGCGACCGGGTGGGCGGGGCGTTTGCCTGGCTGACTCCGTACGCAGTTCTGGGCGGAGTCGCCGTGGTGGCTTTCTGCCTGATCCATGCGTGTGTCTTCCTGATGCTCAAGACCGACGGAGAGATCCGGGACCGTGCCCGGCGCATCGTGCTGCGCTGGCTGCCCGTCGGCATCCTGCCGCTGGCGGCGTGGGCCATCATTGTGCAGTTCATGAATGCCAAGGTTGGGACGCTGCCCCTGCTGGTGATTGCGGTGGTGGGAGCCCTCCTGGCCTGGATCTACGTGCGGCGGGGCCGTGAGGGTCTGGGCTTCATCAGCCTCGGCGTCTTCCTGGTGGCCGGAGCAGCGACCATCTTCGCCTCCATGTACCCCGTGGTACTGCCCTCCACGCTCGATGCCGCCTGGAATCTGACGGTGGAAAATGCGTCCGCCTCGCCCTACGCCCTGAAGGTCATGAGCTGGGTAGCCTTGTTCGGCCTGCCGGTGGTGGTGCTGTACCAGGGCTGGACCTATTGGGTGTTCCGTAAGCGGGTCTCCGCCGAGGCAATCCCCGCCCCCCACAGCTTCAAGAACCAGTGAAACCGGTACTGCCGGTCAGCGCCACCAGCCGCCGGGCGCTGTACCTCCTCGGGCTGCTTGCCGCCGTCAAGGCCGCGGGACTGGTCCTGCTGGCCGATGCCGTGGCCGGCGGCATCGCCGGACTGGCAGCCGGCGGGCCCGACTGGAACCGGGTGTTCCTCCTCGGTGCCGCGGGCGCCGTGCTGCGCTCCGTAGCCGTCTGGGGCCAGGACACGGTGGCTCAGCGGGCGGCCGCGGGTGTCAAGGACGAGCTGCGCCGTCAGCTGTCCGTTCGGGTGCTGGCCGACGGCGGCACGGTCCCGGGGATGGGCAGCGGCGCGCTGAGCGTTTTGCTGACGCGCGGCCTGGATGGACTGGACAACTACTACTCCAAGTACCTGCCCGCCCTGGTGACCTGCGCCGTCGTGCCCCTGCTGGTGGGAGCCCGCATCCTGGCCGCAGACTGGGTCAGTGCAGTCACGATCGTGCTGACCGTTCCCCTTATCCCGGTGTTTATGATCCTGATCGGCCTGCACACCGAGGACAAGACCGAAGCCGCCGTGGACGCACTGAACCGGCTCTCGGACAACATGCTTGAACTGGCCAGGGGCCTGCCCGTGCTGGTGGGCCTGGGCCGGGCCCGGGCACAGACCCGGGCACTGCGGGACGTGGCCGACCGCTACCGGGTCACCACCCTGGCGACCCTGCGGGTGGCGTTTATGTCCTCGCTGGCCCTGGAACTGATTGCCACCATCTCGGTGGCGCTGGTGGCCGTGTTCATCGGTGTCCGGCTGGTGCACGGCGGCATGCCGCTGGAACTGGGGCTGCTGGCACTGATCCTGGCGCCCGAGTGCTACCAGCCGCTGCGCGACCTGGGCACCGCCCACCACGCCAGTGAGGACGGCCTCGAGGCATTGAACCGGACCAATGCGGTACTGAAGGCGCCCGAAGCCCGGCCGCTGGCAGTGGATACCGGAAGTGTGGAGCTGCAGGTCCGGGACCTGACCATCACGTACGAGGGACGGCCGCAGCCGGCGGTGGAGAACCTCAGTTTCACGGTGCCCGCAGGGACCATCGCCGCGCTGACCGGACCGAGCGGTGCAGGAAAAACGTCCGTCCTTGAGGTCCTGGCCGGTCTGCGCCGCGACGGCGGCGACACCCGGCTGGCCGGTTCCGTCAACGGGATCGGCCCTGCCTCGCAGGCCTGGATCCCGCAGCATCCCGTGCTGGTCGAGGACACCGTTGCGGAGGAGATCGCCCTCTACGCGGGCTTCCCGGCTGCCGGGAGCGGCACTGCCGGAGGATGGGACGCCGGCGAAAGCCCGGGCCGCGCCGCCGCCCGGGCCGCACTGGAACAGATCCATGCCGTCCACCTTTTGGATGCCGCCGCCGGGGACCTGAGCCCCGGGGAGCAGCGCCGGGTGGCTGTGGCGCGTGCGCTGGCCCGGATCGCCGCCCGTCCCGAGGTCCGGATCCTGCTCGCGGACGAACCCACGGCGCACCTCGATGCGCAAAGTGCCTCGTCGGTCCGGGCCGCACTTTCCCGGCTCCGGGGCACGGTCACCGTGCTGATGGTTGCCCATGATGCCGCCACCGCGGCGATCGCCGACGTCGTTATCCCCGTCGAGACTTCCGCCGCCGGACCCCAGGGCCGGGTTCGGGGAAAACACGCTGCAGCAGCGGACCCGGCCGGGATGGCCCCGGCAGCAGTTCCGGCTGCCGGCGGCGTCGAGCCGGTGCATGCCGGTGTGGGCGCGGGCGGCGGCGCGCCCGGCACGCGGACAGCCGCCGCGGACCAGCGCGTTCATCA